>NZ_JBVIRO010000001.1:1254997-1297208 GCF_055575975.1 Amycolatopsis sp. NPDC033938
CGACCGCGGTGCCGTTCCGGGGCGGGGCCGTTTTGGGGGGGCGGCGGTTATCCCCCAAAACCCCCCCCGCGGCCGGGGAGCGCCTTTAGCGGGCTAAACGCGACGCCGCCGGTAGAGGTCGCGCAGGAGGAGGACCTCGGCGCCGTGGTGGATGGCCTCCCGGTTGATGTGCAGGACGAGGGTCGCGAGCGGGTATTCGGAGTACGGGCCCTCGGCCGGGCCGCACGGCTTCGCGAGGTCTTCGGGGGAGAGGCGGCGGACACCGTCGCGCCAGTGCGCGTAGGCGTCGTCGAGCTGCTTCAGCGCTTCTTGGGCGGAAGCCGCGTACGGGAAGGTCTGGTAGTCGACGGACGGGCCGCCGAAGTGCGACGCGTTCCGCATCGCGAAGACGCCGACGATGATGTGGGCGAGCCGCCAGGCGATCGTCGTCACCGGCGGCGGTGACGGTTCCGGAGACGCCCAGTCGATCTGGATCTCGCCGGTCTTGCTCGCGCGGATCGTCCAGCAACCCTCGACGGGTTCCCAGAGATATTCGTCGTCGGTGAGGGTGTTCAGCCGGGGCCGCAGGTGCCGCGTCCAGTGCCAGTCGAGCTGTTCGGAGAGTTCCTTGCTCCAGTCGATGCCCATGTCTCCGACGGTAGGCCCCCTAGCGGTCAGCGACTGTCCTGAATCGTCTGGGGGTTGGCGGCGGGGTGACCGGGCCCACCTGGGACGATGGTGGGGAAGCGTGCTGCTCTGATCAGGAGGTCTCAGGTGCCCAGTCCCACCGGTCCGGTACTCGTCGTGGACTTCGGGGCGCAGTACGCGCAGCTGATCGCGCGCCGCGTACGTGAGGCCCAGGTCTACTCCGAAGTCGTCCCGCACACCGCCACCGCCGAGGACATCCTCGCGAAGAATCCGGCCGCCATCATCCTTTCCGGTGGTCCTTCCAGCGTGTACGCGGAGAACGCCCCCGCGCTCGCCCCCGGGCTGGTCGACGCGGGCGTGCCGATCCTCGGGATCTGCTACGGCCACCAGGTGCTCGCGCAGGCCCTCGGCGGCACGGTCGAACCGACCGGGATCCGCGAGTTCGGCCGCACCGAGGTCCGCGTCGCCGGTGAGGGCGGCGTCCTGCACGCCGGCCTGCCGAACACCCAGCCCGCCTGGATGAGCCACAACGACAGCGTCACCAAGGCCCCTGAGGGCGCCACCGTGACCGCGTCGAGCGATGGCGCCGCGGTCGCCGGGTTCGAAGACGTCGAGCGCCGCTTCGCCGGCGTTCAGTACCACCCCGAGGTCCACCACTCGCCGCACGGCCAGGAGGTGCTTCGCCGCTTCCTGCACGACATCGCGGGCATCCGGCCGCAGTGGACGACCTCGTCCATCGTCGACGAGCAGGTCACCCGCATCGCCGAACAGGTCGGCGACGGCCGCGCGATCTGCGGGCTCTCCGGCGGTGTCGACTCCGCGGTGGCCGCCGCGCTGGTGCAGCGCGCCATCGGTGACCGGCTGACCTGCGTGTTCGTCGACCACGGTCTGCTGCGCTCCGGCGAGCGGACACAGGTCGAGCGCGATTTCGTCGCAGCCACCGGGGTCAACCTGGTCACCGTCGACGCGCGCGAGCGGTTCCTCGACGCGCTCGCCGGGGTCACCGACCCCGAGGAGAAGCGCAAGATCATCGGGCGCGAGTTCATCCGCGTGTTCGAGCAGGCCGAGCGCGACCTCAAGGCCGAGGGCGACTACAAGTTCCTGGTGCAGGGGACGCTGTACCCGGACGTCGTCGAATCCGGCGGCGGCGAGGGTGCGGCGAACATCAAGAGCCACCACAACGTCGGCGGACTGCCCGACGACCTGCAGTTCGAACTCGTCGAGCCGCTGCGCCTGCTGTTCAAGGACGAGGTGCGCCGCGTCGGGCTGGAGCTCGGGCTGCCGGAGACGATCGTGCGGCGGCAGCCGTTCCCCGGGCCGGGGCTCGGCATCCGGATCGTCGGCGCCGTCGACGCCGAGCGGCTCGAGACGCTGCGCGCGGCGGACGCCATCGCGCGTGAGGAACTCACCGCGGCCGGGCTGGACGACGAGATCTGGCAGTGCCCGGTGGTGCTGCTGGCCGACGTCCGCAGTGTCGGCGTGCAGGGCGACGGGCGGACCTACGGGCACCCGATCGTGCTGCGGCCGGTGTCGTCCGAGGACGCGATGACCGCGGACTGGACGCGGCTGCCCTACGAGGTTCTGGAGCGGATCTCGACCCGCATCACCAACGAGGTCGCCGAGGTGAACCGGGTGGTCCTGGACGTCACGTCCAAGCCGCCGGGCACCATCGAGTGGGAGTGACCCGCACCCCTCCGACTCGCGTTTAGCGGGCTAAACGCGATCCGCGTCGCCTGGGCACTTGGGCGGGGCGGAGCGTCCTCCCGCAGGTGGGCGCAAGGTGAAGGCCCCGGCGAGGGGCCGGGGCCTTCTGAGGGAGTGGTTCGTGAGCGTGGCCGCTAGCGGCGGCTCTTGCGCAGCGAAGCGGCGAGAAGCAGGACGCCGACGAAGATCGCCCCGCCCGCCATGACCCACCGGAAGTCGAACTGCGGGAGCCATGTGGAGCCGTCCGAGAGGACGTAACCCGACACCAGCAGCGTCGCGATCCCGACGATCAGGGTGAAGACGTCCACTCCGCGCTTCGCCGGTTGGGCCTGCGCGCTGTCGTACTTGTCGTAGTCGTACTCAGCCACGACGCACCTCCACGTTTCCGACACCGTTCTTGACCTGCAGGACGATCCTCTGGCCACTGTCGCCTGGCGCGGTAAAGTCGATCGCGTCCTCACCGACCCCCGAGCGCGTCTGACCGAGGCAGTCGACGTCCCCCGCCCCCGTCTCGCAGGTGACCTTCACCTCGGCACTCCTCGGCACGAGCACCGTCGAGGTTCCCGCCCCACTGGTGACCTTCGTGGTCACCGATGTCCCCGCGGGCAGTTTGGTCAGGTCGAGGTCGATGTCCCCGGCCGAACGGTGGTACTCGGGCAGCACCTCGGACACCTGACTCGGCGTCACGCTCAGGTCGCCCACACCGCCCTTCACGGAGAAGTTCTCGAACGGCACCGTGGTCAGCGCCATCCCGACGATCGCCAGCGGCACCGCCAGCCCGATCAACCCGCGACCGCCCCGGACGAACGAGCCTGCCACCAGTCCGATGCCGACCACGCCGAGGGTGAGCCCGACGACGTGCTGCATGGTGAACCACGCCTCGCCGTCCAGAGCGAGGACGGTGCCGACCCCGGCGACCAGTACGGCGACCCCGAACGTCGCGGCGCCGATCTTCGACTTCCGGCCGCGAGGCGCCGGCGGTGGGGGAGGCGGCGGAGGGGTCTGCGGCGGCAGGCCACCGCCACCGAACGGCGACGACGCGTTCGGCAGGTCCCAGCCGGACGGGTCGGCCGCGAGCGGGTCCCAGCCGCCCTCGGTCGCCGTCGAAGCGGAGGCCGACGCCGACGCCATCGAGAACGCCGCGGTCGGATACGCCGGAGCGGGCATCACCGGCCGGTTGAACTGCCCGCGATTGCGATGCAGCAGGTACAGCGCGACGGCGACCAGCGCGAAGCCGATCAGCCCCGTGCCATCGGTCATCCAGCCGCCGCTCAGGGTCCAGGTGAGACCAGGGAACAGCAGGATCAGCAGCAACACCGCGAACGCCGGCGAACTCGACGCGCGGCCCCGGCCGATCAGGCCCTCGAACGCGGAAACGCGATCACCCTCCTGCGGCAGGAACAGCCAGCCCAGCAGATAGACGAAGACGCCGAAGCCGCCGAACACGGTCGCGGCGACCAGCGCGACGCGGACCACGGTCGGGTCGATGCCGTACCGGTAGCCGATCCCGGCCGCGACGCCGGCGAATTTACGGCCGTGCACCGGGCGGACCGGCCTGCTCCGCCAGAAATCCTTGACGGTCTCCTCGAAGCCGGCCGCGGGGCCGCGCTTCGGCGTTTGTGTCTCACTCCCACTCATGCCACAAAGAATGCGCCCCGGTGGACACCCGACACATCCGGGAACGTCCCTGAGGTTTCCCCCAGCGGGAAGAGTCAGGGGTTTCCCCGATGGATCAGTACCTCCTGGCGTGTGACCATGGAGAACGTGCAGGAACCCGCCCCCACCGACCTCGCCGGGCAGGCGAAACCGACGATCATCGAGCGCCCTCCGGTGCCGGTGCCCGTCGTCCCGCCCTTGACGCAGTTCGAACCGCCCAAGATGTACCGCCGCCGGTCCGGCCGGGCCATCGCGGGTGTGGCTGGCGGGCTCGCCGATCACCTCGGCGTCAAGGTGCTCTGGGTCCGGACGGCGTTCGCGTTGCTGTCCGCGATGAACGGCGTCGGCCTGCTCGCATACGGCCTGCTCTGGGTCTTCGTCCAGCAGCAGTCCGGTGAGATCGCGCGGGAGCAGGAGAAATCCGCCCCGAAGGAGAAGCAGCAGGCTTTCGGCCTGATGGCGCTCGGGGTCGGCCTCGCCGTCGCCAGCGGCACGTTGACCGGCCTGATCAGCGGCTGGCTCGCGATCCCGCTCGCGCTGGCCATGATCGGTGCGGCGGTCGTCTGGCGTGAGGCCGACGAGTCGCAGCGACGCCGCTGGCGTCTCGGGGCGAAGGACAGTGTCGCCGGAGCGTTCCTCGGCGGCGGGGGCTGGTCGGCCGCGATCCGCGTCGTCGCCGGTGTCGCGCTGGTGATGACCGGGATCGGCGTCGTCGTCCTGCAGAGCGGCAGTATCGACCAGGTCAAGTTCGCGCTGGTCGCGGTGATCGCGACGCTGTTCGGGGTCGCCGTGCTCACCGTCCCGTTCTGGTTGCGCCTGGTCCGCGACCTGTCCGACGAGCGCACCGCCCGCGTCCGCACCGACGAACGCGCCGAGATCGCCGCGCATCTGCACGACTCGGTCCTGCAGACCCTCGCGCTGATCCAGAAGCAGGCGGAATCGCCGCGCGAGGTCGCCAGGCTCGCGCGCGGTCAGGAACGCGAGCTGCGCGCCTGGCTGTACGGGCCGACGGGGTACGGCAAGAGCCAGAAGACCGACGAGGAAACGATCAGCGGGCAGCTGTCCGAGGTGCTCGCGGCCGCGTGCGGCGAGGTCGAGGACGCCTTCGCGATTTCGGTTCAGCAGGTCGTGGTGGGGGAAGCCACGCTGAACGAACCGCTGACCGCGCTGGTTCAGGCGGCGCGCGAAGCGATCGTCAACGCCGCCAAACACGCGGGTGTCGACGAGGTCAGCGTGTACGCCGAGGTCGAGCCGACAGCGGTGACGGTCTTCGTGCGCGACCGGGGCAAGGGATTCGATCCCGACGTCGTCCCGGCCGACCGGCACGGACTCGCCGATTCCATCCGGGGGCGGATGGAACGGCACGGGGGCAAGTGCAAACTGCGTACCGCACCGGGTGAAGGCACCGAGGTCCAGCTGGAGATGCCGGTCAAGGCGGGGAAGGGCGCGGCGTGAGGTCGCTATGCTCAGTGCACAGGGCGAGCGAGGGAGCATCGTGACGGAGAACCAGCAGACGCGGGAGCCGGTCAAGGTCTTCCTCGTCGACGACCACGCGCTCTTCCGGGCAGGCGTGCGCACCGAACTGGATTCGATCACCGACGACGTGCGCGTGGTCGGTGAGGCGGGCTCGGTCGCCGAGGCGGTCGCCGGGATCGCGCGGACCAAACCGCAGGTCGTGTTGCTCGACGTGCACATGCCGGACGGTGGCGGCGCGGAGGTGCTCCGCCGGGTCCGCCCGGAACTGCCCGATGTCGTGTTCCTCGCGCTGTCGGTCTCCGACGCCGCGGAGGACGTGATCGCCGTGATCCGTGCCGGGGCGCGTGGCTATGTCACGAAGACGATCTCGTCGAAGGAACTCGTGCGCGCGGTCGTGCGGGTTTCCGACGGCGACGCGGTGTTCTCGCCGCGGCTGGCCGGATTCGTGCTCGACGCGTTCGCCGACCGGCCGGGTTCCGCGCCGATCAGTGACCCGGACCTCGACCTGCTGACGCCGCGGGAACGCGACGTGCTGCGGCTGCTCGCGCGCGGGTACGCGTACAAGGAAATCGCGTCCGAGCTGTTCATCTCGGTGAAGACCGTCGAGACGCATGTGTCGAGCGTGCTGCGGAAGACCCAGCTTTCGAACCGGTACGAGCTTTCGCGCTGGGCTTCCGACCGGCGTCTCGTCTAGATGGCGCCCGTCCTCATCGGCCTGGTGGCCGCGTTCTTCCTGGGGATGGGGCTGCTCGGGCTCGTCGCGCCGCGCCGGTTGATCCGGCCCTTCGGTATCACGCTGGACTCCGCGACCGCGCGGACCGAGGTCCGCGCGGTCTACGGCGGCTTCGGGGTGGCGATCGCCGTGCTGCTCGGTTTCGCGGCTTTCGACGTCGGCGGCATCCAGCGGGGCGTCGCGATCGCGGTGGCCGTCGCACTCGTCGGGATGGCCTCCGGGCGGCTGGTCGCGCGGTTCGCGGAGCGGCCGGAGCGGTTCTATCCGAGCTGGCTCTATTTCTGGGTCGAGCTGGTCATGGCCGCCCTGCTCGTCGTCTCCGTCCTCTGACGCCGTGTCGCCTTTAGCGGGCTAAACGCGATGCGGTGAGCCCCCGGGCCCCACCGCACCGCGTCGCGTTCAGCCCGCTAAACGCGCTCTGGCGCGGGACCGAATTCGTGTGTGACCTCGATCTTCCCCACGATGTGCGCGTTGAACTCGGCGAGTTCTTCGGCCGGTACCCAGAGCTCCAGGATGGTCTTCCCGCCAGCCTGCTGAACGGGGTACCGCTTGACGAACTCGGTCTCGACGTCGAACCGCGTCACGAAGCCCGCGCCGTCGTACCGCACGTTCCAGTCACGCGCGATCTTGATCGCGTAGTCCTCGTTCAGCACCGGGTAGAAGATCGGCTGTTCCGGGAGCCGCGGCGGCCACTCCCGCCACCCCGACTCGCGGACGAGGCCGAGTTCGGCCGGGCCGGTCGGCCGCCACAACGTCGTCGTCGCGGTCACGGCGTCGTCTCCCCGGCGGTGGCGAGGGGGCGCTCCGCCACCGGGGCGGTAGCAAAGGTCCCCCGCTCCCTCGGGCGGAGCCGGGTCAGCGCGACGCCGCCCAGCACGACGACCATCCCGGCGATCACCCGGAAGTTCAGCGACTCGGCCAGGAACACCGCGCCCAGCAGCACCGACACCACCGGCAGCAGATACCCGACGATCGAAGCCGCGACGGCGCCTTCGCTCGCGAGGAGCTGGTAGTTCAACGCGAACGCGATACCGGTCGACCCGATCCCCAGCACCACGATCGCGACGACCGCGCCGGCGCTCAGGTGCACCGGCTCGAATCCGCCCATCGGCATCGCCAGCAGCAGGAACCCGGTCGCGAGCAGCATCTGCCCACCGGCCAGTGACATCGGCGAGTCGCCGGTCCCGGTCAGGTACTTGCCCTCGTAGACGAACGCGAACCCGTAGCTCGCGGCCGCCGCGAGGCAGGCGAGCGCGCCCCAGCTGAGCAGGCCGGATGCCTCCCACGGCGCGAAGATCAGCAAAATCCCGGCGAGCCCCGCGACGAGCCCGGCGACCCGGACCGCGGTCATCTTCGTCCGCGCGCCCAGCATCGGCGCGGCGACCAGCACCCACAACGGCGTCGTCGCGTTCAGGACCCCGGTGATCCCCGAATCGACGGTCAGCTCACCCCAGGCGAACAGCAGGAACGGCAGCGCGTTGTGGAAGAACGCCGCGACGGCCAGATGTCCCCAGATCCGCCGTCCCGACGGCAGCCGGTCCCGCCCGAGGTAGCAGAGCCCGATCAGCACGGCCGCCCCCAGCGCCACCCGCGCCAGCACCAGCTGCACCGGGGAGAACGCCTCCAGCCCCAGTTTGATCCAGAAGAAACTCGATCCCCACATGAGCGCCAGCGCGCCGATCCGCAGCAGGGTCTTGGTCTCGCCCACCCCAGTCCTCCTTCGTGCCTGGCCCAGCTTCGCCGCGCCGACGCGTAAGGACAAGCGAAAATAACTGCAGGGAGGCTTAAGAAGAACTGTAAGATCCGACCATGCTGGACGTACGCCGTATGCAGGTCCTCCGAGCTGTGATCAGCAGTGGCTCGATCACCGCCGCCGCCCGGAATCTCGGCTACACACCTTCCGCCATCAGCCAGCAGTTGTCCACCCTGGAACGGGAAGCGGGCGTCGAACTGCTGGAACGCGTCGGCCGCGGTGTACGGCCGACACCGGCCGGCTCGCTGCTGTCCGAACACGCGGAAACGCTGAGCACCCAGCTCGCCAAGGCCGAGGCCGCGCTCACCGAGCTCAAGGAAGGCCGCACCGGCAGGCTCGCGATCCGCTATTTCGCCACCGCCGGTGCGTCACTGGTCCCGTTGGCCGTCGCCGCGCTGCGCCGGGACTTCCCTGGCGTCCGCCTCGACCTGAAACTGGTCGAGCCCGACGATTCGATGCCCGAGATCGAGTCGGGCAAGGCGGACGTCGCGATGATCGTGCTCCCCAGCAGCACGCCCGTGGTCAAGGGCGTCGAGTACGTGCACCTCCTCGACGACCCGTACCGCGCGATCCTGCCGAGGAACCACCGGCTCGCCCGTAAGCGCGTCCTCGACCTGGCCGAACTCGCGGAGGATCCCTGGGTCGGCGTCGACGGTCTCCCCGGTGCCTGCCGCGACATCCTGCTCGACGCCTGCGGCGCGGCCGGATTCGCCCCCAACCATGTTGTCGAATCCGAGGATTACCAGACGGCGCAAGGGTTTGTCGCCGCAGGGCTCGGGGTCGCGCTGATCCCGGAACTCGGCCTCGGCGCCCCGCATCCCGGCGTCGCCATCCGCAAGGTCCGCCGTCCCGATCCGGTGCGGTCCATTCACGCGGCCGTCGCCGCGCACGCCAGGGAACACCCCGCGGTACGGCGGTTCCTCAGCGCGATCCGCGAAGGAGCCCTGACCGGACAGGTAGGCGGGAGTGATCAGGTGGGCAGGAAAACCGGCTGAGCTTGATCAGCCGTAGCGGCGGTCGACAGCCTGGCGGGGAAGCCACATTCCCGCCAGAGAAAGGACCTCCGTGCGTCCCTTGATCGTCCTGCACGGCTCTTGGCACCAGCCCGCCCATTTCGACGACGTCGTCGAGCGCCTGCGCCGGGACGGCGCAGACGTCACCGTTCCCGACCTCGGTGCCCTCCCGATCGCCGAAACCACCCGGATCGTTCAGGAGATCGTCGACCAAGCGGCCGAGCCGCCGGTGGTGCTGGCGCACTCCTTCGGCGGCCTGACCGCCAGTGGGCTTCAGGGGGCCTCGCACCTGATCTACCTGGCCGCGATCGTCAGCGAGCCGGGGGAAACCGCGCAGTACTGGATCGAGCGAGCCAAAGAGGAGACCGGCCGCGAACCCGCCCAGGTCCCCTTGATCTTCGATGACGCGGGCCTGACCCATCTCGACCTCGCCGCCGTCCGCGAGGCCATGTACGCCGACTGCACGGACGCCGTCGCCGAGCGCGCCACGGCGTTGCTGCGGCCGGAACCCGTCACGATCTTCGACGAGTCCCCGGAGGGCGCGGCGTGGAAGGACACCCCGACCACCTACCTCACCTGCACCGAAGACCGGGCGCTCATCCCGGAAATGGTCGTCCACTACGCCGCGCGCTGCGAGACGACGGTGACCTGGCGGGCGAGTCACAGCCCGTACCTCAGCCGTCCCGTCGAACTGGTGACGCTGGTCCGTGAGCGGCTGTGATCAAATCAGGAACAGTTCCGCGAACAGCACCCCGATGAGGATCGCCGCGACCACGGCACCCGCGGTGATCAGCCACTTCCGGGTGTCCGGCGACTTGGTCGCGGCCGGCGCGGGAGCGGGCTGGTACTGCTGCTGCGGCGGCGGCGCGTACTGCTGCGGCGCTTGATACCGCGGAGGTTGCTGCTGGGGGAACTGCGGAACCGGCTGCTGCGGCGCCTGCGGCATCGGCATCGAAGCCGGGACCGTGGGCATCGCGGGCGCTGTCGGCGGGATGAACGCCGTCTGCCGCCCCTCGGTGATCGCGCCCAGCGAGCGGACCGTGTCGGCCATCGTCGGCCGTGCGCTCGGCTCGGCCCGCAGCATCTTGCGCAGCGCGCCCGCCAGCGGACCGGCGGTCTGCGGCGGCCGCTCCGAAGACTCGCCGTCCTCGCCGAACGGCGGCACCCCTTCGACGGCCGTGTACAGCGTCGCGCCCAGTGAGAACACGTCGGACGCCGAGGTCGCCGGTTCGCCGCGCGCCACCTCGGGCGCCCGGTACGCCGGACTCGCCCCGCCACCGGTGATGCCGATGTCGGTGAGCTTCACGCCGCCGTCGTCGGCCAGCAGGACCGTGCCCGGCTCGACCGTCCGGTGCACCACCCCGGCCTCGTGCATCGCGGCCAGCGCGCGGCCGAGCATGATGCCCAGCGCGGCGGCCTGTTCCGCGGTCAGCCTGCCGTGTTCGGCGAGGAAGGTCGCCATCCCGCGCGACGGGATGTACTCCATCACCAGCCACACGTCCGGACCGTCCGGCAGGACGTCGTACACCTTGATGGCGGTGGCGTGCTCGAACTTGGCCGCGTCCTTGCCCTCTTGGATGACGACGGCCTTGGCCTGCTCCGCCCGGTCCGGCGGCAGGCCGACGGGCAGATACATCCGCTTCATCGCGACCGTGCGCAGCAGCCGCGTGTCGAACGCCAGCCAGACGATGCCCGCCCGGCCACGCCCGATGGGCTGGTCCAGGCGGTACCGGCCGCCGACGATGGAACCTTCAGAACTCAATTGCAGCCTCGGATCAGATCACGGATTAGCCGGAGCCGATGACGGCGGGTCGGGCTCGCTCGACGGTGGCGGTGACGACGATGACGCCGGCGGCTTCGACGAAGACCTGGAGGGTGTCTTCGTCGGCGACGGCGGCTCCGGCTCCTGGGGCTGGGTCGCCTTGCTCGACGTCTTCTTCGACGAGGTCGGCGTCTCCTTGGGCGGCTCGGACGACGTGGTCTCCGACGGCGATTCCGTCGTCTCGGGAGCCGAAGAGGTCGCCGAGGGAGACGGTTTCGTCGAAGAGTTCCCGACCTGCGCGGGGGTTTCCGGGTTGTTCGGGCTCAGCAGCCAGATACCCAGCGCGGCCAGCGCCACGACCACCACACCGCCGATGATCGCGGGCTTCTTCCACGCGCCCGGCTTCTCGTCGTCGTCCTCGTCCACCGGGCTGGTCTGCGCACGGGTGGGCGGCGGGGGAGGCGGGGTGTCGTAGTCGTCGTCGTAGGGCTCGTCGTCGTAGTCGCCCGCGGGTACCGGGACGGCGCGCGTGGGCGCCGGGCCGCCGCCGGGGTGGCCGCGTTCCGACAGCAGCGCCGTCTCGTCGTAGTTGTCGTACCCGTCGTAGTCGTCTTCCGGGTAGTTCGACGCGGGCGGCTGGTGGTAGTCGTCCTCGTCGTAGTACGGACCCGCCGCGGCCTGTTCGTCGAGGAGCGAACCCGAATGGCCGGCCGACTCGCTGTCGAGGGCCTGTGTCACGCCCGCGCCCGCGAGACCACCCGCGACCGGGGCGGCGAGCATGGTTTCGTCGGCGGGGCCGCCCAGCGGCGTCTCACCGCGCGCGACAGCGGCCAGCAGCTCTTCGCACTCTTCGGCGGTGGGCCGGTGCCGGATCTCCGGATGCAGCAGCACGGCCAGCACGCTGGCGAGCGGGCCGGACTGACGCGGCGGGATGATCTGCCCGGCCGCGACGGCGTGCAGCAGGCTCAGCGTGTTCTCGCTGAGGCCGAACGGGGGCTGGCCTTCGCAGGCCGCGTAGAGCGTCGAGCCGAGCGAGAAGACGTCGGACTCGGGGCCGGGGTCGCCGCCGATGGCGACCTCGGGCGCCAGGTAGGCGGGCGTGCCGGCGATCATCCCGGTCTTGGTGACCGTGACGTCGTCCTTGGCCCGGGAGATGCCGAAGTCGGTGATCTTCACCGTGCCGTTGGGGGCGAGCAGGATGTTGCCGGGCTTGATGTCCCGGTGCACGATGCCGACGGCGTGCGCCTCGGTCAGCGCCGCCGCGACCTGCGCGCCGATCCGGGCCACCTCGATCGGCGGGAGGGTCCGCTCCTCCTGCAGCACCTGGGCGAGGCTGGTGGAGTTCAGGTACTCCATGATCAGGCACGGCTGCCCGTTGTCGTCGGTGACGACGTCGAACACCGAGATGGCGTTCGGGTGGTGCAACCTGGCGGCGATCCGGCCCTCACGCATGGTGCGCTGGCGAGCGTCCTCGGCGCCTTGGGCTTCGAGGCCGGGCTGCAGCAGCAGCTGCTTGATCGCCACCGTGCGGCCGAGTACCTCGTCGTGCGCTTGCCAGACGGCACCCATCGCGCCCGTGCCGATCCGCCCGACGATGCGATATCGACCGGCGACCAGGCGACCCTCGTCGCTCACGCGACCTCCCTTTGGGCTCCGTCTTCACGTCGCGGAGTCGTCCGCGTACGCGGTGCGGCCTTCAGCACGCCACAGCCTTGGAGCGTATGCACATGTAGTGGTCTGTGTGCCGGCTTTTCCGAGACCGACTCGTGACAAGGCTAGGCGCTCACTCTGCGCACACACACGCGGTACGCTCTGATCGCCCTGGGTAGAGGGCGGTTCGACGCCGGGTATCCGTCACATGTGCTGCGCCGACAGCAGCCGGGCGTCGGTGATGAGGCCCGTCGTCCGGTCGGCGAATTCCAGTACCTGCGTGACCCGCACCAGCCCGCCGTCCGGGTTGCGCATGGTCACCACGGCGAGGATGGCGCCGTCGGCCTGTTCCCGGATGTCCTGGATCTGGATGGCGTCCATCGAGCTCCACGCCTGGATCAGCCGACCCGCTTCGGACTCGGCCAGCACCGGCGAGAGCAGCGTCAGCGCGCCGTCGGGATCGGCGTCGACGGTCTGGTAGAACTTCCGGACCGCGTCGATCTTGTCCTCGGTCGTGCTGACGGCGGCAGGCTTGGCGACCGGCTTCGGGCTGGAACTGCTGGACGCCGGACCCTGTCGCGAGGCCGAACCCGAGCCGGTGCCCGAAGCGGGCTGGGTCGTCGTGCTGGTGCCCGTCGAGGCTCGTGGCTCGTGCTTCCGCTGCGGCTCGGAGGAGTCCGGGACGGCGAGCCCGCCGAGCGCGGCGGCTCCGCTCATCACTTCGGACGCTCCGGCGCGCGACGCCGGATTCTGCCGATGGGTGCCCGCGAGCACGCCCGCGGTGACGACGGCACCCGCGACCAGCAGTCCGGCGGCGACCAGGCCTGCCAGCTTCGCCCGCCGGGCACTGCGGCTTTCCGGCTCTTCTTCGGGCTCCTGCCGCGGCGACGGCTCTTCACGGGTACGGGCGGGAACGAACTTCTGCGGCTCGCGGAAGACCTGCTCGAGGTACTCGCGGTCGACGCGGGTGTCGTTCAGGATCTCTTCCGGGATGACGTCCTCGACACGTACGGCGTCCTCACGCCGAATGCGCTGTCGATCAAGCACGAAATTCCTCGCTCTGGTCCGGGGCAGGCGCTGGGCCGTTCGGCCGACGCCTCTGGTCCGCGCGGCCGTCTTCTGAACGGTGCGGACCCTGCTGTCGTCAGGTAACCCTGTGGAGACGGTCCGCGGCCAGGCTCTGTCGCCGGAATGCCGTCGCGATACGACGAACGGCAGCTTATGTCACCCACCCGGACCAGGGACAACCGCTCGCCGCACCGCACGTGCAGAGGAACGGGACACCTGCACGTGCGTGGCCACCTACATGCCGTCGTCGACGATCTTGTCGTCGTCACCGAAGGTCAGGGTGCGCTGCTCCATGGTCTTCGTCCCGTCTTTGTGAGTGACCTCGACGGTATTGACCGTGACGCCTCGACGCTGGTCGATGCTGACCTTCTTCACCTCGAAGTAGGCGACGTCGGCGTAGCGTTCACGCAGGCCTTGCGCGCCCTCTTCGCGGAGACCGCCCGAGGTCACGTCGGAGGCCTGGTGCGGGTCGGTGGTGACGGTGTTGAGGAAGAGTTCGGTGTTGTCGCCCATCGCCTGCGCGTCCGGCTGCGACGCGTACCAGGGCGCGGGGGTGGTCGTGCGGTCGGCGGGGGTGATCGGCGGCTTCTGCGGCCGGTCGCTCGACGGCGGCGTGGACCGGCCGGTCGTGACCGGTCCGCCCGAATCTGGCTGCGACCCACCGCTGCCGGGGCCCTCGCTGTCGGGGGAAGTGCCGGAGTTGGCGGAACTGCGGTCGTCGCGGGTGGGGGAATCGGATCGGGAACCGGACCGGTCGCCCGCCGCGCCGCCCTGGGGTTGCGTGGTCGGGTTCGCGGCGAGGCCTTCGTTGGTCATCGGGCTGCCGCCGCGGTATCCGGGCCAGCCGCCCTGGCTCTGCTGCTCCGGGAGCGGCTTGCCCACCAGGAAGGAACCGGCGAAAAGCAAGCCGACGACGACGAGCGCGGACGCGGCGGCGGCGAACCAGGCGGCCTTGCGCCAGGTCTTGGGCGGAGTCACCGAAGCGGGCACGGAACCGAGGTCGAAGGTGCTCAGGCCATCGATGGGCGGGGCCAGGTAGACCCGGACGTCGTCGTCGTTCTCCACTGGTTCGGGGCGGCGGGGCGCGGGCGCGGCCAGTGTCACCTTCGTGCGCTGGGCGGCCTTCGCGCGCCTTTCCTCGGGGGAGAGCCGAGGGGGTTCGGCCAACGAGACTTCGACGCGGGCCGGGGGTTCCACGGGGACCTCGCGAGCGGGCTGGGGGAGCGGCAGTCGGCCGCTCGACGGGGCGTAGCCGGGGCTCGGCGCCCTCCTGTTCCGCGGTGGCGGCAGAGGAAGGGAACCGGTGGAGGGCGGGGCGAACTCGCTGTGCGCGTGATGCCCGTGCCCGGTCGGGCGCTGCCGCCTCGGCGGCACAGGTGGGGTCCAGCTCTCGGTGCCGCCTGCCCGGTGGCGGCCCGCGTGCGTCGCGCCGTTCCGTCCGGTACGTCCCTGGTGTTCCGCCCAGCCGTTCATGTCCGAGCGACCCCCTCATGGGCCGCCCCTGACGGCGAAGTGACACTGGTTAAGCCGAACGGAGCAGCGAGTTCACGGGATCCCTCGCGAGCAGACTCCCGGGCACTCTCGCGAGCAAATGCACGCGCATGCGACTGTGGGCGCGCGGGGCCGATGCCCCCGCGCGCCATACGGGCATCGCCCGACCCAGACGCAAGGGTCCTCACGGGATCCACACTAAAAGCTCCACACCCGCAAGTCTTCACCCGCTCTGCAAGTTGCAGATGTTTCACTCGGTCGGGCGCGGCCGTACGGGCCTCAGTGACGCTACGCAGTGTTATTCCCGCTGGTACGGCCGTTCAGTTGCCGCTGCGGTACTTCTGCTGGGTCGATTGCAGGGACTTGGTGGCCGTCACACCGCTACCCACCGCAAGCAAAATGGCGATGAAGTCGAGCGTCGTTCCCCCACTAGTGAGCAACCAGGCGAAAAGCGAGGCCGCGGTGGTACCCGCCGCGATCGGCCAGCGTGACCTGACGTACTGGGCGATGGGCGCGCCTCCCGCTCGCTTACCCGCCGCGTTGTTCAGCATGGCGAGATAACCGAGATGGCCCAACGCGGCGAGCACACCGGCGATCGCGATGACGACGGCGATGAGGTTAATCATGTGTCCAGTTTGCCTGGTCCGGAGTCGTCATGGCTCGGGGAACACCCTGAGTTTCGCCTCACTGCACGCAATCGTGACGCGGGCGGGAGCAAGGGACCTTTGCTATCGCCCGAGCCTGCCCCGGCCCAGGTTCAGCAGCGCCATCGCCAGCTGCCGTCCCTCCGGCCCCAGTTCGCGGTAGCGGGCCAGCACGTCCATCTCACGGTTGTAGACGATCCTGGTGCCGCCGGCGGCCATCCTGGCGGCGCCGATCGTCTTGGACACCTCGACGCGGCGTTTGACCAGCCGCAGGATCTCGCTGTCGAGCCAGTCGATCTCCTTGCGGAGTTCACCGATCTCCTCGGCGGTGGCGGCGGGTTCTTCGGCATCCGGCTTCTGCGTGGTGTTCATCGGGACCTCTCTTCGGTCCGGATTCCCTGCTGGCCCCCGGGACGGCGAAAGCCCCGGGTCCGTGGACTCCGGGGCTTCGGGTGATGGCGTTTCGGGCACTACGCGATCACGGGAGCCGGTGTCCGGATCCCGTAAAAAAATCGAAACGCGTCGTGCTGCACGCCGATCATTATGCCACAGCGACGCCATCACCCCGCCGGAAGCCGCGACGGGCCCCGCGGACGCGCGCGTGCACGAGCACGCTCATGGCGAGCCAGAACATCGGCATCGCCGGCCAGAAGAACGGCACGCCCGAAACCGTCCAGCGGACGATCAACAGCACCGCGACCACCACGGCGATCGCGACGTGGATCCGCACCGCCGGATGCGCGAAGACGACCGGACGCCGCTTCGGGGCGGGTTTCGGCAGATCCGAGGTGAGCTTCTCGAGTTCGTCCGTGTACTTGGTGGAATACACAGTGCCGAGCCGCTCTTCTACCTCTTCGAGGGAGAGACGGCCTTCGCCGCCGGCGGCCTGGATGAGCGAGGCGACCCGCTCCCTGTCGATGTCGGCCGCCCTGAGCCGGGAGGGAATTCCGTTGGTGTCCATGGCATCCGATCCTCCGCCGCGAACACCGCTCGCGCGTCGGACGACAGGCGGCAACGGCGCCTACGCCCGGCGCTGTAGCGTGGACCGGCGATGAACACCCTCTTCGATCTCCCAGCGGACGGTCCGGCCAAGCCCCGGCACACGGACCTGCTCGACGACCTGAACCCGGCGCAGCGCGAGGCCGTGACCCACGCGGGCGCACCGCTGCTGGTCGTCGCGGGCGCGGGTTCGGGCAAGACCCGGGTACTGACCAGGCGGATCGCCTACCTGCTGGCCGAGCGGGACGTGCACCCCGGCCAGGTCATGGCGATCACGTTCACCAACAAGGCGGCCGCGGAGATGCGGGAGCGGGTGAGCGACCTCGTCGGCCGCCGCGCCAACGCCATGTGGGTGTCGACGTTCCACTCCATGTGCGTGCGGATCCTGCGCCGCGAGGCCAAAACGCTGGAGATGTCGTCGAGTTTCTCCATCTACGACTCGGACGACACGAAGCGGCTCATCACCCTCGTCGCCCGCGATCTCGACATCGACCCGAAGAAGTACGCGGCGCGCACGCTGGCCGTGCACATCTCGAACCTCAAGAACGAACTCGTCGACCCGGAGACGGCGTCGTCGAACGCGGCCAACGACCTGGAGCGCCGCGTCGCCGAGGTCTACGTCGAGTACCAGCGGCGGCTGAACCAGGCCAACGCGTTCGACTTCGACGACCTCATCATGCGGACGGTCGAACTCCTGCAGACCTTCCCGGACGTCGCCGAGTACTACCGGCGGCGGTTCCGGCACGTGCTGGTCGACGAGTACCAGGACACGAACCACGCGCAGTACACGTTGATCCGCGAACTGGTCGGCACCGAGGCGAACGAGGCGGGGATCGAGCCCGCCGAACTGTGCGTCGTGGGTGACGCGGACCAGTCGATCTACGCCTTCCGCGGCGCGACCATCCGCAACATCGAGGAATTCGAACGCGACTTCCCGAACGCGCGGACCGTGCTGCTGGAACAGAACTACCGCTCGACCCAGACGATCCTCTCAGCGGCGAACGGCGTCATCGCGCGCAACCCCAACAGGCGCGCGAAGCGGCTGTGGACCGACGCGGGCGACGGCGAGAAGATCGTCGGCTACGTCGCGGACAACGAACACGACGAGGCCGCGTTCGTCGCGGGCGAGATCGACGCGCTGGCGGACAAGGGCGAAGCGGACTACTCCGACGTCGCGGTCTTCTACCGCACCAACAACCAGTCCCGGGTCTTCGAAGAGATCTTCATCCGGCTCGGCCTGCCCTACAAGGTCGTCGGCGGTGTGCGGTTCTACGAACGGCGCGAGGTCCGCGACATGCTCGCGTACCTGAGGGTGCTGGCGAACCCGGAGGACACGGTCAGCCTGCGCCGCGTCCTCAACGTCCCCAAACGCGGCATCGGCGACCGCGCCGAAGCGGTCATCGCGACCTACGCCGAGCGGGAGCGCATCTCGTTCGCGCAGGCGCTGCGCGGAGCCGTCAACGGTGAGGTGCCGCTGCTGAACCCGCGCTCCGCCAAGGCGATCACCGGTTTCGTCGAGTTGCTGGACGAACTCGGTGAGATCGTCGAGAGCGGCGCCGAGGTCGCCGACATCCTCGAGGCGGTCCTGGAGCGCACCGGTTACCGCGCGGAACTCGAGGAGTCCGACGACCCGCAGGACGCGTCGCGGGTGGAGAACCTGACGGAACTCGTCACCGTCGCGCGGGAATTCACCGAATTCACCGCCGAGGTCGCCGGACCGGAGGGCGAACTGCCCGAGATCGACCCCGGCGTGCCGGAACCGGGCTCGCTGCCCGCGTTCCTGGAACGGGTCTCGCTGGTGGCGGACGCGGACTCGATCCCCGCGGCCGACGGCGGCGACGACGGAGACGGGCACGACTCGGGCGTGGTCACGTTGATGACCGTGCACACCGCGAAGGGCCTCGAATACCCCGTCGTCTTCTGCACGGGCTGGGAAGACGGGATCTTCCCGCATATGCGCGCGCTCGGGGATCCGACCGAACTGGCCGAAGAGCGACGGCTCGCCTACGTCGCGATCACGCGTGCCAGGAAACGGCTCTACGTCTCCCGCTCGATGGTGCGCTCCGCTTGGGGCCAACCGCAGATGAACCCGGCTTCGCGGTTCCTCGACGAACTTCCCGGCGAACTGGTCGATTGGCGCAGGCTCGCGCCGTCGCCGTCCTCGGGTGGTTTCGGTTCCTCGGGTGGTTCGCCGCGTGCGGCGACAACCTGGAGCCGCCGTGGAGGCGGTACCTCGTCGCCGTCGGGTCCGTCGGGTACGAGCCCGTTCGGGAAGGGCTGGAAGGACACCGTCGCGCTGAAGCTCGACGTCGGCGACAGGGTCAGCCACGACAAGTACGGGCTGGGCACCGTCATCGCTTGCGACGGCGCCGGACCGCGGGCCACCGCGACGATCGACTTCGGTGCCGCCGGCAAGGTCCGGCTGATGCTCATCGGCAGCGTTCCGATGGTCAAACTCTAGCCCTGACCTGCGGTTTCGTCCTCGCGTCCGAAAACTGTCGGACCCTTCCCGTATACCTGAGTCATCGAACACGAGTTCGATGCGCTGGGGTATGCTGGACGAGCCGGTGTGCCCCGCCAGGGAGGGGGCGCACGGTGTGGACGGGGTCTTGTTTGGGGTTCTCGCGGCTGGGGTATTGGAATACCTGCGGGGTGTTGAAGAAGGGGCGGGTTCGGATCGGGGTCCGGAACCGCCGGAAGTGCTCAGGCTGGTCGCGGCCTGGCGCGCGTTACTGCGGACGCATGAACCGGACGGGGCCGGACGGTGTGTCGTATGCGGTCACGCGCGGCGATGGCTGTTCGGGCCGCGGCCAGCCGGGTGCCGAGATCCTTCTCGGGGATTTTCCGCCGGATGGCCGCCGTTCAGACGGCGCCCGGCAGGACTGTGCACAGTGTGGCAAGTCGCGGTGGGGTACTTCGTCCGGCGATTACCCGGCGGCGTCGCATGAGGGCGCTGAGGGCCCGGAATCCGCTGCTGGAGTGGACACAGTCGCTGGAATGGGCCCGGTCGCTGGAGTGGGCACAGCTTTCGCGGCGGACGCGGCTTGGGGAGTGGATACAGCCGAAGTCGTGGAGGCGCGCCAGAGCGTCGTTGCCCGGCGCGCCGGTGTCGCAGGCGGGATTACCGGTGTGGCAAGGGAAAAAGAGACTCGATCAGCCGACGTTGACGCCACGGGCGGCGAGCCACGGGCGCGGGTCGATCTTCTTCGTGCCGTTCTGCCACACCTCGAAGTGCAGGTGCGGGCCGGTGCTCTGGCCGCGGTTGCCGACCTCGGCGATCTCCTCGCCGCACTTGACCTTCTGGCCTTCGCGTACGGAGAACGAGTTCATGTGGCCGTAGACGTGGATCGTGCCGTCGGCGAGCTGGACCTTGACCCAGAGGCCGAAACCGCTGGCGGGTCCGGCCTCGATGACCGTGCCGTCGGAGGCCGCGACGATCGGGGTGCCGATCGGGGCCGCGATGTCGATGCCGAGGTGGCTCGTGCCCCACCGGGCGCCGAAGCCCGAGGTGAAGGTGCCCTTGGCGGGCATGCAGGTCTTGGGCCGCTTGGCCTCTTCTTCGGCCTTGCGGGCCGCTTCGGCCTCACGCTTGACGCGGGCCTGGGTGATGCTGTTGTTGTCCGAGAGCTTCTGGGCCTCGGCGGAGGCGTTCGTCGCCTGGCTGGTCGGGAGCAGCTCGGGGGCGCCACCACCGGCTCCGCCGCCGAGGGCGAACGAAGCGCTCGCGTCCTGGGTGCTGGCCAGCGGGGTGACGGCGGCGTCGGAGGATTCCGAAACGGACTTCAGGGTCTGCCCGGCAGCGGCGGCCGCGAAGGCGCCGGCAGCGACGGCCGCGACCACGACACGGCCGCGAAGGGCCGAAGAAGGGGGCGACAGGCGGTGCGAGCCCCGGACGCGGACGACCGCACCATCCAGTGCGTTCTCGAGCGCCGGGGAAGGAGCTTGGCCGCCGGGGGAGCGGTGTGAAGCCAAGACGGGGCCTTCCATGTTCGGGGAGTCTGATCAAGAGCCCGGGCGGGGGAACCCGGTGAACGACCTCGGGGGTGGTTCGTTCGGTGCTCTCATTCGTGATCTGACTGTAATGGGGACGCGGGAACAGTAACGAAGCGGTACCCCCAACAGCAAGATCTGACGGCCTCCTCGGCCGAACGGGCGACGACGATCTGGCCCTTGTCCAGTGAAGATTACCCAAAGTTAGAGGAGGTTTACTCGTAACCTTGTGACTTGCGTTACAGATTCAGGCGGCCGTTCGGGGGTACCGAAGGGCCCGGAAGGAGGCAAACGAGGGAAATAACCGGTTGCCCTGTGATGTTGAAGCAGGTTTACCCGCTGTAGGTCCTCTCAGACCCCACTGCGGCCCCTTGCGGCCTGTCGCCGCGACCTGCTGACGCGCCTCTGTGAACCCGGCTTGCTAGCGTCGCCGTCGATGACTTCGCGCTCACGGCACCCTGGTGACGAAACCGCAGAACCTGCGGAATCCGCCGGGCAGGCCGCCCCCGGGACCGTGTCCGCCGAACTGCTCCGGGGTGGACCGGGTGCCCGCCCGCGAGCACTCCTGCTGTCGGCGGGGCTGGTGTCGGCCGGTGCGGTCGCGCTGGCCGCCGGCGCGCTGATGCCCGTCGTCCGGGACGGCTCGCCCGGGTTCACCGCCGGACCGTTGCTGATCGTGCTGGCTTTGGCTCCCGCGGCGGCCGTGCTCTACGCCGTGGCGACGGGACGTCCGGGCCTCGCGGCCGGGCTGGTGCTCGGCCTGACCGCGCTCGCGCCCGGACGGCTGCTGCTGGACCTGCAGTTGCTCGCGGACGGATCACTCGCCTCGCGTCCGGAACTGTTCCTCGCCGATCGCTTGCTCGCGACGCCTCAGACCGGACCGGGGCTGTGGGCGCTGGTGGCTGGTCACCTGCTGACCCTCGCCGCCGGGGTGTTCGCCGCGGGGACGGCCCGTGACGAGTCGGAACTGGCGGGCGCGCTCGACGGTCAGCGGCGCTGGCGGCTGCTCGGGCCCGTGCTCGCGGTGGCGGGCGGGATCAGCCTGCTGTTGCCGCCGCTCGGCTCTGGCAACGCGTACCTCCTGGCGAAGAACGCCTTCGAGGGGCCGACGGTCGCGATGGCCGGGTACCTGCTGCTCGCGGCCTTGCTCCCGTTGACGGTGCTCGTGGCGGTGAGTTCGCCCTCGGCCGGGGTCGGCAAGGGCGGGTTCGCCGGCGCGGCGCTGGCCGCTCTCGCGGTCGGCGTGCCGCCGGTGGTCGCGGGGCTGGTCGTGGACAGGCTTTCGGTCGCGCCGGGTTCGGTGGTGGTGACCATCGCCGGCCTGGCACTGCTGGGACTGGTCTTCACCCGCTTCGACGTCGCGGAGGGCGGGGAGCCTGCCACCGGCGATCTGGCAGGCGAGGCCAGGCTGCCCGGACTGTTCTGGTGGCGGCTGGCGACCGGCGGACTGGCACTGCTCGCGGCTGCGGCCGCGGCCGCGGGTGCGCTGAGCCCGGTGCTGAAGGCCAACGGCGCGACGCCCGTACCGGAGACGCCGTCGCGCTGGCTCCTGCTCGGCGCCGCCGTCGTGCTCGCTGTTCCGGCGCTGTTCGTCTTCGTGCCCAAGCTCTCGGCATTCGCCCGGGGAGTCGTCGCCGCCACGTGGGCCGGTGTCGTCCTCGCGGGTGCGGCCGTGCTGAGCGCGGCTCTGTCCGTGACCGAGGACAAGGCTGTCGACCCGGCGCAGTTCGGGGTCGATCTCCCGCTGCCGGACAAGGTCGGCTTCTCGGCGGGCCCAGGTGTCACGTGGACGTTCATCGCGCTCGTACTGGCGGCCGTGGCGGCGCTCGCGGCCGTGGTCACCGGCGTGGTGGAGCGTGACGACGACGATGCCACCGCCGACGATGACGGGCTGGACGGCACGCGAGCGAATAGCACCGTGCTCACCCCGGTCGTCGCGGCGGCGGTGCTGGCGATCGCCGCGTTCGGCACGCCCGTGTTCACCGCGCCCGGTTACACCGCGCCGGGGCTGTGGTCGGACTTCGGCGCGGCGTCGTGGGGTCTGCTCGGCGCGCTCGCGGTCGTGCTCGGCCTGTACGCGCTCGTCGTGCGTTCGCGTCCGGTCGCCGCCGCGGCCGCGCTGACCGGTGCCGCGCTGGTACTCGACCTGCGCGCGGCGGAGTGGCCGCTTGTCGGTTCGGAGTACGAGGGCGCGTCGGCGGGTGCCGGGTTCTGGCTCGCGTTGAGTGCGGGCGTCGTCTCCTTCGTCGCGGCCGGGATGGCCGTCGCGGGTTCGAGGCGGTCTGAATGACGCGACGTCTTCTTCGCGTCGTGCTGGCCGAGTTCGGCGTCGACGACGGTTCGGCCGTCGCGCTCGGGAGGCTGATGCGCGACGACGGCGTCGAGGTCGTCTACTCCGGGCGTCTCGACAGCACCGAGCAGTTGGTCCGGACGGCCGAACAGGAGGATCCGGACGTCCTCGGTGTCGTACGAGGCGCGAGTGAGCCGGAAGGGCTCGCCGAAGCGCTCCCGGACGTTCTCCTCTTCGCGGTCGGTAACGGGCCCAGCCGGTTCGACAACGCCTTCGAAACCCTGGAAGAGGCGGCGAACTGGGTCTCCGGTGTGCGGTCTCACACCGTGGAAACACCGTCTGACCGCATACGGTGACCGACTTCACCAGGTGCGGAGTCCCCTGCTTCTGCGCAGGTCGCTAACCTCGACTGGTCCGACAGCGCGGTTCGGAAACGGACCACCACAGTGGCGTGTCGTCAGGAGACTGGAGTAGTGGACCTCTACGAATACCAGGCGAGGGATCTCTTCGCCGCCCACGGAGTACCGGTTCTGCCGGGTGCCGTGGCAAACACCCCCGAAGAAGCCAAGGCCACCGCCGAGAAGATCGGCAACCAGGTCGTCATCAAGGCGCAGGTCAAGACCGGCGGTCGCGGTAAGGCCGGCGGCGTCAAGCTGGCCCAGACGCCGGATGAGGCCGCGGAGAAGGCCGAGGCGATCCTCGGTCTGGACATCAAGGGCCACATCACGCGTCGCGTGCTGGTGGCCGAAGCCTCGGACATCGCCGAGGAGTACTACTTCTCCTTCCTGCTGGACCGTGCGAACCGCACCTTCCTCGCGATGGCTTCGGCCGAAGGCGGCGTGGAGATCGAGCAGCTGGCCGTCGAGCGTCCCGAAGCGCTCGCGAAGATCCCGGTCGACGCGATCACCGGTGTCGACAAGGCGAAGGCCGTCGAGATCCTGACCGCGGGCAAGTTCCCGGAGAAGGTCATCGACGAAGCCGCCGACGTCGTCGTGAAGCTCTGGGAGACCTTCGTCTCCGAGGACGCGACCCTGGTCGAGGTCAACCCGCTGGTCCGTGACCCGCAGGACAAGATCATCGCCCTCGACGGCAAGGTCACCCTCGACGAGAACGCCTCGTTCCGTCAGCCGGGTCACGAGGCCCTGGTCGACAAGGACGCGGAGAACCCGCTCGAGGCGAAGGCCAAGGCCAAGGACCTCAACTACGTCAAACTCGACGGCGAGGTCGGCATCATCGGCAACGGCGCGGGTCTCGTGATGTCCACTCTGGACGTCGTGGCCTACGCGGGTGAGAAGCACGGCGGCGTCAAGCCCGCCAACTTCCTCGACATCGGTGGCGGCGCTTCGGCCGAGGTCATGGCGGCCGGGCTGGACGTCATCCTCAACGACACCGACGTGAAGAGCGTCTTCGTGAACGTCTTCGGCGGCATCACCGCTTGCGACGCGGTCGCGAACGGCATCGTCGAGGCGCTGAAGATCCTGGGCGACGAGGCCACCAAGCCGCTCGTCGTGCGGCTGGACGGCAACAACGTCGTCGAGGGTCGCCAGATCCTGGCCGACGC
Organism: Amycolatopsis sp. NPDC033938; assembly: GCF_055575975.1. Taxonomy (NCBI): domain Bacteria; kingdom Bacillati; phylum Actinomycetota; class Actinomycetes; order Pseudonocardiales; family Pseudonocardiaceae; genus Amycolatopsis; species Amycolatopsis sp. NPDC033938. Next base: position 1,279,415 of record NZ_JBVIRO010000001.1, read on the forward strand.
GAACCACCCGCTGGTCACCGTGGTGGACACAATGGACAACGCGGCCGACAAGGCCGCCGAGCTCGCCGCGGCAGGTGCGTGAGATGTCGATCTTCATCAACGAGAACAGCAAGGTCATCGTCCAGGGGCTCACCGGCTCCGAGGGCATGAAGCACGCGACCAAGATGCTGAAGTCCGGCACGAACATCGTGGGCGGCGTCAACGCCCGCAAGGCCGGCCAGACCGTCACCATCGAGGGCAAGGACCTCACCGTGTTCGGCACGGTCGAGGAGGCCATCAAGGAGACCGGCGCCGACGTTTCGGTCATCTTCGTGCCGCCGAAGTTCGCCAAGGACGCGGTCATCGAGGCGATCGACGCCGAGATCCCGCTGGCCGTGGTGATCACCGAGGGCATCCCGGTGCACGACTCGGCCTACTTCTGGGCGCACGCGGTCGCCACGGGCAACAAGACCCGCATCATCGGGCCGAACTGCCCCGGGGTGATCAGCCCCGGCAAGTCGAACGCGGGCATCATCCCGGCCGACATCACCGGCGCCGGCCCGATCGGCCTGGTGTCGAAGTCCGGCACGCTGACCTACCAGATGATGTACGAGCTGCGTGACATCGGTTTCTCGACCGGTGTCGGCATCGGCGGCGACCCGGTCATCGGCACGACGCACATCGACGCCCTCGAGGCGTTCGAGGCCGACCCCGAGACCAAGGTCATCGTGATGATCGGCGAGATCGGCGGCGACGCCGAAGAGCGCGCCGCGGCCTACATCAAGGACAACGTGACGAAGCCGGTCGTCGGCTACGTCGCGGGCTTCACCGCGCCTGAGGGCAAGACCATGGGCCACGCCGGCGCCATCGTCTCCGGCTCCTCCGGCACGGCCGCCGCCAAGAAGGAGGCCCTCGAGGCCGCCGGCGTCAAGGTCGGGAAGACCCCGAGCGAGACCGCCGTCCTGGCGCGCGAGCTGTACAACAGCCTCTGATCCTTCGGAGACTGACGCTTTCCCCGGCGGGCCGGGCGCCTCACCAGGTGCCCGGCCCGCCGTTCGCGTTTAGCCCGCTAAACGCGATCTGGCCGTCGACGAGGGGTTCCGCACGGAACCCGATCGGGTGTACAGACGTCTCAGAGCCCGAGGCGTGGGGTGACCGCGTGTGCGCTAGCGTTCGAGCATCACAGCCGCCTCGTTTGTCCCGGGAGTCCCGCGTGCCCCGGGGTGCCGGTCGAACGACAGGAGAGCATTCGGATGTCCTATCCCAGCGGTGGGCCCGGCTACCCCCAGCAGGGTGGCGGCCAGCAACCCCCTCAGTCCCACCCCGCCTCGGGAGCCTTTCCGCAGCAGCAGGCGCCGTCGCAGGCGGGCCCGCTGAATCTGGCGCTGCTGCTCGCGCTCGCCGTCACCGTCCTCGGCCTCGTCCAGTTCTTCATCGGTTTCTCCGACGAGGCCGACGCCGCCGGGCAGGTCTCGGTCTTCCTCCTGGTCAGTGGTCTGCTCGCGGCCTTGCACGCGCTGCCGCGTGGCCCGAAGACGCTGCCGTTCGCCGCGTTGTTCAGCGTCATCGGCGCGTTCGGCGCGCTGGACCTGATCATCGGCTACGGCGGCGGTCGTTCGGAGGTCTCGGTTCCCGGCATCCTCACCGTCGTGCTGATCCTCGGTATCCTGCAGATGCTGGTCGCGGTCGCCGCGTTGCTGTTCGAGCACGACGTCCTCAAGGTGCCCGCCGGTAAGCCGCAGCAGCAGGCGCCGCAGGGCCCCTACAGCCAGCAGTTCCCGCAGCAGGGCCCGCAGGGTCCGTTCGGTCAGCAGGGTCAGCAGGGCCCGGCTGCCACCCAGGTCCAGCCGTTCCCCGGCGCGGGCCAGCAAGGTCAGCAGGGCGAGCCGTCCGGTCCGTTCGCGCAGCCGGGCGGGTTCCAGCCGCCGGTCACGCAGCCGCCGGGCCAGCAGGCCACGACCTACGCGCCGCAGCAGGGCCAGTTCTTCCAGCAGCCGCCGTCCTCCTCTTCGGAGCAGGGCCAGAACCCGGGTACGCCGCCGGGTGGTTTCGGCCAGCAGAGCTGATCTCTCGCACGTAGAAGCACCCGCGGTGACTCTCTGTGTCACCGCGGGTGCTTCTCTTTTTCGGGGTTACCCGACCGGGTGGGTTGGGCCACGTGCGCCGCCCGGCGGCGGCGTGCCTCACCCGGACGGACCAGTCCGGATGTCATGGTCGGATCATGAAGCTGCTCACCCGCGACGAACGCCCGCCGGGCGAAGAGCCGGTGAGTGACCTCGTCCCCGAGCCGGAGGTGTCCAGGGCAAAGCGGGTTCGGGTGTTGCTCGCCGCCGCCTGCGCGCCCTTGCTCTTCTCCTACACCGCCGTCGCGACCGTTCTCGCGGTGGTGGCGTTCACCGCCGACCGGTCCCGCTTCTCCGCCACCGGCGCTCTGCTCGCCGCGGGGCCGGGCTGGCTCGCCTCGTGGCAGGTGGAACTCGAACTCGAAGGCCATCCGATCGGCGTGCTGCCGCTGCTGCCGACGCTCGGCGTCGCGTGGTTCACGGCTCGGACGGCGGCGCGGGCCGTGCGCCGGATCGGGGGCAGGACCCCGTCGGACGCGCTTCCGGTGGTCGTCGTGATCGCCGCTGCGCACGCGTTGTTCGGCGTGCTCATCGCCCTGCTGGCCGGAGGATCGCCGGTCGAGGTGAACCCGCTGACAGCCTTCTGCGTGCCGGGACTGATCGCCGGGCTCGCCGCCGTCGTGGGAACGGCCAAGCGGTGCGGGCTGCCCGACACGCTGCGGGACCGGTTCGACCCGGTGGCCGTACACGGCCTGCGGGCGGGCGCGCTCGGCCTCGCCGCGATGGTCGCTTGTGGCGCGGCGGTGTTCACCGCGGCCACCGCGGCCTCATGGTCCACTGTGGACAGTTTGTTCGAGCCCGGCCTCGGCGCGAGTTCCGGGCTGTTCGTGCTTTCCGTGGCCTATCTGCCGAACGCCGTCATCGCCGCGCTGTCCTTCACCACCGGGCCGGGTTTCTCGGTCGGTTCGCTGACCGTCGGCATGTTCGGCTACCAGGAAGGGCGGCTGCCCGGCGTGCCGGTGCTGGCGGGGATCCCGTCGCACCACGCGGTCTGGTGGCCGGCGCTGCTGCTCCTTCCCGCGCTGGTCGGCGCGCTGGTCGGCTGGAAGATCCGCGCCATCGACGAGGATCCGATGTTGCGCATGCGCGCGGTCGCCGTCGCGGGCGCGCTCGTCGCGTTCGGCTGCGTCGTCCTGGGGACACTGGCGGGCGGAAGGCTCGGCGACGGGCCCTTCGACCCGGTCAGCGTGCCGGTCGGGGTCGCGTCGGTGATCGTCTTCTGCTGGATCGTCATTCCCGGCGGGTTCGTCGCCTTCTTCGCCGGAGCGCACGAACCTCCCGCGCCGCCAGGGGAACCGGGCGTCATCGCCGAAGACACCGAAGACTCTGAAGACACTGATGTCACCGAAGCCGCCGAAACCGAGGAAGAGTCCGAAGAGGACGAAGGGGCGGAACCGGACGAAGACAGCGAAGCCGAACTCGCACCCGAGGCCGAGCTCGACGACGAATTCGAGGACGAGGTCGAAGCGGAACTCGCCCGCGAGCTGGGTGAGGACCTCGACGAGACGCTGGCCGAGATCGAGACCGAATCCGAGCCTGAGCAGGACATCGCTGTGACCGAATCCACCGAGGGGTCCGGCGACGAAAGCGCGCCCGACGGCGACCGTTAGGGTTGTCGTGACCAGGTGAAGCGCCGTACGCCCGAGTGCGTACCGCCGTGGCAAGGAGCCCGTTCTGGCTAGTCGGTTGGACCTGCCCACTCCGGTGAAGCTCGTCGTCCTCGCGTCCGGTTCCGGCACGCTGCTGCAGGCCGTGCTCGACGCCGCCGAAAAGCCGAACTATCCGGCGAAGGTGGTCGCAGTCGGGGCCGACCGCACCGGGATCGCGGCGCTGACGCGCGCCGAACGCGCCGGCGTCCCCTCGTTCGCGGTGCGGATGGCCGACCACCCGGACCGTGCGGCGTGGGACAAGGCGATCACCGAAGCCGTCGCCGCCTACCAGCCCGACCTGGTCGTTTCGGCGGGATTCATGAAGATCCTCGGCGCCGAATTCCTCGCGCGATTCCCCGGCCGCGTGATCAACACGCATCCGGCGTTGCTGCCGTCGTTCCCCGGCGCGCACGCCGTGGCCGACGCGCTGGCGATGGCCGTGAAGGTCACCGGGTCGACGGTCCATTTCGTCGACGCCGGGGTGGACACCGGGCCGATCATCGCGCAGGAGGCGGTGGTCGTGGAGCCCGATGACGACGAGAACGTCCTGCACGAACGGATCAAGGCCGTGGAACGCAGGCTCCTGGTGGAAACGATCGAAAAACTCGGCCGGAGCGGGTGCTCGGTCGAGGGACGAAAGGTGAGGTTTTCGTGAGTACCGCACAGGGACAGCGTCCCGTCCGTCGCGCGCTGATCGGCGTCTCGGACAAGGCCGGCCTGCTCGAACTCGCCACCGGGCTGCACGCGGCGGGGGTCGAGATCGTGTCGACCGGCGGCACGGCGAAGGTCATCGCGAACGCCGGGGTGCCGGTGACGCCGGTCGAAGAGGTCACCGGGTTCCCCGAGTCCCTCGACGGCCGGGTCAAGACGCTGCACCCCCGCGTGCACGCGGGCCTGCTCGCCGACCGTGATCGTCCGGAGCACGTCGAGCAGCTCAAGCAGCTGGACATCGCGCCGTTCGACCTGCTCGTGGTCAACCTGTACCCGTTCACGCAGACCGTCGCCTCCGGCGCGAGCCCCGAAGACTGCGTCGAGAACATCGACATCGGTGGCCCGGCGATGGTGCGCGCGGCGGCGAAGAACCACAACAGCGTCGCCGTCGTGGTCGACCCCTCCCGCTACGAGTGGGTGCTGGAGCGCGTCGCCGACGGCGGCTTCGCACTGGCCGACCGCAAGCGCCTCGCCGCTCAGGCGTACGCGCACACGGCCGCGTACGACACCGCCGTCGCCGCGTGGTTCGCCAACGTCTACGCGCCGGCGGACGACTCCGGCTTCCCGGACTTCACCGGCGCGAGCTGGGAGCGCGGCGATGTCCTGCGCTACGGCGAGAACCCGCACCAGAAGGCCGCGCTGTACAAGCACTGGCGGCCGGGTCTCGCGCATGCGGAGCAGCTGCACGGCAAGGCCATGTCGTACAACAACTACGTCGACACCGACGCCGCGCGCCGCGCCGCCTACGACTTCGAGGCTCCGGCCGTCGCGATCATCAAGCACGCCAACCCGTGCGGGATCGCCGTCGGCCAGGACATCGCCGAGGCACACCGGAAGGCGCACGCGTGCGACCCGGTTTCGGCGTACGGCGGGGTGATCGCGACCAACCGGCCGGTGAGCCGGGAAGCGGCCGAGCAGATCGCCGAGGTGTTCACCGAGGTCGTCCTGGCGCCGGACTTCGACCCCGAGGCGCTGGAGATCCTGCAGCGCAAGAAGAACGTGCGGCTGCTGAAGCTGCCGGCCATCACGTCGCCGGATCCGATCGAGTTCCGGCCGATCTCCGGCGGCATGCTGGTGCAGACCGTCGACACGATCGCCGCCGAGGGCGACGACCCGGCGAACTGGACCCTTGCCACCGGCGCGCCCGCCGACGAGCGGACGCTGGCCGACCTCGAGTTCGCGTGGCGTTCGCTGCGCGCGGTGAAGTCGAACGCGATCCTGCTGGCGAACGACGGCGCGACCGTCGGCGTCGGCATGGGTCAGGTCAACCGGGTCGACTCCTCGCGGCTCGCGGTCTCGCGGGCGGGCGACCGCGCGAAGGGCTCCGTCGCCGCTTCGGACGCCTTCTTCCCGTTCCCGGACGGGCTCGAGGTCCTGCTGGAGGCCGGTGTCCGCGCCGTCGTCCAGCCGGGCGGCTCGATCCGCGACGCCGAGGTCATCGCCGCCGCCGAGGCCGCCGGGGTCACCCTGTACCTCACCGGTACGCGCCACTTCGCGCACTGAGGCCACGTCGCCTTTAGCGGGCTAAACGCGACGCGTTCAGCTCGCTAAAGGCGCTCCCGAGGGGGGAGTTCGGATGTATCAGCAGCCGGAGGGACCGGGTGGGCCGCCGGGATTCGCGCCGCCTCCGCCGCCATGGGTGGCGGCAAAGGCGAAGAAAAGACGCCGAGTCGTCCTGATCCTGGTGATCGTCGCGGTGACGGCCCTGCTCGTCGGTGGCGGCGTCACTGGCGGCATCTTCGCTTCGCAGTACTACAAGTCGACCGGGGTGGCGCCGACGTCGACCCCGGCCCCGCCGGAGTGCGAGGCCTTGCGGCCGACCATGGAGCGAATCGGCGTCCCGAACCTCACCGAGGTCAAGGTCGGCCTGCCGTCTGCGGCCGCCACGTCATCGAAGGACACTTCCTGCAACTGGCGGCCTTCCCTCGGCGAGCACGTGCGCCACCGGTCGCTGCATGTCTCGATCACTGCCTTCACCGGACCGGACGCCGAGCGGAAGGCGAGCGACTACAACCCGCCCACCAAGGGCGAGATCGTCCCGCTTCCGGAGATCTCGGAACGAGCGTGGTCCCGGGTCGAGCGGGCCAGCGGCGCATCCCGCTTGGCGGAACTGTGGGCACAGCGCGGCACGGTCCAGATCTGGGTCATGTACTCCGCGAAGGACAAGGGCTTCTTCGCGGACGAGCGTGTGCCTGACGAGGTGCTCGTCGGCGAGGCCAAGGCCGTCGCCCTCGCCGCATTCGACTCGGCGCGCTGACCACCCGGCACCCATGCCCCCGGCCGCCGTGCCATGCTGACCGCGTGTCGCCTTTAGCGGGCTAAACGCGATACGGACGGACGCGAATCGCCAGGGGAGGATCGGTGCACCAGCCGCCGCAGGGGTACGGCCAGGGACCGGGCTATGGGCAGGGAGGCCCGCCGGGCTACGGGCAGCAGCCGGGGTACGGACAGCAGCCCGGCGGGTACGGCCCGCCGCAGCCCGGTGGCCCGGGGTACGGCCCCCCGCCCGGATACGGCCCGCCCGGCTACGGGCAGCCGCCGAAGAAGAAAAAGACCGGGCTGATCGTCGGCCTGATCGTGGGCGGCGTCGTCCTGCTCGGCCTGGGCATCCCCGGCGGGATCTTCGCGTCGGAGTACTACTCGTCGGTCGGCAAGCCGCCGGTCGCCCAGCAGCCGCCGCCCGAGTGCAAGATCTCCCCGGAGGTCCTGAACAAGACGGTCACCACCAGCTTCCAGGGCTTCCGCGAAAACGAGATCAAGGCGCTGGAGATCGTCACCAAGCAGTACGGCTGCTCCTGGGCTGCACCGGACGGTGACAACGTCCACGACCGTGCCCTGCAGGTCACGATCTACCGCCACGAAGGACCGGACGCCGGGAAACGGGCGGCGGAGTCCTCCACCGGATCGGCCTCGCCGTCCGAGCGCCAGCAGCAGGTCCCGGGGATCGGAGACAAGGCGGTTCTCGTCTCTCTGGACACCGAGAGCGCCTTCAGCGGCGCCGAACTGCGGGTCATCCAGGGCGTGTACGTGGTCGTCGTCACCTATAAGGGCTGGGACAAGGGGTTCTTCACGAACTCGCCGATCCCTCCCGCGGAGTCCGCCGAAGTGGCGAAGTCGGTCGGTGCCGAGCTCGTGAAGAACCTGCCCAAGTAGGCGCTACGCGTAGAGGTCGTTCAGCCAGCCCGTCCACGCCCTCTCGGCCTTGTCCGTGTCCGCGTCCGCGGCGAACAGGTGGTGCCCGATGCCGACCGGCCGGCCCCACACGTTCCGGCCGTAGAAGCGGTACAGCGCGTCTTCGGTCCGGATGCCGAGGAAATTCGACGTCAGGTAGTCGACGACACCCTCGACGTCGTCGACGCCCGGGACCGCGAAGCGCACCTTGTCGCCCACAGCCGTCGCTCCGACAGCGGCCAGAACCGTTTCGAACGCCTCCGGTGCCGTTGACGCTTCGGGCGCGTCGGCTTTGAAGTACTTCGCCTCGCGACGGTTGAAGTGCGCCAGGTACTCACCGAGTGAGTGGTAGTAGAAGTCCGTGTGACGGCGGCAGGCGTCGTATTCGACGTCCCAGTCGTCGAGGACGGTGGTGTGCTCGTAGCGCAGGTACGTCCCGCCGTCCTTCGGTTCGAGGACGTACTCGAGGGTGTTGAACCAGCCCTTCTCGTCTTCGGCGTAGGTGACGAAGTGCCGCGACGGCTTCCAGACGGTCACCATGCCGCCGTTCGGGGTGAGGCCGGATTCGGCACCGCCGTCGCGGGGCTCGTAGCGGATCGGCCAGAGCCAGCCGCCCGTGCCCGCGGTGATCGCGGCCCAGGTGTCGGCGGGGGTGGTGGGCAGGAAGCCCTCGAAGCGGACCTCGGATTCCTTCGCCATGACTGTCCTCTCTCTTTGCCTTCATAGAGGCGACGCCTGGCCGGGGCCCGTTTCGACAAACGGATCGCGTTTAGCCCGCTAAAGGCGACGTGACGCAGGTCACAGTCGTGGGTGTCGAAGTGGCTGGGGCGGCCGCGTCCCTGGGGTGTCCGCGAAGACAGCGATCAGAGGAGACCGACATGGACCAGAGCGCGATCGATGAAATCCTGAACCGCCCGCTCGCCCAGGAGTTGCTGGCCCGTGACCTGGCCTGGCTCGCCTTCACCTGGCACGACGGCACGCCGCGGTCGATCCCGATCGGCATCTTCTGGAACGGCGAGGAGATCGTCATGTGCACGTCGAAGAACGCGCGGAAGCTGCCCGCGTTGCGCCGCAACCCCGCGGTCGCGCTGACCATCGACACCGAATCCCACCCGCCGAAGGTCCTGCTCATCCGCGGTCGCGCCGAACTGGACGTCGTCGACGGCATTCCCCACGAGTACATGCAGTGGAACGGCACTTACGAGATGACGCCCGAGCAGCGGGCCGAGTGGGAGGAGGGCGTGCGCTCGCTCTACGACGGCATGGTCCGGATCGTGGTGACCCCGACCTGGGTGAAACTGCTCGACTTCGAGACCACCCTGCCCACCAATATCGAGGAGCTCATGCGGCGGCAGAAGGAACGTCAGAGCGCCTGATGCGGCGATCAGCCGGCGATGGGATGGCGCGCCTGAAAGGCGAGCCTCCCGTCGGCGGCCGCCGCGATGCGGTCGAGCACGTCGTCCAGCGCCATGAAGACCTCCCACGGTGCCCGCCCGCTCGCGACGGCCAGGCGGCCGACCAGTAGTTGTTCGAGGTCGTTGACCCGCTTCGCCTTCCACACCTTGTCCGCCGTGCTCACGAGCAGATCCTCGACGCCGACGTCCGCGCCCCAGGACGCGTGCGTCCGGGCGAAACGTGCCCGTTCTTCGTCGATCCCTTGGGACAGAAGGAGTTCGTAACCGGCCTGCTCGTGTGCCGAACCGGGTCCGGACAGCTCTTCGTGGTGGATCGTCTTGCCGATGTCGTGGGTGGCCGCGCCGAACAGTGCCGCTTCGCGGTCGAAGGGCAGCTCCGGGAACTGCTTCTCCAGCCAGTCGGCCAGCGAGCAGGCCACATCGTGGACAGCGCGGAGATGTGCGGCGAGGCGCGGGGGAGCGGCCAGCTCCTCCAGTAGGACGGCGACCTCGTCCGGCAGCGGGCGTAGCGGCGGCTCACCGGTTTCGGACAACGCGCGACGCAAGGCTCCCGACGGTGTGGAGCCGGTCGAAGGACTCATGGTGTCCAGAATGGCAGAAAGTGCCGCTCATCCCGTCGTCGCGCAGGCCCTCTCCGCGGGGTTTTCCTTTCAGGCGCCGGTGTTCCCCGGGTTTGGTCGTGACAGGTCCGGTGATCGTTCCCACGTCGCTTGACAACCGCCGCGGCAGCCGGTGTACTGGATGTATCGAACACGCGTTCGAAGTTCGAGGTATGCAGTTCGGAGTACCGCCTTCCCCGTGGTACGCCCAAAACCGTCCATAAAGGACGGTTCAGGTGCAGTGGGGAGGCGAGGTTCGTGACAGCGGAGGTGGTCGAGGCACGGGCCTTGCCGTTGGCGAGGCTGGCGGCTTTGCCAGGAGTGAGCACGGCCAGTGGCGTGGCTTCCGCGGCCGAACACGCGAGGACGACGGGAAGGGTGCTCCCGGTGTCCCCGGCGTTGTCCGGTCTGCTGCCCGCCGCGGGGCTCCGGCGCGGGAGCACCGTTTCGGTGCTGGGGTCCACGTCACTGTTGCTCACCCTGCTCGCCGCCGCGACCGCCGGCGGTGCGTGGGCGGTCGCGGTCGGCCTGCCCGCGCTCGGGGTGGTCGCCGCCGCGGAACTCGGGGTCGAGGTGGGCAGGCTCGCGCTGGTCCCCCGTCCCGGTGCCGAGTTCCCGGCGGTGACCGCGGCCCTGCTCGACGGCTTCGATCTCGTGGTCGTCGGTCCTGGGCTCGCCCGGCCCGAGGTGGCGAGGCGGCTTTCCGCGCGCGCTCGCCATCGCGGTTCGGTCCTGCTCTCTTCGGGGCCGTGGCCCGGCGCCGAAGTGGAACTGACCTGTCACCGATCCCGCTGGACGGGCTTCACCGGCGGCGGCGCGGGCTACCTGCGCGCCCGCGAGGTCGAGGTGCGGGCCGGTGGCCGGGGTGCGGCCGCCCGGCCGATGTCGGCGTCGCTGCGGTTCCCCGGCGAGGGTGGAGTCGAGCGAGCGGACCTTCCCGCGACCAGGTGGGGGACGGCGTGAACCCGCCTGTGCGCATGCTGGTGCTGTGGTGTCCCGACTGGCCGGCCGTCGCAGCCGCGGCCGTCGCGGGTGAACCCGTCGGCCGCCCGGCCGCGGTCTTCTCGGCGAACCGCGTGGTCGCCTGTACCGCGGTGGCCAGGGGATACGGCGTCCGCCGCGGGATGCGGCGGCGCGAGGCCCAGTCCTGCTGCCCGGAGCTGGCGGTCTTCGGCGAGGACGACGGTCGTGACGCCCGGCTCTTCGAACCCGTCGCGCAGGCGGTGGAGGAACTGGCCGTCGGGGTCGAGGTGGTGCGCCCGGGGATCGTCGCCGTCCCGGTCGACGGCGCGGCCGGTTACTTCGGCGGTGAACACGGGCTGCTTGAACGGCTGGTGGACGAGGTGTCCGTGGCCGCGGGGGTGGAATGCCAGGTCGGCGTCGCCGACGGGCTGTTCGCCGCGACACTCGCCGCCCGCCGTTCGACGCTGGTCGAGCCGGGTGAGACGGCGGAATTCCTCGCCCCGTTGCCCATCCGCGAACTCGACCAGCCCGAAGCCGGCCGGGCCGAACTGGTCACCTTGCTCCGGCAGCTCGGCCTTCGCACGCTGGGGGCTTTCGCCGCGCTCGACGAAAGCGACGTCTCCGCGCGCTTCGGCATGGAAGGCGTGCTCGCCCACCGGTTGGCACGCGGGCGTTCCGAACGTCCGCCGTTGCGCCGGCGTCCGCCGCCCGAACTGTCGCTCGCGAAGACGTTCGACCCGCCGATCGATCGGGTGGACGCCGCCGCGTTCGTGGCGAAGGGGCTCGGCGAGCGGTTCCACACCGGACTCGCCGCACACGGGCTGGCCTGCACCCGGCTCGGTATCTACGCCACCACCGAGACCGGTGAACAGCTCGGCCGGGTGTGGCGTTGCGCCGAGCCGCTGACCCCACTCGGCGTCGCCGACAGGGTGCGCTGGCAGTTCGAAGGCTGGCTGAAAGCGAAAGAGCGCCCCAATTCCGGGGTCGTGCGGCTGCGGCTGGAGCCCGAGGAGACCGTCGAAGGCCGGACGCTGCAACTCGGGTTGTGGCAGGCGGGCGCGTCAGGCGTGCTGCGGCCGTCCACCGAAGACGACGACCTGGCCGGTGAGCGAGCGGGCCGGGCACTGGTTCGGGTGCAGGGGCTGCTCGGTCCGGAAAGTGTCTTCACCGCGGTACTCGACGGCGGTCGCGATCCCGCCGAACGCGTCCGGCTGGTGCCGTGGGGCGACAGACGGGAGAAGTCCGCGCAAGCGGACGCGAACTGGGCAGGACGGCTCCCGGCGCCCTCCCCGGCGACGGTGTTCGCGCGGCCGGTGCCCGCCCAGGTGCTGGACGAGAACGGCCGCCTGGTGGAGATCACCGCGCGGCGCCGGGTCACCGCCGCGCCGTTCCTCGTGAGCTTCGAGGGCGGCGAGCCGCGTGAAGTCCTCGCGTGGGCCGGTCCGTGGCTGGTCGGTGTCCGGGCCGGGGCCGGGCACGCGCGGTCGGGGACCCGGATCCGCCTGCAGGTGCTGCTGGCCGACCGGAATGACGCCGAGGAAGCGGTGCTGCTCCGGTTCGAACACCACGAGAATCCGATGTGGACACTGGAAGGGAAGTACGACTGACCATGGACGAGGAGTACACGCGGCTGGTGCGGCGATGGCTGGAAGAACCGGCCATCCCGGTGCAGCGCGCCGAGTTGGACACGGCATGGGCGGCGTGCGTCCCGCGAACGGAAGTGTTCGTCCCCGTGCCGAGGCGTTCTCCCGAGAACAGGTGACCGATGGGCTGGAACAACCCTCCACGGCCGTGGAAGGACCTCGCCCGCGAGCTCGCGGGCGAGGTCCCGCCCGGTGACGGCGGGGACAGCCCCGCGTGGAGCGCCAAACGGCACGGCTATCAGCGGCCCGCCGATCTCGCCGACCTGAGCGGTGACGACGACGGCGCCACCGCGCGCCGGGTGCCGTACGCCGAACTGCACTGCCATTCGAACTTCAGCTTCCTCGACGGGGCGAGCCATCCCGAGGAACTGGTGGAGGAGGCCGCGCGCCTGGGCTTGGACGCGATCGCGCTCACCGATCACGACGGCATGTACGGCGTGGTGCGGTTCGCCGAGGCGGCCAGGGAACTCGGCGTGCACACCGTCTTCGGCACGGAACTCAGTTTCGGGCTGTCCGGTCCGCAGAACGGGTTCGCCGACCCCGAGGGTGAGCACCTTCTCCTGCTGGCCAAGGGGCAGGACGGTTACCTGAGCCTGAACCGGGCGATCACCGCCGGTCAGCTGTACGGCTTCGACAGGCAGTCGTTGTCCCCCAAGGAAAGGGCGGAAAAGGGCAGACCGGTCTACGACCTGCGCGCGGTCGCCGAAGAGGTCCGCGGGAAGTGTGTCGTGCTCACCGGCTGCCGCAAGGGGGCGGTGCGGAAGGCGCTCGTCACCGAGGGGCCAGCCGCGGCCGTGGTGCGGTTGAAGGAACTCATCGATCGCTTCGGCCGGGACAACGTCTACGTCGAACTGATCGACCACAGTCTTCCCTTGGACAGCACGCACAACGACCTGCTGAGCGAGATGGCCGACGAGTTCGGGTTGCCGACGGTGGCGACCACGGCGGCGCATTACGCCCGGCCGGAGCGTGCTCCGCTGGCCGACGCGCTGAGCGCGATCCGCGCCCGGCGCGGGTTGGAGGACATGGAGGGCTGGCTGCCCGCCGCGGGGACGGCGTTCCTGCGGTCGGGGGAGGAGATGGCCGAGATCTTCGCGCGGTATCCGGGCGCGGTGCAACGGGCGGCGTTACTCGGCCGGGAATGCGCGTTCGAACTGCATCACATCGTGCCGAAGCTGCCACCGTTCGACGTGCCGGATGGGCATACCGAAGCGTCCTACTTGCGGCACCTCACCAAGGAAGGCGCGAAGGAGCATGAGAAGAACAAGGACGCCGAATACCGTGAAAAAGCCCAGAAGCTGATCGACCACGAGCTGAAGATCATCGAAGAACTGGGCTTCCCCGGCTATTTCCTGATCGTCTGGGACATCGTGCGGTTCTGCCGGGAGAAGAACATCCTCTGCCAAGGCCGGGGATCGGCCGCGAACTCGGCGGTCTGCTACGCGCTCGGCATCACCAAGGTCGACGCCGTGCGCTACAACCTGCTCTTCGAACGCTTCCTCGCCCCCGACCGCGACGGCTACCCGGACATCGACCTCGACATCGAATCCGATCGTCGTGAGGAGGCGATCCAGTACGTCTACGAGAAATACGGCAGGCTGAACACCGCGCAGGTGGCGAACGTGATCACCTACCGGGCGCGCTCCGCGGTCCGTGACGCGGCGCGGGCACTGGGATATTCACCCGGCCAGCAGGACGCGTGGAGCAAGCAGATCGACCGCTGGGGTGCGTTGCGGGCCACGGAAAAGGATCACGATCACGACATCCCGGCCGACGTCGTCGAACTCGCTTGCGCGCTCGAGGACTTTCCCCGGCATCTCGGCATCCATTCCGGCGGGATGGTGATCTGCGAGCAGCCGGTGAGCGAGGTCGTGCCGATCGAATGGGCCCGGATGGCGGACCGCAGTGTCGTTCAGTGGGAAAAGGACGACTGCGCCGCCGCGGGTCTGGTCAAATTCGACCTGCTCGGGCTCGGAATGTTGTCGGCCCTGCACTATATGATCGATCTGGTTCGTGACCACAAAGGGGAAGAGGTCGACATCTCCGAATTGGATCTCAAGGATCAGAACGTCTACCGAATGCTCTGCCGCGCCGACGCGATCGGCGTCTTCCAGGTGGAGAGCCGTGCGCAGCTGGCCACCCTGCCTCGCCTGCGCCCCAAGAAGTTCTACGATCTCGCGGTCGAGGTCGCACTCATCCGTCCCGGCCCGATCCAGGGTGGTTCGGTGCATCCCTACATCCGGCGCAAGAATGGCCAGGAGAAATGGGACTTCGATCATCCGAAACTGGAGAACGCGCTGAAGAAGACTCTCGGCGTCCCGTTGTTCCAGGAACAGATGATGCAGATCGCCCTCGACGTCGCCGATTTCACCCCGGCGGAGGCCGATCAGCTGCGGCACGCCATGGGATCCAAACGGTCCGAACGGAGGATGGAACGGCTCAAACGGCGATTCCTCGAAGGCGCCGCGAAGAACGACATCGAAGCGGAACTCGCGGAGAAGATCTTCGGCAAACTCAAGGCTTTCGCGAATTTCGGCTTCCCGGAAAGCCATGCGCTGAGTTTCGCCTTGCTGGTGTTCGCGAGCGCGTATTTCAAGTACTACCACCCGGACGCGTTCCTGGCCGGTCTGCTGCGCGCCCAGCCGATGGGGTTCTACTCGCCGCAGTCACTGGTCGCCGACGCGCGGCGGCACGGGGTGAAGGTGCTCGGCCCGGACATCAACGCCAGTCTTCCGCACGCGACGCTGGAACCGTTGCCGGAAGGGGGAAAACTGCTCGCCGTGCGGGGTGGCCTGTCCACCGTGCGGATGATCGGCGAGAAGCCGGCGAAGGAGATCGTCGAGGAACGCGCACGCGGCGGCCCGTTCGCGGATCTGCCCGAAGTCGCCCGGCGGGTGCGGCTGACCAAACCGCAGATCGAGGCGCTGGCCACGGCCGGCGCGTTCGGCTGTTTCGGCGAGAGCAGGCGGAGCGCGCTCTGGGCGGCGGGCGCGGTCGCCGACGAAAGCCTGGAGAAACTGCCCGGTCTCACCACCGGGGCCAAGGCGCCGATGTTGCCGGGGATGGACGAAATCGACGTCGCGGCCGCGGACGTCTGGGCCACCGGCGTGTCCCCGGACAGCTTCCCGACCCAGTTCGTCCGGGGCCACCTCGACGAACTCGGTGTCGTGACGGCGGCGGGCCTGCGCGAGATCCCGCACGGCACCCACGTGCTGACCGGCGGCGCGGTGACCCATCGCCAGCGGCCGGCGACCGCGGGCGGCGTCACCTTCATGAACCTCGAAGACGAGACGGGGATGATCAACGTCATCTGCACGATGGGGGTGTGGCAGCGCTACCACCGGGTGGCCCGCGGCAGCCCCGCGCTGCTGGTGCGGGGCGTGGTCGAACGCACCGGCGAGGTGGTGAACGTCCTCGCCGAACAGATCCGGCACCTGCCGTTGCGGATCACCGCCAAGTCCCGTGATTTCCGCTGACCCCACTTGACGATCGGCCGGTGTCCATGCTGAAGTTCGATCAGCGTCGCGTGCACCCGGCAAAGAGACCGTCGTGGGCATGGAGGCGCCGGACCATGGGAAATCATGGAAACCCCTGCTCAGACGGACGACCGGTTGACGGCGTTCGGAAATCAACTCATTCAGGTTCACAACTGGCTGCGTAAAGAGCTGGCCAGGCTGCACGACGACCTCGGGTCGGTCGCGGCAGGACGGGCCGAGCGGCTGCGCGATCTCCGGGCGCATTGCCTCACCTTCTGCTCGGCGCTGACCAGGCACCACACCGGGGAGGACGGCGGCGCTTTCCTTGTGCTGTCGGAGAAATTCCCCGAACTGCGGCCGGCTCTCGAAGAACTCGCGCACGACCACGACGTCGTGTCCGGGATCCTCGAACGGCTCGAAGAACTGGTCGCCGGTGTCGGCCCGCGGTCGAGTCAGGCCGAGATCCTGCACGTCCAACGGGAACTGGACGGCCTCACGGCGATCATGGAGACGCATTTCCGCTACGAGGAGAAGCGGATCGTCGAGGCGCTCAACTCGCTGGACATACCGGAGTGGCGGGAGTCGAAGCCGCCTTTCCTGCTGAAATCGCATTAGGACATGATCTGTCCTATACGGTCATTAGGGTTCTCCTCAACGCACTGAACCGACCGAGGAGAACCCTGATGACCAGCGCGAACACCGCCGCCAGCCCGATCCCCGCCGGCTACCACTCGGTGACCCCGTGGATCATTTCGCGCGACACCGCGGGCATGATCGACTTCCTGGAGCGGGTCTTCGACGCCGAGCCGCTGGGTGAACCGGTGTACGTCGAGGGCGGGAAGATCGGGCACGCCGAGGTCCGGATCGGCGACTCCGTCGTCATGCTGTTCGACGCGCAGGACGACTGGGTCGACACCCCGGCGTACCTGCGGCTCTACGTCGAGGACAGTGTGGAGACGCAGCGCCGGGCCGTCGAGGCGGGCGCCGAAGAGGTCACCAGGCAGACGGAACTCTTCTTCGGTGACCGGGTCGGCCGGGTCCGCGACCCGTTCGGCAACCTGTGGTGGATCCAGACCCGGCTCGTCGACCTCGAGTACCCGGAGATGGAGCGCCGCATGAACGACCCGAAGTTCATCGAGGCCATGCGGTACGTGTCGGGCTCGAAGATCGTCCCCAGCCGGTATGCGATCCTGGAGGGGTGACCGAGACTGCGGAAGACGACCGAGAAGCCGTCCTTTCCCAGCAATGGTGGGAAAAACGTAGTTTCGTCGGTTGTGACTTCACCGAGGCGGACCTCCGCGGGCTCCGTACCCAGGGGTGCACCTTCGATCAGTGCGACTTCACCAAGGCCGACTTCGAGGGCTCGCGCCACGAGGCGTCGGCGTTCCGCTCGTGCACCTTCGATCGCAGTGTGCTCGCCGGAACCCGGTGGAGCTCCTGCTCGATGCTCGGTTCGTCCTTTGTGGACTGCCGATTCCAGAAGATCGCGTTCACCGAATGCGATCTGTCGCTGGTCTCACTGAGCCGCAATCGACTGTCCAAAGTGGATCTTTCCGGGCTGCGGCTACGGGAAGCCAACCTGACCGAGGCGGATCTCACCGGCGCCGATCTGCGCGGCGCCGACCTCACCGGGGCCAGGCTGGCGGGCGCGAAACTCGACGGTGCCGACCTGCGCGGTGCCAGGCTCGACGCCAACGGCCTGGTGCAGGCGAACCTCTCGGGCGTCCACGTGGACACCGAGACCGCCGTGGCCTACGCCGCCGCGCACGGCCTCGTCATCCACTGACCCCGCGTGCATGAGCCTTTTACATCCTGGGGTTCGGAGGTGTGGGTGTCGTGAGTGGTAAGTGTCGTTCTAGCCAAGGGTGTTTGAGGTACCTACGGTGGGTGGGTCCGTAGGCGGCCGGGCCGTGAAGGACTCCTTAAGGGACTCAGAGTCCCTCAACGCTCCCCTCACCCGTCGCGGACGGCCATCACGAGCCTCACCAGCACCACCAGTCACACCGGCTGCGCGTGAAGGCCCCCTTCCCTCGGCTCAGCCGAGGGAAGGGGGCCTTCACGCGCT
>NZ_JBVIRO010000001.1:1297218-1362862 GCF_055575975.1 Amycolatopsis sp. NPDC033938
CACCCCCCCGGGCGGGGGTTCAGGCCCCCCCCCCCCGCCCCCCCCCGTGGGAAGGGGGCCTTCACGCGCTTCCCCAGTGCAAGGCGCCAGGCCACCAGTAGGTACCTAAAAGAGGGTTCGCTCTAACGACACTCACCACTGGCGACCAGGACCTTTCGGGCCCGGTGACGTGGGGCGATGGCTCTGACCGGCGGCGTGCGAGCGTGGAGGATTCGGGACGTTGAATGTCCCGAATCCTCCACGCTCGAGCGTGTCTCACGGTCCTGAGTGACCTGACCTCGCAGGTAGTCGACCACTTGCGAGGTGTCTGCACCGCGAACCAGGATGGAAAAGACGCTATGAAAGGTCCTTTCCTCGCAAAATTTGCGAGGAAAGGACCTTTCCTAGCGCTTGCGGGGCCTAGTCGATCGGCGGTTCGCCCGGGTCCAGTTCGATGAGGTCGCCCTCGGCGAGCAGTTCCTCGATGGACGCCGGCAGCAGGTACGCCGATCCGCCACCGGGCTGGTTGAACCACGGGATCGCGACA
This sequence comes from Amycolatopsis sp. NPDC033938, assembly GCF_055575975.1. NCBI lineage: Bacteria > Bacillati > Actinomycetota > Actinomycetes > Pseudonocardiales > Pseudonocardiaceae > Amycolatopsis > Amycolatopsis sp. NPDC033938. The sequence goes on from NZ_JBVIRO010000001.1 coordinate 1,297,745, forward strand.
CCGGCGAGCGCTTCGAGCGGACGCTGCACGCGATACACGTGGTACGGCCGGTTCACCCACTCCGGCACGAGCGAGCGCTCCTCGAACGGCGTCCCGGCCGCGTAGGTCAGGTTGCCGTTCGGGCCGCCGAAGCGGTCCAGCTCGCTGCCGGCGGGCAGCTCACGCAGTTCCTTGCCGCGGAACAGCGTCAGCGGCGGTTCGCCGCTGAGCGGCGAGATCGGCCAGTTCTGCTTGGCGTCGGGCTGCCCGGCGCTCGCCGCGGCGGCGGGCGGACGTGCCGGTTCCTCGCGTCGCATCGGCGGCGGAGGCGGCGTCACCGGCGGTTCGCGCCGGGGCGGGGCGGGCGGCGGGCTCGACAGCGTCGGGTTCGGCCGCACCGGGGGAGCGGGCGGGACGGGAGCCGGGGAGGGCTCGTCGTCCAGGTCGTCCCCGAGCAGTTCCTCCGCCGTCGTGAACGCCGTCTGCTCCTGCGCCGGGATCGACTCCCGCGGCGGCACCGGATGCGAACCGGTGGCGATCTCGGGAGAGAGCGTCGCCAGCACAGGAGGTGCCGGAGCGGGCGGTTCCTCGGCAGGCTGCTCTTCGACGGCGGGAGGCTCCTCGAAGGACTGCTCGGCGGGGGGCGGAGCGCCGTTCGGGTTCAGCAGGACCTTGCCGAGCATGAACGCGGCCGCGTCCTCGGCGTCGCCGAACACGGCCGGGTTGGTCAGCTTCCCGTCGTACCAGCCGACCCGCCAGCCACCGCCGTCGACCTGCTCGACACTCCAGCCGTGCTCGGCGGGCGAGCCGATGCGGTAGACGTCGTCGGGCACGTCGAGTTCGTCGAACTTCGACTGCAGCTCGTTCAGCACCGGAACGGGGTGCTCGGCTCGCCGCGGCCGGCGGTGATCCTGTGGCTCCGGGGCCGCACGACGCGGGGCTTCCTCGCGCCGTGGCTCGGGTTCCGGCCGGGGCGGGTGCGCGGCCGCCACCGGGGCGGGCTGCTCCGGCGCCGGAGCGTCGACCTGCGTGACCTCGGAGTCCGACGGCGGGGGCACATTCGGTGCCTCCGCGTCATGGGTGAGGAGGGGCAGCGAATCGGCGTCCGCCTGCTCGACCGGCGTATAGCCCGCTGTGGTCTCGGTGTCGTCCTGGTCGTACGAAGCGTCCTCGGGCCGCGTGTCCTCGTGTTGCTGGGCGTAAGAGTCGCCCTGCAGAGGCCGCGCGTACGTCGTGGCTTCGGGATCGGCGAGTTGCCGCTGCTGCGGGGCCTGCGGCTCCTGTTCGGGCTCGGCGCGCTGGTGCGGCTCGTCGTCCTGCCGGGCTTCGTCGGCGTAGACGTCCTGTTCGGACTCGTGGAACCGCGCCTCTTCGTGCGGATACTGCTCTTCGTAGCCGTCCGCGTACTGCTGCTCGGCGGCGGCTTCGTGGAAGTCCTGCGCCTGGTAGTCCTGAGTGTCGTAGTCCTCTTCGTACCGCTGGGCCTGCTCGGTCTGGTCCGGGAGGGTGTTCTCTGCCGCGGGAACGGCCGCGGCGGCGGCGACCGGTGCGGCCGACGCGGCGGCCACCGAGGCAGCGTCGGGGCCCTGCTGGTGCGAAGGCGGGATCGGCGGCTGAGCGGCCTGGTTCGGGCCGGGACCACCCGGACCAGCGAGCCCGTTGGGGCCGGGCTGACCGGGACCGCCCTGGTTGACCGGGGCCTGCTGCGGCGGCACCGGGCCGTTCTGCGGCGGGCCCTGTGGCGGCGGGCCACCGGGACCACCAGGGCCACCGTTGGGTCCACCCGGCCCACCGGGACCACCCGGGCCGTTCGGCCGCTGCTGCGGGGGCTGATTCCCCCGGGTGAGGTACCCCGCCGCGGCCTGCAGCGTCGGGTCATCGACCTCGGGCAGCGTGAAACCGTTCTGCCGGACGTGCTCGATCAGGTCGAGTTCCGGCGAGACGCCGTACTCGCGCAGGTAGAAGTTGACGGCGGCGGGCCAGATCCACTGGCCGTCGCTGTGGAAGGCGACCGGGACGGTGGCCTCGGGGGTCTGCGCGAGCCTGTCGATGTCGTAGCCGCGCTCGGTGACCACCAGCGGCGCGTGGTCGAGGTATTCGAGCAGCCTGTCCTGCTCCTCGATCTCCAGATCGGGCCGGTTGATCACCGGACGACCGGCCGGGCCGATGGTGTCGAAGATGCGGGCGATGCGGAAATGCGGTCCGGGTTGCTCCGGGCCGAGACCGGACATGCGCCGGATCAGCCATTCGGGCACGTTCTCCTCGGAGCGGGGGAACATGCGGAGCTCGTCGGAGTACGCCTGCGGAGGCGGCGCGAGGCGCCACTGCGGCTCGTCGCGGTTGTACTCGAGGTTGTAGCTGGAGGGGTGGTCGAGCTGGTAACGAGCGTTGAACCAGGTGCCGCGACCGTCGCGATACATCCCGGCACGGAGCCTGCCGAACAGCGTCGCGATGTCGTGCGTCGCGACCCATTCGTGCGCGGTGCCGTCCTCGGTGATGATCTCGCCGGTCATCTCGTGGTACCTGCCGACGGCTCGGTACTCGGCGGTAACCTTCCGCCAATCACGCGGAGCGGCCCGCAGCAGGGCGAGGCCGATCTGCTTGACCAGGGTGTCCTGCTCGGTCGCGTTCAGCTGAGTCGTCGGTTGTGCCACGGTCACATTTTGACCGTATCCGCGTCCGCGTGCACCCCGCATGTGGGTTTTGCCGCTCTTGACACCGCGGAAGACGCCCTGACCTGGTGTCCGGTTACTCACCCGGGATACTGGCGAGGTGAACCGATTTGCCCGCGAGGCCATGAAGGACGAGGACTGATGGCGGTGGCCGGACAGCGGCGTGACCGTGGGGCACTGGTCCGTCACCTGCCGTTCCTGCTGGTGATGCTGGTGGTGGCCGTCGCGGCACTGCGGATCGGCCAGTACCACTGGCGCCAGGGCGCCGTGCTGATCGGCGGGGCCCTGATGCTCGCGGGTCTGCTGAGGGCGGTCCTCCCCGACGTGAAGGCGGGGCTGCTGGCGATCCGGGGCAAGCCGGTCGACGTCCTGACTTATGGCGCGCTTTCTGTCTTGATCCTTTTCATCGCCTTCACGATCACCGGCGGTCCCCTGTCCTGACGCGCGTGAAGGCCCCCTTCCCTCGGCTCAGCCGAGGGAAGGGGGCCTTCACGCGCTTGGGGGGTCAGGAAGCCATGGCCGGGGTGAGCCGGGCCTCGCGGCGGTCGAGACCGCCGGACACCGCGGCCAGGGAGAGCCCCAGCACGGCCAGCGACGCGCCGACCCAGTTGGGCGCGACCAGGCCGAGCCCGCCCGCGATCACCAGGCCGCCGAGATAGGCGCCGATCGAGTTCGCGATGTTGAACGCCGACTGCACCGCGGCCGAGACCAGCGACGGCGTCCCGCCCGCCTTCTCCATGATCCGCGCCTGCATCATCGGGCCGATCATGAAACCGGCCAGGCCGACGAAGAAGATCGTCACCGCGGCGCCGACCTTGCCGTTCGCGGTGATCGTGAAGATCGCGAGCACCGTCGCGAGCCCGGTCAGCGCGAGGTAGAGACTCGGCATCAGCGCCTTGTCGGCGAGCCTGCCGCCGAGGTAGTTGCCGATCGTCATGCCGACCCCGGCCAGCGAGAGCAGCAGGGTGACGTTCGACGGCGAGTAGCCGGTGACGTCGGTCAGCATCGGCGCGATGTAGGACAGGCAGGCGAACACGCCGCCGAGGCCGAAGGTGACGATCGCGAGTGCGAGCCACACCTGCGGACGGCGGAAGGCGCCGAGTTCGCCGCGCAGCGACGGTTCGGCCGGTTTGCCCTGGTGGGGGACCAGTTTCGCGATCGCGGCGATGGCGACCAGGCCGATCAGGGCGACGACGCCGAACGTCGCGCGCCAGCCGACCTTCTGGCCGAGCAGTGTCCCCAGTGGCACGCCGACGACGTTGGCCAGGGTCAGGCCCATGAACATCATCGAGACGGCCTTCGCGCGTTCGCCCGGCTTGGCCAGGCTGGACGCGACGACCGCGCCGGCGCCGAAGAACGCGCCGTGCGGCAGGCCCGCGAGGAAGCGGAAGGCGACGCCGAAACTTTGGTTCGGCGAGAGCGCGAAGAGGGCGTTGCCGAGCGTGAACAGCCCCATCATCGCCAGCAGCATGGTCTTGCGCGGCAACCGGACCGCGGCCGCGGTCAGCAGCGGGGCGCCGACCACGACGCCGAGGGCGTAGCCGGAGATGAGGTAACCGGCGGACGGGATCGACACGCCGAAATCAGTGGCGGCTTCGGGCAGCACGCCCATCATGACGAATTCGGTGGTTCCGATGCCGAAGGCACCGATGGCGAGCGCGAGCAGCGCGACGGGCACGGCTCTCCTTCCGGGGGTCGTACTGGTAAACGATTACTCGCCCACCGTCGCGGATGGTCGACTGAATCGATTTAGGTCTCGGACACAAAAGAAGACAGCGCGTTCGGCCCCAGCGTCGACGAGCTGTCCTGCATCCAGTTCAACGGATGGAGGGCGCCTTTGTCATCCCGGTTTCGGGTGAGGCTGACCACCCTCAGCGGCGCGCGGCGAGGACTCCCTGGAGCAGCCCCGGGAAGAGCTCGTCGAGATCGTTGCGGCGCAAGGAGTTGTAGCGGGTGGTGCCCTGCTGGCGGCCCATGATGACGCCCGCTTCGCGCAGGGTGCGCAGGTGATGGGTGAGTGTGGACTTGGTCACGGCGACGTCGAATCCGCTGCAGGAGATCTCGGTGCCGGGCTCGGCCAGCTGGCGGACCATGTCGAGGCGCACCGGGTCCGCGAGGGCGGCGAGGACCGCTTCGATCCGGATCTCGTCCTGCCCGGGGTAGACGTACTGCGGTGTCGTGGTCGCGGCCATGGGTCCATAGTACGACGCCCCTCGAACTTCCCGAAGGTTCGTAGTACGGTCGTCATCGAACTACGACAACCATCGAACAACGATCCCTGAGCGACTTTCGCCCGCTAATCGCGCTCCGGCGCCAGCCGAGCGCCCCGGGACCCAGGTCGCCTTTAGCGGGCTAAACGCGATCCGGCGGGCACCTGGGCGACCGGGGCCCGGAGCGACTTTCGCCCGCTAATCGCGATCTGGGCCGGAGGCGGGAGGCGCCGTGAAAAGGGGTCTGGAGCTGGGGAGTCCATGACTTTCGCACCACCTAGGACCTCGGTGCTGGCACTCGGCACCTTCGCGGTCGGCACCAGCGGCTACGTCGTCGCCGGGCTGCTGCCCGCGCTGACCGGCGAGCTCGGCGTCTCCGAGACGGCCGCCGCTCAGCTGGTCACCGCCTTCGCCATCGCGTACGCGGTCGGCTCGCCGCTCTTCGCCGCGGTCACGGGCCGCTGGGAGCGGCGCACCCTCCTGGTCGCCGCCCTCGTCGTCACCGCCGTCGGCAACGCCCTCGCCGCCCTCGCACCCGGCTACGTGACCCTGCTCCTGGCGCGGGTCGTCACCGCGATCGGCGCGGCGGTGTTCACCCCCGCCGCCAGCGCGGTCGCCGCCGAACTCACCACCCCCGAACGCCGGGGCCGCGCCGTCGCGCTCGTCTTCGGCGGCCTGACCATCGCGACCATCCTCGGCGTCCCGCTCGGCAGCGTCCTCTCGCAGAGCGTCGGCTACCAGGCCGTCTTCGCGCTCGTCGCGGCCTTCTCGCTTCTCGGCGCCTTCGCGGTCCGGATGGTCCTGCCCGCCGTCCCGGCACCGCCTCCGGTTCGCCTGGCCGAACGGTTCACCGTCGCCAAGGACCCGCGCGTCCTCGCCATGCTCGGCGCGACCGTGCTCGGCTGCCTCGCCGCGTTCTCCGTCTACACCTTCATCTCGCCGGTCCTGTCCGCCACGGCCGGCGTCCACGGCACGACGGTCAGCCTGCTGCTGTTCGTCTACGGCGCGGGCGGCGCGCTCGGCAACGTCCTCGGCGGCCGCGCGACCGACCGCTGGGGCGCCAAGGGGCCGCTGCTGGTCGTGTTCGGCGGGATCACCGTGGTGCTCGCGATGCTGCCGCTCGTGGCGACCACCGTCGCGGGCGCGGCCGTCGTCCTCTTCCTCTGGGGACTGGCCACCTGGTCGATCAATCCGCCGATCCAGCACCGGCTGATCGAGTTGTCCAGCAAGAACGCCGGGCTCGTCCTCTCGCTCAACGCGTCCGCCATCTACCTCGGCGTCGGCCTCTCCGGGCTGGTCGGGGGAGCGGTGCTCAGCGGCGGCGGCCCGCTCCTGCTGCCCGAGATCGCGGCGGTGCTGACCGCGCTGGGCGCGGCCGTGGTCGTGACGGGCTGGCGGAGCCGCGTGCGGCGGCCCGTGCCCGCCGAGTGACGCCTATTCGGCGCGAGACTGGACTTCGCAGTCGGGTCCGGGGAAGACCAGCCCTTCGTGCCCGTCGGCGAACCGGACGAGATACGGCGGGGCGCCGTGTTCTCCGCGTACCTCAAGGATTTCGCCGCGCTGCTCAGCCGAGCCCACCGTGCGTCCGTGCACGTGGATCTCGTCTCCGACGGTCGCGTGCATGAGTACCACCTCCGACGCTTCAAGGTTAGGAGCGTCGGAGGTGATCCCGCTACAGTGTCGGCATGATCCTCGAAATGCTTGGAGGCGCGGCGCCTCACGTCCGGTGAGCCCGTCGATCAGGGTCCGCACGCCCTCGGAACTCCGTGCGACCAGAAGAAGGAAATCCCATTCCTGCTGGGGACATCTCGTCGCGGCACCGCTGTGGCCACTGCACGGCGCCAATCTCGGCACCCTTTTGCGAACCTGCGACGCGGTGGGCGCCTGCCTCGCCGTGCCGCGGTTTCCCTGGGTGCCCGAGGCGCTGCGCCGCGGGAACACCTTGCGGCGCCCCGCTTGTGTGCACTGGGTGCACGATCCGCCGGGGTGGCTGGCCAGGGAACGGGTGGCGGGCACGGCCGTCGTCGGCGTCGAACTCGCCGACGAAGCCGTGCGCCTCGCCGATCTCCCACCCGCGCGCGGCCGGACGATCGCCGTACTCGGCCATGAGCAGCGGGGCATTCCGCCGGAGGCGCTCGATCTTCTCGACACCGTCGTCGAAATCCCCATGGTGGGTACCGGCGCGAGCCTCAACGTCGCCGTCGCGGGCAGTCTCGTGTTGTACAAATTGGCGGGCTTGCTGTGACCATCGCCGATAGGCTGCCCGGATGACCGACGTACTCGACGTGGTGGACGGGAGGAGCGGCGAACTCGTGCTTCGCCGCGCGGGCGAGGATTTCGAAGTCATCGCCAACGGCGTCTTCCTGATGGACACCCGCAACGGTGAATCCGAACGGTTGCTCGTCTCGGTGGCGGCGGATCTGGTGCCGGGCAAGGCGCGGATGCTGATCGGCGGCCTCGGTGTCGGCTATTCGCTGCGCGCCGCGCTGGACCACCCCGGCGTCGGCGAGATCGTGGTCGTGGAGCGCGAGCCCGCCGTGATCGCCTGGAACCGCGAGGGCCCGCTCAAGGACGTCCACGACGACGCCCTTTCCGACGAACGGGTCACCGTGGTCGAGGCCGATCTGGTGAAGTGGTTGCGCCGGACGGAAGAGCGGTTCGACGCGCTGTGCCTCGACATCGACAACGGTCCTGAGTGGACGGTAACGGACGGCAACGCGAAGCTCTACCAGGACGACGGGCTCGACATGCTCGCCGCGCGGCTGCGGCCCGGCGGCGTGCTCGGGGTCTGGAGCGCCGAGGCGGTTCCGGCGTTCGCGAAGCGGCTGCGAGCACGATTCGGCGAGGTGCGGGAGCTGAAGATCCCGGTGCCGCAAGGGGAACCGGACGTGCTGTGGTTCGCGCGGGTGTAACGGACGCCGCGCGGGTCAACGCTCGCTGGTGCGACACGGTGTGCCGGTCACACGGACTCATCGGCACGTTCGGCCCGCGCTCCTGGAGATCGGCACACCGGACACCGCCGCTGTACCCGGACGCGGTGACCCTGACCCCCGACGCGTCGGTATCGGACGTGCTGGACGGCATCGACACGTCGCCGGGCTGCTCGGTGAAGGACAGTTTCGGATGCCTGGACCTCTCCGAAGCGGGTTTCGAGGTGCTCTTCGAAGCGACCTGGATCGCGCGGGAGGTCCGGATGCCGCTCGAACCGGGCTGGGCCCGGGTGCCGGACCAGTTCGACGATCCGTTCGTCGCGGTGTGGTCCGACGTTGTGTCCGGCGTGACGGCCAACCGTGACGGCGGCTTCGCCGGACTGTCCAATTTGTACACTCAAGGCGATCTCGACGACGCGTGGCACGGCGCGACCTCGGCGGTCGCCGCGACGTTCCCCGGCCTGCCGATCACCGGTTACGAACGCGGCGACGACCTCGCCGCCGCCTTGCGGGCCGGGTACAGGGCGCTGGGGCCGCTGCGGATCTGGCTGAAATGATCGCTGGATGGAGATCACCACCTGGCACCTCGAACAGACCTCGCCGGACGACCTGAGCGCCGCGAAACCACCCGCCACCCCGATCACGGTCACCCGCGCCGAACTGGTCAGCCCGGAACTGAACCGGTACCTCTACACCGCCGTCGGCGGCGACTGGTTCTGGATGGACCGGCTCGGCTGGACTTGGACGCAGTGGATCGAGTGGCTGGACAGGCCCGGCGTCGAGACCTGGGTGGCCTACGCGCAAGGAACGCCGTGCGGGTACTTCGAACTCGACGGCAGCGACCCTGAAGGCACTGTCGAACTCGCCTACTTCGGCCTGATGTCGTCCTTCGTCGGGAAGGGCATCGGCGGTCATCTGCTGACCGTCGCGCTCCGCGAGGCCTGGGCGCTCGCGGAACGGTGGCCCGGCAAGACGGCGACGCGTCGGGTGACGGTCCACACCTGCACCTCGGACGGCCCGGCCGCGCTCAAGAACTACCAGGCACGCGGTTTCCGGATCTTCTGCACCGAAGTCGGGCAGGAAGAACTGCCCGCCGAGACACCGGGGCCGTGGCCGGGAGCCGAAAAGAAGTAGCTACTCCGCCGGAGCCTTGGCGGCTGCCTTCGCCGCCTTCTTGAACGCCCGCACCTCACCGAGGGTCTTCGTGTCGACGACGTCCGCGATAGAGCGCCGCGAGCCGCGGTCGCCGTACGCACCGGCGGCCGCGCGCCAGCCCTTGGGCTGCACGCCGAGCTGTTTGCCGAGCAGCGCCAGGAAGATCTTGGCCTTCTGCTCGCCGAAACCGGGCAGCGCCTTGAGCCGCTTGAGGACCTCGGGCCCGTCCGGCTTGGGCCGCCCGGAGGTCCAGATCCCGGCGGCGTCGCCGTCGTAGACCTCGACGATGTGCTGGGCGAGGTCCTTCACCCGGCGGGCCATCGAGCCGCCGTAGCGATGGATCGCCGGCGGGACCACACAGAGTTCGACGAAGGTCTCGGTGTCCATCGCGACGATCTTCTCGATGTCGAAACCGTCCATCCGGTCCGCGATCTTCTGCGGCCCCCGGAACGCGTGCTCCATCGGGAACTGCTGGTCCAGCAGCATGCCGACGAGCAGTGCGAACGGGTCTTCGCTCAGCAGTCGGTCCGCTTCCTCGTCCCCGACCAGGTGCAATGCGCGCGTCATGCGCACAGGATCTCACGACCGGGCCGGGGTGCGCGTCCTCATCCGGGTGGGTCGACCAGCAGGTCCGCGGCCGCCGTGGTGACGGCGGCCGACACCGCCGCCAGCGCGGGGGAGTCGAGTTTCCACTGCTGCCAGAACAGCGGTACGTCGATCGGGTGGTCCGGGTCGAGACAGACGAAGGTGCCGTCGCGCAAGCGGTCCCCGAGCTGCGCGACCGGCACCATGCCCCAGCCCATCCCGGCCGCGACGGCGTCGAAGAACCCTTCGGACGACGGGACGTAGTGCCGCAGCGAACTCGTGATCGTCCCGCGCTCACGAGCGAAGCGGTCCTGGAGGTCGTCGCGGCGGTCGAAGACGACGACGGGGGCTTCGGCGAGGGTGAGGTCCGTGCCGAGCTCCGGGCTCACGACGGCCAGGTACCGCATGTGCCCGAGCCGGTGCACCGAACATCCCGCGACCGGATCCGGTGACGACGTCACGGCCGCCATCACCAGCCCCTCCCGCAGCAGGGTCGTGGTGTGGTCCTGATCCTCGCGGTGCAGTTCGAAGCAGATCTTCTGCCCGTGCGGCACCCGCGTGAGCGCCGGAAGGAACCACGTCGCCAGCGAGTCGGCGTTCACCGCGATCGGCAGCCGGACCGGTTCGTCGCCGGCGGTCAGGCCGAGTTCGGCCCGGGTGTCGGCCTCCAGCAGGGCCAGTTGACGGCCGAAGCGCACGACGGCCTGCCCGGATTCGGTCAGGCGCACAGGTTTCGTGCGGATCAGCAGCACCCGCCCGGTGCGCTGTTCGAGCGCCTTGACGCGTTGGCTGATCGCCGACGGCGTCACGTGCAGTGCCGAGGCGGCGGCGTCGAACGTGCCTTCGTCGGCGACCGCCAGCAGCGTCCGGACGAGGTCGAGCGGCAGATCGGTCATCATGAGCGCTAATGTTACGTAAGAATCTTTAGCTGTACTGTTGACTCGTCGGTTCCTACTGTCCTCCCTATGGAAGACGTCCTGTTCAGTGCGGCCGCCGGATTCGGCGCCACCATGGCCCTCATCGTCGCGATCGGCGCGCAGAACGCCTTCGTGCTGCGCCAAGGCATCCGCCGGGAATCGGTGCTCGTGGTCGTCCTGATCTGCATCGTCTCGGACGTCATCCTGGTGAGCCTCGGCGTCGGCGGAGTGGGTGCCTTGGTGGGGACCTCGCCCGAAGCGCTGACCATCGTCGCCCTGGTCGGCGGTGCTTTCCTGCTCTGCTACGGCGCTCTCGCGGCCCGTCGCGCGTTCAAACCGGCGGCGCTGGAGACCGGCGGCCCCGAGACCGGCGGATCGCTGCGCCGCATCGTGCTGACCACGCTGGCGCTCACCTGGCTGAATCCGCACGTCTACCTCGACACGCTGCTCCTGCTCGGCGCGATCGCCGCGGGGCACGGTGGCGGCCGGTGGGCGTTCGGCGTCGGTTCGGTGCTGGCGAGCGTGCTCTGGTTCCTCGTCCTCGGGTTCGGCGCGAGGCTGCTCAGCGGGTTCTTCCGCAAGCCATCGTCGTGGCGGGTGCTGGACGGTCTGGTCGCCGCCACGATGATCGCCCTCGGGGTGACGCTGGTGGCCAGCGCCTGATCGGTTGCGGGGTTCCGCGGGCAGTTGTATGCATGAGTCATGCATGAATGGATCGCACTTCTGGCGGCGCTCTGTTTCGGCACCACTCATTTCGCGGGCGGAATGCTGTCGAGACACGCTCCCGGGATGACGATCTCGCTGTACGCGCAGGTCGGCGGCACCGTGCTCAGCGTGGCCGCTGCACTGGTCTTCGGTGGTCCCACCACGGCGCAAGCGCTTGCGTGGGGCGCCCTTTCCGGCCTCGGGACCGGCGTCGGCGTCGCCTTCCTCTACCGCGCGATGGGCCGGGGCGCGATGAGCGTCGTCGTCCCGGTCAGTGATCTCGGCGCGGTGATCATCCCGGCCGCGGTCGCCGTGCTGGCCTTGGGCGAACGGCTGTCCGTGCCCGCCGCGGCCGGGATCGTGTTGGCGCTGCCGTCGGTGTGGCTGGTCTCCCGCACCGGCGAGGGACACGGCTCCGCCGGGGTGGCCGACGCGCTCGTCGCGGGTGCCGGGTTCGCCGTGCAGTTCCTCGCCATGGCCAGGGTGCCCGCCGACGCCGGGTTCTGGCCGATCGCGGTCAGCCGGGCGGTCTCGGTCTGCGCGATCGTCCCCCTCGTGCTCCTGTCGTCGGCGGCGTTCCGGCTGCCCAGCGCGACGGCCGTGAAGGCGGCCGCCGCCGGGGCGCTCGGCTCGGTCGCGATCCTGCTGTACTGGTATGCCACGCAGCGGCAATTGGTCGCCGTCGCGACCGTGCTCACCGCGCTCTACCCGGCCATCCCGGTCGTGCTCGCGATGCTCTTCCTGCGCGAGCGCGCCAACCGGGCGCAGGTCGCCGGGCTGATCGGCGCCGGTGCCGCCGTCGGGCTCATCGCCATCGGATGATCACGGCAGACGAGCGAGATCGTCGGCGGTGAGCACGAGGTCGGCCGCGGCCGCCGAATCGCGGATCGTCGCGGGCCTCGTCGAGCCGGGGATCGCGATCACCGACGGCGACTTCGCGAGCAGCCACGCCAGGCAGACCCGCTGCGGGCTGACACCCTGTTCCTCCGCCACGGCAAGGAAACCCGCGTGCGCCGCGCCGACTCGCGAGGCGCCGGAGATGCCGCCGAGCGGACCCCACGGCAGGTAGGCGAGCCCGAGTTCGGTGCACAGCGCCAGTTCCGGTTCGTGCGCCGGATACGCGGGCGAGTGTTCGTTCTGCACCGAAACGAGCTGCTCGCCGAGGATTTCGCGTGCTTCGAGGATCTGTGCACTGGACACATTGGACACCCCGGCGAGCCGGATCTTGCCTTCGTCGGCCAGGTCCTTGATCGCGCCGACGGACTCCGCCCAGGGCACGTTCTCGTCGGGCTTGTGCAGCTGGTAGAGGCCGATCGCGTCGACGCCGAGCCGTTTCAGCGAACCCTCGCAGGCGTTTTTGAGATGCGTGGGTGTCGCGGTGACGGTCCACGAGCCGTCACCGGGCCTGCCTCGCCCGCCCTTGGTCGCGACGAGTACCGCGTCCGAGTCGCCGCCGTAGGTGGCCAACGCGTCGGCGATCAGCGTCTCGTTGTGCCCGGTTTCGCCCGCGTGCCAATGGTAGGAGTCGGCCGTGTCGATGAGGGTGACCCCGGCGTCGAGCGCGGCGTGGACGGTGGCGATCGCGCGGTCGCGGCCGGGGCGGCCTTCGATCGACAACGGCATCGCGCCGAGGCCGATCGCGCTGACTGCGACGTCGCCGATGGTGCGGTACTGCATGGTCAAAGTGCCTTTCGGAGTTCTTCGACGACATCGCCGAGCCAATCGGTGGTGGAGGAGAAGGAGAAACCGAGACCGGTCGCGCGGGAGGTGTCCAGGACGGCGTACCGGTCGAAGGAGTACGGCGAGGCGTCCCGCTCGACGATCCGGAACCGCGGCTCGGCCACGATGGCACGGGCGAGGTCCGTCGCGGACAGCTCTCCGTGCGAACCGGCGTTGATCGGGCCGGTGAAGTCCGCTTTCGCCGCCCAGGCGAGGAAATCGGCGATTTCCCGCTCATGGATGAACGTCGACGGCCGCGGTTCCGCGTGGACGCCGACGGCGTCGCCCGCGTCCAGCCGTTCGACGTAATGCCGCAGCCGTCCGGTGAAATCGTCGCCACCGAGGACGTGCGCGACCCGTACCGAGACGAACGGCACGTCCCCGGCGGCGAAGACCGCTTCGGCCTGCCGCTTGCCTTCGCCGTAGTGCGCTTCGAGGAAATCCCCGTCGTGCCAAGGAAGTGTGCGGTCGGCGGACGGCAGGGCGACCAGCGATTCGGCCATCGGCGCGTCCGTGAGGACTTGGTTGTAGACCTCGATCGTGGACGTCATCAGGTACCGGTCCGCGCGGATCACCCGGCGCGCGATATCCGCTTGGACCGGGGTGTAGCAGACCTGGTCGAGCACGACGTCGAAGGAACGGGAACCCAGCGCGGCCTTCAACCCCGCTTCGTCGTCGCGATCGGCGATCAGGTGGGCGACGCCGGACGGTGCCGGCGCGGAGCCGCGGTTGAGCACGGTGACGTCCAGTCCGGCGTCGCGCAGCCGCTCGACCACCCCGCGGCCGAAGTACCGGCTCCCACCCAGAACGAGCACTTTCTTCATGTCCACCAGTGTTACGGTGGCGATCCAGGTGTTTGAAGGGGAAATGATGGGCACATCGGCCGAAGCGCTGAAAGAACAACGGCAAAAACCGGCTTCCACTGAAAGTTCACTGGACGTGATCGACCGGCGACTCCTGGAACTTCTTCAGGAGGAAGGCCGCATCACCCTGAGCGAACTCGGCCGCCGCGTTTCGCTGAGCCCGGCGGCCGTCGGCGAGCGGGTCAAACGGCTCGAAGCCGACGGCACGATCACCGGCTACGCGGCGCTCGTCTCGCCGTCCGGCGTCGGCCTCGGACTGCGGGCGTTCGTGCGGATGGCGCCGCACAGCGGCTTCACCGTCCGGCATCCACGCACGCGGAAGCTCATGGACCGCCCCGAAATCCTCGAACTGCACCATGTGGTCGGGGAGGACTGCTGGATCCTCAAGATCGCCGTCCGCGACACCACGCACCTGGAAGAACTCCTCGAGGACCTGTCCACGCTGGGCGCCACGACGACGTCCATCGTGATGTCGAGTCCGATCGAACGACGAGTCCTGCTGCCTTTGTGATCTGTCACAAGGAGAGGTGGTCAAGTCTGGTTTTTCTCCCGGTTCTCGCCGTTGGTTTGTGACGGATGATGACTCGCACCACATACTGACGAGTAATCGGAGGCAGGGATGCGGGTTCGGGTCACCAACGGCGGTGCCACGAAGACCAGAAGGATCCTCACCACGCTTGTCGCGGCTTTGACGTTCACGGTCGCCGCCCCCGCGGTGGCGGACGCCGCGACGACGAGTGGCTGGAACGACTGGTCGTGCCGTCCGACCGCGAAGCATCCCGAGCCTGTCGTGCTGGTGCACGGTCTCGGTGGCAACGCGACGACCAACTGGTTCTATCACGCGCCGAAGCTCAAGAACGCCGGCTACTGCGTCTACTCGCTGACCTACGGCGCCACTGTCCTGGGTGGACAGTTGTTCGGCGGGCTCGGCTCCATGCGGAAGAGCGCCGTCGAACTCGACGCGTTCGTCGACCGGGTGCGATCGAGCACCGGCGCGGACAAGGTCGACCTCGTCGGGCATTCCGAGGGTACGACGATGCCCGCGTACTACCTCAAATTCGTGGGCGGCGCGGAGAAGGTGAAGCATTTCGTCGGCTTCGGTTCGAACTTCAAGGGCACGTCGCTCAACGGCCTTTCCGAGCTGGCCAGGGCCGTCCTTTCGCTGCCCGGCATCGACCTGCTCGCCGACGGCGTGTGCGGGGCGTGCCGGGAATACCTCGCGCCGTCGGACTTCCTCGACGATCTCGCCCGCGGCGGCGTGAGCGTTCCGGGGCCGACCTACACGAGCATCGTCAGCCGCCACGATCGAGTGGTCACGCCGTACACCAGCGGTGTGCTGGGCGAACCGGGCACGACCGACATCGTGCTGCAGGACCGGTGCGCGACGGATCTGCCCGGCCACCTGAGCCAGGCGATCGACCCGAACGTGACGGGCCTGATCCTCAAGGCGCTCGACCCGGCAGGCGCGCCCGCGCCGGTGTGCGTGCCGTTCTTCGCGCCGCTGTAGGCCTCAGGGCCTGGTCGCGTGCACCACGAACACCGATCGGGTCCGGTCCGGCGTTTCGACGTCCAGACGTTTGACCGTCACCTCGGTGAACCCCGCTTCGGAGGCCAGTTCCGCCGCCTCGTCCTCGGTTTCCGGCAGCTTCAGGTCGGTGGGGACGATGGCGGCGAACGCCGCCGAGGGCCGGAACGCCGACGCCGGCGGCAGGCTGAAGCCCACGCGGCCGCCGGGGCGCAGCACCCGAAGCCAGTCACGGAGCGCGGCCGCGCCGAGGAAATGCAGCGAGGAGGCGCAGAGCACGGCGTCCGCGCCCTCGTCCTCCACCGGCGCGGGGACCGCCGACGCGACCTGCCAGGTGACGCGCTTGCCGGGATCCCGCGTCGCCGCCTTCGCCTCGGCCTGGGCGATCATGCCCGGCGAGATGTCGATCGCGAGGACCTCGCCCGGCTCCAGGCGCAGCGCGGCGAACGCGGCCACACCGGTGCCGGTCGCGACGTCGAGAACGCGTTCGGGAGCCGTGCGGCCGAGACCGTCGACGAGTGCGTCGGCGACGAGGCCGTGAAAGGTGTCTTCGTCGTAGTGCGCGGCGATGCCGTCGAAAAGACCGGCCGCGATTTCCTCGCTCACGGCGTCGACCTTATCGGGCAACCGGCGTCGTCCGGCGAAACCCAGGTCGGCGCGGTGATACCAGCACAGTTCCTGGTCGCCTTCGAGCCAGCAGAGCAGGACGTCGACGCCGTCGAGGTCGGCGGGGAAGTCGATCAGGAGCGGAGCGAACCCCTTCAGTTCCGCGCCGGTCCGCTGCACGGTGGTCATCAGATCGTCCAGCCGGGCCTGCGCGGCCTTCCACTCCGGCATCCCGCCGAGCGCGGTCTCGCGGCCGCCCGGGCGCAGGGACGCGGCGAGCTCGGCGGCGTCGGCACGCAGGCGGACGAGCTCGTCGAGCACGGGGCGTAGCCGGGCGAGTTCGGCGCGGGCTTCAGGAACGGTGAACAATCCCATGCGCCGATGGTCCCAGTCCGCTCAGCGGCGGCGCCGGGCGAGTCTCGCCGCGAGGCCCGCGCCGATCAGGAGGAACCCCGTCCCGAGCAGTCCGCCGATGAACAGCCAGCTCGTGACGCCGTAGGTGACATCGTTCTGCGGCAGGTACTTCACCAGCCGGAAGCCCCATTCGGGCACCGCGGCGGCGGCCACGCCGGGTGCGACGCCCCAGACGAGACCGCCGACGATCGGGCCGGTCGCCGAGAGCGCGCCGAGCAGCCCGACCGCGAGCAGCAGGATCCCGCCGCCCACCAGCAGGCCGATGCCGAAGACGTCACGCTGGGTGCTGAGGGTCGCCTGGACGAGCATCTGCTGCCGCAGGCCGCCCCAGGCCAGCAGGCCGAGGGCGACCGGCGTCAGGATCAGGCCGCCGGCCCCGCTGAGCACCCGGCGCACGCCTCGACCCGCACGGCTGTCTTCGGGGACCACGTCGTCGTCGAAGGGCTCGTACGGTTCGTACGACTCGACGTCCTCGTAAGGCCTGCGAGGGTCCTTGGGCTGCTGGTCGTACTCGCCGTACTCCTGGTAGTCCTCGTCGTCGTACTCCGCGACGTACCGGTGCGATGACATGGGCGGGCCACCTCCCTTAACCGGACTACGGATGCCGGGCCCGCTCGGTTCACATCGATCTCGCCCGGGAGCGCGTTTAGCCCGCTAAACGCGCTCCCGGGCGGCGGCGGGTGAGGGTGCCGACCAGGCCTGCCCCGACCAGAAGGACCCCGCTTCCGAGCAGGGAACCCATCACCAGCCAGGTCGCCAGGCCGACGCCGAGTTCACGGCCGCCGATGTCGTACATGAGGCCCAGGAGATCCGACGAGCCGGCGAGAGCCGCCAGTCCGGGCAGCACACCCCAGATCAGGCCGCCGATCACCGGACCGAGCCCGGACAGCGCGCCGAGGAGTGCGACGCCGAGCAGGAGCAGGGCGCCGAACAGCAGCAGGATCAGTCCCATGGGGTCCTCGCCGACGCTGTAGGCCTGCGCGAACACGCGCTGCAGCCGCGAGCCGCCGTAGATCACCATGCCGAGCGCGACCGGGGTGAGCAGCACGCCACCGAGCGCGCTGAGCACCCGAGGCACCGCGCGGCTGCTTTGCCTAGGCTGGAGGTAGGGCTCCGGAGCCGGTTGCTGCTCGTGAGGCGGCACGGCGTAGGGGTTGGTGGACATGGGGACCGCCTTTTCCGATGACCGGGAGAGAAGTGCGGTTCGATGATGTCGCGGTTTCGCCGGTTCCGTGACGGCCGGATGGCCGTCGTCCGACCGGGTGACGTCGGCCACATCGGCTTCGTGGAGACTTGATGCCGACCACTACTTGAACCATCCAGGACCGTTAAGCAGTACGCTTGTACCGCTACCGGAGATTTAGAAGAAGAACGCGAAGATCCGCGGAAGGAGCACCGCTGCTCATGGCCAAGATCAAGGTCCAGGGCACCGTCGTCGAGCTCGACGGCGATGAGATGACCCGCATCATTTGGCAGTTCATCAAGGACAGGCTGATCCACCCGTACCTGGACGTGAACCTGGAGTACTACGACCTGGGCATCGAGGAGCGGGACCGCACCGACGACCAGGTCACCGTCGACTCCGCCAACGCGATCAAGAAGCACGGCGTCGGCGTCAAGTGCGCCACGATCACGCCGGACGAGGCGCGTGTCGAAGAGTTCGGCCTGAAGAAGATGTGGCTCTCGCCCAACGGCACGATCCGCAACATCCTCGGCGGCGTGATCTTCCGTGAGCCGATCGTCATCCAGAACATCCCGCGCCTGGTGCCCGGCTGGACCAAGCCGATCATCATCGGCCGTCACGCGCACGGTGACCAGTACAAGGCGACCAACTTCAAGGTCCCGGGTCCCGGCACGCTGACCATCAGCTACACCCCGGACGACGGCTCCGAGCCGATGGAGTTCGAGGTCGCGAAGTTCCCCGAGGGCGGCGGCGTCGCCATGGGGATGTACAACTACCGCAAGTCCATCGAGGACTTCGCGCGCGCCTCGCTGCAGTACGGCCTCGACCGCGAGTACCCGGTCTACATGTCGACCAAGAACACCATCCTGAAGGCCTACGACGGCATGTTCAAGGACGTGTTCGAGGAGATCTACCAGGCCGAGTTCAAGGCCGACTTCGACGCCAAGGGCATCTCTTACGAGCACCGCCTGATCGACGACATGGTCGCCGCCGCGATGAAGTGGGAGGGCGGTTACGTCTGGGCGTGCAAGAACTACGACGGTGACGTGCAGTCCGACACGGTCGCGCAGGGCTTCGGCTCGCTGGGCCTGATGACGTCGGTGCTGCGCACCCCGGACGGCAAGACCGTCGAGGCCGAGGCCGCGCACGGCACGGTGACCCGGCACTACCGTCAGCACCAGCAGGGCAAGCCGACCTCGACCAACCCGATCGCGTCCATCTACGCGTGGACCCGTGGCCTCGAGCACCGCGGCAAGCTGGACTCGAACCCGGAGCTGATCGGGTTCGCGAACAAGCTGGAGCAGGTCGTCGTCGAGACCGTCGAGAGCGGCAAGATGACCAAGGACCTCGCGCTGCTGATCAGCAAGGACCAGCCGTTCCAGACCACCGAGGAGTTCCTCGCGACGCTGGACGAGAACCTGGCCAAGAAGATCAGCCAGGGCTGAGCCTCTCGCTGAGTACGTGAAGGCCCCCTTCACCGCGCTGGACGCGGTGAAGGGGGCCTTCACGTACTCCGGCCCGGCCTGTGACGGTGGGTAGTACGCGTGCCGTCCGGTTGGCGCCTCCGGGTGGTTGGCATTCCGGGATCTGGGCGACCGCCCCGGCTTCTGCCACTCTGTTCGAGGAAGAAAACGATTCCCTTGTTCGAGGAGTGACCACCATGGCCATCTCGAAACCGGTTTTGTTCGCCGGCGGCGGACTGGCGTTGATCGTCATCGTCGCCATCTCGGGTCAGGACAGGGAGTCGAGCGCTTCGAGCCCGACCGGTTGCCAGGTCGTGGTGACGGCCGACGTGCTCAACGCCCGCGACACCCCTGGCGGGCAGAAGATCGTCGGCAAGTACGTCAAGGACGCGAAGATCGACGCCCAGCCGGTGGTCGAGAACGGCTTCCGCAAGATCGCCGAGGGCAAGTGGGTCTCCGCCCAGTACGTGGCCCCGGTCGAAGGCTCGAAGTGCGGCCCGTGACCCCCTCCCGCGCGGATCGCGTTTAGCCCGCTAAACGCAGGTGGGTGCCCTCTTCGGCCGCCAGTACCTCGCCACTGAACTCCTCCCGCGCCTCGGCCACCGAGACCTCGCGGTCGGAGCCGGGCCAGAAGTGGGTCAGCAGCAGCCGCCGGGCGCCTCCGCGCTCGGCCCAGTACCCGGCCTCGCCCGCCGTCGACACCAGCCGCGGCGTCTCGTCGGGAGACGGACCCTGCAGGGTCGCGTCGGCGATGAGCAGGTCGGCGTCGCGCCCCAGCTCCGCCAAGATCGGGCTGGGCCCACTGTCGCCGGTGTAGGCGATGGTGAGCCCGGGCGCCGTCAGTCGGACGCCGTAATTCGGCACGTGATGCGGCAACAGGAACGTGGTCATCCGGAACGGCCCGATCTCGCGCGGCGGACCGAGGTCCAAGATGTCGAAGATCGTCGTCGGATGCGGCCGCGGTTCCAGTGCCTCCAGCCGCCGGACCGTGCCCGGCGTGCAGTGCAACGGGATCCTCGGCTCGTCCGGCAGCCCATAGGCACGCGCGCGGCCGAGCGCGCTGACGTCCGCGCAGTGATCGGGATGCTCGTGCGTCACCACCACCGCGTCGACCCGGCCGCCGGGACAGTGTTCGAACAGCCGCGACGCGGCGCCGTAGCCGAGGTCCAGCACGAGCCGGAAACCTTCGTGGACCAGGAGGAAGCCGGCGCAGGCGCGGCCCGGTTCCGGCCAGGCGCCGCAGCTGCCCAGCACGGTCAGCTCGCTCATGCGCGCAGTCTCGCAGAACGAACACCCTGACGGTTCTGTCGGACCCTCCGGGTAGCGTGCGAAGGGTGCTGACCGTCTCCACTGTGAATGTCAACGGCCTCCGTGCCGCCGCGAAAAAGGGCTTCGTCGAGTGGCTCGGCTCCACCAAGGCCGATGTCGTCGCCTGCCAGGAGGTCCGGGCCGAGCTCAAGGAGCTCCCGGCCGGTGCCGCCGCGCCCGAAGGCTGGCACGTGGTGCACGCGCCGTCGGCGCAGAAGGGGCGCAACGGCGTCATGCTCTTCAGCCGCGCCGAGCCGGACGAGGTCCGCATCGGTTTCGGCGAGCCCGAATTCGAGGACAGCGGCCGCTACGCGGAGATCCACCTGCCGAACGTCGTGGTCGCGAGCCTGTACCTGCCCAGCGGTGACGTCGGGACCCCGCGCCAGGACGAGAAGGAGCGCTTCATGGCGGCGTTCCTGCCGTACCTCGTCGACCTGCGCGCCAAGGCCGAGGCCGGCGGCCGTGAGGTCGTCGTGGTCGGGGACTGGAACATCGCCTACGAGAAGACCGACCTGAAGAACTGGCGCGGGAACCAGAAGAGCTCTGGCTTCCTCCCGGAGGAGCGGGAGTGGCTCGGCCGCGTGTTCACCGAGGCCGGTTATGTCGACGTGCAGCGCAAACTCGATCCGGAAGGTCCCGGCCCGTACACGTGGTGGTCGTATCGCGGGAAGGCGTTCGACAACGACTCGGGCTGGCGTATCGACTGCCAGATCGCCACTCCTGGACTCGCCGAGCGGTGCACCTCGGTCGTCGTCGAGCGCGCCGAGTCCTACGACCAGCGGTGGTCCGACCACGCGCCGGTGACGGCGACCTACTCCGACTAACCCGGGCCGGTCATGGAGACGAACGAAGCCAGGCGTATCGAGGCGACGAACGCCGAGCGCTACCAGATGTCCGGCCAGTACGGGTGGGAGTTCAGCCCGGACGCGCCGAACCTGCTGGAACGCTGGACGGTGCTGCCGTTCAACCAGCGTGGCGACAAACGGATCGCGTTCGGCGCGCTGAGTGGCGTGTACAACGGGCTCCCGTTCAGCGTTTTCGACTATCACCGCCGCCCGACGGTCACGAGCGTGCACACGCGGTGGACCAACAAGAAGGTCAACGAGCTCGACACGATCTCGATCGACACGGTCTGGGTGATCACCCTGCCCGCGCCGATGCCGAACTTCCAGATCGTGTCGAGCATCGAATCCGCCTGGGACGTCGAGCAGTACCCCGAGCCCGCCACCGCGGACCGGAAGTTCAATCGCTGGTACAAGCTGATCGACACCGATCCGAACATCGCGGTCCAGGTGCTGACGCCGCAGGTCGCCGCCCTGATGCGGTCGTCGAAGCTGCACACCTGGTCGCTGGTGGGGGCGGAGCTGGTCTACGTCGAGAATCCGACGTTCGGCCGGACCAAACCGGACGACGTCCTCGCGACGCTCGGCAAACTCGGGCAGCTGGTGTCAGTGCTGCCTTTCCACCTCGGCGGTGGGCAGCCCGCCGCGCCGCAACCGCAGCCTCAGTACCCGCCCCAGCCGCAGCCGTATCCGGCCCAGCCGTATCCGCCGCAGAACCCCGGCTATCCGCAGCACTATCCGCCCCCGCCGCAGTACGGCCAGCCGCCGTATCCGCCGCAGCAGCCGGGATATCCGCCACCCCAGTACCCGCAGCAGCCGTATCCGCAGCCCGGCTATCCGCCGCAGGGGCCTCCGCATCCCGGGCCGTACGGGCCTCCGCCCGGCTATCCGCCGCAGGGGCCTCCGCATCCCGGGCCGTACGGGCCTCCGCCCGGCTATCCGCCGCGCGGCTACTGACGGTTCTTCGCGCTCTCCGTCCACACTGGACTTTCGACGAAGTGGTTGTCGAACTTTTCCTGACTGTCCAAGAGATCCTGGACGGTCGCCTCGCCGTGGCCGACCTTCTCCAGCAGCCGGAAGTAGTCGAAGCGTTCGACACCGGGGACGAATACGATCAGCACGTCCGCCGATGAGCCCGCCGCCGTACGGAAAGCGTGCGTCGTCAGCGGTGGGACGACGAGCATGTCACCCTCGGAAACGGTGACGATCTCTTCTCCCACAAGGACTTCCATCATTCCGCCGAGCATGAAGAACAGCTCGGACGATCCGGTGTGGTAGTGCGGCGCCGCACCGTCGGCGCCGACGCCCAGCCGTGTTCTCGCGCTGCTCATGACGCCACCTGTGGTCGAGACGTCGGCGAGCAGGGTGACGAAGTTCGGGGCGGCGCCGACGGTTTCGGCTTCGGCGGCGCGGACGAGGACGGTTTCGCGGGTTTCGCTGTGCTGAGTCATAGCGCGATAGTTCCACCGCTGATAGTTCGCTGTCAAACTATCTCCCGTCGAATAGACTGTCGTCGTGAGTGAAGAACGGAACGCCGACGCGATCGACGCGGTGGTCGGCGCTTGGCGGCGGGAACGGTCGGACCTGGATCTGACCGCCATCGGGGTCGCCGGGCGCCTCGGCCGCGCGGTGCTGCTGACGACGCCGATGGTGGAGGCCGTGTTCGCGAAACACGGCTTGAAACAAGGAGAGTTCGACGTGCTCGCGGCGCTCAGGCGGTCCGGGAAGCCGTACACGCTGATCCCGTCCGAGCTGTCCGCGACGCTGATGATGTCCAGGGCCGGGATGACCAGCCGGATCGACAGGCTGGAATCGGCGGGGCTGGTCGAGCGCGCGCTCGATCCGGAGGACCGGCGCAGTTTCCGGGTCACGCTGACCGAGCGCGGCTTCGAAGTCGTCGACGCCGCGATGACCGAGCACACCGCGAACGTCACGAAGCTGCTCGCGCCGCTCGGTGAGGACATCGGCGTTCTGGACGCATCCCTGCGCCGGCTGCTGATGACCCTCGAAAACTGAAGGGGCACTTCGCCGCGTCATGTGCGGCGAAGTGCCCCTTCGGCTCCCTGGATGGATCAGCAGTACAGGTTGCCTCCGGGGTCGACGCCGAGGATGCCGGTGAACTGCTGGTACTTGCTCACGCGGCTCTGCACCTGGCTTGGGTTGCCGCCGTTGCACTCGAGGCTCCCGTTGATGCTGCGGATCGTCTCGCCGAAGCCGCGGCTGGTGACCATCGCGTCGTGCGGGGTCATCGTGCCCGGCCCGCTCTGGGTCATCCAGTACCAGATGCCGGTCTTCCAGGCGACCGCCGCGTCGTTCTGCACCAGCCACGGGTTGGTCAGCAGCGGCAGGCCCAGTGCGTCGCCGGCGGCCTTGTAGTTGAAGTTCCAGCTCAGCTGGATCGGGCCGCGGCCGTAGTAGGCGGCGTTGCCCGCCGGGCAGCCGTAGGGCTGGGTCGTGTCGCAGTAGTGCGGGTAGTTGGACGTGTCCTGTTCGACGACGTGGACCAGGCCGCCGGTCTCGTGGCTGACGTTCGCCAGGAAGGCCGCCGCTTCCTGCTTCTTGACGGTGTCGCTGCCCGTGCCCGCGAAGGCGGGGTATGCGCTCAGGGCGGTGACCAGGCCGTTATAGGTATAGAACGAGTTCCGGCTCGGGAACATCTGGTTGAACTGGGCTTCGCTGACCACGAAGCCGGACGGGCTCGGCGGGTTGGTCGTGCCGCCGCCGCAGGTGCCCTGATCGGCCCAGACCTGGGCGGTTCCCGGGGTTTCGTTCTGTGTCCACCACTTCGCGGACCAGTTGTGTCCGTTGTAAGAGGCGGTGTTGCCGCCCCAATAGACCGAGCTCGCGTTCCACGGCGCCACGCAGTCCGCCGCGGCGGCGGACTGGGCCGGGACGATCACGGCGACCGTGGTGGCGGCGAAGGTGGCGGCGACCGCCGCGAGAATACGTCGAAGAGACATCGGTGGCTCCTTCGTACGAGGGGACCATGCAGGGATAATGGTCTATACCTTTTAAGGGGTATGGCCAACAGGTATAGACCATTGCGCACAAGAAACCAACCGGCGAAAGCGGGATCGTGCCTGTTCGGCCGCACGGTGGCGGGGAAACGGTCCAACCTGTCCAGTTTTGTCAGAAACCACTTCCGTCCGCGGCACACTTTGCGGAGAGGGGTGGTCGAAAGATCCCCCCTGTGAGGGGCTACTCTCGTGCCCCGAGTTGATCAGAACCGACAGGTCTTGACACGCTCGGTAGTTTTTTGACCAGCAACCTGGAAATGCTCACTCGTTCGGGTTAGCGTTCCGGTTCGGCAATGTCACGTCACGGGAGGCACTCCGGTGCGGAACCCAGTTCATCTCCTGATGCGGTCGGCTCTGCCCGCGGCCAGGGCCGCGGCGGTCGTCGCGATCCCTGTCGCGCTGCTCGTCGCGGGCGCTGTCCCCGCGTCGGCGGCGGAGTCGACTACGCGCTCGGAGATGGCGTTCGGTCTGTTGGGCCCGGTCGGCCTGATCGCCGTCGCCCTCGGCATCGTCGGTATGGCCTTCGGGGTCTTTCGTCAGCGCCGGAAGGCGCGTGCCGCCGCCGTCATCCCCGCCGCCCCGGTCCAGCCCGCCGGCCAGGACGTCACGGCGATGGCCGAGGCCGTCCTCGCCGAGGACGACGGCCTCGCCCGCCCGCAGCGCCCCTGACCTGCACCTTCTCGGCTCAGATCGCGTTTAGCCCGCTAAAGGCGACTGCCCGCCGGAGCGCGATTAGCCCGCTAAAGGCGACTTGCCGGATTTCTTGGGTAGGTACACCTAGTCCGGCCCGGATTGTTTAGCGGCGCGCTGATCGCCACGCTCAGGTCCATGACGGTGACGCGGCGTCGCAGCCGGCCCGGTGATCCTTTCCCGCGCGCACTGGACCAGGCGATCACGGAGAGCGGTCTCGGTCTCGACCGGATCCGCCACCGGCTCGCCCAGCAGGGTGTCCGGGTCAGTGTCGCGACCTTGAGCTACTGGCGGACCGGAAGAAGCCGCCCCGAGCGGTGCGACTCCCTGAAGGCGGTCGCGCTGCTGGAGCGGCTCTTCGAACTTCCGCACGGATCCTTGCTGAACCGGCTGGGCCCGCGTCGCCCCCGGGGACGGTGGGGCGACGCGGGAACCGGATCAGACTCCGGTGTTGGTGCGGATCCAGCTGCGGAAGTAGGGGACGTCGACGTAGATGGACGGCCCGGTCGCGCAGGTGCTGCTGTTGTTCCCCGCGCGGCTCGTGGCGCCGATCAGCTGCCAGACACCGTTGACCTGCTTGATCTGCGGGCCGCCGGAGTCGCCGTAGCAGGCGCCCGAGTTCCCGTTGGGGTTGTTGGTGCAGATCTCGCTGGCACCGTTGATGCCGAGGCACCGGCTGTCGGAGACGATCGAGGTGTTCAGTTCCTGCAGGGTGATCGGGGCGCCACAGCCACCCTGCGGGGCGCAGGTCTGGCCCCAGCCGATGATCCGCGTCGCGGTGCCGACGGCCCCGGACGTGTCGGCGATCGTGACCGGCGCCTGCGAAACCGCCGTCGAGAGGCGCAGCAGCGCCAGGTCGGCGCTCGGGTGGGCGATCCGCTGGGCCACGCGGGCCACGGTGCCGCCGCTGGTGCGGTTCGTGGTGCCGACGCGTACCTGGTACGGCGTGCCACAGTGCTTCGCGGTGACCACCCAGGTCGAGCTGATCAGTGAGCCACCACACTGGTGACCGCCGGAGCTCGACTGCTGCGACACCATGAACGAGTAGACCTGGGTCGCGTTGCCGCCGCCGACGATGTTCGGCTGGACGCCGCCGGTGGGCTCGGTCGCGGTCGCGACGCCGGGGAGCGAGAACACGGCCGCGGCCGCGATGGCCAAGCCCATCAGCAGGGATCGTGCCTTCATCTGGGTTCTCCTTCGGTGTGGCCGGAAGATCCGGTGCCATGAACGCTAGGAACCGGGCTCCTCGCTCAGAACCGTCGGAAGTATGTGGCGTTTAACCGTTTAGACCGTTCGGCCGGGGTGACCTCCGGTGACCCGCCACGGCGCGGCCTGACAGAATCCGGGCGTGTCCGACGAACTGAAGCGCCCGCGGGTGCTCTCCGGGATCCAGCCGACCGCCGACTCGTTCCACCTGGGCAACTACCTGGGTGCGCTGCGGCAATGGGTGCGGCTGCAGGACACGCACGAGACCTTCTACATGGTCGTCGACCTGCACGCGATCACCGTCGAGCAGGACCCGAAGGTGCTGCGCGACCGCACTCGGCGCTCGGCGGCGCAGCTGCTCGCGCTCGGCGTCGACCCGGCCCGCAGCGCGTTGTTCGTCCAGAGCCAGGTGCCCGAGCACGCCCAGCTGAGCTGGGTGCTGGAGTGCCAGACCGGGTTCGGCGAAGCGAGCCGGATGACGCAGTTCAAGGACAAGGCCGCGAAGCAGGGCACGGATCGCGCCAGCGTCGGCCTGTTCACCTACCCGGTCCTGCAGGCCGCGGACATCCTGCTGTACCAGGCGAACGAGGTCCCCGTCGGCGAGGACCAGCGGCAGCACCTGGAGCTGACGCGCAATCTCGCGCAGCGGTTCAACAACCGCTACGGCAAGACGTTCACCGTGCCGGAGCCGCATATCGTCAAGGACACGGCGAAGATCTACGACCTGCAGGACCCGACCGCGAAGATGAGCAAGTCCTCGTCGACCGGCAACGGTCTCATCGAGCTGCTCGAAGACCCCAAGAAGTCGGCGAAGAAGGTCCGCTCGGCGGTCACCGACACCGGCCGCGAGATCGTCTTCGACGCCGAGAACAAGCCGGGCGTCTCGAACCTGCTGACGATCCTCTCCGCGCTGACCGACCAGCCGATCGCCGAACTCCAGACCTCGTACGAGGGCAAGGGCTACGGCGATCTGAAGAAGGGCGTCGCCGAGGCGTTCGTCGAATGGGTCACGCCCGTGCAGGCACGCGTCCAGTCCTATCTGGACGACGTCGCCGAGCTCGACAAGGTGCTGGCCCTCGGTGCGCAACGGGCCAGGGAAGTCGCTTCGGTGACGTTGCGGAACGTCTACGCGAACATCGGGTTCCTGCCTCCGGCCGGCTAGCTCGCGTTGCGGGTCGCCCTGGGCGTGGTTAGCGTCTACTGGTGGCGAAAGATGACGGCGCGAAGCCGGAAGAGGACAAGCTGTTACCCCGTCTCCGGCGAAAGTACGGCTGGCTCGATCACCTCATCCGGGCGAACGACGCCTTCACCGAGCGCTACGGCAACCACTACGCCGCCGCCATCACCTACTTCAGTGTGCTTTCGGTGATCCCGATCTTGATGGTCGCCTTCGCGGTCATCAAGATCGTGCTCGCCGGCGATCAGACGGTGACGAACCAGCTCGTCGACGGCATCAAGAAGTCGGTGCCGGAGGGGCTGAGCGATCTGGTCGGCAGCATCATCAAGGCGGCGCTGGACTCCGGCGGCGGTATCGGGATCTTCGGTCTGCTGCTCGCGCTGTACTCGGGTGTCGGCTGGATGTCGAACCTGCGTGACGCGCTGACCGCCCAATGGGGTCAGGAAAAGCAGAAGCTGCCGTTGGTCTCGACGACGATCAAGGATCTGCTGTCCTTGGTCGGACTCGGCGTCGCGCTGGTGGTCTCGTTCGGTCTCACCGCGGCGGGCAGCGGGGTCGGCCGGTTCCTGCTCGAACTCGTCGGCCTGGAAAACCAGGGCTGGGCCGTGTTCCTGCTGAAGGTCGCGACGATTCTGCTCGGTCTGCTCGCGAACACGCTGGTGTTCCTGTGGGTCATCGCGAGGCTGCCGCGTGAGCACGTCGCGCTGCGCAGCGCCGTCAAGGGCGCGGTGTTCGCCGCCGTCGGCTTCATCGTGCTTCAGCAGGCCGCGACGTTCTACCTCGGCAGTGTCACGAAATCGCCGGCGTTCGCGTTGTTCGGCCCGGTGATCGGCCTGCTCGTGTTCGCGAACCTGGTTTCGCGGTTCCTGCTGTTCGTCACCGCGTGGACGGCGACCGCGAAGGAGAACATGTCGACGGTCATCGAGCCGCCCGCCCCCGTCGCCATTCACCCGAGGGTGACCGTGCAGCAGGGGCCGGGCCTCGGTGCCGTCGGCGGTGCTTTCGCGACCGGCGCGCTGTTGGGCTGGCTGGGTCGCCGGAAGTCCTGACCGGCGCCGCTACTTGCTCGCCATGGCCTTTTTGCGCTGGTGGCCGATGACGAACGACGCCACGATGATCAGGAAGACGACGAGCGTGATGATCCAGCCGATCGTCCCGAACGGGTCTTCGGCCGCGACCGCGGCACCGCTGTTCGACGCGCCGTCGCCGTTGGGTGCGGCCTTGGCCACGCCCGCGTCCACGGTGTCCGCCGGTTTGTAGTCGATCCGCCCGACCGATTCGGCCTTGTCCTGGCGCAACGCGATGCCGTAGTCGAGGAGCTTCGCGGCCTGCTCGGTGACCCGGGTCGGGCGCTGCTCGGCGCGAAGCATCACGACGGCGACACGGTGGCCGTTCTGGAGCGCGCCGCCGACGTAGGTGTGGCGCGCGTCGTCCGTGAAACCGGTCTTCCCGCCGAGGAATCCTGGATAGGAACCGAGAAGCTTGTTGTCGTTGTAGATCGTGATGGCCGGTTTCCCCGCCGTCGGCGGGATTTCGAAGGACTTGGTCTTGACCACCTGCGCGAACTCGGGCTGCCTCATCCCGTAGTGGAAGATCAGGCTCATGTCGTAGGCCGAGGTCGTCATGCCGGGCCCGTCGAGCCCGGACGGCGTCGCGGCCCGCGTGTCCGTGGCGCCGATGCGGGCGGCCAGTGCGTTCATCTTCCCGACGGTGGCGTCGACACCGCCCAGCACGGTGGAGAGCGCGTGCGCCGCGTCGTTGCCGGAGTGCATCAGCAGCCCGTGCAGCAGCTGGTCCACTGTGTACTGACCGCCGGCGGCGATGCCGACGCAGGTGCACTCCTGCTCGGCGTCCTCCTTGGTCGGGACGATGACCTTGCGCGGCGGCAGTTCGGTGACCACGACCAGCGCGAGCAGGGTCTTGATCAGGGAAGCGGGCCGCTGACGGGCGTGCGGATCCTTCGCCGCGATGATGTCGCCGGTTTCGAGGTCCTGCAGTACCCAGGACGCGGCGGTGGTCCCCTCGGGCGGGTTCAGCGCGCGTTTGGGGAGCACGAGCCCGCATTCGGCCATCCGCTCGCCGCCGACCGGAGCGGGCGGGACCGGCAACGGCGCCGGGACGGCCTCGCCGGGGCGCGGCTTCTCGGAGGTGTCGACGGGCGGCGGTGGCACCGTCTTGTTCGCGCACGGCTGCGCCTGGTCTGGAGGCTTCGGGGCGGCTGTGGCCACCGGCGTCACCGCGAGGGCGAGCACACCGGAGACGAGGACCAGGAGCGACCGGGAGATAGCGCTGTGCACCCGAGCAA
Source organism: Amycolatopsis sp. NPDC033938 (assembly GCF_055575975.1). Taxonomy (NCBI): domain Bacteria; kingdom Bacillati; phylum Actinomycetota; class Actinomycetes; order Pseudonocardiales; family Pseudonocardiaceae; genus Amycolatopsis; species Amycolatopsis sp. NPDC033938. The sequence continues at coordinate 1,327,216 of NZ_JBVIRO010000001.1, forward strand.
TGTAGCGTCGCGGCGCCCGCTGCATACTCAGGGGCATGCGCATTTCGCGAGGTACTTCGATGTTCCTGCTGGGCTTCGGCGTGTGGTCGTGGATCATCTGGATCACGTTCGCCAAGAATCTCTGGGACAGCGACCGAGCCTGGGCCGCCGACGGCTCACCCACCGCCTACTTCATCGTGCACGCGGTGCTGACGGTCGTCTCGTTCGTGCTCGGCACCATCATCGGCCTGATCGGTCTGCGCACGCTTCGTGGCGCCAAGTCACGGGACGCGGAAAAGGCAGGCGCCTGATCAGGTTTGTCGTCCTTTTGACGGTGGCGGGCCCGGCGTCGGCTCCTTAACGTTCACTCCACCGAATCATGGAGGTTGAATGTCCCGGATCAGACGTCTGCTCGTCCCCGCGCTCGTCGCGGCGGCGGCGGGAACCGTGTTCGCGGCCCCGTCGGCGAGCGCCGCGCCCGCCCCTGAGTGCGACACCGCGAGCGCGCCGTTCACCTACGTGGTGCTTTACAACCCACGTACCCCGGAGCGGAAGGTTGACACCGAGCTGCGCGCGAAGTGCGGCGAGAAGGTGGCGTACTACCCGGAGATCGGCGTCGCGGTGGCGACGTCGCGCAACGCCGACTTCCAGGCGAAGATCGGCGTTTTCCGCGCCTACTCGGGCGGCCGTGACGTCGCGTTCCCGCCCGCGGCCTCGGCAAGGGCGACCCGCTCCGCGGTGGTCGACACCAAGGAAACCGAAGAGACCACCAGCGTCGCCGTCGAAGAGGACCTGTCGGCCCAGCAGTGGGACATGCGCGCGATCCAGGCTCCCGAGGCGAACAAGATCTCCGGCGGCAGCAGCTCGGTGACCGTCGGCGTGCTGGACTCGGGCATCGAGCCCACGCACCCCGCGCTCAAGGCCGCGCTGGACCCGTCGGTGTCCGCCGGCTGCAACAGCGGTGCGCCCGACACGACCCCCGCGGCCTGGGCGCCCACGAACTCCGACCACGGCACGCACGTCGCCGGCACCATCGCGGGCAAGGACACCGCGCGCGGCTTCACCGGCATCGCGCCCGGCGTCAAGCTGGCGTCGGTGAAGGTCGTGAACGACGACGGCCTGATCCTTCCCGAAGCCGCCGTCTGCGGGTTCATGTGGGCCGCGAAGCACCGCTTCCCGGTCACGAACAACAGCTACTACATCGACCCCGGCATGTTCTACTGCTCGAAGGAGCCGGGCGACGCCGCCGCGTACGAGGCCGTCCGCCGCGCGGTGGTCTACTCGACCGGCCGCGGCGTGCTGAACGTCGCCGCCGCCGGCAACAGCGGCTTCGACGTCACCAAGCAGACCACCGACCCGAACCGCCCGCACCCCGTCGACTCGAGCTGCGGCATCCTGCCGAAGTCGATCGAAGGCGTCGTGACCGTCTCGGCCATCGGCTACGCCGGCACGAAGTCGTCCTACAGCAACTACGGCGCCGGCCAGATCGAGGTGACCGCCCCCGGCGGTGACCGCGCCCAGCTGCCGCCCACCGGCGAAGGCGCGGGTTGCCCGCTGTCGACCATCTTCAACGGCGCCTACGGCACCAAGTGCGGTACCTCGATGGCGTCCCCGCACGCCGCCGGTGTCGCCGCGCTGCTGGCGTCCCGCTACCGCCATGCTCCGCCGCGGCTGCTGACCTGGCTGCTGGAGCACCAGGCCGACCCGGTCGCGTGCGGCACCGCGGCGCCGGTCTGTGAAGGCACGGAGAAGGACAACTCGTTCTACGGGCACGGCCGCGTCAACGCACTGGACGCGGTGAAGTAGTTCGCTGAAGAAGTACATGATGGCCCCCTTCCTTGCGCTAGGCGCAAGGAAGGGGGCCATCATGTACTTCAGGCGGCAGACACGAGGTGGATGTCGGGTCGAGGTCTGGCCGTCGCCACGCTGTGGGCGGCAGTGAGGTCCTCAAGGACCCCGCCTGGGTCGTCTCGCAGCCGCGAAGGCAGCGTTTGTACGACGACGAGGCCAGCCGCGGCATAACGCGTGTTTCGGTCGATGGTTCGAGCGTAGTCCGCTTTCCGGAAATGGAATTCGAAAGAATCGATCTCCCAGACGAGACCCACGTCCTCCCACAACGCGTCAGGGCGCCCGATATAGCGCCCTTGACGGTCGTAGATCGCCGCATTCCAATGGCTCGGTGGAATGGGTAGACGCTGCCCGAGGATCTTAGCCTGTGCCTCCGCCATGGAACGGAGATCCACCCAGCCCGTCAGGAGTCGTCTCGGGACAGCGGTTCCTCGTAGCGAGCCATGATCGAGTTCGTTGAGCAAGGCTTTCGGATGGCATCCGCCGTTTTGGACGGATTCGATCAGGATCGCCTCCACTTGGTCGGCATTCCTGAGCCGGCGCACCGTGTCTGTCGTGGCCCGGACCAACGGGGCCAAGGGAACCCCGTGGCGGACGATCGGTGACGGCAATCGAATCGTCCGCTCCATTGTCACGAATCCTGTACTGCGAATCTTCCGATCATGCGGGATCAGCAGGTGAAGTCCGGTATCCGGAGGCATCGCGGCCTGCCGAAGACCATGTCGCAGACAGGCTGCCGTTCCGGTGAGGACCGCGTCCGCTCCGCCGTGCAGGAGCCCAGCCGTCACTAGTTGCTCGGCCGTGGGTTCGGTGTTGTGCAGCAGGATTATGCCGGGCAGCAATCGCTGCCAAGGCCCACCGGGCAGACAGCGGGTATAGATCGTCCGGCTGCTCATCTCCAGACTTTCCAGGTCGGACGCCCGGACGACGCCATTGCGGCTTCGCTCCAGCAGCAGTTCGGGATGCTGAGCCCATCTCCCCCTCTTGGTCATGATCCTCAGCGTGAGTGCGGAGCATCCTGCCTGCCAGAGCCGATTTGCTGACCTGTGGATAACCATCCTGTTGTGGATAACTCAGTCCAAGTACATGATGGCCCCCTTCCTTGCGCCTAGCGCAAGGAAGGGGGCCATCATGTACTTCCAGAAGCGTTAGACGCGCTTGAAGAGGAGCGCGCGCTTGACCTCTTGGATCGCCTTCGTGACCTGGATGCCGCGCGGGCAGGCGTCGGTGCAGTTGAACGTCGTCCGGCAGCGCCACACGCCTTCGGCGTCGTTCAGGATGTCCAGCCGCTCTTCGGCGCCTTCGTCACGCGAGTCGAAGATGAACCGGTGCGCGTTGACGATCGCGGCCGGGCCGAAGTACGAGCCGTCGTTCCAGTACACCGGGCACGAGGACGTGCAGCAGGCGCACAGGATGCACTTGGTCGTGTCGTCGAACCGGTCGCGGTCGGCCTGCGACTGGATCCGCTCGCGGGTGGGCTCGTTCCCGTAGGCGATCAGGTACGGCTTCACCGCACGGTACGCCTCGAAGAACGGGTCCATGTCGACGTAAAGGTCCTTGAGCGTGGTCAGGCCCTTGATCGGCGCGATGGTGATGACGGTCTTCTTGCCGCCGGTCTCCAGCAGGTCCTTCATCAGGACCTTGCACGCCAACCGGTTGATGCCGTTGATCTGCATCGCGTCGGAACCGCAGACGCCGTGCGCGCACGAGCGCCGGAACGAGAACGTCCCGTCGATGTAGTCCTTCACGTAGAAGAGCAGGTTCAACAGCCTGTCGGTGCGCTGCGCCGGGACGTCGTAGGACTCCCAGTGCGGCTCGGTGTCGACCTCGGGGTTGAACCGCAGGATCTTCAGCGTGACGGTGATCGGCGTGTGGTCGGAGGACACGGCCTCCGACTTCTCGGGGGTGGCCGTGGTCATCAGTACTTCCGCTCCATCGGTTCGTAGCGGGTGAAGGTCACCGGCTTGTAATCCAGTCGGATGTCGGCGGTCAGCTCAGAACCCTGCTTGTAGGCCATGGTGTGCCGCATGAAGTTCGTGTCGTCGCGGTTCGGGTAGTCCTCGCGCGCGTGTCCGCCGCGGGACTCCTTGCGCGCCAGGGCGCCGACGACCAGTACTTCGGCGAGTTCGAGCAGGAAGCCCAGCTCGACGGCCTCGAGGACGTCGGTGTTGTACCGCTTCCCCTTGTCCGACACGGTGATCCGGCTGTACCGCTCCTTCAGCGCCTGCACGTCGGTCAGCGCCTGCTTCAGCGTGTCCTCGGTGCGGTACACCGAAGCGTGCGAGTCCATCGTCCGCTGCAGCTCGGTGCGGATGTCGGCGACGCGTTCGTCACCGTGCTCCGAGAGCAGCAGCGACAGCTGGTCCTCGACGACCTTGGTCGGGTTCTCCGGCAGCTCGACGTGGTCGTGCGCCAGCGCGTATTCGGCGGCGGCGATGCCGGCGCGACGGCCGAAGACGTTGATGTCCAGCAGCGAGTTGGTGCCGAGCCGGTTCGAGCCGTGCACGGACACACACGCCACCTCGCCCGCGGCGTACAGGCCGGGGATGACGTTTTCGTTGTCCCGCAACGCCTCGCCGTGGACGTTGGTCGGGATGCCGCCCATCACGTAGTGGCAGGTCGGGAACACCGGCACCGGTTCGGTGACCGGGTCGACACCCAGGTACGTCCGCGAGAACTCCATGATGTCCGGGAGTTTCGCGTTCAGCGTCTCCTCGGGGATGTGCGTGACGTCGAGGACGACGTAGTCCTTGTTCGGCCCGCAACCGCGGCCCTGCAGCACTTCCTGCACCATCGACCGGGCGACGATGTCACGCGGCGCGAGGTCCTTGATGGTGGGGGCGTAGCGCTCCATGAACCGCTCGCCGTCGGCGTTGCGGAGGATGCCGCCTTCACCACGCACGGCTTCGGAGATGAGGATGCCGAGCCCGGCGAGACCTGTCGGGTGGAACTGGAAGAACTCCATGTCCTCCAGCGGCAGGCCCTTGCGGAAGATGATGCCGAGGCCGTCACCGGTGAGGGTGTGCGCGTTCGACGTCGTCTTGAAGATCTTGCCCGCGCCGCCGGTGGCGAACACGATCGACTTCGCCTGGAAGACGTGCAGTTCACCGGTCGCCAGCTCGTAGGCGACGACGCCGGAGGCGACCGGGTTGCCGTCCTCGTCCGGGGTCAGCACCAGGTCGAGCACGTAGAACTCGTTGAAGAACTCGGTGCCGTGCTTGACGCAGTTCTGGTACAGCGTCTGCAGGATCATGTGCCCGGTGCGGTCCGCGGCGTAGCAGGCGCGGCGGACCGCGGCCTTGCCGTGGTCACGGGTGTGCCCGCCGAAGCGGCGCTGGTCGATCTTGCCCTCGGGCGTCCGGTTGAACGGCAGGCCCATCTTCTCGAGGTCGAGGACCGCGTCGATGGCTTCCTTCGCCATGATCTCGGCGGCGTCCTGGTCGACCAGGTAGTCGCCACCCTTGATCGTGTCGAAGGTGTGCCACTCCCAGTTGTCCTCTTCGACGTTCGCCAGCGCGGCGCACATACCGCCCTGCGCGGCGCCGGTGTGCGAACGCGTCGGGTAGAGCTTGGTGAGGACCGCGGTGCGGGCACGCTGGCCGGATTCGATGGCCGCGCGCATCCCGGCGCCACCGGCGCCGACGATCACCACGTCGTACTTGTGGAACTGCATAGGGACTCCGCTTAACGTGTGGTGGGCGTCAGTTGGCCGAGATACCGGGATCGAAGGTGAAGATCACCATCGTGCCGACGGCGAGGATCAGCACCATCGAGACATAGAGCACGATCTTCAGCCAGAACCGGGTGCTGTCCTTGCGGGCGTAGTCGTCGATGATCGTGCGCAGCCCGTTGCCACCGTGGATTTCGGCGAGCCACAGCATCGACAGGTCCCAGAACTGCCAGAACGGCGAGGCCCAGCGGCCGGCGACGAAGCCCCAGTTGATGCGGTGCACGCCGCCGTCGAGGATGTTCATGATGAACAGGTGGCCGAGCACCAGCACGATCAGGGCGAGGCCCGAGATGCGCATGAACAGCCAGCTGTAGAGCTCGAAGTTGCTCCGGCGGGCGGCGGGGCGCTTCGGGGAGCGCGGCTTGTCGAGTGCGAGAACTTCGGATGCCATGGTCAGTTCCCCCCGAAGAGCGTCTCGACGGTGCGCTTCATCATGAAGAAGGCACCGGGAATCATCACCACGACCCAGATGGCCAGGATGGTCCAGAGCATCGGCTTCTGGAACTTCGGTCCCTTCTCCCAGAAGTCGACCAGCATGACCCGGATGCCGTTGAGCGCGTGGAACAGCACCGCGCCGACCAGGCCGACCTCGAGGAGGTTGACCAGCGGGGTCTTGTAGGTCTCGATGACCTCGTTGTACGTGTCGGGCGACACGCGCACGAGCGCGGTGTCGAGGACGTGCACGAAGAGGAAGAAGAATGTCAGCACGCCGGTGATGCGGTGCAGCACCCAGGACCACATACCGGGGTCGCCCCGGTAGAACGTCCCTTGCCGGCGTGAGGCACCCGCCCGATCGCTCGCTGCCGCCTCGGTGGCGGTGCTAGCCGTGGTGGACATCGGTGAACGGCCTCCAACGTCATGGCTTGGGCCCGCTGACCGCTGGTTTCCGCGCCTGCCGCCGGGACGTCCACTGGGGACGGCTCCGGCGACGGTGCCGAGATCATGGTCATCGAGCGTGGATGAAAAAGATGCTAGACCCGGACCTCACGGTGGGCTCACCTCCGGGTTCGTCTGTGTGATGGACCAGACATCACGCCCCGTCGCGAGCGGCGGTGGCGAGTCCGTTCCGATTCGTCGCTTACGCCCCGAGGCGGCTCCTTCAGAACGCTGGACATCGGATCTCTCTCAGTGGTACATCGCGGAGCTGGTCGGCGGGATCGGCCGAATGAGTCGTCATGCCTGTGAATCATTGACGAGGTATATGTCATATCTTACGTTCAAGCCGGATAGACATCCGATCAATCGGCCGAGTTCACGATGGGGTGACCATGGGCCAGCCTGCCGGCTTCCCGCGACGCGACCTGCTCGGCGGCACCGTCGCCGGAGTCCTCTTAGGAGCGCTTCCGGGCACGGCGTCGGCCGATCCGCCGGAAATGGCCGAATCGCGGACCGGCTGCCACGGGATGAGCACGGACGCGGAGTGGTCGCGGTTCCTCGCCGGTCAGGATCCGCGCTGGGAGCGGCTGCCGCGCACCTGGTACGAGGGGCCGTTCCTGGGCAACGGTTTCGTGGGCGCGCAGGTCTATCGCGATCAGGGCGCGCTCGAATTCACCGTCGATCACAGCGAATCCCAGGACCATCGGCCCGCCTTCGGCAACGAGTGGGGTGTCGCGCGGCTCCCGATCGGGAAAGTCCTGCTCACACCGGTGGGTGAACTTACCGGGGCAAGACTGCGCCTCGACCTCTGGAACGCCGAACTCACCGGGACGGTGACCACGGACAAGGGCACGCTGGAGATCCGCGCGTTCGTGCACAGCACCCGGGATCTGCTGGTGGTGGACGTCGCACCGAGCCCGGGAGAACGAGGATTCGGGCTCACCTTCGCGCCGGTTCCCGCGGTGAGCCCGCGCATCGTCCGCGAGCAGCCGCCGAAAGGCTTCGAGCCGAATCCGCCGCCGGTGACCCGGGCCGATGGCGATCTCACCGTGGTCGTCCAGCCGCTCGTCGCCGGTGGGCAGAACGCGACCGCTTATCGGATGCGCCGCGCCGCGCACGGCGGCCGGACACTGCTCCTGTCGACGGCGCACAGCCATCCGGGCACCGAAGCCGAGGGAAAGGCGCGGTCGGTCGTCGGGGGAGTGTCCACCGTGGACGCGCTGGCGGGGACACATCGGCGCTGGTGGCACGCTTTCCACCGGCGGAGCTTCCTGTCCATTCCGGACGCGAAGCTGCAGGGTTTCTACTGGATCCAGCTGTACAAACTGGCGTCCGCCGCCCGCGCCGAAGCACCGATCATGGCGACCACCGGGCCTTGGCTGGCGCCGACGCCGTGGCCGTCGGTCTGGTACAACCTCAACGCCCAGCTCGAATACTGGCCCGTGCACGGCTCGAACCACCTCGAACTCGATCCGATCCCGCGCACCGTCGCCGAGAACCGGCAGACGCTGATCGACGGCCTCCGGCCCGAGTACCGCGCCGACTCGATGGGCCTGCGGCGCAGTGCCGACGCGCGGTTCGCCGACGCCGGGTTCGTCGGGGTCCCGGGGCCGGACGCGGACGCCGAGATCGGCGATCTGCCGTGGCTGCTGCACAACGTCTGGCTCAGCTATCGCCACACCATGGACGTGACGATCCTGCGCGACGTCCTGTTCCCGGTGCTGCGTAAGGCGATGAACTATTACCTGCACTTTCTCGCGCCCGGCGCCGACGGCCGTCTGCATCTGCCGCCGACGTTCTCACCCGAGTACGGCCGCGCGCCCGACTGCCATTACGACCTCGCGCTGATCCGGTGGAGCTGCCTGACCCTGCTGGACGCGGCGAAGGCCTTGCGTATCAACGATCCGCTGGCGCCGAAATGGCGGGAAGTGCTCGACAAGCTGGTGGACTTCCCCGTCGACGAACACGGTTTGATGGTCGGCACCGGCGTCCCGTTCGCCAAATCCCACCGCCATTACTCGCATCTCCTCGCGGCCTATCCGTTGTATCTGCTCAACGTCGACGACCCCGAGCAGGCGGAACTGATCTCGAAATCGCTGGCGCACTGGGTCGGTTTCGAAGGCGCCCTGCGCGGGTTCAGTTTCACCGGCGCGGCCTCGCTTTCCGCGGCGCTGGGGCGCGGGGACGACGCGCTGAAGCAGTTACGCGCGTTCGTCACGCGGTTCGCGCAGCCCAACACCATGTACTACGAAGCGGGCCCGGTCATCGAAACACCGTTGTCCGCCGCGCAATCGATCCACGACATGCTGTGCCAGAGCTGGGGCGACACGATCCGGATCTTCCCCGCGCTGCCCTCGACCTGGCGCGATGTCACCCTGCACGACTTCCGGACGCAGGGCGCGTTCCTGGTCAGCGCGGTACGTGAGGCCGGGGTCACGAAGTTCGTCCGCGTCCGGAGCCTGGCCGGCGAGCCGCTGAAACTCAGGCCGTCGATCCCCGGGAAACTCGAGGTCGAGGGGGCGCGGCACTGGCGGCAGGGGCCTGACGGCACGGTGACCATCGAGCTCGCTCACGGCCACGAGGTGCTGGTCTACGCCCGGGGGAGGCGGCCGGACACGAGGATCGCGCCGGTCCCGATCTCCGAACCCGCGCCGCCGTGGGGACTTCCCGCGCTGCCGCCCGCCGGGGACCTGGTCCCGGTGGATCTCGCCGCGGTGCTGAACTCCGACGGCGTGACGAGCGAGTTCTACCTGGGGGACGGCGATTTCGACGGCGGTGGCAACACCTATCCGGCCGCGCAGCTGCCGCAGACCGGGCAGGTGATCGACGACGGCGTGCCCTTCCTGTTCGTCAACGGGAGCGAGGGCACGCCGAACAACGTCGTCGGCGCGACGATCCCGTTGCCCGCGGGAAAGTACGCGACCCTGCATCTGCTGGGCGCCGCGGACACCAGCAACGCGGTTACGGCGATCACAGTGTCCTATGTGGATGGATCGGCCGAGGTGCCCCTGAAGCTCACCGGATGGCGTTCTGCGGCGGCGTTCGGCGAGAGCGAGGCCGTCACCACGAATCAGCTGCACTCCCGCGCGGGTGTCCAGCCGGTGAAGCTCGCGATCTTCCATCAGCGTGTTCAGCTCGACCCGGCGCGTCAGGTCGTGTCGGTCACGCTCCCCGCCACCACCCCGAGACCGCATGTCTTCGCGGTCACCCTCGAGAAGGGAAGGTAGCCATGGAGAACATCGACCGCCGGAAGGCGCTCATCCTGGGCGCGGGGGTGCTCGGCGCGGCCGCGCTCGGCACCGGGACGGCGGAGGCTGCGACCTGGACGCCGAGGTGGAGTCCCGACCCGGCGAAGGACGGCTTGCGCGCCTTCGAGGGCCTGGAGGACGACCGCGCCGGATCGCATCCCGGCGTCAAGCACATCTACCCCGAAGGCGACCACTGGCGCTTCGACATGCACACGCGAGATGTCGACACATCGACAGACCGGCAGCGCAACGAGGCGAAGGGCATGCGCGACGGCGACACGACGTACAAGATCCTGCGTGATCAGACCTGGCGGATCTCCTACCAGGCTTTTTGGCCCACCGAGCTGACCGCGACGACGGCCTTCACCCACCTGTTCCAGATGAAGGTCCCCGACGTCGGTCCTCCACAGTGGACCCTCACACCGCGCCAGAAGGGCGGCAAAGGGGTGCTGACCATCGCCGGTGACTCGGGCGCGGAGGCCGACCTCGCCGACTACGCGCCGCTGCAGAACAAGTGGATCGACGTGTCCTGGGAGTTCAAGGCGTCCCACAGCGGCTACCTGCGCTGTGTGCTCAAGGACGGTTCCCGGACCGTCGCCGACGTCCGGAAGGCCGCGGATCTGTGGCGGGACGTGAACTACCTGCGGCCGAAGTGGGGCGTTTACCGCAGCCTGAACTCGTCCGGTCTGAAGAACTGTCATCAGAACATCCGCGCGCTGAAGTCCTTCCAGCTCGTGTGAGGAGCCGGGTGCGTGCTCACCGACGGTGGCGAAGGCGCCGAACGTGACCAGGGAGCCTTCACGCGACTACTCCGTTTCGATCACCGTAAGTACTCCATTCGTCGCGCGTACGACTCATGAGTAAACGTTTGTGTTACGTAGCGTGCCTTTCCTATGGCGGCTAAGCGGCCGTTAGGTACCGTTCCTCGGTCGACCCGGCATTCATCGCCGGGCCGTTTCTTCGGACCATCCGCTGGATCAGCGGGGAGGGAGACACACGTTGCGTCGCATGCGTGGAACCGCGCTGGCCGCCGCTGCCATGGCCGGTGCTCTGGTACTGGCTGGGTGCGCGAAGGATTCCGGAGCGGGGAACAACAACAACGCGAGCACGGGGGATCAGTCCGCCAGCTGCGTGACCGCGCCGAAGCCGCCCGCCGCGGCCGCCGCCTCGACGAGCACCAGCCAGGCAGGCGAGAAGGTCGACGGCAGCAAGCTCAAGGTCGCGCTGGCCTTCGACGTCGGCGGCCGCGGTGACGCGTCGTTCAACGACTCCGCCGCCGCCGGTACCGACAAGGCCAAGGCCGAACTCGGCGTCACCACGGTCACCGAGAGCACCGCCGCCGCGACCGAGGACGAGGCCGCCAAGTCGCAGCGGCTCGACCAGCTCGCCGCGCAGGGCTTCAGCCCGATCATCGCGGTCGGCTTCGCCTACGCCAACGCGGTCAAGGCCGTCGCGCCGAAGTACCCGAACGCCAAGTTCGCGATCGTCGACGAGTCCGTCGAGGCCCCGAACGTCACCTCGCTCGTCTTCGCCGAGGAGCAGGGCTCGTTCCTGGCCGGTGTCGCCGCCGCGTACAAGTCGAAGAAGTGCCACGTCGGCTTCGTCGGTGGCGTCAACACGCCGCTGATCCAGAAGTTCGAGGCCGGCTTCCTCCAGGGTGTGAAGGCCGCTTCGAGCAAGGCCAAGATCGAGGACGAGTACCTCACCCCGGCCGGTGACTTCTCCGGGTTCCAGGACCCGGCGAAGGGCAACGTGAAGGCCGCCGCGCAGATCGCCAAGGGTGCGGACGTGCTCTACCACGCCGCCGGCGCCTCCGGTAAGGGCGTTTTCGAGGCCGCGAAGTCGAACAACGCCATGGCCATCGGCGTCGACTCCGACCAGTACAACCAGAAGACGGTCGAGGCGTCGAAGGACGTCATCATCACCTCGATGCTCAAGCGCGTCGACGTGGCGGTCTTCGACTACCTCCGCGCGCTCGCGAAGGGCGACCTGACGTCGCTGCCGAAGCGGTTCGACCTCAAGGTCGACGGCATCGGCTACGCCACCTCCGGCGGCAAGATCGACGACATCAAGGACGTCCTCGAGGGCTACAAGGCGCAGATCGTCTCCGGGGCGATCACCGTCTCGGACAAGCCGCAGAAGTAAGCTTCACCAGGCAGCGGGGCTCGGGAGGGTAACCCCTTCCGAGCCCCAACCTGTTTACCCAGAACTGGATGGCTTTTCATGAGCGCTCCCCAGGCCGAGGTCACCGACGCCCCCGACCGGGGTGAACCGGCCGTGCAGCTGACCGGGATCACGAAACGGTTCCCCGGTGTCGTGGCCAACTCCGACGTCAACCTCACCGTCACCAAGGGTGAGGTGCACGCCGTCTGTGGCGAGAACGGCGCGGGCAAATCGACCCTGATGAAGATCCTCTACGGCATGCAGCAGCCGGACGAGGGTGACATCGCGATCAACGGCGAACCGGTGAAACTGCGCAATCCGCAGGACGCCATCAAGGCCGGGATCGGGATGGTCCACCAGCACTTCATGCTGGCCGACAACCTGACCGTCGGGGAGAACGTCTTCCTCGGGGCGGAGAACCTGCACGGCATCGGCCGCGCCGCCAGGGCCAAGCTGGCGGAGTTCGCCGACCGGGTCGGCCTCCGCGTCCGGCCGGACGCGCTGCTGGAGGAACTCGGCGTCGCCGACCGCCAGCGCGTGGAGATCGTCAAGGTGCTCTACCGCGGCGCCCGGATCATCATCCTCGACGAGCCCACCGCGGTGCTCGTGCCGCAGGAGGTCGACGCGCTGTTCGAAACCGTCCGTGCCATGCAGAAGGACGGCTTCACCTTCCTCTTCATCTCGCACAAGCTCGACGAGGTGCGCGCGATCGCCGACACGGTCACCGTGATCCGCCGCGGCACCACCGTCGGCACGGCCGATCCGAAGACGATCACCTCGCGCCAGCTGGCCGAGATGATGGTCGGCTCGGAGCTGCCCAGCCCGGAGACCCGCGAGTCCACCGTGACCGATCGGGCCGTCCTCCGCCTGGACGACGTGTGCCTGAGCGTCGAGGGGTCCGAGCGGAACGTGCTCGACCACATCTCCTTCACCGTGCACGCGGGCGAGGTGCTCGGGATCGCCGGTGTCGAGGGCAACGGCCAGACCGAACTCGTCGAGACGATCATGGGCATGCGCAAGGGCGGCGGCCGGATCGAGCTGACCGGGGCCGACGGCGAGGTCGTCGAACTGCACAGACTGGGGACGCTCGCCCGCCGCGAGGCCGGGATCGGCTACATCGCCGAAGACCGCACGCGGCACAGCCTCCTGCTCAGGCAACCCTTGTGGGTCAACAGGATTCTCGGCTACCAGACGCGCAAGCCGGTGGCGAAGGGGCAACTGCTCGACATCGACGGCGCGCGTGAGGACACCCGCCGCATCGTCGAGGAGTACGACGTCCGCACCCCGGGCATCGACGTCCCGGCCGCCGCGCTTTCGGGTGGTAACCAGCAGAAGCTGATCGTCGGCCGTGAGCTTTCCGGCAATCCGGTGCTGCTGATCGCGTCGCATCCGACGCGCGGTGTCGACGTCGGCGCGCAGGCGTTGATCTGGGAACAGATCCGCCAGGCCCGCGCGGCCGGGCTGGCCGTCCTGCTGGTCTCGGCCGACCTCGACGAGCTGATCGGGCTTTCCGACACCATTCAGGTCATGTTGCGCGGACGGCTGGTCGGCAAGGCCGACCCCGCGAGCGTGACCCCGCAGGAACTGGGCTCCGCGATGACGGGTGCTTCCGAAGACTCCGAAGAGGACGGTGCAGCGTGAGTTCTTGGCGTACGAGGCTGCTGCCGCCTCTGCTCGCGATCGTCTTCGCGGTCATCCTGACAGCCATCGCGCTGATCATCTCGGGAGCCGACCCGCTCCAGGCCTACGGCACGATGATCGGCCAGCTCTTCAAGGGCTCGACAGCCGTCGACACGGTGAACCTCGCGACGGTCTACTACCTGTCGGGGCTCGCGGTGGCCATCGGCTTCCAGATGAACCTCTTCAACATCGGTGTCGAGGGCCAGTACCGGTTCGCCGCCATCGTCACCGCCATCATCGGCGGGGCGTTGCAGCTGCCGCCGGTGATCCACGTGCTCGCGATCCTGGTCGTCGCGGTGCTCAGCGGCATGCTGTACGCGGCCATCCCGGCGGTGCTGAAGGTGACCCGAGGGGTTTCCGAGGTCATCTCGACGATCATGCTGAACGCGATCGTCGGCGGCATCGTGGCGTTCCTGGTCAACGCGGACCAGTTCGGCGTGCAGACCGGCAACAACATCGCCACCCGCGAGATCGCCGAGACCGGCCGGATCCCCAGCATCCCGATCGGGTCCGGTGAGCTGTTCGGCTTCGTGATCATCGCGGCGCTGATCGGCGCGGCCTACTGGTTCATGCTCAACCGGACCCGGTTCGGCTTCGAACTGAAGGCCAGCGGCGAGTCGACGACGGCCGCCGCGGCGGGCGGGGTCAACGCCAAGAAGATGACGCTGATCGCGATGCTGCTTTCCGGTGGTGTCGCCGGTCTGGTCGCGATGCCGGAACTGCTCGGCCGCGACTTCACCTACGGCATCACCTCGACCCAGATGTACGGCTTCACCGGGATCGCGGTCGCCCTGCTCGGCCGCAACCACCCGGCCGGGATCGCGCTGGGCGCCCTGCTGTGGGCGTTCCTCGACCGGTCCGCGGTGTCGCTGGAGCAGATCAACGTGTCCAAGGAGATCGCCACGATCATGCAGGGCGTGATCGTGCTGTCGGTCGTCATCGCGTACGAGGTCGTGCGCCGCGCCGATCTGGCCGCCGAACAGCGTCGCGTCGGTCGCGCGCTGGCAGGCAACGGCCGCAAGGGGTCGAGCGTTTCCGAGGGAGGTGCGGTGTGACCACCGCGGACGTTCTTTCGCCCAACACGGGCGGGACCACCATGCCGGTGAAGCCGCCGAAGCGCCGCATCCCCGGCTGGCTCAAGGGCGCCATCTGGGGGCTGCTGGCGGTCGGGGTGCTCGCGATCGCGTCGTACGCCACCGGCGTCAACACGCTGACCTCGACCAACACCGCGCACACCGCGCTGCGGCTGGCCCTGCCGATCCTGCTGTGCGCGCTCGGCGGCCTCTGGGCCGAACGCGCCGGCGTGATCAACATCGGCCTCGAAGGCATGATGATCCTCGGCACCTGGGGTGCGGCGTGGGGCGCGTACCACGGCGGTGTCTGGGCCGGGCTGATCTGCGCGGTCGTGTTCGGCGCGCTCGGCGGCCTGCTGCACGCCGTCGCGACGGTGACCTTCAACGTCAACCACATCGTCTCCGGTGTGGCGATCAACCTGCTCGGTCTCGGCGTCGCGAAGTACCTGGCGAACCTGGTGTTCACCCCGCTTTCGGGGAACCCGCGCCAGTCGCCGCCGGTCCCGAAGTTCGACACCTACTCGGCGACCTTCCTCTCGGACTGGCTCGCGGATCTGGAGAAGATGCAGCGCGTCTTCATCTCCGACCTCGCCGGGATCCTCAACGGCCTGGTCACCGAGGTCGCGCCGCTGACGATGATCGCGATCGCGCTGGTCCCCATCAGCTACCTCGTGCTGTGGCGCACGCGGTTCGGCCTGCGGCTGCGGTCCTGCGGTGAGAACCCGGTCGCGGCCGAATCCCTCGGCGTGAACGTCTATCTGCACAAGTACGTCGCCATGATCATCTCCGGCGGGCTCGCCGGAATGGGCGGCGCGTCGCTCGTACTGCTCGCCGGCGGGGCGGACTACCTGGAGAACCAGACCAACAACCGCGGGTACATCGGTCTCGCGGCGATGATCTTCGGCAACTGGCGGCCGGGCGGCCTGCTCGGCGGCGCGGCGCTGTTCGGTTACGCGGACGGGCTCCAGCTCGCCGGTGGCGGCACCGCGGTGCTCGCGCTGCTGTACGGCGCGGTGATCCTGCTGGCCGTGATCGTGGCCGTGCAGCTGTTCCGCCGTCAGTGGATCGCCGCCGCGCTCGGTGTCTTCGGCGCGGCCCTGCTGTACGCGATCTACTGGACCAACGACGACCTGCCCAGCGACCTCATCCCGTACACCGCGCACTTCGTGACGCTGATCGTGCTCGCGGTCGCTTCGCAGCGGTTGCGGCCGCCCAAGGCGGACGGCGCTCTCTACCGGCGAGGTGAGGACTGACATGGCGGAGTACGACTGGGAAGCCCTGCGGGCCCAAGCCGTCGAGGCGGCGAAGTCGGCGTACGCGCCCTACTCGGGTTTGCACGTCGGTGTCGCGGGTGTGGTGGACGACGGCCGGATCGTCGTCGGCTGCAACGTCGAGAACGCGTCCTACGGGCTGGGGATGTGCGCGGAATGCACGATGGCGGGCCAGCTGCGGCTGACCGGCGGCGGCAAACTCGTCGCCGTCGCGTGCCGCAGTGGCGCCGGTGATCTGCTGATGCCGTGCGGCCGCTGCCGTCAGATCCTGTTCGAGCACGGCGGTGCCGACTGCCTGGTGGACACCCCCAGCGGGATCCTGCCGATGTCCGCGGTCCTGCCGGACGCGTTCGGACCGGACGATCTGCCATGAGCGCGTTCGCCGCTGTCGACGTCATCCGCGCGAAGCGGGACGGCGGACGGCTCTCCGACGAACAGATCGACTGGACGATCGACGCGTACACGCGCGGCGAGATCGCCGAGGAGCAGATGGCCGCGCTCGCGATGGCCATCTTCCTGCGCGGCATGGACTCCGGCGAGATCGCGCGCTGGACCGGCGCGATGATCGCCTCGGGGGAGCGGCTGGACCTGAAGGTCAGCCGTCCGACGATCGACAAGCATTCGACGGGCGGGGTCGGCGACAAGATCACGCTTCCGCTGGCGCCGCTCGTGGCGGCGTGCGGGGCGGCCGTGCCGCAGCTGTCCGGGCGCGGGCTCGGGCACACCGGTGGGACGCTGGACAAACTGGAGTCGATCCCGGGCTGGCGTGCCGCTTTGTCGACTTCGGAGATCATGCGGCAGCTCGACGACGTCGGCGCGGTGGTCTGCGCGGCGACGTCCGGGCTGGCTCCCGCGGACAAGAAGCTGTACGCGCTGCGGGACGTGACTTCGACGGTGGAGTCGATTCCGCTGATCGCGAGCTCGATCATGAGCAAGAAGATCGCCGAGGGCTCGGCCGGACTGGTCCTCGATGTGAAGACCGGGTCCGGTGCGTTCATGAAGACGCTTCCGCAGGCCCGTGAACTCGCGCGGACGCTGGTGGAGATCGGGACCGCGCACGGCGTCGCGACGACGGCGCTGATCACGGACATGAACGTGCCGTTGGGCTACGCCGTCGGGAACGCGATCGAGGTCGCGGAGTCGGTCGAGGTGCTGCGCGGCGGTGGCCCCGCCGACGTCGTCGAGCTGACCGTGGCTTTGGCCAGGGAGATGCTGGCGCTGGCGGGTCTGTCCGAAGTGGACCCGGCGGAAGTGCTCGCGTCGGGGAAGGCCTACGAGACGTGGTGCCGGATGATCGCCGCGCAGGGCGGGGATCCGGAGGCCGCTCTGCCGCGGCCCAAGCACGTCCATGTCGTCTCGGCGCCCGCGGATGGTGTCTTGACGTCTCTGGACGCTTACTCGGTCGGGGTCGCCGCTTGGCGGCTCGGGGCCGGGCGGGCGCGCAAGGAGGATCCGGTGCAGGCCGCGGCGGGCGTGCTGTGCCTGGCGAAACCGGGCGACGAGGTCAAGGCCGGGCAGCCTCTGCTGGAACTGCACACGGACACCCCGGACGCCGTCCCGTCCGCCCTCGCCGCGCTCACCGACGCCTACGCGGTCGCCTCCGAAGCCCCGGCGCCCACGCCCCTGGTCCTGGAGACCGTGCGCCCTGATCGCGTTTAGCCCGCTAAAGGCGACCTGCGGTCGCGCGGTCGCCTAAGTACGTGAAGGCCCCCTTCACTGCATCTAGCGCAGTGAAGGGGGCCTTCACGTACTTGGCGCCTGTGCGCGCAGGTGCGGGATGCCGTGGCCCGCGCGCGATCGCGTTTAGCCCGCTAAAGGCGATCCGCGTGGCAGGGGGCGCTCGGTACCGCGGCCGGACGAGTGCGCGACGTCAGTGCCCGGCGGATCGCGTTTAGCCCGCTAAAGGCGACGCGGCGGCGGGGCCGGGCTGAGTAGCGTGAAGGCCCCCTTCCCTCGGCTCAGCCGAGGGAAGGGGGCCTTCACGCGCTTACCAGTGGATCAGTCGGAGGTCTCGTCGCCGCCATCGGCCTTGGCCTTGGCGTCGGCCGCCTTGGGCGCCCGGCCGTTGCGGGAGCTGCGACGCGGCTGACGCGGCGCGGGCGGCGGCGGGGAGATCTGCTGCAGGGCCGGGCCACCGCCGAGCATCAGCTCCGCGAAGGTCGCCATGGCCTCGTCCAGCTGGCCGCCGATACGGCGCACGGACTCGTCGTTGCTCTTGCGCACCAGCGTGTCCACCGAGTCGGTGTCCGGCTGCTTCGACAGCGTGCTCTCGACCTTGGACAGGCCGCTGCGGATCGACCCGTCGAGGTCGCCGAGCCGTCCGGTGAAGCCGTCCTCGACCTTGTCGAGCCGCTCGGCCAGGTCGTCGAGCCGCGAGGTGACCTTCTCGAGCCTGTCGCCGAGGCCGTCGAGCCGCTCCGAGGCGTCGATCATCTCGCCGGTCTCGGTCAGCGCGGTCTTGAGCGCGTCGGCGTTCGCGGCGAGGGTTTCCTTGGTGGCCTTGTCGAGGTTCTCGACGCGGGTGCGCAGCTCACGGTCGACGGTGTCGACGCGGTCGCGCAGGACCGACTCGGCCTGCTCGACGCGCTCGCGCACCGGGCCGATCACCGACTGCGGCAGCGAGTCGGTCTTCACGTCCTGCTTGTCGAGGTGCGCGCCGAGCTCGTCGAGACGGCGGTGGATGTTCTGGAGCTTGTCCTCGAGGCCGTCCATCCGGCCCGCGACGCCTTCGAACTTCGCGGCCATGCCGTCGAGGCGGCCGTCGAGCTGGGCGAACGGCTTGGCGAGCTTGTCGACGATGCTTTCGACGGCGCGGGTCAGCGCGGCGAGCGCGTTGTCCTGCGCTTCGAGCCGTGACATGGTCTCGTCGAGGCGCTCGGCGAGCACGCTGACCTCGGTGCGGTCGGGCATCTCCGAGAGCCGCTTGCGGACGGCGCCGAGCGAGTCGACCGGGGCCAGACGGGCGTAGATGTCGTCGAGCGCGTCGAAGATCTGCTGCTGTTCGCTCTCACGCACTTCGGCCGCGCGCACCAGCATGTTGCGCATCCGGTCGAAGGACGGGGCTGCAATGTTGTTGTCAGTGGTCACTGCGGTGTCCTTCGTGGGCGGGGAAATGGGAGGGACGTGACCCGAAGCTTATCCATTGCGAAATTGCTGTGCGTATGGCCCCCGGGTATCGGACAATGCCGCCCGCTGCCCCTGATGGCCGATTCAGCCGGTGATCGACAAAGCTGAGGGTTAAGCCGAGCAGGAGACTTACCGCCATGTAGGGGAATGACAGGCTGGTTACCGTTACGTATGTCCTCTGAAAGCAGCAGTCCCCGCATCCCGGAGGCGGTACTGACCCGTGCTCCGAAGGCCCTCCTGCACGACCATCTGGACGGCGGCCTGCGGCCTGCCACGGTCGCCGAACTCGCCGACCAGACGGGGTACACGGCCTTGCCCGTCAAGGATCCCGTCGAGCTCGGCCGGTGGTTCCGCGACGCCGCCGACTCCGGCTCCCTCGTCTCGTACCTTGAGACGTTCGCGCATACCTGCGGCGTGATGCAGACCGAGGAAGCGCTGGTCAGAGTGGCCGCCGAAGCGGTGGAAGACCTCGCCGCCGACGGGGTCGTCTACGCCGAGGTGCGCTACGCCCCCGAACTCTTCGTCGAACGAGGCCTTTCACTCGATGCGGTGGTCGAGGCCGTTCAGGCCGGTTTCGAGGAAGGTGAACGGAGAGTGGCCGCCGGAGGGGGCCGGATCCGGATCGGGACGTTGCTCTGCGCGATGCGCCAGCACGCCCGTGCCCTCGAGATCGCGGGCCTCGCCGTCCGCTACCGCGACGCCGGCGTCGTCGGCTTCGACATCGCCGGACCGGAAGACGGATTTCCGCCTACCAGAAATCTCGACGCATTCGAGTTTCTTCGTACGAATAATGCGCATTTCACCATTCATGCCGGGGAGGCGTTCGGGCTCCCGTCCATTTGGGAGGCGATTCAGCATTGCGGTGCCGAACGGCTCGGTCACGGTGTGCGCATCGTCGAGGACATCAAGACCGACAGTGACGGCACGGTCCATTTGGGACGGTTGGCCGCCTACGTCCGCGACCGCCGGATCCCGCTGGAGATCTGTCCCACGTCCAATGTCCAGACGGGAGCGGCGCGCTCGATCGGCGAGCATCCCATCGGCCTGCTCACCCGGCTGCGCTTCCGGGTCACGGTCAACACCGACAACCGGCTGATGAGCGGCTGCTCGATGACCAGCGAATTCGCCGCGCTGGCCGAGGCGTTCGGCTTCGGCCTGGCCGATCTGGAGTGGTTCACCATCAATGCGATGAAATCCGCGTTCCTCGATTTCGACCAACGGCTCGGCATCATCAACACGGTCATCAAGCCCGGGTACGCCGCGCTGCGCTGAGGCGCCGGAGGCGCGAACGCGGCCGCCACCTCGGCGGTTGCGTTCGTTAGCATAGCCAACTATATTTCACTATATAGGAGAACTTTCCCAAATAGTGGAACGGTGGCGAAGATGTCGCAGGTCATGGCCGTGGGGATCGGCGGAAAACGACGCTGGCTCATCCTCGCGCTCGGCCTCGCCGCGCAGACCGCGAGCTGTTCGTTCCTCTACGGGATCCCGTTCCTGGTGCCGTCCATGCAGCGTGCGGAGGGGCTCACGCTGGCGGAGGCGGGAACGGTGGTGGCGGCACCGAGTCTTGGCCTGTTGTTCACCTTGATCTTGTGGGGTGCGGCCGCGGACCGTTACGGAGAGCGTTTGGTCATCGCACTAGGCCTGGGCGCATCGGGATTACTCCTCGTGTACGCGGCCCTCGGTGATCACTCGCTCGGGGTTCTCTTTGGGGTGTTCCTGCTCGCCGGCGCGTGCACCGCGTCAGTGAACGCCGCCAGTGGCCGGGCCGTCCTCGGCTGGTTCGGCCCGGCCGAACGCGGCTTCGCGATGGGTATTCGCCAGACGGCCCAGCCGCTCGGCGTGGGGGTCGCCGCGTTCGGCCTCCCGCCGCTCGCGGATCGCTGGGGTTTCCAGGTCTCGCTCCTGCTGCCCGCGCTGGCCGCGATCGTCGTCGCGCTGCTCGTCGCCTGGCTACTGGTCGATCCGCCGCGCCCGGAGCCGCGATCCGCGACCGGCGAGAAGCCGCCGTCGCCGTACCGGAAGCCGGCGTTGTGGCGGGTCCACGGCGCGAGCGCGCTGCTCGTCGTCCCGCAGTTCACGGTTTCCGCGTTCACGCCGGTGTACCTGGTGACCATGCACCACTGGACGGCCGCGTCGGCGGGCTTGTTCGTCGGCGGTGTCCAGATCCTCGGAGCGCTGGGCAGGCTCGCGTCGGGTTACTGGTCCGACCGCGTCGGCAGCAGGCTGCGGCCGATGCGGCAGCTGGCCGTTTCGAGTGCCGCGGCGATGCTGCTCGTCGCGCTCGGGGACGCGACGTGGCCGTGGCTGGTGCTGCTCGCGCTCGTGCTGGCCGCGGTGATCACCGTGTCCGACAACGGACTCGGGTTCACCGCTTCGGCGGAGATGGCCGGGCTCGCGTGGGCGGGGCGGGCGATGGGCACGCAGAACACCGGCCAGAACATCGCCGCCGCGCTGACCCCGCTGATGCTCGGCCTCGTGATCGGCGACTCGCGGTACGCGCTGGCCTTTTGCGTGGCGGCGGTCTTCCCGGCCCTCGCGATCGCCCTCGTGCCCGTCAAGAACGAGGCCCCTCAAGTGCAATGAAAGGTCCTTTCCTTGCAAAATTTGCAAGGAAAGGACCTTTCATAGCGTCCCGTAGGAGGGGTCAGGCGACCGTCAGGCGGTTCTCGAAGGTCTCGACGAGCTTGCGCCACTCGGACTGCTCCGCGTCGAACGGGGCACTCGGCTCGAGGCGCGAGGGGTCCGGCCGCAGCACGAACGACACCAGCCAGCCGAGGCTTTCGTTGGCGGCCAGCGCGGTTTCGACGCTGTCGTCCTCGGCCCACTCGGCGGCGTCGGTGATCAGCTCGACGGCCAGCTCCAGCTGGGTCGGGTCGATCGCCTCCGGGCCCTCGGCGATGTCGTCGGCGATACCGGTCAGCACGTAGGTGTTCTCGGTGTCGACGTCGATTTCGAGCTCGCCCGCGGTGGCCTTCGTGGCCACCTCGTCCCAAGTGGACACTTGGGCGAGGTCGTTGCCCGCCAGGTCCTTGCCGTCCGCGATCGCGCGGATGAGCGCCTTTTCGGAGGTGAAGACGTCGATCTCGCCTTCGCTGCCGAAGAAGATCGGCTTGTCGTCGAGGTAGCAGCGCAGCGTGTAGTACTCGGCGCCGGAGGTGATGATCTTGATCGGGTCGATGCCGACCTCGCCCCAGAAACCGACGGGCTCGTCGTCTTCCTCGTCCTCGTCGACCTCTTCGAGATCCTCGTCGTCATCGGCGGCCGCTTCGGCTTCGGCGGACTCCGCGAGGAAGGTCGCGAGCTCCTCCGCCGTCTGCTCCAGCACCTTCTCGTCGACGTCGGGAGCGGTCACCAGACCGTCGATCGCGTCGAGCACGGTGTCCCACTTCTCGGAGACCGCCTCCGACAGGTCCGCCCACAGCCGCTCGCCGTCGCGGCCGGTGAAGGGCAGCGTGCCCTGGTCCAGCAGCGAGAAGCTCTCGTGCGCGTCGAGGACCTCGTGGACTTCTTCGAGTTCGCACACGTCCGCGAGCGAACGCACGATGCCGATGATCTCGGCCAGCTCGCCGATCGTCCACTGGTCCGGCTTCTCGGCCACCAGCTCCGGGACGCCGACCAGGTCGAAGGTGTGGTCGTCGTCCGGGATCAGCTCGGGCACGTTCAGCGCCGGCACGACCTCCCACGCGGGGTGGTCGAGCAGATCGTGCTGCTCCGACGTCCGCACGAACGCGGCGAGATGCGCGGCGTCGGGGAAGGCGTACAGGTCTTCCTCGTCGCCGAGGAAGGCTTCCCACTCCTCGCCGTCTTCCCGCCAGCGCGGCGCCCAGAGAGTGACGACGTCACCCTGAGGCAGGCCGAGTTCGATCGGGATGATGTCCTGTGCCATTCCTAAGCCCTCTCGGATTACCGCCTGTGTGCGCGCGACCGGGTGATGCTTGCCCGATTGGATGCGCGGTACCGCGAAGCCTACGGGTTTCCGGCGGAGGGCGCGATCACCCCTGGGCAAGAAGCGACCAACGGATGGCACGATAGGTCCTCTGATGACTCTTACAGACCTCCTGCCTGCGGATCCCGACCCCGACTCGCTGTTCGAAGCCTTCTCCACCTGGACGGCCGAGCGCGGGCTCGAGCTGTACCCGGCGCAGGAGGAGGCCATCATCGAAGTGGTCTCCGGCGCGAACCTGATCCTGTCGACACCGACGGGCTCGGGAAAGAGCCTGGTCGCCGTCGGAGCCCACTTCACCGCGCTCGCGCACGGCCGCCGCAGCTACTACACGGCACCGATCAAGGCGCTGGTCTCGGAGAAGTTCTTCCAGCTCATCGAGATCTTCGGCGCCGAGAACGTCGGCATGATGACCGGCGATTCGAGCGTCAACGCCGAGGCGCCGATCATCTGCTGCACGGCGGAAATCCTGGCGAACATGGCGTTGCGGTTCGGTGCCGACGCGCCGGTCGGCCAGGTCGTCGCCGACGAGTTCCATTTCTACTCGGAGCCGGATCGCGGCTGGGCCTGGCAGGTGCCGCTGCTGGAACTGCCGAACGCGCAGTTCGTGCTGATGTCGGCGACGCTCGGCGACGTCTCGTTCTTCGAGAAGGACCTCACCCGCCGGACCGGCCGCCCGACCGCGGTGGTCACTTCGGCGCAGCGGCCGGTGCCGCTCACCTTCCGCTACGCGCTGACGCCGTTGCACGAGACGATGTCCGAGCTGCTCCACGGTGGCCAGTCGCCGGTCTACGTCGTGCACTTCTCGCAGGCGGCGGCCATCGAGCGCGCGCAGACGCTGATGAGCATCAACGTCACCACCAAGGCGGAGAAGGAGGCCATCGCCGAGATGCTCGGCGACTTCCGCTTCGCCGCCGGGTTCGGGAAGACTCTCTCGCGGCTGGTCCGGCACGGCATCGGCGTGCACCACGCCGGCATGCTGCCGAAGTACCGGCGTCTGGTCGAGCAGCTCGCGCAAGCCGGGCTGCTGAAGGTGATCTGCGGGACCGACACCCTGGGCGTCGGCATCAACGTACCGATCCGCACGGTGGTCTTCTCCGCGCTGACGAAGTACGACGGTGTGCGGCAACGGCATCTCAAGGCGCGCGAGTTCCACCAGATCGCCGGCCGCGCGGGCCGTGCGGGCTACGACACCGACGGCTACGTCGTCGTGCAGGCGCCGGACCACGTCGTCGAAAACGCCAAGGCGCTGGAGAAGGCGGGCGACGACCCCAAGAAGAAAAAGAAGATCGTCCGCAAGAAGGCGCCGGAGGGCTTCGTCAACTGGACGGAGAGCACCTTCGACCGGCTGATCGCGGCCGAACCCGAACCGCTCACGTCGAGTTTCCAGGTCAGCCACTCGATGCTGCTGAACGTCATTTCCCGGCCAGGCAACGCGTTCGACTCGATGCGGCATCTGCTGGAGGACAACCATTCCGACCGCGCGACCCAGCGGAAGCTGATCCTGCGCGCCATCGCGATCTACCGCGCGCTGCTCGCGGCGGGGGTCGTGGAGCGGCTCGACGAACCCGACGAGCAGGGCCGGATCGTGCGGCTCACCGTCGACCTGCAGTTCGATTTCGCGCTGAACCAGCCGCTTTCGCCGTTCGCGCTGGCCGCGATCGAGCTGCTCGACGTCGACTCGCCGTCCTATCCGCTCGACGTCGTGTCCATTGTGGAATCCACAGTGGACAATCCGAGGCCGGTGCTTTCGCAGCAGCAGTTCAAGGCGCGCGGCGAGGCCGTGCAGGCGATGAAGGCCGAAGGCATCGAATACGACGAGCGGATGGAACTGCTCGAAAACGTCACCTATCCGAAGCCGCTGGAGGAACTGCTGGAGGCGGCGTATTCCCGCTACCGGCAAGGGCATCCGTGGGTCGACGACTACGAGCTCAAGCCGAAGTCCGTCGTGCGTGACATGTACGAGCGCGCGATGAACTTCGTGGAGTACATCGGTTTCTACCAGCTCGCCCGCTCGGAAGGGCTGGTGCTGCGGTATCTCACCGACACCTACGACTCGCTCCGGCACACGGTCCCCGACGAGGCCAAGTCCGAGGGATTGCAGGACCTCATCGAATGGCTGGGGGAACTGGTACGCCAGGTCGACTCCAGCCTCCTCGACGAATGGGAAGCCTTGCGGCATCCCGAAGAGGGCGGCCCGGTCTCGACAAGGCCGCCGTCGGAGCCGCCCGCGGTCACGCGGAACGAGCGCGCCTTCCGGGTACTCGTGCGGAACGAGTTGTTCCGCCGGGTCGAGCTCGCCTCCCGGCGTGCCTACGGGACGCTCGGGGAACTCGACGCCGCGTCGGGCTGGGACGCGGACGCGTGGGAAGACGCCATCGAGGACTACTTCGACGAGCACGAAACCCTCGGCATCGGCCCGGACGCGCGTGGCCCCCAGCTGTTGATCATCGAGAAGGAGGCGGAGAGCTGGCGGGTGCGGCAGATCTTCGACGATCCGGCGGGTGACCACGACTGGGGTATCAGCGCCGAGGTCGACCTGGCGGCGTCGGACGAGGCGGGGTTCGCGGTCATCCGGATCACCGCTGTCGACCGGCTCTGACGGCGGTCGCGTCCGCTCGCTCAAGCGCTAGGAAAGGACCTTTCCTCGCAAATTTCGCCAGGAAAGGTCCTTTCCTGGCAAATTTCGCAAGGAAAGGTCCTTTCATGGCATCGGGGCCGGGACCTCGGCCGGGGCCGGGCGAAGCTGACGCCGGCGCCGGACCAGCTGAACGATCAACACGATCAGCGAGAGCGCGGGCAACGGGAAGCCGAGGATCAGGCCGATCGTGATGTCCGCGAGCGGGGCCGCGACGGCGGCGACGAACACCCACGTCGGCGCCGTCGGCAGCTTCGGCCCGGAGCGGACCTTGCCCCACGGTTTCGCGATCGAGAGCCACGCCTGGAACGCGATCGCGCTCGCCATCAACGCGGTTCCAGTGACCTGCGCCAGTGACGCCGGTTCCGGGTCCCCGGCCCGCGCCGCCGCCACGGAGTCCTGCAAAGCGCCGGAGAGCAGGAAGATCCCGGCATAGAGCTGGACGAGCGTGATCACGAACTTCGCCAGCACCCACCAATGCCGGGCGAAACCCCAGGCCGTCGCGGCGGCGAGCATGAAGCCGGTGAAGGCCGAAGCGTTGGCGAGCGGGGCCAGCAGGAGGGTGTCGATCTCGTGCGCCATCGACGTCGCGGCGACGCGGACCTCACCGTCTTCGGTCGCCCGGCCGACCGCCAGCAGGGTGAACAGCGCCAAGGCCTGTCCCATCCAGCCCACCGACGTGACGACGTGCAGCCACACGGTCATTTGCCGCCATCGTTGCTTTTTCACGCCGCACAGGTTCGCCTGCCCGCCCGTCCCGGCGCATCGGGGACGACCCTGAAATCACACCGGAAGGGGCGGGAAGCAGGCCTGGGCGTCGTGGCCGTCGAACCACAGCCCGACCATGAACGCCATCGTCGCCTCCATGAGTCGCGCGCGGTCGAGTCCGCCGGCGTTCAGTGGCGTGCACCCGATGTCGCGAACCAGTTCGCTCACTTCGTCGAGCTTGTCGCCGCAGAGCGGCACCGCCAGCGGACGGCCGCCGAACACCGGCGGAGTCATCCGCCAGACGTCCACAGGGCACAGGTTGAACGCCTTGACCACGTGCGCTCCCGGCGCCGCGGCGGCGATCCGCGCGGCTTGGTCGGGGACCGAGAGCGTGGTGCCAGGGCCGACCGCGTTGGTGCAGTCGATCAGCACCTTCCCGGTGAGCTCTCCCGCGGCGGCGAGGACTTCCGTCACCGACGCGGCGGGAACGGCGAGCAGGATCACGTCACTGGCGCGGGCGGTCTCCGCCCAGGTCCCCACCCGCGGGGAGATCTTGGCCGCCTTGGCCCGGTCGCGGGAGGCGACCATCACCTCGTGCCCGGCACCGGCCCACTGGCCGCCGAGCGCCTCCGCCATCCCGCCCGCACCGAAGATACCGATACGCATGTGCTGCTCCTTAAGATCGAGTGGACAGCACGACGGTAGAAAGCCGCGCGGGTACCGAATGGTTACCGGAGGTCCGATGAACGACGTCTTCCTCGCCGATTGCCGTGCCCGGCTGGCCTTCGACCTGATGGCGAACACCTGGAACCCGGTCGTGCTCTGGGCCTTGCGGGACGGCGCGCTGCGGCCTGCCGAGTTGCGGCGACGGCTGGGCGGGATCAGCACGAAGGTGCTCACGGAGACGGTCCGGCGGCTGGAGTTCAACGGCCTGGTCAGCAGGCGTGACTGCGGGCGGACGGCGAAGGTCGAGTACTCGCTGACGGACCTCGGGGCCAGCCTCCTGGGGCCTATCGAAGCCTTCGGTGAGTGGGCGTTCCGGCACGGTGACGACGTGATGGCGGCGCAGGACAGGACGATCCAGGACAGGACGGCGCAGGACAGGACGGGCTGAAAGGGCCCTTCCCCGCATCTCACGCGGTGAAGGGCGCTTTCGTCGCATCGCATGCGGGGAAAGCGTCCTTCAGCAGCTTTAGGCGAGCGGGCGGGCTGCGGCGAGTTTAAGCAGCGGAAGCGCCGCGGCGGTATCGGTGATCAGCGTCGAGACCATGCCGGAGCGGAGCACGGCGTCGATCGCTTCGGCCTTCGGTTCCGTGTAGCCCAGCGCGATCACCTCGGGAACGGCCAGCAGTTCTTCGGCGCTGATCGCCAGGACGTGGTGAGCCAGTCCGGTGGACATCGGCGTGCCGTCGGCGTCGAAGAGCCGCGCGGACACTTCGGCTTTCGCGCCGCGTTTCGCGATGGCGACGCGTTCGGCTTCGTCGAGCGCGTCGTAGACCGTCGACTCCTCGGGTTTCCACGCGCCGATGCTGACGACGGCCTTGGTCAGGTTCTTGAACTGCCCGAAGGTCTCCGCGATCCCTGGCTGCCTTCGCAACGTCTCGGTGGTGCGGCGGTCGGGGAGGACGAGCGGGCCGAAGATCGGGTACGCCTGTCCGCCGGAGACGGCGGCGACCCGGCTGACCGTCTCCACCGACCGGTCCCGCATGTCCATTCCCGCCTGGACTCCGCACAACTGCACGACCGGACAGCGCGGCAGCGACTGGATGGCGTCGGTCATCGCGTTCACGGAACGTGCCCAGGACAGGCCCAGGACGTCGCCGGGAGTGATGATTTCGGTCAGGAGCCGGGCCGCGAGCGTGCCGATCTTCCGCCGGGCGACTTCGCGGGATTCCGGTTCCGGTGCTCGTTCGAGCACGAGTACCCGGTCCAGCCGGTACGCGGTGCGGATCTCCTCGGACAACGCGAGATCCACCGGCGCGGGCAGGTGGAATTCGACCTTGACGATGCCGCTTTCCCTGGCTGTGTCGAGCATCCGGGCGACCTTGAACCGGCTGATGCCGAACTCGTCGGCGATCTCCAGTTTGGACGCGCCCTGGTCGTAGAACCGCCGGGCCACCGCGGCCAGGCGTAAGGACTCCACCAGGCCGAGACCCTGTTTCTTCCCGCTCATATGAGCACTATAACGCGAAATCAACCCGAAAGGTTGACGTAACACCAGGGAAAAGTTCACCATGCCTGAACATGCAGTCTGAAGCATAAGCCTGTCCCGCTCATCTGAGCGGAGAAGAGGAGCTGGCATGCGTGCCGCGATCGTGGACAAGCCCGGGGAGATCAGGGTCGGGGAGGTGCCCGATCCGAAACCGGGGGATCGCCAGGTCGTCGTCAAGGTCGGTGCCTGCGGGATCTGCGGCACCGACCTCCACATCGCCGACGGGCACTTCCCGCCGACGCCGTATCCGATCGTCCCCGGCCACGAGTTCGCCGGCGAGATCGTCGAACTCGGCGCGGATGTGCCGGGTGGCTGGAAGATCGGTGACCGGGTCGCCGTCGATCCGTCGCTGTTCTGCGGCTACTGCAAGCCTTGCCGCTCCGGCCGCGGCAATCTCTGCGAGAACTGGAACGCGACCGGGGACACCGTGAACGGCGCTTTCGCCGAGTACGTCGCCGTTCCCGCCGCCAACTGCTACCGCATGCCGGACACGATGACCTGGGAACAGGGCGCGCTGGTCGAACCGGTCTCCTGCGCCGTCCACGGGGTACGCCGGATCGGCGTCGAGGCGGGGGAGCGGTTCCTCGTCGTCGGCGCGGGCACGATGGGGCTGATCATGCAGCAGTTGCTGCAGCGTGCGGGTGCCCACGTCACGGTGGTCGATCGCAACACCACCCGCCTCGGCCGGGCGATGGATCTCGGCGCGGTCGCGGTCGCGGGTGACGTGAAGGACCTCGACGACGAGAAGTTCGACGCCGCGGCGGACTGCACGGGTGCCGCGCCTGCCATCGAAGCCGCTTTCGACTCGCTTCAGCGCGGAGGCCGTCTGCTGGTCTTCGGGGTCGCGCCCGCCGAAGCACGCGTCGCGCTTTCGCCGTTCAGGATCTACAACGACGAGATCACCGTCGTCGGCTCGATGGCCGTCATGAACAGCTACGGCGCCGCGCTCGACCTCGTCGCCGACGGCGCCATCGACACCGGCGCGCTCCTCACCGACACCTTGCCGCTGGAGCGGTACCCCGACGCGCTCGCCCTCATGCGCAGCGGTGCCGGGCTGAAGGTCCAGGTGCTACCGGGAGGCGAAAGTGCGTAAAGCCGCCGCTCTGCTCGCGGTTCTCCTGCTGACCCTCACCGGTTGCGCCGGTGCGGGCGCGCTCGGGAACGGTGACCGGACGCTCGTCGTCGCGATCGTCGCGAACCCGCAGATGAAGGACGCCATCGAACTCTCCGGCGAGTTCGAGAAGGCGAATCCCGGCGTCACCCTCAAATTCGTGTCGCTGCCCGAGAACCAGGCCCGCGCGAAGATCACCGCGTCGACGGCCACCGAGGGCGGCGAGTTCGACGTCGTCATGATCAGCAACTACGAGGCACCGCAGTGGGCGGCGAACGGCTGGCTCGAAGACCTCGGACCGCATATCGCCGCGAACCCCTCGTACGATTCGGCCGACTTCATCCCGAGCATCAAGGAATCCTTGTCGCACAACGGTTCCCTCTACGCGGTGCCGTTCTACGGCGAATCGTCGTTCCTGGCCTACCGGAAGGATCTGTTCGAGCAGGCCGGGCTCACGATGCCCGCCAAGCCGACGTGGTCGCAGATCGCGGAGTTCGCGGCGAAACTCGACGACAAGGCGAAGGGGATCGCGGGGATCTGCCTGCGCGGCAAGCCGGGCTGGGGCGAGAGCCTCGCGCCGTTCACCACGGTCGCCAACACCTTCGGCGCGCAATGGTTCGACAAGGACTGGAACGCGAAACTGGACAGCCCCGAGTTCAAGGCCGCCGCGGAGTTCTACGTGAACCTGGTGCGGCAGCACGGTGAGGTCGGCGCGTCCAGCGCGGGCTTCTCCGAATGCGGCACGCGGTACACCCAGGGCCAGGCCGCGATGTGGTACGACGCCACGGTCATGGCAGGGACCAACGAGGACCCGTCGGCCAGCAAGATCGTCGGGAAGTCCGGATACGCCCCGGCGCCGGTGGAAAAGACACCGGCGAGCGGCTGGCTCTACACCTGGGCGCTGGCGATCCCGAAGGTCGCCAAGGACTCCGACGCCGCCTGGAAGTTCATGTCCTGGATGACCGACAAGGCCTACGTGCAGCGCGTCGCCAAGGCGTACGGCGAATGGAACCGGGTGCCGCCGGGCGTGCGGAAATCGACCTACGACATCCCCGAGTACCGCGAAGCCGCCAAGGCCTACGCACAGCCGACGCTGGACGGGATCGCGGACGCCGACCAGCGGAAGGCGATGGTGAATCCGGTGCCCTACCCCGGGATCCAGTTCGTCGGCATCCCCGAGTTCCAGGATCTCGGCACCCGGGTGAGCCAGCAGCTTTCGGCGGCGATCGCGGGCCAGATCACCGTGGAC
Source organism: Amycolatopsis sp. NPDC033938 (assembly GCF_055575975.1). Lineage (NCBI taxonomy): Bacteria > Bacillati > Actinomycetota > Actinomycetes > Pseudonocardiales > Pseudonocardiaceae > Amycolatopsis > Amycolatopsis sp. NPDC033938. The sequence continues at coordinate 1,358,074 of NZ_JBVIRO010000001.1, forward strand.
GAAGCCTTGAAACAGGCGCAGGAGTACGCGCAGACCGTCGGTAAGTCGTATCAGGAGGTGCAGTGATGGCCACGCTCTCCGCTCCTGCCCGCACCGAGCCCGCCCACGCCAAGGCGGCGGCTCCGAAGCGCGGCACCGACACACCGTTCAAACGACGGCTGCCACTGCTGCCCGCGTTGCTGTTCGTCGTCGCCGTGACCCAGCTTCCGTTCCTGCTGACGGTGTTCTACTCGTTCCAGTCCTGGAACCTGGTGCGGCCCGGCTCGCGGCATTTCGTCGGACTGCGGAACTACATCGACGTCTTCGCCGACTCGACGTTCCTGGCGGCGTTGCTGAACACCGTCGTGCTCACGGTCGTCTGCGTCTTCGTCTCGCTGCTGCTCGGCCTGGGACTGGCGATCCTGCTTGACCGCAAGTTCCTCGGCCGCGGGGTGGTCCGGACGCTGCTGATCACGCCGTTCCTCATCCTGCCCGCGGCGGGCGCGCTGCTGTGGAAGACGACGATGTTCGACCCGACCTACGGGCTGCTGCATTTCGTGTTCGGCACGGACGTCGACTGGCTTTCGGAGTTCCCGCTCGCGGCGGTGATGGCACAGGTGGTCTGGCAGTGGACGCCGTTCATGATGCTGCTGATCCTGGCCGGGCTGCAGAGCCAGCCCAAGGACGTGCTGGAGGCCGCGGCCGTCGACGGGGCGGGCCGCTGGCGGACGTTCACCTCGATCACGTTGCCGCATCTGAGCCGGTTCCTCCAGCTGGCGACCCTGCTGGGGGCGATCTACATCGTGAACAGCTTCGACGCGATCTTCCTGATGACACAGGGTGGTCCGGGTACGGCCAGCACGAACCTGCCCTTCTACATCTATCAGCGCGCGTTCCAAGGGTTCGACATCGGGCAGTCGTCCGCGATGGGTGTCATCGTCGTGATCCTGACGATGATCGTCGCGACCTTCGCGCTGCGGCTGATGTTCCGCACGTTCTCGGTCCAGGGAGGCGCGAAATGAAAAGCCGCTTCGGCACGGGCGCGCTGACGGTCGCGACCTGGGTGATCGCGATCCTGTTCGTGTTCCCGCTGCTGTGGATGATCCTCACGGCCTTCAAACAGGAGGCCGACGCCTACACCGATCCGCCGCGCCTGTTCTTCACCCCGACGCTCGACCAGTTCGCCGGCGTGCTCGAACGCGGGTTCCTGCCGTACCTCTCGAACTCCGCGTTCGTCACCATCGTGTCGACGGTGTTCGTGCTGCTGCTGGGCATCCCGGCGGCGTACGCGCTCTCACTGGCACCGGTGAAGGGGACGAGCAACGCGCTCGGCTTCTTCCTGTCGACGAAGATGCTGCCGATCGTGGCGGCGATCATCCCGCTGTACGTGATTTCGCAGAATACTCAGCTGCTGGACAACGTCTGGGCGCTGATCATCCTGTACACCTCGATGAACCTGCCGCTGGCCATCTGGATGATGCGGTCGTTCTTCCTCGAAGTGCCGCACGAGATGATCGAAGCCGCCCGGATCGACGGCGCGACCCTGCCGGTGCTGCTGCAGAAGATCATCATGCCGGTCGTCGCGCCGGGGGTGGCCGCGACCGCGCTGATCTGCGTGATCTTCTCGTGGACCGAGTTCTTCTACTCGGTCAACCTCACCGCCGCGAGGGCGGGGACCGTGCCGGTGTTCCTGGTCGGGTTCATCACCAGCGAAGGGCTGTACTGGGCGCAGCTGTCCGCCGCCGCCCTGCTCGCGTCGCTGCCGGTGATGATCGTCGGATGGATCGCGCAGAACCACCTCGTCCGCGGCCTGTCCATGGGCGCGGTCAAGTAACCCCGGAAAGGGCCGGTCCGCGAAGGACCGGCCCTTTCCGTGTCTACTCGGCGAGCGAGATCGCCTGGCTCGGGCAGATGTGCGCGGCCGTGCGGGCGTTCTTCTCCGCGTCGCTCCCTTGGGGCTCCGGGACCAGCACGATGACGGTCCCGTCGTCCTCGCTCTGATCGAACAGATCGGGATCGGTGAGCACGCATTGGCCCGCGCCCACACACCTGCCGGCGTCCGCGATGATCTTCATGGCTCCTCCTACCAGGTGACCGGAAGCGCGTGGAGGCCGTAGATCGACGAATCGTGCTTGAACGGCAGTTCGTCGACCGGAACGGCGACCCGGATGTCCGGGATACGCCGGAACAACGTATCGAACACGATCTGGAGTTCCATCCGCGCCAGATTCTGGCCGAGACACTGGTGTGCCCCGAAGCCGAACGCCACGTGGTGCCGCGCGCCGCGTTCGATGTCGAAGGCGTCGGGGTTCTCGAAGCCCTCCGGGTCGTGGTTGCCCGCGTTGCTCAGACCGACCACGCCCTCACCGGCGCGGATGAGCGTGCCGCCGATCTCGACGTCGGCCGTGGCGAAGCGCGAGGTGGCCGTCTCCGCGATCGTGAAGACGCGAAGGAGCTCTTCGATCGCGGGGAGCGTCATGCCGGGGTCGGCCTTGATCTTGGCCAGCTGATCGGGGTTCTCCAGCAGCGTCACCGTGCCGAGCGAAATCATGTTCGCCGTCGTCTCGTGCCCGGCGATGAGCAGCAGGAACGCCAAGCCGACGAGTTCGCCGTGGTCGGCGTCGCCCGTCTCCCGCTGCTTGAGGATCTGGCGGCCGAGGAGGTCGTCCTCGGTGGTGTTCGCTTCCTTCTTGGTGACGAGTTCGTCGAGATAGCCTTCGAGCTGCTCGAACGCGGTCATCCGTTCTTCGGCGCTGACCTCCCGGCTGAGCATCTTGGAACTGCAGGATTGGAAGAACTCGTGGTCCGAATAGGGGACGCCGAGCAATTCGCAGATGACCAGTGACGGCACCGGCAACGAAAGCGCCGTGACGAGATCGGCGGGTTTGGGACCGGCGAGCAGGGCATCGATGTGTTCGTCGACGATCTGCTGGATGCGCGGCTGCAAGGCCTTCATCCGCTTGACCGTGAACTCACCGACGACGTCGCGCCTGGCCCGGCCGTGTTCCGGCGGGTCCATCGCGATGAGGGAAGGCCGGAAAGGCTTGTCCTCGCGCCGGATCTGCCGCGCCACCATCATCGGGAACGACGGATTCTGCCGGTCGGAACTGAAATGCGGGCTGCTCAGCATTTCGCGGATGTCTTCGAGCCTGGTCAGCGCCCATGCCGTCTGCCCGGAAGGCAGGCTGACCCGCGAAACCGGACTTTCCTCGCGAAGCTTTTGATACTCCGGGGGCGGCGAAAACGGGCATTTCCGCGCCAGCGGCAGGGTTGCGGTGGTTTCCTCGACGTCGGTCATCGGTCGTCCTTCCCCGGATGTCGGGTGAGTTCGGGCGAAATCGGACAAGGGGCCCCATAAAACGTATGCGGATGGTTTTATTCCGCTTATGTCACCAAGGTACTCAAGTGGAGGCAGGTCGTCCACTCGCGAAGGGGTGGTCCGTCGGGAAGAGTGAAGTGCGCGTTCGTCCGTGCGAGAATCACGGCGCCGAAGCACCTGTGAGAGGCGAGGACATGACTGCCGACCCCGAGACCCGCTTGCGTGCCGACGCACGCCGGAACCGGGATCAGATCCTGGCCGCCGCGAGGGTGATCTTCGCGGCCCAGGGCGCCGAGGTCCCGATGGAAGAGATCGCGCGGGCGGCGGGCGTCGGCGTCGGCACGCTCTACCGTCGTTTCCCGGATCGGGACGCGCTGATCCGGGCCGTCGCCGTCGACAACTTCGACAGGGTCCTCAGGGACGCGAAGGCGGCGAAAGATCAGGAGTCCTCTGATTGGGACGCGCTGATCCGGCTGCTGCACCAATCGATGGAACTTCAGTTGAGCATTCAACTCGCGATGGTGTCACCGCGGGCGCACGCGATCCTGAGGAGCGATCCCGCGATCAAGGCCCTGCGTGACGACCTGCTGGTGGTGCTGGGCGGCTTAGTCCAGGGCGCGCAGGCGGAGGGCAGGCTGCGGACGGACGTCGCCACGGGGGACGTCGCGATGCTGTTCGCGACGTTGCTGCGGCAGATGCCGGGTAAGGGCAAAGAGGTCGCGCGGATGGCGACCCGGCGCTGCATCGGGATCATGATCGACGGCTTGCGGGCCGGGCGGAACGAGGCGTTGCCGGGCCGGGCGCTGACCAGTGCCGACCTGGATCCGAGTAACTGAAAGTCCGTGAAGGCCTCCTTCCCTGCTATCAAGCGTCAGGGTCCCGGCAAAGTCGAGATCTTGCAGGTCGGTCGGTTATTCCTGCGCTGTCGTGGGGTCGCTTGCGTCGGTGGCGGAGCTTCAGTGTCCACAAGGGACACCGCCGGGCGCCCGAGTGTCCGATTAATGCCGCTATGTACGTTGCTGCGTGGGGTCGTGAGTGGCGATGAGGGTTAGAACAACACTTACCGCTCACGACCCTCTTGTAGAACCGTGCAAATTCGCCCAAAGCGGGCACTGTTATCTCGAAAAGTGTCCCTTATGGACAGTCGAGAGCGGGGTGGGGCACCTTTGCGTGAGCCCGTTCCCGCCGGGCCCACCACGACATGTTCGCCTTGCCCCGGCTCCAGCGGTGCAGCTGACCAGCGCCGACCTGGATCCGAGTAACTGAAAGTCCGTGAAGGCCTCCTTCCCTACCTTGAGCGTAGGGAAGGAGGCCTTCACGGACAGTTCGCATTTAGCGGACCAAACGCGGGAAGTGGCTAGGGCGTGTCCTGGGGATCTTCATCGGAGGTGGAGGATGATGCAGGCGAGGATGATCTCGGCGCGGTGATAGGCGGCTCGTTTGGCGAAACGGGTTGCCAGGCCTCGGAATTGTTTGAGCCGGTTGAAGCAT
>NZ_JBVIRO010000002.1:0-22227 GCF_055575975.1 Amycolatopsis sp. NPDC033938
GTTTGTTTTGTATTGACGCGCGGGTTGTCCGGCCGGGGCGGGTTACCTGGGTACCGGGGGGGTCGTTGGGGGCCTTCCGTCCGCCCCTTGGGCACGACCGCTGTCAGCCGGCCGGGGTCGCTTCCGCCTCTTCGGTCGCCCGCGTCCCCAACCGCCGCGCCGCCGGTGAGAACACCGCCAGCAGCAGCGCGCCCGCGGCGGCACCGGCGGCGGCGAAGATCGGCACCGCCGGGTCGGCCTCGTAGAGCGCGGTGCCCAGCAGCGGTCCCACGATGAACGTCGCCCCGGTCGTGGCGTTGACCAGGCCGGCCACCGAACCCTGCTGTTCCGGCCCGACCATCAGCGTCGGCGCGGCGGCGAAACCGGGCAGTGCCAGGCCGAGGCCGAGCGAGAGGACGGCGAACGCCGCGGTGATCGACCACAGCTGACCGGCGAGCGCGAGCAGGACGAACCCGGCGACGGCGATCGGCGCGCCGACCCGCATCAGCCGGACGGCGGGCCAGGCGAGCTTCGGGACCACGGCGCCCTGCACGGCCACGAGGACCAGACCCGCCGCGAACAGCGCGACACCGACCGAGCCCGCGGTCTCCTCCGCGGCGAGATGCAGCCGGTCGGCGATGAGGAAGCCGGTGATCACCTGGACCAGCCCCAGCGACAGGTAGAGCAGGAAGCCGATCGCGAAGAACGGCCAGAGCCGGGCCTCCCACGGTTTCACCCCGGCCGCGCGTGGCCCGTCGGGGCGGACGTGCGGTGTCCGGCTGGCCGTCGCGAACACCCAGATCGCGAGCAACGCGGTCAGCGCCGGGGCCAGATAGAGCGGCAGCGTCAGCGAGACGACGGCGAGCGCACCGCCCAAGGCCGGTCCGAGGACGAGCGAGATCCCTTGTACCGCGCCGACGAGACCGACGGCCTTGGTCCGGTCCGCCTCGTTGGACGTCGCCGCGCTGGCGGCGGCGAGTGCCGCGACCGGAAGCGCCGCGATTCCCGCTCCGAACAACAGGCTGCGGGTCGCGAGCATCACGGCGAGCACCGAGGACGACGACAGGACCTCCGCGAGGCCGAGTGCCGAAGCCACGGCGAAACCGGTCAGCCCGAGGGTGGCCAGCACCAGTCCGGCGAGCAGCACCTTCCGGACGCCGACGCGGTCCAGCGCCCGTCCCCAGAGCGTGCTGGCGATGGTCAACGCGATCGCCGCCGTGGTGATGACCAGCCCCAGCTGGCTTTCCGTGAGATCCAGCCGCCGCGAGAGCGGCGCCAGGATCGGTGTGATCAGTTGCTGTGCCGAAAAAACCACCAACACCGCGAGCAGCAGTGGCGCCATGGTCTTGCGCACGGACTCCCCCTTCTAGTTAGGTAAGGCTACCTTAACTAATCGCGTCGCAGATCACTGACATACTTCACCCATTCGACTATGAAAACCGTTATCGTTACTCTAACGTGGGATGGGGTTGAGGGGAAGCGGTCACCGCGGGTATGGGAGGAGCACGATGTCTGGGGGAGTGGACGCGAGAACGGGTGACGTCTGGCTGCACCGGTGGAGACCGCGGCCGCGGGCTGGAGCGCGTTTGGTGTGCTTCCCGCACGCCGGCGGTTCCGCCGCTTTCTTCGCGCCGTGGAGCACGAAGCTTCCGGCGGAGATCGACGTCGCCGCCGTGCGGTACCCGGGTCGCGCGGACAGGATGACCGAACCGCCGTTGACGTCGATGCCGGCGATGGTCACCGAGATCGCCAACGAGCTCGAACCACTGGCCGATCGGCCGACCGTCCTTTTCGGACACAGTCTTGGCGCGCTCGTCGCTTACGAGGTGGCCAGGGAGCTCACCCGCCGTGACGCGCCGCCTGCGCGGCTGATCGTCTCCGGCCGCCGCGCGCCCGGCGACGAGCCCGGCGGCACGAAACATCTTTTGTCCGACGACGAGCTGGTCGATGAACTGGTCCGGCTCGGCGGAACCGAACCCGGACTGCTGGCGAGTGAGGACGCGCGGTCGGTGTTCCTGCCCGCGATCCGCGCCGACTTCCGGCTCGCCGAGAACTACCGGCGGCTCCCCGGACGTGAGCCGTCCTGCCCGCTCACCGTGATCGTCGGAGACGAGGACACGGAGGTCGACCTCCGCCGCGCCGGACGCTGGGCCGAGCACGCCGTCACCGGGTTCTCCGCGCATGTGCTGCCCGGCGGCCACTTCTACCTGATACCGCAGGAGAAGGCCGTGCTCGCTCTCCTGGTCGAGGCCTGCACCACTCCCGCGGCCGTCTGACCTCGTTTTCTGACAAGGAGTTTCCGTGTTGTCGCGATACCGCTATGCCGAGCGGCGGATCCCGCTCGCCGCCGATGCCGTCACCACGCTCGCCGCGCTGGCCCGTGACCGGTCCGGCGCCCAGGTCGGCTATGAGAACCGAGGGAAGGTTTCCTGGGCCGAGGACGCGTGGGCGAGGGTCGAAGTCCACGCCGGCGGAGCTCGGCTGATCACCGACGGCCGCGAAACCGGGTTCGCCGGAAAGCCGCTCGACGTCGTGGGCGACGCGCTCGCCGCGGCCGGGATCGCGGACTGGCGGGCCTACGGCTGGGCGGGTTTCGAACTGGCGCACGCCTTGCACGACACCGCTTCGGCCACGGGGCCGTTGGCCTGCCTCATGATCCCTCGCAAGGAGATCCGGCTGGACGGCACGAGCGCGCTGCTCCGCGCGGCCACCGAGTCCGAAGTGGACGAACTCGCGGAACGACTCGCCGTCGCCACCGCTCCGGAAACGATGGAGAGCGATCGTGTCGCGGTCGACCTCGACCACGACGCGGCCGCGTACCGCGCCATGGTCGCCACCGCGGTGAGCGACATCCGCGCTGGCGAATTCGACAAGGTCATCCTGTCCCGGGTGGTCCCGGTCGACGGCGAACTCGACCTCGCGGCCACGTATCTCGCGGGACGGCGCGGCAACGATCCCGCGCGGTCCTACCTGCTGCGGCTCGGTGGCTGGGAGGCGGCGGGGTTCAGCCCGGAGATCGTCGCGCACGTGACCGCGGACGGGAGGGCGAGAACCCAGCCGCTGGCCGGGACCAGGGCACTCGACGGCGACGCGCTCGACGTCGCCCGTCGTGAGGAGCTGTACCGAGACGCCAAGGAAGTCTTCGAACACGCCATCTCGGTCCGGCTGGCCGCGGCCGAACTGGACCAGGTGTGCAGCCCGGATTCGGTGCGGGTCAGCGAATTCATGTCGGTCCGCGAGCGCGGCAGTGTCCAGCATCTCGGCTCGGACGTGGCAGGCGACCTGGCCGCGGGCAGGACCGCCTGGGACGCACTGACCGCGTTGTTCCCGGCGGTCACCGCCTCCGGGATCCCGAAGGCGGCGGCGTGCGAAGCCATCGGCCGTCTGGAAGCCGAACCGCGCGGCCTCTACAGCGGTGCCGTCCTGACCGCCGACGCCGACGGTTCCCTCGACGCGGCCTTGGTGCTGCGCAGCGTGTTCCGGCACGAGGGCCGGACCTGGCTGCGGGCCGGGGCGGGCATCGTCGCACAGTCCACTCCGGACAGGGAACTCGAAGAAACTCGCGAGAAACTGCGCAGTGTCTCACGATTCCTGGTGCCCGCGCTCGCCCCGGCGGCCCTCGCGTGACCCGCCGCAAGGTCGTGGTGGCGGGCACCGCGTTCGGGAGGATCTATCTCGACGCCGTCCGGTCGGATCCGGAATCCTTCGAGCTGGCGGGCATTCTCGCGAGCGGGAGCGCTTACTCCGCCGAATGCGCGCGCCGGTACGGGGTTCCGCTGTACACCTCGCCGGAGGAGGTCCCCGACGTCGACATCGTCTGCGTCGTCGTCCGCTCGGGAGCGCTGGGTGGCGATGGAGCCGAACTGGCGCAGACCTTTCTGCGCCGGGGAATCCCGGTGCTGCAGGAACATCCGGTGCACGCCGAGGAGATCGCCGACTGTCTGCGGGCGGCCCGCGCCGCTGGTGCCGCGTATTCGGTCAACACCCTGTATCCACGGTTGCGGCCGGTGCGGCGGTTCCTGGCCGCGGCGCGGGCGTTGCGCGAGCGGCAGGAGATCGCCTTCGTCGACGCCGCCTGCAACAGTCAGGTCGCTTATCCGTTGCTCGACGTCCTCGGCCGGGCCGTTGGCGGGTTGCGGCCATGGGCCTTCGGCGCGGTCCAGCCGTTCCCGTTCGCCGATCTCGCCGCGCCGCAACCGTTCCAGACCCTGCACGCCGTCGTCGGCGGGATCCCGGTGACCCTGCGTGTGCAGAACCAGGTCGATCCGGACGACGCGGACAACCACTCCTTCCTGTTGCACCGGATCTCGCTCGGTGTCGAAGGCGGCGTGCTCACTCTCGCCGACACTCACGGACCCGTGCTGTGGAATCCGAGGTTGCACGCCGGACGCGACGAGACCGGACGGCTGGTGATGGCCGGGCCCGGGACCGAACGTCTCGGTGTCACGACCACCGTGCCGCTGGGCGACGAGGAACCCGGTACCTACCACGACGTCTTCGCCGATCTCTGGCCGGACGCGGTCGCCGAGAGCCTGCGGGAACTGTGCCGGGACATCGACGAACCGTCGCGCCGCGCCGCGGCCGGGCAATGGGCGCTCGGGGTCTCGACGGCCTGGCGTGACCTCACCACGGCGATCGGGCTGCCCGAGTTGATCGCTCCCGGTGTCCCGGCCGAGATCCCACTGACCGCTTTGTCCACAAAGGAGTGACGATGGCCCGCTGCAGTCATGTCCTGCTGAAGGTCGACGACCTGCATCAGGCCGTGCGCGATTTCCGTGACCTGGGGTTCGTCGTCGACTACGCCAGCGCGGAGGAGAAGGCCAAACACGCGCACATCTGGTTCGAAGACGGGCCGATCATCGAACTGCTCACCACACCACCGGGCGCGCATCGGCTGAAGTGGCCGATCGAGTTCGCCTTCGGTCGCGGCTCCGGGGTGCGGATGACCCGCTGGGCACTGGCGAACGAGGGATTCTGCGACGTCGCCGTGCTGATCGACGAGCCGGACCTCGCCGGCCCGCTGAAGACGTTGCGGGCGGCGGGGGTCCCGACGGGCCGCGCGGTGCGCTGGACCCGCACCAAACCGGACGGCGAACAGACCCGGTTCCAGTTCGCCTACCCCCGCGCGTCTCGGCTTCCGTTCCTGGTGAGTCCCTATGACCCGCCGCAGTATCCGCCGAAGGTCGACCATCCGAACGGCGCGAAAAGCCTGCGCACCGTCGTGATCGACGTCGCCGCGGCCGACCGTCCCGCCTTCGACCGGATCACCGGCGGCGACCCGGCGTTCGCCGTCACCGAGGCCGCCACCACGCGGGTCCGCGCGGTCGAGCTCGAAGGCCTGTCCGGTCCGCTCGACCCCGCTTTGCTGCACGGCGCCGAAATCCACTGATCCACCCCGAGAAACACAGGAGTACGACCATGTCCTTCACCCGCCGCGACCTGTTCCGGACGGCCGGAGTCGCCGGAGCCGGATTCCTGCTGGCCGCCTGTGGTGCTTCCGGACCGGTAACCGCGCCGGTCGCCGGAGCCGGTACCTCGGCCGCCAGGCGTGGCGGAGTGCTGAAGGCCGTGTTCACCGGTGGTGGCGCGGGGGAGAGCCTCGACCCCTATACCGGCGGATCACCGATCGACTTCGTCCGTCACGACGTCCTCTTCGACTCACTGTTCACTTTGGACAAGGCCGAGGTCGTACCAGGGCTCGCGCTGGCGGCCGAACCCGCGCCGGACGGCCGTTCGTTCGTGCTGCGGCTGCGGGAGGGAGTCCGCTGGCACGACGGGGCGCCGTTCACCGCGCAGGACGTCGCCTACAGCTTCCGGTACATGTCCGCGCCGGAGCGGGCCTACCCGAGTCAACTGGGGTCCTTTGTGGACTCGGTGGCGGTGCGGGTGCGGGATCCATTGACTCTGGAAGTGCCCACCAAACAGGCACTCGGTGACCCGGCGCTGTTCCTGGCCGCCTTCCCGGCGAAGATCGTCAAGGACGGCGCGACGTCGTTCACCGCGGCCACCACCGTCGGCACCGGCGCCTATCGCGTGACGGCGTTCGAGGCGGGCCGGGAAGCCCGTCTCGCCAGGTTCGACGGCTACTGGGGCGGTGCCGCACCGGCGGACGAACTGGTGCTGCTCAGCCTCACCGACCCGCAGGCCAAGGTGAACACCGTCGTCACCGGCCAGGCCGACTTCGCCGGGGACATCCCGTTCACCACGGCCAAAACCGGTGTCGCGAGCGCCGAGCTCGAGATCCGCACGGCCGGGGACGATCACCGCACCGCTTTCGGGTTCGTGCTCAACCCCACGCTCAAGCCGTTCGACGATCCCCGCGTCCGCAAGGCGGTCCGGCTGGGGATCGACCGGCAGGCGCTGGTCGACACCATCCTGCTCGGCTACGGAGCGGTGGGCAACGACCTGCTCTGCGCGGGCGCGAAGTACTTCGCCGCCAAGGAACCGCTCGCCCGTGACCTCGACAAGGCACGCGCGCTCGTGCGCGAGGCCGGGGCCGAGGGCGCGGAGGTGACCATCCGGACGGCGGAATACGAGATCGGCTACAACGCCTCCACCCAGCTGCTCGCCGAGCAGCTGAAGGCGATCGGTCTCGTGGTGAAGCCGCAGATCGTCGGCCCGGCCGAGTTCTTCCGGCCCGAGGCGGTGGCCGCCGCGCACGGTGTCGCGTTCTCCAGCGGCGCCGTCCCGCTCGCGGTGATGTACGGCAGGCTCGCCGGGTTCCCCGGCCTGGCGTTCCCCGACGAGCGGTTCAAGGCGGCGTTCGGCACGGGGATCGCCAGTACGGACGAGGGCACGCGCGCCAAGGCATGGGCCGAGGTGCAGGACGTGATGTACGACCGCGGCAACACGGTCGTCTGGGGACAGGCGGACGTGCTGAGCCTCGCACGGAAGTCCGTCGCCGGCATCACCGTGCGGGACCAGGCCAAGTACCCGTACCTGGGGAAGGCCGGTATGGCGTGAGCAGTTTCGCGCGCAAGCTCCTGACCCGGCTCGGCATGCTGGCGGCGTTGTCGATCCTGGTGTTCGCCGGGGTGGATCTCCTGCCCGGCGACCCGGTCACGAGCAGGCTCGGGATCTCCGCGACCCCGGAGCAGGCCGCCGCACTACGCGCCCAGCTCGGCCTCGACCGGCCGCTGCCGGTGCGGTACGCCGAGTGGGTCTCGGGCCTGTTCAGCGGAAATCTCGGTGTGTCGACGAACGGCAGGCCGGTGACCGAGCTGCTTTCGGACCGCGTCGGCAACTCCGCGTTGCTCGCCGGGCTGGCCGTCCTGCTGCTGGCGCCGCTGTCGCTGGGACTCGGGGTGTGGGCGGCTTGGCGACGCGGCCGGGTCGCGGACAAGACGATCTCGGCGGGAGCGCTGCTGATGGTGTCCGTTCCGGAGTTCGTCGTGGCGGGCGGGCTGGTGCTGCTGTTCGCGGTGACACTGCGGTGGTTCCCGGCGGTGTCCCTGCTGCCCGCCGGCGCGAGCCCGCTCGCGTATCCCGAAGTGCTCGTGCTTCCGGTGGCGAGTCTGGTGCTGGCCGGATCCGCCTACGCGGTCCGCGTCATCCGCGGTGCGGCGGCGCAAACGCTTGCGGGTCCACAGGCGGAGTTCCTACGGCTCAACGGGGTGCGCTGGCCGGTGCTGGCCAGGCGGCTCGTCGTCCCGGCGGTGCTGCCGGTCGCGGTCCAGGTCTGGCTCGTCACCGGTGTCGCGCTCGTCGGCGGGGCCGTGCTGGTGGAGAAGGTCTTCGGGTACCCGGGGATCGGCGAGCTGCTGGTGTCCTCGGTGCAGACCGGGGACCTGCCGGTGGTGCAGGCCGTCGTGCTCGTCCTGGGCGCGCTGATGCTGCTGGCGTTGCTGCTCGCCGACGTCGCCGTCGTCCTGCTGACGCCTCGCCTGCGGACGGGAGGCGCGCGATGATCCGTCGTGTCCTCCTCGCGGCGGGGATCCTGCTGCTCGCGATCGTCCTTTTCGGACCGGAGCTGGCCCCGCATTCCGCGACCGCGCCGGTCGCCCCGCCCTACTCGCCGCCGGGCACCGGTGGGCTCTTCGGCACCGACCACCTCGGCCGTGACGTGCTCTCCCGCGTGCTCCACGGCGGCAGGCCCCTCCTGCTGACGAGTTTCGTGTCCGCGTTCGCGGGCGCGGGCCTGGGCGCCGCGATCGGCCTGTTCACCGCGCTGGCCCGCCGCCGCTGGGTCGAGCCGGTGCTCACGCGGCCGCTCGACACCCTCGCCGCCGTCCCGCCGATCCTGCTGTCGCTGCTGGTGCTGACCGCCGTGCCGAACCGCGCCGGGCTGATCCTCGCGGTCGCGCTGGCGAGCATCCCGCTGTCGGCAAGGGTCGCGCGGGCGGCCGCCGAACAGGTCCGCGGCCGGGCGCACGTCGAAGCCGCGATCGCCAGGGGCGAGCGGTGGACCTGGTTGCTGGGCCGCGAAATCCTGCCGCTGGTGGCGGGTCCGCTGGCCGCCGACCTCGGCGTCCGGTTCGTCACGGCCGTCTACCTCGTCGCGGCGGCGGGTTTCCTCGGCCTCAGCACTTCGGACTCGGATTGGGGATTGCTCATCGTGGAGGCCCTGCCCGGCGCCGCGCTGCAACCGTGGGCGCTGCTCGTCCCGGTCGCCGGGATCGCGATCCTGGCCGTGGCCGCCAACCGGACCGCGGAGCGACTCACATGAGCCTGGTACGCGTCTCCGGTCTCCGGTTGTCGGCGGGGGACACCGAGATCCTCGCCGGTGTCGAGCTGACGATCGCCGAGGGCGAAGCCGTCGCGCTGTCCGGGCCGTCGGGCGCGGGCAAGACGTCGCTGGCGCTGGCGGTGCTCGGGCATCAGCGGCCCGGTGTCCGGCGGACCGCGGGGACGGTCGAGGTCACCGGCCCGGTCGGCTACCTGGGGCAGGACCCGGGTTCGCTGCTGAACCCGTACGCGCGGGTCGCGTCCATCCTGCGGAGCGCCGCCGGACGCCGGGTGCCACGCGAGTTCGTCGACACCCTGCTGGACCGGGTCGCGCTGCCCGCGAGCCTCGCGCGCCGATACCCGCACCAGCTTTCCGGCGGGCAGCAGCAACGGGTGGCGCTCGCGGTCGCGCTGGCACGCTCACCCCGGCTGCTGGTACTGGACGAACCGACGACGGCGCTGGACCTCCTCGCCAAGGCGGAGGTGCTCGCCGAGATCGGACGGTTGCGGGCGGAGGGTGTCTCGCTGCTGTGGGTCACGCACGATCTGGCGACGGCGCGGGATCTGGTGGACCGGGTCTTGGTGCTCGACGGGGGCCGGGTTTCCGGTCCCGAGAGTGCAATGAAAGGTCCTTTCCTTGCAAAATTTGCCAGGAAAGGACCTTTCCTAGCGCGCGCGGGCGCCTCAATCGAGGTCCTGAGGGCCGAAAAGCTCACCGCGGGATATCGCGGAACCCCGGTCCTCACCGACGTCGACCTCACCGTCGGCCGAGGCGAGTGCCTCGCCGTCCTCGGCGTCTCCGGAGCGGGTAAGAGCACCCTCGCCCGCTGCCTCGCCGGCCTCCACCGCCCCGGCACCGGAACCGTCACGCTCCACGACGATCCGCTCAAGCCCGACGTCCGCGATCGCGAAAAGCGCCAGAAAGCCGCGATCGCCCTCGTGGCCCAGAATCCGGCCGAGGCCCTGCATCCGCGCCAGACCGTCCGGACCGCGCTCACCCGTCCGATGCGGCTGCTGCGCGGAATCAAGTACCGCGAGGAGCAGGACACCAAGGTCGCCGAACTACTCGAAGCGGTCGGTCTCGACTCCACAATGGACAAAAGGCTGCCGGGCGAACTGTCCGGTGGGCAACGGCAGCGTGTCGCGCTGGCCAGAGCCTTGGCCGCGGAACCGGAAGTCCTCATCTGCGACGAGGTCACCTCCGCACTCGACGCCGATACCCAGGCGGAAGTCCTCACCCTGCTGAACGAACTCCGCACGCGGCTCGGCCTCGCGGTCGTCCTGATCACGCACGACGCCGGTGTCGCGGTGTCCACTTCGGACCGTCTGCTGGTGCTGCACGCGGGCCGTTCCGTGCTCACCGCCCCGACCGCCGAACTGGTGCCGGAAGGAGCTGATCCGGACCGCGTGATCACCCGCCTGCTGACCGACCCGTCCCGAACCGAACAAGGAGCTTCGCTGGTATGACCGAGCAGATCATCGACGAGCTGCGCGCATTGGGCGTCCGGTTGTGGGCCGAGGCCGGGCAGCTGAAGTTCCGCGCCCCGCGCGGAGTCCTGACCGACGCGCACAAGGCGACCCTCAAAGCGAACAAGGCCGCGATCCTCGCGCTCCTCGAAACCGACGAGAAGGCCATCACCCACGACGCGGAGGCCCGCCACGAGCCGTTCCCGCTCACCGACGTCCAGACCGCGTACCTCCTGGGCAGGCAGGATCCCTTCGGGTACGGCGGAGTCGCGTGTCACGGCTACCTCGAAGTCGCCTACCCAGGCCTGGATCACCAGCGCGTCGAGGACGCGTGGAACGTCCTCATCGCGCGGCACGACATGCTCCGGGCGGTCGTCGAGCCCGACGGCTACCAGCACGTCCTGCCCGAGGTGCCGCGCTTCCGCGTCGGCTACTCGCAGGACCCGCTCGCGGTCCGCGCGGAGCTGGGCCACCGCGTCTACGAGACCACTCGCTGGCCGCTCTTCGATCTGCACGTCACCCCCGGCACGCTGCACATCTCCATGGATTCGCTGATCGCGGACTGGGCGAGCGCCGGGATCCTGCTCGGGGAGCTCGACACGCTCCTCGCCGATCCCGATGCGGAGCTGCCGCCGCTCGAAATCACCTTCCGCGACCACCTGCTGGCCGAGCGGGCCTTGCGTGACACCGACCGGTACCGCCGCGATCGCGAGTACTGGCAGGACCGCGTCGACGACCTGCCCGCCGCCCCCGACCTCCCGAGGAAACCGGGGGAGAGCGCCGGGCCGGTCCGGTTCGACCGGCACCACACCCGGCTCGACGCCTCGACCTGGACGGCGTTGTGCGAACGGGCGAAACAGTACGGCCTCACGCCGTCGAACGTGGTCCTCGCCGCCTACACCGACGTGCTCCGCCGCTGGTCACGCCGTCCCCGGTTCGGGCTCAACCTGACCCTGCTGAACCGGCGGCCGTCGCATCCGCAGGTCGGGATGCTCGTCGGCGACTTCACCTCCGTGACCCTCCTCGCGGTGGAAAACAAGGCAGGACAGGCGTTCCATGAACGTGCCCGCGGACTGGCCGAGCAGCTGTTCACCGATCTGGACCACCGGCTGTTCTCCGGGGTCGAGGTGGTCCGGGAGATCGCCCGCCGCCGTGGTCGCGAGGCCGCGCTGATGCCGGTCGTGTTCACCAGCGGGATCGGTCTCGGTTCGAGTGACCGGCCCGCCGGATACGGCATCACCCAGACACCGCAGGTGTTCCTCGACTGCCAGGTGACCGACGACGCCGGCGGGATCGCGATCAGCTGGGACGTCCGGCAGGGGATCTTCCCGGACGGTCTGGTCGCCGACATGTTCGCCGCGTTCGAAACCCTCCTGCGCGACCTGGCCGCGACCGGCGACGGCTGGGAAGGCACCGGTCCGGTTCCGCTGCCGGAGTGGCAGGTCGCCGAACGCGCGGCGGTGAACGACACCGCGGCACCGCTGCCCGAGACGTCGCTGCACGAGGAGTTCTTCGCCCGTGCCGTCCGCGAGCCCGACGCGATCGCGATCACCGGCCCGGCCGGGACCCTGACCTACGGCGAACTCGCCCGCCGGGCGGGAGCGGTCGCGGAGGCGTTGCGCGGCAAGGAACTGGGCCGTGTCGCCGTGGTGATGGACAAGGGGCCGGAGCAGATCGCCGCCGTGCTCGGCATCCTGCTGGCAGGCGGTGCCTACCTGCCGGTGGACACGACGCAACCCGCGCTGCGCCGGGAAAAGGTCCTCGCCTCGGCCGGAGTCCGCGTGGCGCTCAGCCAATCGTGGGTCGCCCGGCCGGACGGCGTCGAGGTCATCGACGTCGACACGCTCCAGCCCGCCGAGGAAATCCCCGTCGCGCCACCGGGTGATCCGGACGCGCTGGCGTACGTGATCTACACCTCCGGTTCGACCGGTGAGCCGAAGGGCGTGATGATCACGCACCGCGCGGCGCTGAACACCATCGAAGACATCACCCGCCGATTCGGGATCACCGGCGACGACCGCGTGCTCGGACTCGCGCAGCTCGGGTTCGACCTCTCGGTGTACGACATCTTCGGCGCGCTTTCGGTCGGCGCGAGTCTCGTCCTGCCGGACGCGGGACGACCCGGTGACCCGTCGCATTGGGCGCGGCTGGTCGCGGACCACGGCGTCACGGTGTGGAACTCGGTGCCCGCCCAGCTGCAGATGCTGGCCAACTATCTCGACTCCGAGCCGCTGGCGATCCCGAGCCTGCGACTGGCGCTGCTTTCCGGCGACTGGATCCCGGTCACACTACCCGAGCAGATCTCGAAGCCGGCGAACGTCGAACTGGTCAGCCTCGGCGGCGCCACCGAGGCCGCGATCTGGTCCATCTACCACCCCATCGACCGGGTCGACCCGGAGTGGACGAGCATTCCGTACGGAAAGCCGCTGGCCAATCAGGGCTTCCGTATTCTCGACGAGTCCTATCAAGACTGTCCGGTTTGGACTCCTGGCGACCTGTACATCACCGGAGCCGGTCTCGCGCTCGGCTACTTCGGGGACGAAGAACTGACCGCGTCGAGATTCTTCACGCACGAGGGGGTCCGCCTCTATCGCACCGGCGACCTCGGCCGGTACCTGCCCGGCGGCGAGATCGAATTCCTGGGTCGTGAAGACGATCAGGTCAAGCTGCGTGGACATCGGATCGAACTCGGCGAGGTCGAGTCCGCGCTGCTTTCGCACGAGGACGTCGGCGCCGCCGCCGTCGTGCTCACCGGCGAGCGGCACGGTGAACGCGCACTGCTCGGTTTCGCCGAACCCGCTCGACGGTCCGAAAAGGACGAAGTCCCGCCACGACTGGCCGAAACGGTCCGCAAGTTCGCCGACCGTCAGGTCACCGGCATCGACGAGAGCCAAGTCGGGGAGCACGTCGCGAAGCTGCACGAGGCCGCGCTGCTGTCCATGCTCACGGCGCTGACCGAGCGCGGCGCGTTCGAGCATCCGCAGGACGCCGACGGTGTACTGGAAACGGCGAGGATCCACGAACAGCACCACTGGCTGGTCCGCCGCTGGCTCGCTCTCCTCGCCGACGCGGGGAAACTCGCCTTCGACGGCCGCTACACCCGCGTCGCCGAGGCTGGTTCCGAACTGGTCGCCGAAGCCTGGCGCCAGGTCGAACAGGGGTTGGCGACGCCTGAGTTCGTGCGCTATCACGAACTCCACGTCGAGCACATCCACGCCCTGCTGGACGGCGACCAGAACCCGTTCGAGCTGCTGTTCCCCGAGGGAAGACTGGACACCGCACGGGCGATCTACCGTGACGACACGATCACCCGCTACCTCAACCACGGCGCCGCCGCGCTGCTGAACCGGCTCGCGGCGGCGAGCGACCGGCCGCTGCGGATCCTGGAAGCGGGCGCGGGTACCGGCGCGACGACGTCGGCGGTCTTGCCGATGCTCGAAGGCTTCGACGTCGATTACCTCTTCACCGACCTCACGCCGTTCTTCCTCACCCCGGCCAGGGAGGAGTTCCCGCGTGCCCGGTTCGGTCTGTTCGACCTCGACCAGGAATTCCGGGCGCAGGGCTACGCGCCGAACTCGTTCGACGTCGTCCTCTGCGCGGGAGTCCTGAACAGCACGCGCGACCCGGCTTCCGCCGTCGCCGCGGCGACCGAACTCCTGGCTCCGGGCGGCTGGCTCGTGTTCACCGAACCGACGGGGGAACACCCGCACATCCTGTTGACCCAGGGCTTCATGATGGAACCCGCCGGTGGCGACCACCGCACCGGCGCGACCCCGCTTCTGTCCACAGAGGACTGGCTGGATCTGGTCGACGCCGACCTCGTTCTTCCCGCCGACGGTCATCCGCAAGCCGCGCAGGGAATGCGGTTGTTCGCGGCCCGCGTCAAGGCCGACCGGCGGCACATCACCGCCGACGACCTCACCGCGTTCCTCACCGAACGCCTTCCCGCGCAGATGGTCCCCGCGCACGTCCAGGTCGTCGACGAACTGCCGCTCACCGGCAACGGCAAGGTGGATCGCAAGACGCTCGCCGGATGGCGGCCCGCCCTGGCCGACGACGACCTCGCCGCCGAGGACGGCCCGCCGGACGAACTCGAGGGCAGGCTCACCGCCTTGTGGGCGGCGGCGCTCGGGCTGCCGCGGATCGGCCGCGACGACAACTTCTACGACCGGGGCGCCGATTCACTCGTGCTCGCCAGGGTCGCCGGGCGGTTGCGTGAGGAGATCCCGGAGGCCGGGCCGTTCACCTACGACACGCTGCTGCGTCAGATGCTCAACGAGCCGACGGTGTCCGCGCTGGCCAGAGCCCTGCGTGCACAACCGTTGTCCACACCTGTGGAAGATTCCGACAGATCGGGTAACGCGCTCCTGATCTCGTTCGGTGGCGGGGAAGAGGGCCCGGCGCGGGTGCTGTTCCACGCGGCGCTCGGCACCCTCGACTACTTCCAGTCGCTCGGGAAAGCCTTGGCGGCGCAGGAACTCGGGCCGGTGATCGGGGTGGCCGTCGCCGATCAGGAGGCCTACTGCGAGATCGACCCGAAACAGCTGATCGGCCGGGTCGCCGACGATTACGCCGATCGCCTGCTCGCGGCTGGGCACACCCGGTTCCAGCTGATCGGTTACTGCCTCGGCGGCCTGCTGGCCACCGAGGTCGCCCGGCGGCTGCTGGAACGCGGGGTCCCCGTCGACGACCTGACCCTCGTCGACAGCATCCCGATGTTCCTCGAAACCGGGGAGGAGCTGGCGTTCGAGGCGATCTTCGTCCCGAACCTCAACCTCGATCCGGTCGCCGCCGTCTTCGGATCCGATGTGGACAGTGCCGACGTCTACCGGGCGATCGAGAAGCTCATGACCGACCACGACCGGAACGTCCCCGCCGGGGCGATGGGCGCGCTCACCGGCGACCCCGGCCTGGAAGCGGTCGCGGCGGCCGTCCGGCGGCGGCACGAACTGGACCAGGACACCCGGCTCGCGCAATACGCCGAAGCGGCTTCGGAACAGGCCGGGATCCCGGTCGACCCCGAGCTGGTCCCCGCGCTGTTCCGCGTCTGCCGTCACAGCATGCGCGCGGCCAGGTACGACCCCGAACCGTACGTCGGTGACATGACCTTCTTGCGGGCCACCGAACAGCAGTCGTTCGGCGTCACCGCCGGGGTCGGGCATCTCGCGGCGCCGTTCTGGGAGAAGACCTGCCTCGGCGAGTTCACCGTGCTCGACGTGCCAGGCAACCACTTCAGTGTCATCGAACCGCCGAACGTCGACGTCGTCGTGGCCCATCTCGGCGCCGCCATCACCTCGGGAGTGACCGCGTGACCCCCTTGAAGGAACTGCGGAAGCCCGTCGCCGGGCTGACGAGGCTCGGCGTGCTCGTCGGCGCCGCCGGTTCGCTGACCACCCTCGTCCCGTTCGCCGGGCTCGCCGAATTCGGGCGGGTCCTCCTGGAAGACGGCCCGGCCGACATCGGGCGGCTCACCACGGTCGCGGTCGTCATCGTGGCGGCGCTGATCACGGGAGCGCTGCTGAACATGCTCGCGCTGGGGCTGACCCACGTCGCCGACGCGCGGCTGCAGGCGCTCCTGCGCCGCCGCATGGTCGACCGGCTCGGCGCGGTCCCGCTCGGCTGGTACACCGACGTCACCTCCGGGCAGGTGCGCAAGGCCGCGCAGGACGACGTCGAGGAGCTGCACCACCTCGTGGCGCACCACGACGTCGAGATGACCGGCGCGATCGTGCTGCCGCTCGGCGGGGTCGCCTACCTGTGCTGGCTGGACTGGCGGCTCGCGCTGCTCGCGATCGTCACGTTGCCGATCTACCTGGTCGCCTACGCCTCGATGATGCGTGGATTCGCCGACAAGATGCGGGAGCTCGACTCGGGTTTCGCGAAGGTGAGCGCGGCGATCGTCGAGTTCGTGCACGGCATCACCGTGGTCAAGGCGTTCGGTCAGGCGGGACGCGCACATCGCGGTTACCGGCGGGCCGTCGTGGACTACGGCGAGCGTTACGCCGGCTGGGTCCGCCCGATCCTCAAACTGGAAGCGCTGACGTCGCTCGCGCTTTCGGCGCCGGTGATCGCGTTGGTGAGCCTGGCGGGCGGGACCTGGTTCGTCTCACAGGGCTGGGTGAGCCCGGTCGACGTCCTCGCCGAAGTTTTGGTGGCGATGATCATCCCGTCCACTTTGCTCACCCTCAACAGCGGGTTCACCGCCCAGCGCAAGGCGGAGGCGGCCGCGGAACGGATCACGGCGCTGCTGGACACCCCGGTGTTGCCGGTCGCGGAGAAACCCGAGGAGCCACAGGGACACCTGGTCGAGTTCGAGCACGTTTCGTTCGGTTACAACGAAGGCGAGACCGTGCTGGCCGACGTCAGCCTGGTCTGCCGTCCCGGCACGGTGACCGCGTTGGTCGGCAGTTCGGGCGCGGGGAAGTCGACGCTCGCGAAACTGGTTCCCCGGTTCTACGACGTCACCGGCGGAGCGGTGCGGCTCGGCGGGGTCGACGTCCGGAGGATCGCGCCGGAGGTGCTGTACCGCAAGGTCGGGTTCGTCCTGCAGGACGTCCAACTGCTGCACGGCACCGTCGCCGACAACCTGCGGCTCGGCCGTCCACAAGCGACAGACACCGAAGTCGAAGCCGCCGCCGAAGCGGCCCGGATCCACGACAGGATCCTCGCGCTGCCCCGGGGTTACGACTCGGTGGTCGGGGAGGACGCGGTGTTCTCCGGTGGTGAGGCACAGCGGATCTCGATCGCGCGGGCCCTGCTCGCCGACACCCCGGTGCTCGTACTCGACGAGGCGACCGCCTACGCCGACGCGGAATCCGAGGCGCGGATCCAGCAGGCGCTGTCCACCCTCGCCCGCGGCCGCACGGTGCTGGTGATCGCGCACCGGCTGGCCACCATCGCCGGAGCCGACCGGATCGCCGTGCTCGACGGCGGGAAGATCGCCGAATCCGGCACCCACGAAGAACTACTGGCCGAAGACGGGCGCTACGCCCGGATGTGGCACGCGCACGCCGGTGCCGAGGAGGGCGTCCGATGATCAGGGATCTGCAGGCGATCATGGGGCCGGAGCATCGCCGCTCACTGCGCGTCTACTTCGCGTGGCTGGCCGGGTATGCCGTGCTGCAAGGGCTCGCGATGGCCTCGCTCGTGCCGGTGCTCCAGGCGCTGCTGGGCGGCACACCCGGTGACGCGTGGAGCAGGCTGCTGGTGACGGCGGTGATCGTCGTCCTCGCCTGTGTCGCGCACTATCAGCAGGCGATGAAGGGGTTCGCCCTGTCCTTGGTCACGCTGACCAGCCTGCACACCAGGCTCGGCGACCACGTCGCCAGCCTCCCGCTCGGCTGGTTCTCCTCGGAGAAGGTCGGCAGGCTTTCCCGCAGCGCCACCGGCGGCACGCTGATGGTCACCAGTGTCACCGCGCATCTGCTCACCCCGGTCGCCACCGGGATCGTGACGCCGGCGACCGTCGCGGTCACGATGTTCTTCTTCGACTGGCGGCTCGCCGTGGCCACCGTCCTGTGCGCGCCGGTGCTGTACGTCGTCCACCGCTGGGCGGCGACCTCGGTCGGCCGGTCCGAGGAACGGACCGACGCGGCGAGCAGCGTGGCCAGCAGCCGGGTCGTGGAATTCGCCCGCACCCAGCAGGCGTTGCGTGCCTTCGGCCGCACGGCCAACGGCTACGCGCCGCTCGACGACGCCATCGAAACGCAGCGCAAGGAGTGGGGCGGCATGCTCGCCAGGACCGCGCCCCGGCTGCTCGCGAGCGGGCTCGCCGCGCAACTGGCGTTCGCCGCGCTGATCGCGATCGGGGTGTCGCTCGCCGCGAGCGGGTCCATCGATCCGGTGGTGCTGGTGGCGTTGCTCGCGCTCGCGGCCCGCTTCACCGGTCCGCTCGGCGAACTCGCCGGGCAGAGCGGGATGCTGCGCATGGCCGCCAACGATCTGCGCCGCCTCGCCGCGATCTTCGACGAGAAGCCGTTGGCGGAACCGGCGGAATCACGGCCGGGCGCGGTACCCGGCGAGGTCGCCCTGCGTGGGGTGACCTTCGGCTACCGGCAGGGTGAGCCGGTGCTGCGTGACGTCTCGTTGCGGATCCCGCCGGGCACGATGACCGCGATCGTCGGTGCCTCCGGTTCGGGCAAGACCACCATCACGCGGCTGGTCATGCGGTTCTTCGACGTCGACGAAGGTGTGGTCTCGGTCGGCGGCGCGGACGTCCGCGATCTGTCCACTGTGGATCTCATGGCGCAGTTGTCCGTGGTGATGCAGGACGTCTACCTGTTCGACGACACCCTGGAGGCGAACATCCGGCTCGGCAGGCCGGACGCCTCCGACGAGGATGTGCGCGAGGCGGCGACACTCGCCGGGGTCGACGAGATCGTCGAACGACTGCCCGGCGGCTGGCAGAGCAAGGTCGGCGAGGGCGGCACTTCGTTGTCCGGTGGTGAACGCCAGCGGGTCTCGATCGCCAGGGCCCTGCTCAAGAACGCGCCCATCGTGCTGCTCGACGAGGCGACCGCGGCACTCGACCCGGAGAACGAGCGGTTCGTCCAGAACGCGCTGCGCTCGCTGAAGGACCGATCGACGTTGCTGGTCATCGCGCACAAGCTGCCCACGGTGATGGCGGCCGACCAGATCCTCGTGCTCGACGGCGGGACGATCGCCGAAGCCGGGACGCACGAAGAACTCCTGGCGGCAGGCGGCCGGTACACGAGCTTCTGGCAGGAACGCCGGGACGCGCAGGGCTGGCGTCTGGTGGGCGGCGCGTGATCGGGGTAGTGGGCGCGACCGGCGACGTCGGCCGTCACGCGGCCGGTTTCCTGGAACGGCTCGGGATCGGCCCGGTACGCGCGGGCGGATCCGCCGTAGCGGACTTCCGTGATCCGGCGTCGCTGGACCGGTTCGCGTCCGGATGCGAGGTGCTGGTCAACTGCGCCGGACCGGCGCACGCCATCGGCGACAGCGTCGCCGAGGCGGCCCGGCGGGCAGATGCGCACTACGTCGACGCGTCCGGGGACGAGCCGGTACGTGTCCACAATGGACGTACAGCGTTGTTGTCCGCGGGTCTTCAGCCTGGGCTCACCGCTCTACTGCCCAGGTGGCTGGCTCGTGACGCCGAAGTCCACGACCTCAAGGTCTGGCTCGGGGTGTCGGACCTGTTCAGCCGGTCGGCCGCCGAGGACTACCTGCACGCGGCCGCCGCCGGTCACGGCGAGGCGTTGGCGGCCTGGCGTGGCGAACGACGGTCGAAGGCGCTGACCCGGGAAGCCGGGGTCACGCTGCCGTTCTTCCCGGAGCCGGTGACCCTGTTGCCGTACCTCGCGCCGGAGTCCGAACGGCTCGCGCGCACGCTTCGGGTCACCCGTGGCGACTGGTACACGGTGCTGTCGGGCGAACACGTCGGCCGGGCCTTCGACCAGGTCCACGGCCTCGGCCGCGAGGAAGCGGTGACGGCCTTGTGCCGGGCGAGCCGTCTCGATCTCGCCGGACGCGAAGCGCGTGTGGTGCTGATCGCCGAAGCCGACGGCCGTACCGCCGTGTTCCGGGCGAAGGGGAACGGCGCGGTGACCGGTGCCGTCGTCGCGCTGGCCGTGTCCGCGCTCGAACGCGGCGAAGTGCCGCCCGGTTCGTATTTCGCGGGAGACGTCCTGAACCCGAAGTCGCTTGTGGACGGTCTGACCGGACTGGGCGTCGCCGACACCCGCGTCTTCGACCTGCCGCTGAGCCGTCTCGTGCTGGAAGAGGAGGGCGCGCTGTGAACGGCGAAGACATTCCCAAGGCCTTGCGGGTGATCGAGGAGATCAGCTTGCGGGCGATGGCCGCGGCCCTGTCCGAACGCGTTCCGGCTCCCCGGCACGGATGGCTGGCCGACCGCTGGCGGGCGGCGCTGTCGGCCGAACCCGCGGCGCCCGAAGCCGTCGAGCCCGGTCCCGAATTCGAGGAAGCCTATGCCGCGCTGGGCTTCCCGCCCGCGATGGCCGCGCTTCACCGGGTGACGCTGGGCAGGCTGCCGGATCTGGTGGCCGACCGGGTGACGCTGCCCGACCTGTTCGGCGCCGCCGAACTGGCCGCCTACCAGGACAACGTCTTCACCCGGAAGCTCAACGCGGCCGCCGCGGACGCGCTCAGCGGTATCGGCGACGTCCTCGAACTCGGCGGCGGAGAAGGCCTCGCCACCGCGGCGATTCTTCCGGTCGTGGAGGGAAAGTACCTGTTCACCGACGTGTCGCGGGTGTTCACCGTCGCCGCGGCCGAGCGCTACCGCGATCGCGCCGGGTTCGCCACGGCGGTACTCGACATGGACCAGGACTTCGGCACACAGGGGGTCACGGCGGCGGCCGCGGTGTTCGCGGGGAACGCGTTGCACAACTCGGCGCATCTCGGCCGGACTCTGCGCCGGATCCGCGGGGTGCTCGAACCCGGCGGCAAGCTGGTGTTCACCGAGTCCAGCCGCGAGAACCACGCCCTGCTGACGTCCATGGCGTTCCTGCTGTCCGCGCCCGAGGGAAAGCCCAGGCCGGGGATGGCGGATCGGCGTGCGGGCGCGCCGTTCCTCGACGAATCCGGTTGGCGGGCCGAACTCGCGGCGGCCGGGTTCACCCTGGAGAAGGTCCTGCCCGAACCGGATTCTCCCCTCGCAGTGGCGGGGCAACGGTTGTTCGTCGCCGTGGCCACGGACGAGATCCCGGCCGAGTGGAGTCCCGCGAAGGTGCTCGCGCATCTCGAACGCACCGGTGCCGAGCACGCCGTCCTGCCCGCGTCCACGCTTCGAGAGCTGCCGGAGCACCCAGCCGCGCTGCTCGCGGATCTGCCGCGACTGCGTCGGATCGAGAGCACCGGATGGCTCACCGACCAGGAAGCCGATGCCGTGCGGGACACGTTCGGCGTCGAGGTCGTCCGGCATACGGCACCGGAAGTGCGGGTCGACGTCGCCGCGGCCGGTGCCGCCGCCGATCGGGCGTTGGCGCATGTCGATCTTCCCGCGGCCGTCGCCGCCGTCGAAGATTTCGGGCGGACGGCGCTGCTGTCGATGCTCAACGTGCTCCGCCCGGTGCTGGGGCGGCCGGAGGACGAGATCCTCGCCATCACCCCTGGTCATCGGCGGTTGCTCAAACGCTGGCTCGACGTCCTGAAGGGCGAGGGCCTGCTGACCGAGGACCATCTGCCGGTGCCGAACCCGGCCGAATTCTCGGACGAGGCGCTGGAAAACGCCTGGCAGCGGGCTCGGCAGGCGTGGCTGGACACTGTCGGCTCGGCGGGCACCGTCGACTACGCCATGGCCAACGCGCGGAAGCTGCCCGAGCTGCTGACCGGGCAAGAGCAGGCGGTCAACCTCCTGTTCCCCCAGGGCCGGACCGATCTCGCCGCGGCGCTCTACCGCGAGAACGTGACCGGCCGCTACCAGCACCACGCGGTGAGCGCGCTGGCCGCCGGGATCGCCGCGGGACGGCGGGTGCGGATCCTCGAGGTCGGCGCGGGCACCGGTGCCACCACCGACCACGTGCTCCCCGCGCTGGACGACGTCGAGTACCTGTACACCGACGTCTCGGCCTACTTCCTGGACCAGGCGAAGGAACGGCTGAGCGGTGACCCGCGTGTCCACTTCGGACGGTTCGACATCGACGTCCCCATCGCGGAGCAGGGCTTCTCGCCGGAGTCGTTCGATCTCGTCATCGGCGGTGGGGTACTCAACGCCGCGCAGGACACCGACGCGTCCGTCGCCCGGCTGACCGAACTCCTCGTGCCGGGTGGCTGGCTGCTGCTCACCGAACCGACCGTCGAAGAGTTCTGGATCCTGACGTCACAGGCGTTCCTGATGGCCGACGCCGCCGACGACCGCGCGGAGAACCGCGCCAGCTTCCTGACCCTGCCGCAGTGGAACGCCGTACTCGACCGCGCCGGGCTGCTCCGCGCGGACGGCCTGCCCGCCGCCGGACATCCGCTCGAACCACTGGGCCACCGCGTGTTCGCCGCACGCAAACCGGGCAGCTGCGGGCGGGCATCGGTCAAGTGGGTCGTGGGTGGGGGTTTGGGGGTGGTAACCCCAAAAGCCCCCACCCCCACCCCCCCCCCCCCCCCCCCCCCCCCAACAACAAACCCAAGGCGAAGCGCCGGCCA
>NZ_JBVIRO010000002.1:22237-172896 GCF_055575975.1 Amycolatopsis sp. NPDC033938
GCCCGGTGGGCCGGGGGGGGGGTGGACGGTCCCGGGGTGTGGGTGTGGGCGTTGCGCTTTAACACCTCAACCCCCACCCCCCC
Source organism: Amycolatopsis sp. NPDC033938 (assembly GCF_055575975.1). Lineage (NCBI taxonomy): Bacteria > Bacillati > Actinomycetota > Actinomycetes > Pseudonocardiales > Pseudonocardiaceae > Amycolatopsis > Amycolatopsis sp. NPDC033938. Next base: position 22,321 of record NZ_JBVIRO010000002.1, read on the forward strand.
ACCACCCCGACCCACCCGCCACCGTCACTCACTCACTCACTCTCCGAAGGACCCGTTCATGGAAGGTTTCACCGGCTGGCCGGCCGAGTTCGCCGACCGCTACCGCGCCAAGGGGTACTGGCAGGGCCGTCTGCTCGGCGCGATCCTCACCGACGGCGCCGCGAAGTGGCCGGAGCGCGTCGCACTCGTCGACGGCGACCGCAAGTGGACTTATCGACAATTGGCCGCCTGGGCGGAGCAAGTGGCGGGAGGCCTCCACCGCAGGGGAATCGGCCGGGGCGACCGGGTCCTGGTCCACCTGCCGAACTTCGCCGAGTTCGTGGCGCTGGTCTTCGGCCTGTTCCGGGTCGGGGCCGTGCCCGTGCTGGCCCTTCCGCCGCACCGGGAGAACGAGATCACGCATCTGGCCGACCTCTCCGAAGCGGTCGCTTATGTCGCCCCGGACGTCCACGGCGGCTTCGACCATCGGCCGCTCGCGCGGAAGCTGACCGGGGTCGAGCACGTGTTCATCGTCGGGGAGCCTCAGGAGTTCACGGCGTTCCGGGAACTGGCCGGAGAGACCACTGTGGACATTCCGGAACCGGAACCCGGTGATGTCGCGGTCCTCCTGCTGTCCGGCGGGACCACCGGACTGCCGAAGCTGATCCCGCGCACCCACGACGACTACCACTACAACCTGCGCGCCAGCGCCGAAGCGGCCGGATTCGACGGCGGGACCCGGTATCTCGCCGCGTTGCCCGCCGCGCACAACTTCGCCTTCGCCTGTCCCGGCGTCCTCGGCACATTTTGGGCGGGCGGCACGGTGGTGCTGACCACGACGGCCGATCCCGAGACGACCTTCGGGTTGATCGAGCGCGAGAAGATCACCGCCACCGCGCTCGTACCGCCGCTGGTCCTGGTCTGGCTGGACGCGGCGGAGGAGAGCGGCGTCCGGCTGAGCAGCCTGCGGCTGGTCCAGGCGGGCGGCGCCCGGCTCAAGGACGAGGCCGCGCGCCGGGTCCGCACCGGTCTGGATTGCAGGCTCCAGCAGGTGTACGGGATGGCCGAGGGGCTGCTCAACTACACCGGTCTCGACGATCCCGAAGAGCTGATCACCGGCACCCAGGGGCGTCCGCTCAGCCCGGACGACGAGGTCCGCGTGGTCGATCGCGACGGGAACCCGGTCGCCGACGGCGAGGTCGGGGAACTGCAGGTCCGCAGCCCGTACACGATCCGCGGCTACTACCGGGCCGCCGACCACAACAAGAAGTCGTTCACCGAGGACGGTTTCTATCGTTCCGGCGACCTCGTCCGGCGGCTGCCCGGCGGTGAACTCGTCGTCGAAGGGCGAGTGAAGGACGTGATCAACCGCGGCGGCGACAAGGTCCCGGTCGAGGAGGTCGAGAACCTGCTGCTGACCCACCCCGGCGTGCACGACGTCGCGATCGTCGGCGTCCCCGACGACGTGATGGGCGAACGCACCTGCGCCTTCGTCATCCCCAAGGGCACCCCGCCCACCAGACGCGATCTCGTGGCGCATCTGACCGGACTCGGCGTGGCCGCGTTCAAGATTCCGGACAGGGTCCGCGTCGTCGAGTCCTTTCCCCGCACCGGCCTCGGCAAGGTCGATCGCGCCGCACTCGGACAGGAGGTCCGCTCATGACGCCGTTCGACTATCCCTTCAACACCTTCACCGGGCTGGAACTCGCGGACGGCTACACCGACGCCCGCGACCGGCCGGGACTGACCAGGGTGCGACTACCGCTCGGCGAGCCCGCCTGGCTGGTGACCCGGTACGAGGAGGCCAAACAGGTCCTCGCCGACCGTCGTTTCAGCCGGGCGGAGGCCCACCGGCGTGACGCGCCGCGCACGCTGTCCCGTATCCCCGGCGGGATCGTGACCATGGACCCACCGGAACTGACGAGGATCCGGGGGCTGGCGGTGAAGACGTTCACCCCGCAGCGGGTCGAACGGCTCCGGCCGCATGTCCGGCGGCTGGCGAACGAGCTGATCGACCTGATGGAGGACGTCGGCGCGCCCGCGGATCTGGTCAAGGACTTCTCCCTGCCCATCCCGATTTCGGTGATCTGCGAACTGCTCGGGGTGCCGGCGCGCGATCACGAACGGTTCCGGCTGTGGAACGACGCCCTGCTCGCCACCGATCTCCCGCCGGAAGAGGTGCAGCGCAACCTCGGCGAGCTGGCAGGCTACTTCACGCGGCTCATCGCGGCGCGCCGGGAAGCACCGACCGAGGATCTGATCTCGGCGCTGGTCGAGGCGTGCGACGCCGACGACGAACTGTCCGAAAAGGACCTCATTCTGCTGTGTGTCGCGCTGCTCGTCGCCGGCTACGAGGCGACGGCGTCGCAGATCCCGAACTTCCTCCATGTCCTGCTGCGGAACCCGGAGCAGCTCGCGCGTCTGCGCGCCGATCCGGAGCTGATCCCGGACGCGGTCGAGGAGCTGCTCAGGTTCGTCCCGCTGGCGTCGAGCGCGATGTTCGCGCATTACCCGTCCGAGGATGTCGAAGTCGGGGAAACGCTGGTACGCCGGGGAGAGCCGGTGCTCGTGTCGATCGGCGCGGCCAATCGGGACGCCGCGCGGTTCCCCGCACCGGAAGAGCTCGACCTGGACCGGAACGCCCAAGGACATCTGGCCTTCGGCTACGGGATCCACCACTGCGTGGGCGCGCCGCTCGGCCGGATCGAACTGCAGGAAGCCCTGCGGGCTCTGCTGACCCGGCTGCCGGGCCTGCGGCAGGCGGGCGAGATCGAATGGAAGACCGCGACGTTCTTCCGCGGGCCGCTGACCATGCCCGTCACCTGGTGAGAAAGGACTTCTCCGTGTCTTTCGAAGCTCTGCGCGGGCAGGTCGCCGAACTGCTCGAACTGGACGAGATCGGCGCCGACGACAACCTGATCGAGCTGGGGATGGACTCGATCACGATGATGCGGCTGGCAGGCGGCTGGCGGAAGGCCGGGAAGAACGTCAAGTTCGCCGACCTGGTGACCACGCCGACCCTTTCGGCGTGGGAAAAACTCCTCGCCGACGAGACTCCCGAACCCGAACCGGCACGCCGGTCCACTGTGGATGAATCGGGTACTTTCCCGCTGGCGCTGATGCAGCACGCCTACTGGGTCGGCCGGGAGCCGGGGCAGCGGCTCGGCGGGGTCGCGGCGCACTTCTACCACGAATTCGACGGCGTCGGCGTGGAGCCGGACAGGCTGGAGCAGGCGGTGCGCGCCGTGCTCGCGCGGCACGGGATGCTGCGGGTGGTGATCAACGACGACGGCACCCAGCGGATCGCCGAACCGGGTGGCTGGCCGGGTCTGCGGGTCCACGACTTCCGTGACGCCACCGACCTGTCCGTGCTGGACGATCTTCGCGATCGGCTGTCCCATCGCCGGATGGACATCGGCGCGGGCGAGGTGTTCGACGTCCAATTGTCGCTGCTGCCGGAAGGCCGCACGCGGACGCACGTCAACCTCGACATGGTCGCGGCCGACGCGCTGAGCCTGCGGGTCCTGCTCGCCGACCTCGCCCGTGCCTACCGGGGCGAGCCGTTGCCGCCGCTGGAGTACAGCTACCCGCGTTACCTGGCCGAGCGCCGCCGGGCGGGAGCTGGGGCGGAGTACTGGCGGGACCGGTTGCCGACCCTGCCGGGCGCCCCGCAGCTGCCGGTCGCCGGGCAGCTCGGCGAGACCGCCCGGGTGACCCGGCACCACCGGAAGCTGACCGCGGACGACGTCCGGACCTTGGAGAACGGCGCCCGGCGGAACGGGCTGACCACCGCCATGGCGCTGGCCGCGGTGTTCGCCGAGACACTGACGGCGTGGAGCGCCGAGCCCCGGTTCCTGCTCAACCTGCCGCTGTTCGACCGCGATCCGCTGCACGCGGACGTGGACGCCCTCGTCGGCGACTTCACGTCGTCGGTCCTGCTGGAGTGGGACGGAAGCGTGCCGGGCACCTTCGCCGAACGGGCACGGCGGCTGCAGGACCGGTTCCACACCGACGTCGCCTACACCGGCTACTCGGGTGTCGAGGTGCTGCGCGATCTTTCGCGGGCGCACGGGGAACAGGTGCTCGCGCCGGTGGTCTATACCAGCGCGCTCGGGCTGGGCGAGTTGTTCTCCCGCGACGTCCGCGAGTGTTTCGGTGACGCCGTCTGGATCATCTCGCAGGGGCCGCAGGTGTGGCTGGACGCGCAGGTCACCGAACTCGACGGCGGTCTGCTGGTGAACTGGGACGTCCGCGAGGACGCGTTCGTCCCCGGTGTCCCGCAGGCGATGTTCGACGCCTACGGCCGGTTGCTCGACCGGCTGCTCGCCGGTTCCGAGGCCTGGTCGGAGCCGGTACCGCCGTTGCTGCCGTCGTCTCAGGCCGAGGTGCGCGCGGTCGCCAACGACACCACGATCGAGCGGCCCGCGCATACGCTGCACGAACCGTTCTTCTCGCTCGCCGAGGCGAATCCCGGCGCTCCCGCGTTGTGGTGGGAGACCGATGGAGTCATGACTTACGGTGAACTTTCCGCGCGGGCGCTGGAGGTCGCGGGGTATCTGCGTTCTTGCGGAGCCGAGGCCGGTGACCTCGTGGCGATCTCGTTGCCCAAGGGGCCGGAGCAGGTCGTCGCGGTGCTCGGGGTGCTCGCGGCGGGCTGCGCGTATGTGCCGATCGGGGTGGGCCAGCCGCCCGCGCGCCGCGAACGCATTCTCTCGTCGGCGGGCGTCCGGTTCGCACTCGACTCGCTCCCTTCGTCCGGGGATCCCTTGGCGAGACCCGAGTTCGGCGCGGAACTCGCGTATGTCATCTACACCTCCGGCTCGACCGGGGAGCCGAAGGGCGTCGAGATCTCACATCGTGCTGCGGCGAACACGATCGACGACCTCAACGCCCGCTTCGAGATCGGCGCGGAGGATCGCACGCTGGCGTTGTCCGCGCTGGAATTCGACCTCTCCGTGTACGACATCTTCGGTCCGCTGTCGGCGGGTGGCGCGGTGATCTGCCCGCGTGACACCGGCCGCCGGGACGCGACCGTCTGGGCGGAGCTGGCGCGGCGGCATCACGCGACGGTGCTCAACTGCGTCCCCGCCCTGCTGGACATGCTGATGCTGGTGACCGACAAGCTGCCACTGCGAGTGGTGCTGCTCGGCGGCGACCGCGTCACCACGGATCTTCCCGGCAGGCTCGCCGCCCGCGCGCCGGGCTGCCGGTTCGCCGGTCTCGGCGGGACGACGGAGACCGCGATCCACTCGACGGTGCTCGAAGTCGAGGCCGTCGATCCACAGTGGACTTGCGTACCGTATGGGACACCGCTGGACAACGTCGTCTGCCGCGTGGTGGACGGCCTCGGCCGGGACAGGCCGGATTGGGTTCCCGGCGAGTTGTGGATCGGCGGCGCCGGTGTCGCGCTCGGCTACCGGGGCGATCCGGACCGCACGGCGGATCGCTTCGTCGAGGTCGACGGCACACGCTGGTATCGCACGGGTGACCTCGCCCGGTACCTGCCGGACGGCACGCTGGACTTCCTCGGCCGCGCCGATCATCAGGTCAAGCTTCGCGGGCACCGGATCGAATTGGGTGAGATCGAAGCCGCGGTCACCGAACACCCCGAGGCGTCCCAAGCCGTCGCCGTCGTGACCGAGGACGGGCGGCTGGCCGTCGCGGTGGTCGGTACTCCGGAGGGGCTCACGGACTTCCTCGCGCGACGGCTGCCCACGCCGATGCTGCCGGACGTCGTCGTCACGCTCGACGCGTTTCCCCTGACCGCAAACGGAAAGATCGATCGCACGGCGTTACGGCGGATGCTGGCCGAGCACCGCGACGAGCGTTCGGTCACCGCCCCGGAAGGTGAGATCGAACGACTGGTCGCCGCCGCGTGGGCCGAGATCCTGCCCGGGTCCGAGATCGGCCGCGAGCACGATTTCTTCGCGCTGGGCGGGGATTCGCTGCTGGCCACGCGGTTGATCGGCAGACTGCGCTCCGACGGCCTGAGCGGGGTTTCGCTGAGCGCGTTGTTCGCCGCCCCGGTTCTGGCGGACTTCGCGGCTTCTCTCGCGCTCGACAAGTCCACTGTAGACAGCGGAGTGCTGGTCGCGGACCCGGCGAACCGGCACGAACCGTTCCCGCCGACACCGGTGCAACGCGCCTACTGGCTCGGCCGCGACAGCGGGTTCACCCTCGGCGGTATCGGCTGTCATTTCTATCGTGAGTACGACGTCGACGATCTTGACGTCCCACGGCTGGAGATCGCGCTCGACAAGCTGATCCGGCGGCACGAAATGCTCCGCGCGATCTTCGACGAGCACGGTGATCAGCGGATCTTGCCGGAAGTGCCGTGGCTGCCGGTGGAAGTGACCGACGAGCCGCCAGAGGCACTGCGGGAGTCGTTGTCGCACCAGGTGTTCGACCCGTCTTCCTGGCCGCTCTTCACGGTTCGCGGGGTACGGCGAGGTACCCGGACCAGGCTCGCGATCGGCATGGACAACCTGGTGCTCGACGCGTTGAGCATCCTCACCTTCTACGCCGAACTTTCCGCCCTGTACGAGAACCCGGACGTCGAGCTGCCGCCTGTCGACATGTCGTTCCGCGATTACGTTCTCTCCACGCCACCACCGTCCGAGGCCGCGGAACGGTATTGGAACGAGCAGCTGCCGACGCTGCCGCCCGCGCCGCAATTGCCGCTGGCCAAGGAACCGGCCGAGGTCGGCGTTCCGCGCTTCAGCCGTCGCGCCGCCGTCATCGAGGCAGGCCGGTGGTCGAGGATCACCGATCTGGCACGCGAGCACGGCGTGACCCCGTCCGCGGTACTGCTGAGCGCGTTCTCCGAGGTGGTCGGCCGGTGGAGCGCCCGCGCCGACCTCACCCTGAACCTCACGCTGTTCGACCGCCGCGAGGTGCATCCGGACATCGGCCGGGTGATGGGCGACTTCACGTCGCTGCTGCTCGTCGGTTACCGGCCCGAGCGCGGCGACGGCTGGCTGGATCGCGTCCGCCGCGTGCAGGAGGAACTGTGGGCGGCGCTGGACCACCGCGACGTCTCGGCGGTACACCTGCGGCGAGAACTCGCGCGGACCACTGGTGATGCCGAGATCGTCATGCCGGTGGTGTTCACGAGCGCGCTCGGCTTCGCCACCGCCGATACCGGCGGGTTGTTCGCCGATCAGGTCTGGGGTGTCTCGCAGACGCCGCAGGTGTGGCTCGACCATCAGGTCACCGAGGTCGACGGCGGGATCGCGATCAACTGGGACGCCGTCGACGAACTGTTCCCGCCGGGGCTGCTCGACGCGATGTTCGAGGCGTACCTGAAGCTCATCGACCTGCTGGCGACCGAGGACTGGCGTGCCCCGGTGGCGGAGCTGCTGCCCGCCGCGCAGGCGTCGGTGCGGGCGGCGGTCAACGCCACGGAAGGCCCGCTGCCGGACCGCGCCCTGCACGCCGACTTCTTCCGGCAAGCCGCTTCGGACCCCGGCAGGGTCGCGCTGGTGGGGAGCCTGACGTACGGCGAACTGGCGGAACGCGCCCTGCGGATGGCGTCGGCGCTGATCGCCCAGGGCGCGAAGCCCGGCGACCGGATCGCGGTCGTCCTGCCGAAGGGCCCGGAGCAGATCGTCGCCGTGCTCGGCGTGCTCGCCGCGGGCTGCGCGTACGTGCCGATCGGCGTCGACCAGCCGCCCGCCAGGCGCAACCGCATCCTGAAGCTGGCGGACGCCCGGCTGGCGATCACCGATGACACGTCGCGGGCCGGCACGGCCGTCGCCGTCGTGCCGTCGGCCGCGATGTCGTTCGCGCCGCTTTCCACCCCGGCGGTCCCCGATCCCGACGAGCTGGCGTACGTGATCTTCACGTCGGGCTCGACCGGCGAGCCGAAGGGCGTCGAGATCACCCATCGGGCGGCGTTGAACACCATCGACGACATCAACGCACGCTTCGACGTCGGCCGGGACGACCGGGTGCTCGCGGTGTCCGCGCTGGACTTCGACCTGTCGGTGTACGACGTGTTCGGCCTGCTGTCGGCGGGTGGCGCCATCGTCACGATCGACGAGGACGCTCGCCGCGACGCGCGGCGCTGGCACGAGCTGGTGACCGAGCACGGGGTGACGATCTGGAACACCGTGCCCGCGCTGCTGGACATGTTGCTGGTCGTGGCGCCTTCGGTGCCTTCGCTGCGGCTCGTGCTGGTCTCCGGCGACTGGGTCGGCCTCGATCTGCCCGGCCGGGCCGGCGACCTCCGGTTCGTCGCCTTGGGCGGGGCCACCGAGGCGTCGATCTGGTCGAACTTCACCGAGGTGACCGAGGTCGATCCGGACTGGCGCTCCATTCCGTACGGGAAACCGTTGCGCAACCAGGCTTTCCGGGTGGTCGACGAGTTTGGCCGCGACTGCCCGGACTGGGTGCCCGGCGAACTGTGGATCGGCGGCGCCGGGGTCGCCCGCGGCTATCGCGGCGCCCCGGACCTGACCGCCGACCGGTTCGTCGAGGTCGGCGGCGCGCGCTGGTACCGGACCGGCGACCTCGGCCGATACCGGCCCGACGGCACCCTGGAGTTCCTGGGACGGCGGGATCAGCAGGTGAAGATCCGCGGCTACCGTATCGAGCTGGGCGAAGTCGAGGCCGCACTGCTCGAAGCCCCCGGCGTCACGCAAGCCGTCGCCGCCGTCCACGGCACGGGCGCGGACCGGCGACTCGTCGCGGTGATCACCGGAGAGTCCGATGTGGACGCTGTGCTCGCCGACGCCGGTACCCGGCTGCCCGCGCACATGGTCCCGGACAGGCTCGTCGTGGTGGACCGGATCCCGTTGAGCGCCAATGGAAAACTCGACCGGGCCGCGGTTGCCTCGCTGGCGGCACCGGCTCCTGTCGAGGCCACGGAGATGCCGCGAGGGGAGTGGGAACAGGCGGTGGCGGCACTGTGGCGGGAACTGCTGGGGGTCGAGACCGTCGGACGGCGGCAGAACTTCTTCACGCTCGGCGGGGACAGCCTGCGCGCGACCCGGATGCTGGAGACGGTGCGGCAGCGATACGACGTCGTGCTGCCGCTGCGGTCGCTGTTCGCTGCGCCCACGGTGGAGGGCGTCGCGCGGGAGCTGGCGGCCCTGGTGCCGGAGGAGTCGGAGGAGGGAAGCCTCTGACGCCTCCGGCTCGACGTCAGTTCTTCTTCAGCTCCTCGGCGAGCATCACGAGGATGCCGCTGGGACCGCGGAGGTAGGTGAGCTTGTAGATATCCTCGTAGGTGGCCACGCCGCGAAGCGGATGGCATCCGTGTTTCGCGGCTACCTCAAGAGCTTTGTCGATGTCGTCGACCGAGAAGGCGACGCGGTGCATGCCGATCTCGTTGGGACGGGTCGGCTCCGTCTCGATCGCGTCGGGGTGGATGTACTCGAAGAGCTCAAGGCGGCCGTTGCCGTCCGGAGTCTGGAGCATCGCGATTTTGGCGTGGTTGCCGACCAGGCCGACGGCGGTGTCGGTCCACTCACCGCTGACCGTGTCACGGCCGATGACCGTGAGGCCGAGGTCGGCGAAAAAGGAGATCGCTGCTTCGAGGTCGTGAACGGTGATGCCGACGTTCTCGAGTTTGATGGGCATGTGCCGCATGTTAGCGAGCCAGGCCGATCGGGTCCGGTGATGCGCTGGAACTCGATCGAACAAGTCCGGTGTGTGAGCGTGGCTACGGTGGGGCTGGTCCTCTGTTTGGGAGCGGCCGTTGGGTGAGCGTGGCATGCCAGGCTCCTCAAGCCCAACACTGAGCTCTCAGGGCCCGCCGCGTTTGACTTGTTGGGGCGTCTGGTCGAGGCCGCTGGTTCCCGCTGTGTCGCGAAAGCGACTTTCGCGACATGAGAAGCAGCGGGGGCGGCAACACAGTGTCCATAAAGGATGCCCGATTTCGCATCGTCCGAATAGGGGCGTGTGGCTCGGTACTGGTCTGTGGGCATGCCGAGGGGCCCGTCGCCGGTGTGGCTGGCGGGCTCCTCGGGTCATGCAGGGTTAAGCGGCGCGATGCAGGGTGTTGCGCCGGGGTCTTCGTAACGGATCCAAATACTGGGGTGGTGTGAACTCCGGTAGCCCGTCGGGAGCCATGCGGACTTCCCAATCCCCGTGGTGGATCAGCCGGTGATGAAAACCGCAGAGCAGGGTGAGATTCCGTAGATCAGTGGGGCCGCCATCGGCCCAGTGATCGATGTGGTGGGCGTGGCAGCGCTTCGGCTGCCGGTGACAGCCCGGGAACGCGCAGCCCCGGTCCCGGATGTTCAACGCCCGGCGTTGCCCGGGGGTGACGAACCGTCGCAGCCGCCCCATATCGAGGGGTTCCCCAGAGGCGCTGAGAACGACCGGCAACATCAGGCAATCACAGGCGGCCAGTCGGGCTTCGCGGGCGGTCATCTGGCCGACGAAATCCAGGCACGCGGTCCCGATCCCGGTCTTGAGTTCGTCGAGCCCGATGGTGACGTGGAGCAGGGTGCGGTACCCGCTGGTGCCGGGCTGGTCCGGGCAGGCGATCGCCAAATCCAAAATCTCGGCAAAGGCGTCACCCTGGCGCTCCGCCTTGGTGCGCGGGTCGGCCTGGCCGAACTCATCGACCGGGCGTGGCTTGGCGTACGCGTCGAGCACGGCTGCGGTGCGGGCACCCAGCTCGTCGTCGAGGAGGCCGGTGAGTTTCCAGAAACCGTCCTTGCGGCGTTCCAGGCTGACTTCCCGTGTGGGCTGGGCGGGTTCGGGATCCTTCGGCTCCTTGCCATCCGGGTCGAGCCAGCCCAGCAGGTTCCCCTCGGCCTTCCCGAGCTGTTTCGGCCCTGCCTCCCGGGCAAGATCAGCCAGGATCTTCTCCGCGTACTCCCGGTCCCCTGGGGCCGTATCCGCCGGGATCTTCTTCAGAATCTCGAGGATCTGATCGATCCGATGCTCCCCGATCACACCCTCAGCAGCCGCCGCCGCGGTCGCCGGAGCGAACGCCGGGATCTCGGTGCCATCAAGTGCGCGGGTCGGGTTCAGCGCGATCGCGCGCCGCACGATCGCGCCCGCCTCACCCCGGGTCAACCCCGCCACATCAGCAAGCCACGACGCCGTCGAACCGTAGCCATACAAATCTTTCGGGCCACGAGACTCGATCTCCGCCACAAACCGCCCCAACGCGGCGGAGGCGATCCGGATCACCTGCAGAGTGTGCTGCACGCCATGGGCAAGCTCCAGCCTGCCGGCACGCCACAACTCCTGCGGGAGTTCAGGAAGAAAAGTCTCGGACACCTCTCAATAATACCAAACAATGCTCGAACAGGTGTTCGTAATTTTACGCAACAATGAACCAGGTTCATTGACCACTGAAGAGTGATATCACCAGGTAAACACGGCTACCGTGCGAAGCTCCGCATTTAGCCGACTAAATGCGACGAGAGGGTGACGTGACACCGCACCCGCGTGCTCAGAACCGGAACTCGCGTGCATGGAGCCGAAACACCGAGCGCGGGCTCCAAGCAGGCGAGTTACGTGTTCGGGCACCCCAGCACCCCAGCACCCCAGCACCCCAGCACCCCGGCACCCCGGCACCCCGGCGAACAGGACCGCCCCGCTCACCCGACGACACCTTGGCTCACAGCGGTGCACACAGCGTGGCCAACCGACCGCCCGTGATCACTCCACGAGAAAGGTCGGAACGCCGGGAACCGAGGACCACCTCTCGACGACTTGTGGGGCTGAATCATGCGGCCGGGCGAGCGGAGAGAGATGCACTGGTACGAGGACGACGACCTGTGGGTCGGCTTCGCGGACGTGATGTTCCCGCCCAGCCGGGCCGACGAGGCCGAACGCCTGATGGCCACGTCACCGCTGCTCAAGGTCACCGACGGTACGAAGGTGCTCGATCTGGCCTGCGGCCCGGCGATCCACGTCGTGCCGCTGGCGAAGAAGGGTGCCGACGTGGCGGGCGTCGACCTCAGTCCGGCCATGCTCGAACGCGCGCGTGAGGCCTGCGAGAACGCGGGAGTCGCCGCGAAACTGATCCAGGCCGACATGCTCGAGTACGTCGAGCCGGGCGCGTACGACCTGATCATCAACATGTACACGTCGTTCGGCTACTTCACCGAGCCCGGCGACAACCTCACGGTGCTGCGTAACGCCTTCACCAGCCTCGCGCCCGGCGGCAGGCTGCTGATCGACGTGCTCGGCAAGGAGGTGCTGGCCGGTTGGGTCGGCCGCCCGCAGGCGGTCGACATCGACGGCGGGACGGTGTTCATGCGCGACACCATTCTCGACGACTGGACCCGGCTCAGGACCGACTGGACGCTGGTCCGCGGCGGCGAAGCCAGGCAGGCGTCGATCCTGTCCTTCCTCTACAGTGCCGCGGAACTGAAGACGCTGTTCGAGACGGCGGGCTTCACCGGCGTCGAGTGCTTCGGTGACTTCGACGGCTCGCCCTACGATGATCACGCGCGCCGCCTGATCGTGCGTGGTGAACGTGACGGCTGAGTCTCTCCGCCTCTTCGCGGAGCCCGACGACGAGACCGCCCGTTCGCTCCGGCTCACCGGCCCGGTGATCCTGCTGGCCGCGGCGCTCCTGCTGTCCCTGATCGCGGGCATCGCGCTCGGCCCGACCACCGTCGCCCTCCCGGATGTGCTGCGCTACCTGGGAAAGGCGATCACCGGCGGCACCATTTCCGCCGACGAGGTCACCGGGTACTCGATCGTCTGGCAGGTCCGCACCCCGCGCGTGCTGCTCGCGGCCGTGGTCGGGGCGGGGCTCGCGGTGGTCGGGGTCGCGGTACAGGCGCTGGTGCGCAACGCCCTCGCCGATCCGTTCGTGCTCGGGATCTCCTCCGGCGCTTCGGTCGGTGCCGCCGCGGTCGTGGTGTTCGGCCTGTTCGCCGGACTCGGCGTGCTGGCGCTGTCGACGGCGGCGTTCCTCGGGGCACTGTGCGCGACAGCGCTGGTCTACCTCGCCGCCCGCAGCAAATTCGGGTTGACACCGCTGCGTCTCGTGCTTACCGGGGTCGCGCTCACCTACGCCTTCCAGGCGGTGATGAGCGTGCTCGTCTACCTCTCGCCGAACGGTCAGGCCGCGCAGACCGTGCTGTTCTGGCTGCTCGGCAGCCTCGGCGCGGCGACCTGGGCGTCCTTGCCGCTGGCCGCGCTCGGGGTGGTGGTCGCGATCGTGGTCCTGCTGCGTTACGGCACCGCGCTCGACGTCCTGTCGATGGGCGACGAGACCGCGATGAGCCTCGGCACCGACGCCGCCGCGTTGCGCCGCTGGCTTTTCCTGCTCACCGCGATCGTCACCGGGTTGCTGGTGGCGGTGAGCGGATCGATCGGGTTCGTCGGGCTGGTGCTGCCGCATGTGGTGCGGATGGTCGCCGGTTCGGGGCACCGCCGTGTGCTCGCGCTCGCGCCGCTGGTGGGCGCGGTCTTCCTGGTGTGGGTCGATCTGCTCGCCCGCACCCTCGTCGCGCCGGAGGAACTGCCGCTCGGCGTGATCACCGCGCTGATCGGAGTCCCGGTGTTCCTCGTGGTGATGCGGCGCCGCGGCTACGCGTTCGGGGGCCGCTGATGTTGTCGCTGCGTGAACTGTCGGTCGAGGTGGCCGGGTCGACGTTGATCCGCGCGCTGAACCTGGACGTCGGCGCGGGCGAGGTCGTTGGCCTGCTCGGGCCCAACGGCAGCGGCAAGTCGACCGCGTTGCGCTGCGTCTACCGGGCCTTGGCGCCGTCCGGCGGTGCGGTCCTGCTCGACGGCGCCGACCTCGCGGAACAGGGCCTGCGCGACACCGCACGCCGGATCGCCGCGCTCACCCAGGACAGCCGCGCGGATCTGGACTTCACCGTCGAGGAGGTCGTCGCGCTCGGCCGCTCACCGCATCAGCGCGGCAATCTCCGGCTCTCGGCTCGCGAACGCGCGTTGTGCCGGGAAGCGTTGCGGCGCCTGGACATCACCCACCTGGCCCAGCGCAGCGTGCTGACGCTCTCGGGCGGTGAGCGCCAGCGGGCCCTGGTGGCGAGGGCGCTCGTCCAGGAGCCCGAGGTGCTCGTCCTCGACGAGCCGACCAACCATCTCGACGTCCGCCACCAGGTGGAACTGCTCAAGTTCCTGCGTGACTGCGGGCTCACCGTGCTCGTCGCGCTGCACGATCTGAACCTCGCCGCCGCCGTCTGTCACCGGATCGCGTTACTGCACGACGGCTCCCTTGCCGCCTGCGGCACCCCGGCCGAGGTGCTCACACCCGAAACGGTCCGCGCGGTGTTCGGCGTCGAGGTCACCCAGGTGACCCATCCCGTGACCGGTGCGCTCCAGCTGCTTTACGACCTTCCCGCCGAAGAAACCGAGGGGATCTCACGATGAAGCCGTCCAGGGTGACCGCGCTCTTCGCCGCGGCACTGCTTTTGAGTGCCTGCGGTGCCCAGGTCGAGGCCGGACCGGCCGCGGCAGCGCAGGCCACGGTGACCAACTGCGGCGCGCAGGTCACCTTCCCGGCGCCGCAGCGTCCGGTGGCCTACGACGTCTCCGGTGCCGAGAAGATGTTCGCGCTCGGCCTCGCCGGCCGGATGCGGGGTTACGTCATGAACTCGCTCGGCGACCCGTCGATCGCCGGATCACCGTGGAAGGACGATTACGCGCGGGTCGAACGGCTCGGCACCTCGCGGATCACCCGCGAGATCCTCGTCAACGCCAAGGCCGACTGGGTGATCGCGGGCTGGAACTCGGGGTTCAGCGAAGAACGGGGGATCACCCCGAAGCTGCTCGACCAGGTCGGCATCCGCAGCTATCTGCACACCGAGACCTGTTGGGAATATCCCACCGCGAAGGCCGAGGTGACCCCGCTGGAGGCGCTCTACACCGATCTGCGCAACCTCGGCGACATCTTCGGCGTCCGGCAGCGGGCCGACGAACTGGTCGCGGAACTCAAGGGACGCTTCGACAAGGTCCGCGCCGGGACGCCGAAGACCCCACCCGCCAAGGTGTTCGTCTACGACTCCGGCACCGACCAGCCGTTCACCTCCGGGAAACACGCCGCTCCCAACGACATCATCGACGCGGCGGGCGGTACGAACGTCTTCCTCGACCTCCAGGACGGCTGGGGCAGCGTCGGCTGGGAAGCGGTGGTGAAGGCCGAGCCCGAGGTGATCGTCGTCGTGGACTACGCCGATCAGCCCGCCCAGGACAAGATCGCCTTCGTCAAATCCGCCCCTCAGCTGAAGAACACGCCGGCGGTGCGGGACAACCGGTTCCACGTCATCTCCTACGGCGACCTCGTGAGCGGCCCGCGTAACGCGCGAGGCGCCGAGTCGCTGGCCGCCTACCTGCGCTCGATCGGCCGGTGACCGCGATGCCCGTCGAGACGGTCCCACTGGTTCACGAGCACGTCACGGACGCGATCAAGACCCCGGCACTGATCCGGCTCGCGCCCAACGTCGTACTCCTCCGGTTCGAAACCCTCAAGGTCTACGCGGCGCTCGGCGCGGTCCGCTCGCTGCTCGCCGACGGCATCGTCCGAAAAGGACAGACGCTGATCGACAGTTCCAGCGGGATCTACGCGCTCGCGCTGGCGATGGCTTGTCACCGCCACGGTCTGCGCTGCCATATCGTCGCGTCCACCACCGTCGATCTCACCATGCGTTCCCAGCTGGAGATCCTGGGCGCGACGGTGGACCAGATGCCGCCGTCGGAGGACCTCCGGCTCGACCAGCGGCGCCGCGTGGCGCGGGTACGAGAACTGCTGGAGCGTCATCCGGACATGCACTGGATGCGCCAATACCACGATCCTGTGCACTACCTGGGCTACGGCGAAGTCGCCGACCTCGTCGCCCGCGCGTTGCCGTCCGGGCCGCTGGCCGTCGTCGGCAGTGTCGGCACCGGCGCCTCGACCGGCGGGATCGCGCGGTCGCTGCGCGAACGTGATCCGGACGTCCGCCTGACCGGGGTCCAGCCGTTCGGCAGCGTCACCTTCGGCAGCGAACGGTTCACCGATCCGGACGCGATCATCGCGGGGATCGGTTCGGCCATCCCGTTCGACAACGTCGATCACGAACTGTACGACCGGATCCACTGGCTGGACTTCGTGCACGCGATGGCCGCGACCGTCGGCCTGATGCGCGAACACGCCGTGTTCGCCGGGCTCTCCACCGGCGCGGCGTACCTCGTCGCCGGCTGGGAGGCCGCCCGGAATCCGGACCGGACCCATGTCGTGATCGGCGCCGACACCGGACATCGTTACACGGCAAGGGTCTTCGCCCGGCATCGAGAGGCACTCGACCCGGCGGGCCTCGCGCCGCGCGAGATCGCGTCACTGGACGACCTGACACCGCCGTGGGCGGCGATGGACTGGCGCCGCCGCCGATTCGGGATACCCACACAGCCGCTGTACGGGAAGGAGCGGGCGTCATGAGCGTCGTCCTGTTGGAAGCACTCACCTTCGGCCTTGGCAGGCTGGCCGACGCGGCGGCGGAGGCCGGGCGGAAGCTGGTGCTGTTCACCGGAAACCGGGACATCTACCGCTACGAACTCGGCGCGCTCGCCCCGGGCAGGGTCGAGGTCGTCGACATCGACACCACCGACATCACCGCTTGTGAAGCCGCGTTGCGTGCCATCCCGGACCTCGCCGGGATCATCAACTCGACCGACACCTGGGCACTGCCGGGCGCGGAACTCACCGCCCGGCTCGGCCTGCCCGGCCCCGACGCGGCGGCCGTCCGTGTGCTGCGGGACAAGGGCGCGGTGCGCGATCTGCTGTACGAACACGGGCTCACCCGCGGCCGTCCGGTACCGGTCATGGTCGCCGAAGAGCTCGGGTTTCCTTTGGTGGTCAAGGATTCCTCGGGAACGTCGTCACGCGGAGTATGGCTCGTGCGCGACGCGGCCGAACTCGAGCGAGCCAGGCTGGAAGCGAAGGACACGCCGCTCAAGGGGCATCTGATCGCCGAGCCCTACTTCGCCGGGCCGCTGTACAGCGCGGAAACCGTCACCTGGCAAGGACGGACCCGGCTGCTCGGGATCCTCTCCCGTCAGTTGTCGCCGGAACCCGTGCGCCGCGAGGAGGCCGCCGCGTTCCCGGTGGCCTTCCCGCACCCCGAGCGAGCCGAACTGGCCGGCTGGATCGGCCAGGTGCTCAAGGCCGCCGGACACGAACAAGGCTTCGCGCACACCGAATTCGTCCTCACCGCCGACGGGCCGGAGGTGGTCGAGATCAACATCCGGATCGGCGGGGCGATGGTCGGTGAGGCGCTGTGCCGGTCGCTGGGCACCAACGTCTATTCCGCGATGATCTCGATGGCGCTCGGTGAGGAACCCGCGTTGCTCACCCAGAACCTCGGCGAGGGGCCGGGCATCGGGTTCGTCCTGTCCTACCCGGCCACGGAAGGCGTGCTGAAGGGCTGGTCGGGGCTCGACCGGCTGTCCGGCCTGCCCGGCGCGCCGGAGTGGTATCCGACGGCGAGCCCCGGTGACGAGCTCCGGCACCTCACGGATCAGCGGTCCTGTACCGGGATCGTGCTGGCCGAAGGGCCGACGGCGGAGCTCGCCCTGCATCGCGCGCTCGCCGCGGCGGGCGGGATCACCCCGGAGATCGGTTCTTGAGAGTTCTCTCAGATGGATAGTTCTACTTTCTGTTTCGGGAAGTAAAACTATCCATCTGGAGGGACTGTGGGCGAGGCAGTGGGCAGGCGCGCGGTGCTCGGCGGCGCGGCGGCGGCCGGTGTGGCGATGCTGGCCGCGAATACCGCGACGGCGCAGGAGGCCCAGCGAAGCAAGGGACGGTTCGCGGGCAAGGTCGTGATCATCACCGGGGCGACCTCGGGGATCGGCAGGGCGGCGGCCCTCGCCTTCGCCGCGGCGGGCGCGAAAGTCGGCTTCTGCGGCAGGCGCGAAGAACTCGGCCGAGAGGTCGAGCGGGAGATCCGGCGAGCGGGCGGGGAAGCGACCTACCTCAAGGCGGATGTCCGGGTGCCCGAACAGGTCCAGGCGTTCGTGGACGAGGTCGCCCGCCGGTACGGCAGGCTCGACATCGCGTTCAACAACGCCGGGATCCACCTTGGCAAACCGCTGCACGAGATCACGATCGACGAATGGGAGGACGTCCAGCGCACCAACGCGCGCGGCGTGTTCCTTTCGATCAAGTACGAGGTGCCGCATCTGCTGAAGGCGGGTGGCGGGGTGATCGTCTGCACCGCGTCCGCGCAGGCCGAACAGACCAGGCCGGGGCACGCCGCCTACACGTCGAGCAAACGCGCCGTGCAGGGTTTGGTGCGCGCGGCCGCGCTGGACTACGGCGCCAAGGGGATCCGGGTGCTGGCGATCGACCCTGGTACGACCGACACCCGGCTGGTGCGCCCGCCGGGTATCCCGGACGACCAGTGGGCGCGGTTCAAGCAGGCCTGGGGCCCGCTGAACGTCCATGGCCTGCCGAGGATGGGGGAGGCCACGGAGATCGCTTCGGCCGTGCTCGCGCTGGCGTCAGCGGACTTCGCCTATCTGACCGGGACTTCCGTTCTCGTGGACGGCGGGCTGAACACCGGGCGGCCGATGGTGATGCCGCCCGGGTTCACCCCGCCCGGCTGAGGTCAGGCGGGAACACACTTCTTGGCGGCCGCGGCGGCGGCCATCAGCTCCTGGGTCTCGATCTTGAGTGACGGCATCAGATCAGGAGTTTCCGAGAGCGGCTTCTGGGTGGCGTTCATCGCCTCGATCGCGGCGTCCATGGCCGCCCGGTTCCCGGAGTTCTCCAGTCGCTGCTTCCCGGCGGCCGCCGCGTCCCTCGCCGCGGTGTAGCGGTCCACAAGGGACTTCCGCACCGCGTCACCGCCGGGAATCGGCGACGGGGGCAGCGTGGTCAGCTCGTCGACGGCCTTGCCCGCGAATCCGGCGCGGATTCCGAGCTCTTCCTTCAGCGAGGCGCGGGTCACGTCGGTCTCCGACGGCTGTTTGGTCGCGTAGTCGTTGCTGGCCTTCAGGAAGCCGTACACCGCGCCGCACACCCCGTCGAGCCACGCGACGGTCTTGGTGTCCGGCGCGGCGGGCGAAGCCGGTCCCGACGCCGCGGCCGAGGACGGCGGCGTGACGGTGACCGTGGCCGGTGCCGCCGTCGGCTCGCCGGAACAGGCCGCCGTCGTGAACAGGGCCCCCACCAGGGCAACAAGCAGCAGTTTCGTCTTCATCGAATCTCCCCTCTCGCGGGAAACACGTTCCGGAGGGGCTGGGGGTTGCCTGCTTTCAGTCGCAATTTCCCATGAGCCGCGCCAGCTCTTCGCGGCCCAGCGGCGGTTCCGGCAACGGGCTCGCGGCGGAAGTGCGCATCCCGTCGAAAAGCAGGGCGAGATGGCGGCGCCAGACCTCCGGCCGGACGTGGCCGGTCGCCTCCACGGTGCGCGCGATTCCCCAGGTCACGAAGGCCATGTCCTCGAGGGTGAAGTCGGGGCGCAGCGCCCCGCTCTCCTTGGCGCGGTCGACGACGCGGGTCATCAGTTCGTACCCGCGTTCGTGATCGCCGGTCTGCGGCGGCCGGGTGGAAGCCAGCTCGTTGTAGCCGCGATCGGCCGCCTGCAGCTCGCAGATCCGTTCCACGAAAGACGTCAACCCGGCCCACGCGTCGTCGAGGCTCAGCGCGTGTTCGGCGATGCTCACGACGGTCTCGGTCCGGTCGGCGAACACCGCGCTCACCAGATCCGCGCGCCGGGGGAAGTGGTTGTAGAGCGTGCCGATGCTGACCCCGGCGGTCTTGGCGATCTCTTCGAGCGCGACGTCGAGGCCGCGCGTCGCGTAGAGCCCCCTGGCGGCCTCGACCAGCAGGTCCCGGTTGCGCTGGGCGTCCTTCCGCAGGGGTTTGGGCATGACGACATCCTAGCCAAGTTGAAGGTGGCCTCAAGTTGTGTGTACCTTCGAACAAGTTGAGGTCACCCTCAACTTGACCCTTCTGGGAGGACACATGACCAAGACGCTCGCGATCTTCGGCGCCGGACCGGTGCTGGGGCTCTCGCTCGCCCGCCGCTTCGGCCGCGAGGGCTTCCGCGTCGCCCTCGTCGCGCGGACCACCGAAAACCTCGACGCGCTCGTCGCCGAACTCGACCGTGACGGCATCGAAGCGAGCGGGTTCGTCGCCGACGTCTACGAACCCGCTCAGATCGCGACCGCCGTCGCCGCCATCGGCCGGATCGACGCGGTCGCCTTCAACCCCGGCGGCGGGAACATGGGCGAGGGCATCGCGCCGGTGCTCGACGTCGATCCGGACAACCTGCGGCTGATCCTCGACCGGTTCGTGGTGTCCGCGGTGGCGCTGGTGCGGGCCGTGCTGCCGGCCATGACCGAACGCGGCGACGGCGCGATCCTGTTCACCGCCGGGCAATCCGGGCTGCACCCGGCGCCGTTCCTCGGCAACGCGGGGATGGCACAGGCCGCGCTGCGGAACTACTTCCACAACCTGAACTCGGTGCTCGCCGAGAAGGGCGTCTACGTGGGAGCGGTCAATGTCGGCGCGCTGATCGAGGGCAGCGTTCCACATCGGACGCTGACGGCGGGCCCGCTGGATTTCGAACCCGAGGTGATCCACCCGGACGTCTTCGCCGAGGCCTTCTGGAAGCTCTACGCCACCCGCGAGGCTCCCGAAACACTGGTCGGTTCGTTCGGGAGGTGATCGGCGCGGATTGCGTAGGTCTCGATCTCGACCTTCATCTTCGGGTAGAGCAACGCCGATACCTCGACTGCCGGGGCGAGCCGCACATCATCGAAGGTGCTCACCGACGCGCGCACCGCCCGGCTGTAGCCCGAATCTGCTCGGTGTCGAGCGAGACGAGAGAGAAAGCCCAGCGCGGGAGTCCTGTGTGGACATCCGCGCCGGGCTCGGCGCCTATCGGGTCACTTGTCGCCCTCAGGTGGCTTTTCGTTCGCGGCCGGAGGGATGTTCTTCGTTAGCTCGACGATGGTCTTCCCGGCCATGCCCGACGCGCCGTAAGTCGGGTCGCTGAGCACCTTGACCGTCTTCTCGAGAGCGTCCGCGACCTTGGGGTACTTCCTGTGTAGGTCGCCGATCGGGAAGGCGTTCCAGTAGTCGAATTTCCCCAGAATGGCTTCTCGGTCTTCTTTGGACAGCTTCTCCAGCGACTTCGTCAGCTTCTCGCGCACGACCCTGAGTGGCATGTCACTGAGCTTCTCCGGCTTGCCGCCCGGTGGAACCTCGGGCTTCCCGCCGTCCGGAGTGCCGTCGGCCGGTTTGCCGGGCGGGCCTTCGATCGGCTTCTTGCCGCCGGGCATCGGGTGCGCGCCGGGGTTGGGCTTGGGTTTCGGCTGGGGCAGCTTGACCTTGCCGCCACTGAGCGTCAGCTTGACGACATCGTCGGCCGCCCCGCGCGTCTTGGCGAGAATCTTGATCATCTCGCCGAGCCTCTTGGCGCAGTCGGCGATGGCTTTGGCGATCTTGGCGATCGCCACGCCGACCGTGGTCATGATGGAGGTGATCGCCGCGATGATCGAACCACCGAAAGTGACGGGCGCGAGCGCCACCGCCACGATCGCGGCCTTGAGGATGCCCGCCAAAGTCATGGCGATGATGTCGCGGACGATCCCGCGGACGGCGCCGATGATGGCACCTGCAATCCCCATCTGCTTGCCGGCGAGATTCAGGTACTCCGACAGCGCGTCGATCTGGGCGGTGACGCCCTCCATGTCGGAGCGGAAGCGGTCGGCGGCCTCGCCGTCCCACTGCTCCATGAACCTCTTGGTGGCGGCCGCGTGGTCGTCCGACCACTCCTTCACGGCCTTGCCCTCGTTGTAGATCGCCGTCTTGGCCGCCTCGATGCCCTTCGGGTCACCCAGCAGGAAGTCCAGTGGCCAGCGGAAGATGACGATGTGCTCGATCAGCCAGCCGATCCCGGCGGTGAGCAACGACCCGATCGGATCGACGACCATGCCGAGGATTTCGATCGCCATCCCGGCCGAGGCCAGGCCGACGCTGAGCTGGTCGCCGGAGTCGACGGCTTTTTTCAGCGCGAACGCCGAATCGAAGAAGCCCGCTCCCGCGGTGTCGCCGCTGCCCGCTAGGAAGTTGTTCTTCTCGTCCTTGAAGTCTTCGGCCTTGGTGCCGCTGCCGTTCCCGAAGTCGCCCCTGTGGTACTCGTCGCTCACTTGACCTTCACCTCCTCGATGCCTTCGCCCGCCGTGTTGATCAGCTTCTCCGTTTCCGCTTCATTGGCGTCGTACTTCTTCGCGGCCTCGCGCACCCTGTCGGAGAACTCCTTCACGTTTTCCGAATACTTGTTCAGGTGGTCCCGCGCCTTCCCGCAGTGCATGCTCGCGCCGGCACCGTAGATCTGGCCGCCGAAGATGCCGAAGATGCCGGGATCCGCCACACAGCTGCCCACCATGTCGGCGCTCTTCCGCAGCGCGTCCTCGAGCTTGTCGAGGTGACTGGCGAACTCTGTCATGGCCTCTGTCTTGACACCGAATCCGCTCACCAGGGGCTCATTTCCTCGTCGTCGGGAGTGGCAGACCGCCGGGGCCGGGGTGCCGGGGGGTTCGGCGGCTGGGCGGGACGGCCCGTGTGCGGTGGCGGCGGGAAGCCCGACGGCGGAGGAGGTCGGTACCCGGTCGGTGGCGGCGGCGTCCGGTAGCCGGCCTGCGAACGTGGGTCCTCGTCGTGTGCCTCCGGGGCCCACTTGTTCTGTTCGGGGTTCTCCGGGGCGCCTTCTTCTTCCTCCACCTTCGGCAGGAAGGTGCGGACCAACTGGGCGGCTTCGTCCTCGCCGTTGATCTCGGTGTACGACTCCGTGACCTTCTCGACGGTCTGGCGCTGCGCCTGCCGCACGGTCTGCATGACGAGCGAGGAGAGCCGGGCAGGTCCCAGTGAGGTCGCCCGGTTGCCGAACTCGATGGCGCTGAGCGAGCCGTTGGCCTCGACCGTCACCTTCACCGAGCCGTCGGGGGATTGCACCGTGGACGCCGAGGCGGTGAACGCCGCAGTCAGAGCCTTGGCTTTCTCTTCGAGTTTCTTAGCCTCTCGCTCCAGAAGGAGAGCGAAGTCCTCACCTGCATCGAAATTGGGTTGCATGCGTCGCCTTGGCTCGGTTCGGATCGGGCACGAAGGGTGGGGTTCGCCAGCGGTCGGCACATGCTTGCCGAAGCCGCCGCGGAACACCCTAACTTCCACCTCGGGAAGGTAGACCAGTCGGTTCCGGTCCGCAGCGAACCCCCGCGAAGCTTCCGCGATCGGCCGCAAGCTGGTTCGCTTCGTATCGGTACCACCGTGTGGGAACCCGGACAACCCCACTGATCAGAGACTGCCCGAAAGGTCCTCCGGAGGCGGCCGATCAGGCCAAAGGCGCGGGAAGGGAGCGGGATGGGAATCGAATCGGTCGTGCGGAACGCCCGACGAGACGACGTCATGGCCATCTGCCGTTTCGGAGAGGAGCACGTCCGGGCCCACTACGCGCCGTTGATCGGTGCGGAGGCCGCGGACAAGCAGGTCCGGATGTGGTGGCACGAGACGAACGTCGGCGGGGCTGTGGCCCGTGGTTGGGTCGTGGTCGCCGAGGACGGCGGGCGGCTGGTCGGTGTCGGGCAGCGCGGAAGCGACGGCGACGACCACGTGATCTACAAACTCTACGTGCACCCCGCGCATCGTGGTGGCGGGTTGGGGCCGCGGCTGCTCGACGCTCTCATCGACCAGCTGCCCCCGGACGCCGAGCGGCTGTACATCGAGCATTTCATGGCCAACGAGCGCGCAGGTGCCTTCTATGAGCGCGAGGGCTTCACGGTGGAGCGGATTGAGCAGAGTGTCACCGGAGACCCCGGTCTCGG
This sequence comes from Amycolatopsis sp. NPDC033938, assembly GCF_055575975.1. Classification (NCBI taxonomy): domain Bacteria; kingdom Bacillati; phylum Actinomycetota; class Actinomycetes; order Pseudonocardiales; family Pseudonocardiaceae; genus Amycolatopsis; species Amycolatopsis sp. NPDC033938. The sequence goes on from NZ_JBVIRO010000002.1 coordinate 46,057, forward strand.
CGTGGTCTGGCGTGCCCGGAACCTTCGCTAGCGAAGCCATGTTGCCCGCCGGACCGACGCGGCCCTGGGCGGGGCGATCCTCGGAAGCCCGCTGGGCATCACGACGACGTCAACCAGGTCGGCCACGCCGCGTCAGACTTGATCGACTGTCCACTTTTTATCATTTTTTTGGACGGTTTCGCAATTTTGGCAACTTATTTTTCTGGCGTCGCGGCATTTGACTTGCTTATGATCGATCGCGTGTCCGATTACAAGTATGACGTGTTCATCAGTTACAGTCGGCACGGAAGTGCGCCGAAATGGCTGCTCAACCACTTCTATCCGAAGCTCGAGGAATACCTCATCGATGAGATTTACCCGAGTCCGAAGATCTTTCTCGACAAGGGTATGTCGCGAGGTGTCGTTTGGTCTCCGGAGTTGAAGTCCGCCTTGCGGTACAGCAAGATCATGATCGCCGTGCTTTCCGCGCCCTACTTCGGCTCGAACTGGTGTATGGCCGAATGGAGAAGTATGGCGGCCCGCGAGAAAATGCTCGGACTGGCCAGTGATGATCGCCCGCAGGGACTGATCTACCCCGTTCGCTACTCGGACTCGGTGCATTTCGAAAACGAGGGCCGCCTGCGGTCATGGTGGGACTTCAAGGGGCTCGATGGCGCGGACAGGGCGTTTCACGGAAGCAAGGACTGGCACGCGTTCCAGTTGAAGGTCCGGGATTGCGCCCGGGACCTCGCCGAGCTGTTGCGGCAGGTGCCGCCCTGGCAGCCCGACTGGCCCATCATCAAGGAGCCGAACCCCGTGCTGGTCCCGCCGCCGCCCATTCCGAGGTTCGACCCATGACCAGTACCGGCACCGTCGTCACCTTCTATTCCTATAAGGGCGGCGTGGGGCGCAGCTTCACGTTGGCCAACGTGGCGGTGCTGCTGGCACGCTGGGGCTACCGGGTACTCGCCGTCGACTGGGATCTGGAGGCACCCGGCCTTCAGCACTACTTCGGCCCATTGTTGCGCCGGCGGCCGAAAGGCGGCGTGATCGATCTCGCGTATGACTTCCTCAACGGTGCCAAGGCGCCGTCGGCTCACGCGGTCCGGGTCAACATCGATGCCGGTCATCTCGCGCTGCTCGCCGCCGGACGGGACGACGACGACTATTCCCGACGAGTCCAAGGCATCAACTGGGAGGATCTGTACGCGCGGGGTTTCGCCGACTTCCTCGAGCGGTGCAGGGCCAAGTGGATCGGTGACTACGACTTCGTCCTCATCGACAGTCGCACCGGGATCTCGGACATCGCCGGGATCTGTACCGCCCATCTGCCGGACCGTCTCGTGGTGGTGTTCACCGCCAACCAGCAGAGCATCGATGGCGCGGTCAGGATCGCGAAACAGGCGAACGCCGCGCGAGACCGGTTGCCCTACGACCGTCCGCCGCACTTCGTGCTTCCGATCCTCTCTCGGCTGGACAACCGGGTGGAGTACGAGCGAGCCGAGTTTTGGCGGCAGCAGGCCGCGGAATCGACGGCTGTCCTGTTCAACAACTGGCTCGACAAGAATGTGACGCAGCAACTGATGCTGCGCCACACGACCGTGCCCTACGTCTCGTACTGGAGCTTCGGCGAGCAACTACCGGTCCACGAGGAGAAGACACCTTCTTCGGACCAGATCTCGTTCGCACTCGAGACGGTGGCAGCGATCATCGCGCAGCAGTTCGATCGAACTGATCTGCTCGCGGACAACCGGGATGCCTACGTCGCGGTGGCACGGACGCACCAGCAGTCGTACAGCCTGGATCTGTTGGTGTCGGTGCCCAGGCTCGAATCGCGCGTCGCCGACGAGCTGATCAGGACCATGGCGGCACTCGGACTCCGGGTGGACCGGTCACAGTCCGGCGATCTGGAGTTCGAGCAAAGCAGCTTCCCGGCAAAGCACCTGTGTCTCGTCGTGGACGGCACGTTGAGTCGTTGGCAGGCGGTGGAGGCGGAGCGGTTTCTCCGGCAGACCCTGGACGCCGACGGTGACCGGCAGCTGTTCTGCGTGCTCACCAGCCGGACCGATCCCGAAGCCCTGCCGCCGTTCCTTCTCAACCTGCGGCTCTTCAGGCTGGGCGAGAAGTTGCTGCCGCTCCAGGTAGCACGGCAACTGCATGCCATCGTCACCGAGGAACCACCGGGTCGCGACAGTTCGGACCTCGCCACTCTCGAAGACGTCGCCGCCGTGCTGCGCACGGTCCCGGTCGAGGTATCGCATCCCGGTCGCTGGGTGCTCATCGAGCAGACCGTCGATGACCTGGCCGCCGCACTGCGCAGCGACGATCTGCGATTGCTCAAGGACCTGACGGTGGATCTGGCCCAGCTGAACCAAGTTCGCTCGACTGGTGATCGCGTCACGGCTTCGGATGGTCTGCATGCCCGGATCGCTGACCTGCTCGATCGGGTCGACCGCCGGATCAGAGTTTCGACCAAGTGAGGGAGAGGGAATGCCGGAGAAATATGAACCCTATGCGCGCGCGGCTCTGTTCGTGCTGATGCTCAATCGCGGAGAAATGACCAATCCAGACCTCAAGAACGAGCACGGGGTCGACCTCAAGCCCGTCGGCAGGGAGAAGCTGATCAAGGCCGGCCTGCTGGAGACCGAGATGGGCAAGCGGCCCTACGTCCACCGGATCACCCCCGCCGGAAAGGACTGGTGCGAACGGGCACTCGCCGACCTCGAACCTCCGGAGCGGTCCAGCGGTCTTGTCCGGATCGGCTTCGAGTTCCTGCGGCACCTTGCCCGTTATGCGCGGAAGCGCGGCATCTCGATCGCCGATCTGATCGCCGGAGACGAGACTCTCGAAGAGCTGATCCGCCGCGTTTACCGGGAACTCGCGCCCAGGCCTAATGCGCAGGTTCGCTTGGCGCATCTTCGTCCCAAGCTTGATGGGGCGGAGCGGGAAGAGGTGGATCAGACCCTGCTCGCCATGATGAAGACCAGTCCCGTCCACCTCTCCCCGGACTCCGACCGACGGAGTCTCACCGATGCCGACCGTGCCGCGGCCATCCGGATCGGCACCGAGGACAAACACTTCGTGGCGATCGAGGAAATATGAACGAGGACCAGCAACTGCAAGCGCTCGCCGCGGTCCGGTTCAACTCCGCCGAGACACCGGACGATGTCTGGGGTGATTCGCCGTTCCACGTCGAGGGCTTGCACACTCGCGTTAAAGCCCGGATCCGTGCGAGCGTCGCCGACGCCAAGAACAGCCGGGGATCGAGCCCCCTCGGGCTCACGATGACAGGGCAGAAAGGTGCCGGTAAGACCCACCTGCTCGGCGGGGTCCGGCGAACCGTCCAGGACGAGGAGGGCTATTTCTTCCTGATCGAAATCTCGACCGGACCCGCGTTCTGGGACGACGTTGTGCGGGCCATGCGCAGCGAGCTACTGCGGAAGGGAGCCGACTCCCAGCTCCAGCTGACCAACCTGCTGCGGCGGCTGTGCACCTTGGCGAAACCGCCCGAGCCGGTGGTGAACGCGGTGCTGGGGCACACGCCGGTCACCGTCGAGGCCGTCAACGGATTCCTCGGCGCGCTGCGACCGGTCGACACTCAGGTCGCCGTTGAGTGTGCCGACACGATTCGTGCGCTGGTGTTGTACGGGGCAGCCGATATCGAATTGGCCGATATCGGCAAGGACTACCTGTCCGGCGCGGCGGACGACGACAAGAAGCGGAAGGCTCGCCGGGCGTGGGGTCTACCGGTCGAGGCCAAGCCGTCTCTCGAGCTGGCCGCGGAGATCTCCCGGGTACTCGCGCTCACCGGCCCGAGCGTGGCCGCGATCGACCAGCTCGACTCGCTGATCAACAAGGCGATCGACGAACCTCCGGTCGAAAACAGCGAGCTGTCGCTCATCGCGGACGGCTTGATCCAGTTGCGGCAGCGGGCCCGGCGAACGGTGACCATCGTCGCCTGCTTGCCGACCACATGGGAATTGCTGTGCGGTGCGGCCACTGATTCGTTCGACGATCGCTTCACCGACACACCGCAACTCGGGGTTATCACGGATCCGGAACTCGCGCGGACACTGGTTGAGAAGTGGCTCGGCGTGATCTACCGGCGCATCGACTTCACTCCACCTCAGCCGGTCTGGCCCGTGGCCGCGGCGACGTTCGCCGAGCCCTGGCCGGGTTACACCCCGAGACAGCTGCTCCGGCGCATCCAGAAACACGCTGAAGCGTGTCTTCACGGCAGGATCCGCGAACTCACTTCGTTCGAGGACAAGCCGCGTGAAGCTGTCGAGCAGGAGCCACGGCCACCGGCGGAGCCTGGCATCGAACTGGACTACTTCACCGACTTCGACCGCAGGTTCGCCGAGCTGCGTGAGAGCACCGACGTCGACGCCATCCTGAACTATCACACCGAAGACGAGGTGATGCCGGACCTGATGCAGGCCGCGTTGCGGTGCTGGATCACCGAAGTCGGAAACGACGACCGGGCGTGGGAGACCGAGCCGCCGGACGGCGGCGGGAACCTGCACGTCAGTCTGTTGCGGGTGCTGAACGAGGAAGGGGATGTCAAGGAACGGTGGATGTTCCGCGTGTTCGGACCGAGCCAGCACGGCAACCGCGTGCTGCGGCGGATGCGGGATGCGAGGAAGGCAGCCGGGATCGGTGACGGCGCGCGCAACCGACACCTGGTGCTGGTTCACCACGGACTCGGCGGCTGGACCGGAAACGTGACGAACAGGGAGTTCAAACAGATCGAGCGCAACGGCGGCTTCCGGGTCGAGATCAGCAAGGACGACGTCAAGACGTTCTGGGCTCTGAGCCAGCTGCTCACCGAGCAGAGTTACCGGCTCTTGAACTGGCTCGTCGCCAGGAAACCGGCCAGCCGGACGACCCTGCTGCGGAAGCTCTTGCCTGATCAGGGAAAGCCACACGGCAACCAGCGGGAAACCCGTCCTCCGCCGCCGAAACCCGCTAGCGAGGACGAAATCACCCTCGGCGCGGACAACGAGATCCGCATCGAACTCGAGTCCCTCCGCAAACACGCCGTCATCTTCGCCGGCTCCGGTTCCGGAAAGACCGTGCTGCTGCGCCGGATCGTCGAGGAATGCGCGCTACGGGGGGTCTCGGCCATCGTGCTCGACCCGAACAATGACCTCGCACGGCTCGGTGACGCGTGGCCGGACCCGCCGGATGACTGGGGGCCTGGCGACGAGGAAAGCGCCGCCGAGTATCTCGCCGGTACCGAAGTCGTCGTCTGGACTCCGGGACGGGCCAGCGGGCGGCCGCTCAGTTTCCACCCGCTGCCGGACTTCGCCGGGGTACGTGACGACGCCGACGAGTTCACCGCCGCTGTCGAGGCCGCCGTTGCGCGGCTGGTGCCGTACGCCAGGGTCGCCGGTGGCACGAAGGCCGCAGTTCGCGGGAAGGCCGTGCTGAGGGAGGCCCTGACGCACTACGCGCGGAAGGAGTCACGCAGCTTGTCCGGCTTTGTCGATGTCCTCGCGGATTTGCCGGAGGGTGTCAGCCGGCTCAGCACCGCCACCAAGATGGCGGCGGACCTCGCCGAGACCCTGCGGGCGGCCATGGTCAACGATCCATTGCTCGGCGGCACCGGTTCGCCGGTCGATCCGGCGACCTTGCTCACCCCGGCGCCCGGCAGGCGGGCGCGTGTCTCGGTGATCAGTTTCATCGGCCTGCCGTCGGAGGCACAGCGTCAGGGATTCGTCAGCCAGCTCCAGCTGGAGGTGTTCGCGTGGATCAAGCACAACCCGGCGGGGGACCGGCCGCTGGGCGGGTTGTTCGTGATGGACGAAGCGCAGACGATCGCACCGTCCGGGGCGTGGACGGCGAGCACCCAGAGCACGATCATGCTCGCTTCGCAGGCTCGAAAGTACGGGCTTGGTCTTGTGCTCGCGACCCAAGCGCCGAAGGGGTTGCACAACCAGATCACCGGCAACGCCACGACGCAGTTCTTCGGCCGGTTGAACAGTCCGGCTCAAGTGGCCGCCGCGAATGACATGGCGCGGGCCAAGGGAAGTGCCGTCGGGGACATTTCGCTGCTCGAACGCGGAGAGTTCTACGTCACCGGAGAGACTTTTGGCTTCCGCCGCCTGCAGGCGCCTCTCTGCTTGAGCTACCACCCGTCCAGCCCACTGCGGTTGGAGGAAGTGCTCGACAGGGCCCGCGACTCCCGATGACGTGAAGGCCGCGTCCCGAAACGGGACGCGGCCTTCACGCTGATCATCCGGCGGTGGCCGTCAGCACGGAGTCGATCCGCTGCCAGAGTGCGGTGAACAACTCCTCCCGAGTCAGCGTCCGCGGCTCGGTTCGGTCTCGGCCGAACACCGACTGGTCGTGCAGTTCCAGCTTGGCCACGCCGGTTTCGGTGTCATAGATCGGGCGGGCCCAGCCGTTTGTGCACGCGCTCGTGGCGTCATGCAAACCGACGACGAAGTTCAACGTTTCGTCACCGCCGATGCCGCCGCGCTGGACGTCCAGCGCGTAGACGATGTCGCCCGCCCTCTCGATCCGCAGAGCGATCCGTTCATCACCGTGATGCGTGGTGCCGGCGAACCCGCGGCCGCGCAACCTCGGGATCGCCGCGGCGAACTGCTCACCCAAGTAGCGCAGAGCTGCCTCCTGTTCGATGTACCGGCTGAAGGTGACCGGTACCGCCGTGGGCGGTCCGATCTCCCGTGCCCGGGTCACCACGTCCGCGAGCCTGCCTCGTTCCCACCCGGCAGCCTCCGCCCGCTCGACGCGGCCGGCCAGCTCCTCGATCAAGTGTTCACCACTGCGCAGGTAGGACACGTGCGGGTGCAGCAGCTCCGGTGGCACGACGACATCGTCGGCCAGTACCGGGAGCACGTGCCGGTCGCCGGTCGCGACCGCGCGCAGCATGGCTGTGGTGAAGTCGTCAAGGGCCGAGATGACCGGGACGAAGAACCGGATATGGGCGTCGGGGAGATCGCCCGCACTCTTGCGGGCCCACCACTCGTGGGTTCGCTCGGGGTCGTGCAGGACGGTCAGACCTCGCTGCCGGCTCGCGTCCTCCAGTTCGCGGGTAGCTGACTGCCGGTCTTCGGCGAACGATATCGCCAGGTCATAGCTCGGGGTCTCCATGGGCGCGCCTTTCTGCTCTTAACCGGCTTACCGCCGGTCTCCTCGGTCGGATCGGCGCAGCATCGACCTGGCGTGTGGACCAGACGTGAACAAGGCGTGGATGCCTGTACCCCGTTGCCCACTGGTTTCGGGCAACGGTCAACTCCTTGTCGGCGAATCCCTGATCACGAATCCTGGTTACAGGGCGCGGAAATTACGGAAAGCGCTCAATCAACCACCTTCCCATGGAGGATTCGTCATGTACAAGAAGCTTGCTGAATACGGTGCTCACGTCCTCGCGATCTGCGCCGTCCTGGCGTTGTCGATGCTCGGTTCCACCGCGGCGTACGAGGGTGATGACGGCGGAACGCCGCCGCCCAGCACCGTCACATCGGCGCCGTCGACCGTCGACTCCGACGGCAATCCCTGGCACGGATGAGCTTGGCGCGCCGGGCCGGCAGACGTCGGCCCGGCAATTGCGCCGCTCCCATCGGAATGATGTACTCGAAAACTCGGAATGGAGGTCGGCGTGGCCGAAACATTCGGTACGTTGCTGCGGGAAAAACGGAAGGCCGCCGGTATCTCGATGAGTCAACTCGCGAAGCGGGTCAACTACAGCAAGAGCTACCTGAGCAAGATCGAAAATGATCTCAAGCCCCCGAACGCGACGCTCGCTCGTATCTGCGACGCTGTCTTGGACGCCGACGGCGACTTGATCGAGTCGGCGCACTCCGCGCGGGCCGGGGCCCTCGGGCGTCGTCAGGTGCTGGCCGGCGCGGGAGCAGTGCTCGGCGTCGTCCTGGCCGGCGGGCCACGCCCGATCCTCGACGAGAGCGTGGTCAACGGCCTGCGCACGTCGTTCGAGCAACTGCGCGGGCTCGGTATGCAGACCAGCCCGACGGTGGTCCTCGAACCGCTCGTCACCCAGACGCACACGGTCCACACGATCGCCCTCGGGAACCCCGAACCCGTCCGGTCCCAGTTGCTACTGCTCGCCGCTCGCATGGCTGAGTACGTCGGGTGGATGAGCCAGGAAGCCGGGAACGAACCGGACGCGCTGTCGTGGACACGGCACGCCGCGGAGCTGGCCCGGGCAGGCGGAGACCGGGAGATCGCGAGTTACGCGTTCGTCCGTGAAGCAGGGCTGGCCTTGTACCGCCAAGACCCTGTCAGCACGATCGATCTCGCCCGGCAGGCCCAGCGGCTGGGCCGGCCCGGAACGCGGACGTTCGGCCTCGCGGCACGGCGGGAGGCCCAGGGACACGCGCTGGCCGGTGACCGGGACGCCTTCGAGCGCGCGCTGGACCGTGCAGGTGAAACGTTGTTCTCGCACACCGCTGATTACCCCGTGCTCGGTTCGACCGTGTCGAATCCGCTGGCGCTCGCTCGTGGTTGGTCGCTGGCCGACCTTGGCCGGGCCGGCGGTGCGGCGGCCATCCTGGACATCGAGGTTCCGAAGGTGTCGTTGTCCAACCGCCGGTCGCGGGCCCGGTTCGGGGTACGCCGGTCACTCGCCCACGCGCTGAACGGGGAAATCGACGAGAGCTGCCGGACGTTGCCGGAGACGCTCGACGACGCGGCGCGCGTCGATTCGGCGACGGTGCGGACCGACCTCCGGGAGCTGTCGAGGTGCCTGAGCCGGTGGCGCGGCCACCACACGGTCAGGGAGATCTACCCGGAGCTGAGTCGGGTGCTACACCGGCGCTGAGCAGGCGCACTCCAGCAGCGCGCGGGCATGCCTGGTTTCATCGGCCTCCGGAAGCCCGAGTGCGGCGAACTCGCTTTCCGCCGCGGCCCAATGGGAGAGGGCACCCTCGTGGTCGTTCATCGCGTGCCGGGTCTCGGCGATGCCGAGGTGCGCCCGGGCACGATACGCACGATTCCCGTTGCCGTCGGCCAAATCCAGCGCCGCTTCGCAGGCGGTCAGCGCCTCGTGCCGCGCACCGCGGGCGAGAGCGGTGGCGCCACGGTCGAGGTAGAGCTGGGTCAGCAGGTCCGCGTCCGGCACGGCCGACGCCACCACCCTGGCCCGTTCGTGGTAGCGCACCGCTTCGGTGAGCTGGCCGCGCTGCCGGTGCACGTTGCCGATGTTGTTCAACGCGTAGGCCTCGACGCAGTGGTCGCCCACTTCGGCCGCGTGGCCGTGAGCGCTGGTGTAGCTGGTCAATGCTTCGGAGAAGAGCCCGAGTTTCTCCTGCACGGATCCGAGGTTGTTCAGGACGTGCGCCACCCCTTGGACGTGACCGATCTCGGTCAGGATCCGGACCGAGGACTCGTGCTGGCGCAGCGCGAGGTCGAGGTCGCCGCGTAATTCGTTGAGATAGCCGAGCATGCTCAACGCGTGAGCTTCGCCGCGCTGGTCGTCGGTCTGCTCGTACTTGGCCAGTGCGGCGGTGAGGTGCGCCATGGACTGGTCATGTCTGCCGAGTTCCATCATGGGGATGGCGAGGGCGCACAACGTCGCCGCTTCGCCGCGCACGTCACCGAGGCGCCGCCACTTCGGCAACGCTTTCGAGGCCAGCTCCACCGCCTCCACGTGCTGCCCGCACCGGTCGCGCGCGGTGGCCAGACGAAGCAGCACGTGTGCTTGGCCGTAATCGTTTCCCAGGTCCGCGGAGACCGTCCGCCAGGCGAGTTCGAGCGTGTCGATCCAGTCCTCCAACTGGTTCGACGTGTTGAAGTAGCGCCACAGCAGTACGGCCGATCGCCAGGTGTGTTCGGGCAGGCCGTTCGTTGCCGCGTAACGGATCGCGGCGACGAGGTTGTCCCGTTCGACGGCGATCCACCGCAAACCTGCGTCCGCGTCGACGAACCCGGGTGCCGCCAGGCCGGTGTGGTCCACCGTGGGCAGCTGCGCGCGGTCGAACGGGTAGGCGGCGCCGACCGCGGCCGCCAGCGTCACCAGGTAGAAGTCGAGCAGCCGCGCCAACGCGGTCGCCCGGTCCGGCTGCTGCTCACCTGCCGCGAACTCCTTGAGTGGATCCAGCATTCGGTACCGCTCCAGTGCGGTCTCCTCCACGAGACTCACCTCGTGCAGGTCATCGAGTAGCTGCCGTGCCTCACCGACTTCGCATCCGGCGAGTGCCGCACCACCGGCGACACCGACATCAGGACCGGGAAGGTGGCCGAGTAGGCGTAACAGAGCGCGTTGCCGGTCGCCGAGTTGCCGATAGGACGCCCGGATGGCGGCCGTGCCGTCGGCCTCACCCCACGGCCCGTTCTCCTCGAGCAGCCTCAGCAAATGCTCCAGGGGCCACCGGTCGTGCCGCCGGAACATCGCGGCGGTCACGCGGATGGGCATCGGCAGGTGGCCGCACCTGGCGACCACTGCGGCGACTCCGGCCGCGCGGCCACGCAGCCGTGCCGGGCCGACCAGCGCGTGGAACAGTTCGGCTGCTTCGTCCGGCGGCAGCGGGGAGAGCCGGACCGGTTCTCCGGAATCGGTGTCTCCCATCCGTCGGCTGGTGACCACGGCAAGGCAACCGTCCGCCTCCGGTAACAGCGGTCGTACCTGCTCCGGCGTAGCCGCGTTGTCCAAGACCACCAGTGTGCGCGTGCCGTACAGTGTCGTCTGGTAGAGCGTGACTTTCCGCCCGACCGTGGCCGGAATCTGCTCGACGGGCACACCCAGTTCGATCAGCAGCTCGGTGAGCGCCTCCGACACGCTCGTGGCGGGAAGGCCTGGCGTGAAGCCGTTCAGCCGGGCCATGATCTGCCCGTCGGGGAACCGGGGGCGCAGCCGATGTGCCGCTTCGAGGGCCAGACCGGTCTTGCCCGCGCCCGGCGCACCACTGACCCAGATCGCTCGGGTGCCGGACGCCGCGGCCTTCTCGATCGTCGCCAGCTCGGCGGCGCGGCCGGTGAACTCACCAGGCCGGGACGGCAGCGAGCTCGGCGGTTCACCTTGCTCTGCTCGCGCGGCGAGGTTTCGCAGCACAGTGCCAGGCTCGACGTCGTGCTCGGCGAGCGCGGCGCGGGTGGTACGGAAGACGCGTAGCGCCGCCATCCGGTCGCCCCCGGCGAGCAGCGCGCGCATGAGAAGCTCAGCGTACTTTTGGTTTGCCGGATCGGAGTGGACCAGTGGACGCAGCCGATCGCGGGCCGAGCGGTGGTCGCCGGTGGTCAGTTCCAGCTCCGCAAGGTCACCGACGATGTCGGTGCGGCTTTCGTCGGGGAAGAGCACCTCTGTGCCGCCCACCCGGTCGATGTCGATGTCCTCGAGGAATCGCCCGCGCCACAGTCCCACGGCCTCCCGCAGCAATTCGATGGCCCGGTGTGGATCGCTGGCCCGCACCTGACCGGCTTCGGCGCGTAGCCGCTCGAATCGAACGGTGTCCAGCTGGTTTTCGCCGAGTCGCAGGAGGTAGCCGGTGGCAGTCGTCTCGATGCTGACGTCGCCCGAGTCCTGTAGCACGTCGCGCAACCGTTTTATATAGGAGCGCACCAAATTCGGCCGGGTTTCGCGGCCGGCCCAGACAATCTGGGCGAGCCGGGAAGGGGATACCGGTCGGTTGGCGTGAAGGAGAAGCACGACGAGGACGAAACGCTGCTGCTGGTCCCCCAGTGAGACGGGTCTGCCGTCGTGCCACGCCTCCAGCGGGCCGAGCATCCGAAACTCCATTTGGCCTCCCGGATGCACCTTGGTGGGTGCAATCGCCCTTGCGCAATCGCCCTTCCGGGTTCGGTCGGTGCGCTTTTCTTCCACGTTCGATGCACACCTGTCGGACAAACTCCGCCGACCGACTCGAGGTGTGAAGGAGTGACTGGTGGAGTCCGACGTGTTGCCGTGTTATGTGGTCTGTGACCTATCGCTTTCGATGACCGATCATTTCGGTGCGCTGAACGCCGGATTGCGTGAATTCCGCGGGGGGATCCACGCTGATTCGTCAGTCGCGGAGCGGGTGCTCTGTTGCGTGGTGGGCTTCGCGGAGACGGCATATGAGGTGCAACCGCTCTATCTGATGGACGACCTCGCCCAACTGCCGGAACAAGGTGAGTCTGTCGGAACTGGTTTTGGGTCTGCGTTCACCTTTCTACGGAAGGCCATCGCCGTTGACGTGCGCGCCCTCGAGGCCCACCGACTGCGGGTGCACCGTCCGCTGATGTTCTTCCTGTCCGACGGCTGCGCGACCGACCCGACGACCTGGCCCGCCGCGTTCGCCGCGTTGACGGACCCGGCCTGGGCGAGTCGGCCTCGGGTGGTGGCCTTCGGCGTGGGCGACGCCGACGAGGACACACTCGGCCGGATCGGTACGTTCCGCACGTTCCTGGCCCGTGATGGTGTAAGGCTGGGCCCCGCGATGATCGCGTCGGTGATGCGGGCGCTCCCCGGTACGGACCGCGCCCGGAGCGTGCACGATCTGTCCACTTCCCGTCTACACGCCGCTCGCACCATGTCTCGAAACGAGAAGGGGGCAGGGTTATGAGCAGGCATGCGCAGCTCATCCAGGAATTGAAGTCACTCCGCAAGGGGCGTGGTTTGCTGGCGGGCAGGATCGAGGAGCGGGTCGGTCCGACCTTGCGATCCGCGTGCGCGGTAGCGGATGGTGACGGGCTTACGGTCATCAGGAACAAGGTCACGGCCCGGCTGGTCGAGCTGGCGGAGCAACTGCCGGATGACCTGCGTCTGGCTGCGCTGGCGGCGTTCGCGATCTACGCGGACGCGGACCAGCCGCTCTATAAGGATCGCCTCCGGTGGACGGCGACGCGGGTGGACCGCGAACCGCGTACGGTACGTCGCCGGGTGGACGAGGCGATCATGATGCTCGCCGACCTGGCCACGGCAGGCGAAAAAGGCGCCGAGCGAATGGCCAGTTGGCACACGACGGATCTGAACGTGGCGGTGGTACTGAGCGGTCCGCGTCCGGAGGTATTCGAGAACCACCGCGTCACCGCCGGGCAGGACGGCCTGCGTGAGCTGGATCTGTCGATCTCGGTATCACCCGACGAAGCAACGCTGTTCCACGGCGGCAAACTCACCACCACTCACCACGGTGGCGTCCGCCTGGTGCTGCCGAAACCATTGTCCCGAGGCGAGTCCCACGAGTTCGCCATGCTGTTCCATCCGCAACGGCTGAGCGGGCAACTGACGTACGTCCCGAGCAGGATGTGCGAGCGATTCGACCTCAGAATCCGCTTCGGCGAAGCACCCGAGGGGGTTTTCAAGCTCGACGGAGTGTTCCAGGAGGAGCTCGCCCGTCGCGACTATCGGGGTGAACGCTGCCGGCCAAACCCGACGGACGAGATACACCTCCGCTTCGGCACGCTCACCCCGGGCCTGGCCTACGGAGCATGCTGGGACCGGTCGTGACGGTCCCGGAATCTCCCACTCGAGGAGATTCCGTACGAGGGCCCGTCGAGCCGGCGATCGACTTGACGCTGGCCGCGCAGGCGGATTACGACGAGGTCCGGAAAACGGTCCTCCTCGATGACCATGTGCACGTGAGCCCGCATGATCGGGTGATCGAGCCAGGCGAGTTCGACGATGTGATCGGGATCGGTGAAGAACGTGCGCAACGGACCCTCGACGTTGCCACCGGCGATCTTCGAGCCCCGCCCGACCCGACGTTTCAGCGTGCGGATGATCACGCGAGGCAAGGTCATGAATGGTGACTGGGTGACGTGGCACCGCACTCGCGTGCCCAGAGCCGGATCTCGCGTGCTTGAAGCCGGGACACTCGAGTGCGGGTTCCAGGCACGCGAGTTACGCGTCTGAGCACGCGAGTTACGCCTTCGCTCTGCCCGCCACCCCGGCGAACGGGCCGCTCACCATCACGACACGTTTGGCTTCCCCTCGATAACCCGAGCGGTCAGCGGCACGGATCGGACTCGGCCGCGGTCTTGAGGTCCTTCAGCCAGATTTCGAGGCCTTGGCCGAGCATCTCGGTGGAGGCGGGCACGTCCTTGTCCACCTGGGGTCCGGTGTGGCTCTCTTCGGTGCGGACGACGACCCCGCCCGGGACCTTGACGAAGTTCCAGACGTGCACGCCGTCGATATGCGTTCCGCCGGGGCCGTCGAGCGGGCCGGTCCAGCGGATGCATTTGCCGGGCTGGAGTTGCCGCACGGTGGAGACGATGACGACGTCGCCGGGCGGGTAGGGGGTGCCGGGCGGGACGGGGATGGTCCACTGGAATTGGGAGTGCTTGCGCAGCGGGCCGTGGTCCAGGCGCTTCATGGTGATGGGGATGACCGGGTTCTGCCAGGACGGCCACGCTTCCACGTCGGTCTGCAGATTCCAGATGGTGCGTAGCGGCGCCTTGATGAACGTCTCGGTCCGATAGCGCACCTTGGCCGCCGGGTCGATGCCTTTGCCTTGGCAGGTAAGCGAAGCCGGTCTGCTGTCGTGAGCGGGGGCGGCCTGCGCGGGCGTGGTGGTGCCGAGGATCCCGGCGATGGCCAGTGGTACCGCGAGCAGGGTGGCACGGGCGCCGGTCCGGCGACGGGAGGTCGAGTGGTTGCCGAGCATGGTTCTTCTCCTCTGTTGGTTACAAGTTCTAGCTGCAGTTAGAACCTATAGCGAAACGAGGGCGGGTGTCAACAGGGGGTGTGACCGTACTTGGGAGACCGGGCGCACCGCGTCGACCGAACCTTCCCGCGGCCCGGCCACGACATCGGGCCGCGAGTGATTGACCGGTCGGCGCGCTGTTGGTGACACTCGCCCGTAGTGCGGGAAATCCGGTGATGTCCGGCCACAGTGGACGGAGTCCGCGGCGAAAGGAGCTCGTCATGGGCCGATCGGTTCTGGTCACCGGCGGAAACCGGGGTATCGGGTTGGCGATCGCCCGGGATCTCGCGGGTCAGGGCCATCGGGTGGCCGTCACCCACCGCGGTTCCGGTGTGCCGGACGGCCTGTTCGGCGTCAAGGCGGACGTCACCGACTCCGCACAGATCGACGAGGCCTTCACGCTCGTGGAGGAGCATCAAGGCCCGGTCGAGATCTTGGTGTCGAACGCGGGCCTGACCGACGACACGCTGCTGGTGCGGATGAGCGAGGACCAGTTCGAACGGGTCGTCGACGCGAACCTGACCGGCGCCTATCGGGTCGCCAAACGCGCGGCCAGGGGCATGCTGCGCGGCAAATGGGGCCGGTTCGTGTTCATCTCCTCGGTCGTCGCGCTCAGCGGAGCGGCGGGCCAGGCGAACTACGCCGCCAGCAAGGCCGGGCTGATCGGCTTCTCGCGGTCGTTGGCGCGGGAGCTGGGCTCGCGTGCCATCACGTCGAACGTCGTCACGCCGGGATGCGTCCAGACCGACATGTTCGAAGAAGTCGGCGAGGAACGGAAGCAGCGGCTACTCGCCGAGATCCCGGCCGGCCGTTACGCGGACCCGGCCGAGATCGCCGCCGCGGTGCGCTTCCTCGCCTCGGAGGAAGCCTCCTACGTCAACGGCGCGGTGTTGGCCGTCGACGGCGGCCTCTGTCACTGAGTACCGGAAGGCGCCGTCAGGGGAAAGGCCACCACGGCTTCACCGCGGACCGACGTGGTGCCGTCACCGACCTTCACCGTGAGTGCGAGCCTGACCAGGCGTTCCCCTTCGCCGTCGGTCACTTTGAGCACGCGTCCGGTGCAGGTCGGCACGGAGCCGAGCGGGATGGGCGCGACGAACCTCGCCTGCAGTGAACGGATCCGGTCCGGGGAGGCCCAGTCGCCGACGAACCGGCCGAGGTAGGCCATCGCGAGCATTCCGTGCGCGATGACGTTTTCGTGTCCCGCCGCGATCGCGGCCGCCGGGTCGAGGTGGATCGCGTTGTCGTCACCGGAGGCCGCGGCGAACTCCGCGAGTTTCCCCGCGCTCACCCGTGGCGCCGACAGCGGCGGGATCTCCTCGCCTGCCGAGGGAAAGTCGTTCACGACGCCACCTCCGCCGGGGAGACCATGAGCACCTGGCGCAGGTCGGCCACCGGTTCGCCGGCGCGAGTGATCGCCGTTTCCTGCACGAGGAAGGTCCTGCCCAGCCGGGTGTAGAGGTCGGTGACCGTGGTGGCGAAGGTCAGTTCCTCGTTCGCGTGCACCGGCGCGTGATAGGTGAAGCGTTGCTCGGAGTGCATGACCCGCTCCACCGCGACGCCCAGCAATTCCAGTATGCCCTCACCCGGCCGGTCCAGCTCGGCGCTGAAAAGCAGCGTCGGCGGCAGCGGGAGATCCGGGTGCCCGGCGGCGCGAGCCGCCGCCAGGTCGTGGAAGACCGGGTCGTTCTCACCGATCACGAGGGCGAACCGGTGTACTCGATCCCGGTCGACTCCGGTGGTGAACGGCGGCAACCGCAGGCCGACGAACGTTTGCTCGATCACGGTCGAAATTCTAAATCCTTTCAACCGGAATGCACAGCGCCCGGCCGTGCCGCGCGGTCGAGATATCGGATTCCGATATTCGCGGTCACCAGGCCTCCGACTTCTTAGGAAACCGGCGCTCGTGAGCGGAGCCGGTGACTTGACTGTCGGATGTTTGCGCAATTCGCGCCGTTAGCGGAATATTTACCCGGGAGATGGTAGCGCTCTGTGATGACAGAAGGTGGGAGCGCTCTCCTGTTACCGGCGAATCCGTGCGGAAGATGCGGATCTTCGCACCCTCCGTCGAATACGGAGCGTGTAAACAGCATCAACGAGAGGCTCGGGTCGGATGACCCCGAAGTTCACCGAAGCGGAGTTCGGAAGTGACGCTGTGTGTATCAAACTGCCCGCGTCATCCCTTGGATGGGTGAATTTCGGCTACTGGCGAGGCGCTGCCGGTTCCGGTTCACTCGTGCTCGAGACGCCGCTTCGGCGAGGGCGGAACAACGCGGGCAAGGCCTGTCGACAGGGCGCGTCCGATCAAGAGCGGCGGGGCGGGCATTGTGCTGCGTTCCTCTTCTCGAATGGATTTTCGGACAGTGTGGAGGCATTCCTTTGAACTCGATTCCGGTGGAAGTCCCCGCCTTCGTAGTGGTGCCGGGTGTCCAGGTGCAGTGGGCTCTCGATGGCAAGGCGAAGGCGCTGACCTCGGTGGTGGAGAATGCCTATCGGCTGCACGGAGGCGGCGAAACGGTCAATCCGCCCTCGTATTTTCTGCGGTTCGATGACCGTCCCAACGCGCGCATAATCGCCTTGCCCGCGTCGCTGGGCGGAGCCGAGCCGGTCGACGGGATGAAGTGGATCTCCAGCTTTCCCGACAACCTGGAAAAGGGCATTCCGCGCGCCTCGGCCGTATTGGTACTGAACGACCCGGAGACCGGGTATCCCTTGGCCTGCATGGAGTCCTCGATCATCAGCGCGGCACGCACGGCCGCGTCCGCGGTACTGGCCGCCGAGGTGCTGAGCAAGGACCGGTCACGTCCGGCCAGGGTGGGCTTCCTCGGTGCCGGGCTGATCGCCAGGTACGTCCACCGATACCTGGTGGACACCGGCTGGTCCTTCGACGAGCTGGGCGTGCACGACCAGGTGCCGGAGTACGCGGCCGGTTTCCGTGACTATCTCGACCGGTCGGGGCCGGGCGGCGCCACCGCCGTCTACGAGACGAGCGAAGAGCTGATCCGGGCCAGCGAACTCATCGTGCTCACGACCACCGCGGCCGAGCCGTACCTCGGCGACCCGAGCTGGTTCGACCACCACCCTCTCGTGCTGCACATCTCCCTGCGCGACCTGTCGCCCGAGGTCATCGAGTCCTCGTTCAACGTGGTCGACGACGTCGAGCACTGCCTCAAGGCGAACACCTCCGTCCACCTGCTCGAGCAACGGCTGGAGCACCGCGACTTCCTCGGCGGCACGCTCCACGACGTACTCACCGGGAGCCTCTCGGTACCCCGTGACGAGACGGTGGTCTTCTCGCCGTTCGGTCTCGGCGTCCTGGATCTCGCCGTCGGCCGGTACGTCTATGGCGAACTCGAGACGGCGGGTCGCCTCACGCCGATCGACGGATTCTTCTCCGAACTCAGCCGTCATGGCTGAGAGGGCGCGAGGCGGACGTGGGTTCAGTGACGACTACAAGAGAAGGTGGCAGGGGTGACGCTCATTACTCGTGCGGAGGACTTCAACGCCAATGACCTCTACATCGATCTCGGGCACGCGCTGGGCCGGTCCCTGCATCTGAAGTGCGAGGGATTCAATTTCGCCGGTTCCATCAAGTTCAAGGCCGCGCAGGAAATGGTGAACGGAGCGGAGGACAGGGGACTGCTCGCGCCCGGTTCCACGCTCATCGAATCGTCCTCGGGAAACCTCGGTGTCGCGCTCAGCATGATCGCCGCGAGCCGGGGCTACGAATTCATCTGTGTCACCGATTCACGGTGCAACGAGACGATGCGCCTGCAGATGCTGGCTTTGGGCGCCGAGGTGCATGTCGTGACCGAGCCGGACGGCGAACGGGGTCTGGTCGGCGCGCGGATCGATCTCGTCCGCCGGTTGTGTGCGCGGAACACCGGCTATGTGTGGCTGAACCAGTACGGGAACCCGGACAACTGGGGTGCGCATTTCACCGGCACGGGGCCGGAGATCGCGAAACAGTTCCCCGACCTGGATGTGCTCTTCGTCGGTGCCGGGACGACCGGGACGCTGATGGGGTGTGCCCGCTATTTCCGGGAGTTCAGGCGGCAGACCAAGATCGTCGCGATCGACGTCGTCGGCTCGACGCTGTTCGGGGGGCCGTCGAAGCCCCGTGCCATTCCGGGGCTTGGCAACGGGATCCGCCCTGGCATCTTCGACGAGTCCTTGGTCGACGACGTGGTGGTGGTCGACGAGGTGGCCACCGTGCGCATGTGCCGCCGTCTGGCCGGAAAGGGGTTCCTGTTCGGCGGCTCCACCGGAACGGTGGTCGCGGGAGCGCTCTCCTGGCTGGACCGGTGGGACGGCGGGGACTTGGTGACGGTCGCGATTTCCCCGGATTTCGGAACACATTACCTCGGCACGGTGTACCGGAGTGAATGGGTGGAAGAGGTCTACGGCGACGTGGTTTGAGGCGACGCGCGCCGGATCGCGCGTACTGGTGGTCGTGATTGTTTCGGGTGGCTGAAGCTGCCCGAAACAATTGCGGCCATTGGCGTATTTCCGCATTTTTCGGTCCGTGTGATGAGTGGAAAAAATTGCGATAGGTGTCTTGACACCTCATCTCGGCTGTATTTATCCTCCTTTCGTGGGACGCCGGTAGGCAGTCCTCATCCGAAGGTCGTAGTTCTACGGAAGCAACGATCTCGCCGAAATCGATGTGGTGACGAAGGCCGGACTCGTGTCCTTTGCCCGCTCTGTTGCGAAGCGCCATCCACTGTCAGTACGAGGCATCGGGAGTCGAATTAGCCATGCTTGTCAACGAGCAAGATGAGGAGATCTCGTCGACCCGGGCAGTGCGGGATTGTTTCACCCTGGTCCACGTACTGCGCGAGCACGGCGTGTCCGAATCGGACCGTGTCGTCCTTTCGGCCGAAAACTCCGCCGAGTTCGTGCTGACCCTGTTCGCGCTGATGGAGCTGGGTGTCTCGGTCGGGCTGATCGACCGGAAGATCCCGGACGCGGAGTGTGCCCGGCTCGTCGCGGAGTCGGGTGCCCGCTGGTTCCTCTCCGACCACAGCCGGCTGGACGCCGCTTTCGGCGAGGTCGAGGAGGGCTGGCTGTCCCTCGCCCGGTTGAGCGCGCGTGCCAAGGCCCTCGATGAGGCGGGCGAGGAGATCGAGCGCGGTGACGAGCTGACCTTCGAGCGCTGGGCCGCCCGGCCGGACGCGCTGCTGGTGTGGAGCTCCGGCAGTTCGGGTGTGCCCAAGGGAATCTTCCGCGGCGGCGCGTCGGTGCTGAACAACGTGCGGCGCACTCACGAACGGATGGGCTACACGGCAGGCGACGTGCTGTTGCCGTTGCTGCCCTTCACCCACCAGTACGGGCTCTCCATGCTGCTGTTGTGGTGGCGGTCCGCCGCCACGTTGACCGTCGTGCCCAGCAATCGGATCGATCGGGCGCTGGAGACCATCGCCCGGCGCGGGGTGACCGTGGTGGACGCCGTCCCCGCCGCCTATCGCACCATGCTGCGGATGACGGAAGGGCGCCGGTCCATGGCGTCGTTCGTCGATTCGGTGCGGATGTGGTGCGTTGGCGGCGAACCACTCGGGGACGACCTGCGGCGGCGGTTCGCCGCCAGGGTCGGCAAGCCGTTGCTGGACGGTTACGGAAGCAGCGAGGCCGGCAACATCGCCCTAGCCGGCCCGGACTGCCCTGTCCATTGTGGACCTCCGTTGGCCGGTGTCGCCGTACGGGTGCTCGGCGAGAACGGCAAGCAGGTTCCGGCGGGCGTGGTCGGCGAGGTCGTCGTGCGCACCCCGGACCTGATGTCGGGGACGCTCGAACCCGGTGGTCTGGTGCGTCCGGTCGACCAGCTCGACTACCACACCGACGACATCGGCTTCCTGGACGAGGAAGGCAACCTGCGGGTGCTGGGCCGGAAGTCGGCGGTGCACCGGTTCGGGCACACCCTCTACCCGGACGCGATCGCGGACAAGCTCAGTGGCTGCGGTGCGCCGGTCCGGCTCGTCCCGGTGGAGAACGAGGCGCGGGGCACCCAGCTGGTACTGCTCGTCGCGGATCCGGCTGAGCAGCCTGCCGCGCACTGGCGCCGGGTCACGGGCAAGTTGCTCGCCGAGTACGAGCGGCCGAACCGGATCGTGGTGCTTCCGGAATTCCCGGTGAAGAGCAACGGAAAAGTGGATTTGCAGGCGATCAAGGACATGGCTTCGAGCGCGGTCGCGCTCGAAGGAGTGAAAGGATTCCGTTCAGTGGGACGTGTCGGTGCTTCCGCGGACGATCTGGCGTCGATCCCGTTCCCCGACCGGGTCGAGCGACTGGCCGCGGTGGTGGAGGTGTTGCGGAATCGGCGGTCCGAGGTGATCGAGGTGCTCACCGAGGTCTGCAACTACAAGACCGCCTACGGAGAGGTCGATGCCTCGATCGGCGCGCTGGAAGGCGCGGTGGCCGAAGTGGCGGAGCATGAGCCACGGGCGATCAGCCAGGTCGGCGTGCTGATGCCGTCGAACATCCCGCTCTACAGCTACGTTCTGTACCTCCTGATCCCCAGTCTCTACAGCGAGCGTGTGGTGTTCCGCCCGTCACGGCGGATCGACGACCAGACCCGGAAGCTGCATGAGCTGCTCTCCGGTGCGCACGGTCTGCCGATCGTGCTGGACGACAGTGAGCAGGCGGAGTTCCTCAACGGTGAGGGCGCCAGGTCCGACGTGCTGGTGTTCACCGGCACGTACAAGAACGCCGAAAAGATCCGGATGGGGCTGCGCCGCGATCAGCTGTTCCTCTACTTCGGACAGGGGGTCAACCCGTTCATCGTCGGCCCTGGCGCGGACCTTCCGAAGGCGGTCGACGGGTTGCTGCGGGTCCGCATGCTCAACTCCGGGCAGGATTGCTTCGGCCCGGACGTGGTTTTCGTGCACACCTCGATCAGCGCCCAGTTCTGCAATCTGCTCTGCCGGCGTGTCTCCGGCTTGCGCCATGGCCGGTTCGAGGATCCGCTCGCCGAGTACGGCTCGATGTTCTATCTGGACGCGTTCGACGCCTCGATGGAGTACCTGCGCAAGAACCGGGAGTTCCTCGCCGCGGGCGGCGATGTCAACTTCGTGGACAACCATCTCCGGCCGACCGTGCTGATCCGGCAGGCGGACACCAAGGTGAACCCGCCCGAGTTGTTCGCGCCGATCTTCAACGTGGTGCCGTTCACCTCACAGGAGTGGCTGCACGAGATGGTGGACCACCCGTACTTCGAGGAGCGGGCGATGGCGGCCACCGTGTTCGGCCGGATGCCGGAGACGGTGGAACTGCTCCGGCGGCGGCACACCGTCAGCGTCAACGAAACCCTGATCGAGGTGGAGAGCGGCAACAGCCCGTTCGGGGGAACCGGGATCAGGGCCAACTACGCCGCCATCGGCAAAAAGCGTTACGCGCAGCCGCTGTTGCTCAGCAAAGCGGTGGCCGACCACCTGTCCGAACCGGTCATCGCGACCGAGCAGATCGCTTGATCCGGCCACTGGACATCGGGAGCAGCACATGAGCACCGCATCGGAGCGAACGATCGAGGGTTGCTGGAAGGCGGCCGCCCTCGCACTCGGCGTGTCGGAGGTACGGTCCGTCTTCGGCTTGCCGGGTGACGATCTCGACGCATTGGGCGCGATGGCGGAGGCCGGTATCCGGTTCGTCCTGTGCCGCGATCAGCGCAACGCCGTGTTCATGGCCACCGGTTACGCCGTCCAGTCCGGCGAACTCGGCGTGGCGGTGCTGGGCAAGGGGCCCGCGGTGACCAACGCGCTGACCGGACTACTGGAGGCCCGCGGTTCGGCCGCGCCGGTGCTGGTGTTGTCCGGTGGCACTTCGGCCGACCGCCAGGGCAGCGGTTCGTTTCAAGAGCTTGATCAGCTTTCCGTGGTCCGGCCACTGGTGAAGTGGGCGGCGAGGGTGGATCACCCCGGCAGGCTGATCCCGATGCTTCGCCGCGCGATACTCGTCGCGCGCGGTGGCACCCCGGGTCCGGTGTACCTGGAACTGCCGGATCACCTGCTGACCGAGAAGATCCCGCTCCCGGCCGTGCTCACGGGAGCTGAGCCGGAACGTCCGGCCACGATCACGCTGGCCGGTGACTCGCCCGCGGTGGCGGCGTTCGGCGCCGCGGCCCGGCCGATTCTGCTGGTGGGCGGCGGGATGCGGCATCGCAACGGTGATCGCCGGGTGGAGCGGCTGGCCGAGGCCTTCGGTGCCGCGATCGCCTGTACCGCGAGCGGGCGTGGCGTGGTGGACGAGACGTCTTCCCTCTACTGTGGACTGTCCGGGTTGTACACGCCGGAGCCGCCTGGTCCCTTGTGGATGGACGCGGACTGCGTGCTCGCGCTGGGAAGCAGGCTGGAGGAGACGGCGACCTTCGGCTGGCCGGAGCGGATCGGCAAGGACGTCCCGGTGATCCAGGTCAACGTGGCCGAGGCGGAGCTGAGCGCCGAGTTCGACGGCCCGTCAGTGCTCGCCGACGCGGGCGCGGTGATCGACGCCCTGCTCACGAACGCGCCCGAAGACGCCGCAGCCACCGCGTGGACCGCGCGGGTCGGCGCGGTCCACCGCGAATTGCGTACGGCGCACCAGGATGCGCTGGTGAAGCTGCGCGCCGAGCCGGAACCGGCGATCGCCGAGCTGCTCGAGGCACTGGACACGGTGCTGCCCGGCGACCGGATCCTGGTGCAGGAGAACGGCTTGCAGGACATGTGGTCCTATCGATTCCCGCTTTACGCCTGTGACGGCGAGGCGAGCTCGGTGGTGCCTTCGGAGCAGACCAGCCTCGGTTTCGGTGCCGCCGCCGCCATCGGGGTGAAGGAGGCGGCGCCGGACCGGCCGGTGGTCGCCTTCGTCGGTGACGGGGCGTTCGGCCTGTTCGCCGCGGACCTGCCGACCGCGATGGGCCGGGGCGTGCTCTACGTGGTGCTGCGTAACGGCGGATACGGCTGGCTGCAGGCTCAGCTGGACCAGCGCGACCAGCCGATCCCCGGGACCTCTTTCGTGGATCAAGCGATGACCCGGGTCGGCGCGCCGGACCTGCCGGGACTGCGTCAGTTCACCGTGGCCGACAGGGAAACCCTCGTTTCCCAGGTGACAGAGGCGGCGAAGCTCTGCGCCGCCGGGGAAACCGTCGTGCTCAACATGCCCGTCCGCCTGGCGGACTCGATGTTCGGCGGCGCCAAGGCGGGCGGCGACTTTCCCGTGCTGCCGGGTCCGGCGTGACAGGCGAGGCGGCGGAGCAGTGGCCACCTACCGAAAGGAGCAGATGATGTCCGTTCCTGGCAACGAAGCGGGCCGGAAGGTCGTGATCACCGGCTGGGGCGCGGTGACCCCGGTCGGCCTCACCGCCGACGAGACCTGGCAGGCGCTGATCGCGGGGAAGAGCGGGATCGGCACGGTGACCTGTATCGAGGCCGATGATCTGCCGACGAATCTGGCCGGAGAGGTCACCGGATTCGACCCCAAGCGGTATCTGGAGCACAAACAGCTTCGACGCATGGACCCCTACGCGCAATACGCCTTCGCGGCGGCCAGCGAGTCGCTCCGCATGGCGAAGCTGGACATCGACGAGGAGAACGGCGCCCGCGTGGGCGCGCTGATCGGCAGCGGGTACGGGCCGATGAGCTCGCTGGTCAAACACGTGACCGAACTCGAAGGCAAGGGACCACGCGCGGTCAGCCCGTTCGCCCCGATCACCGGTGCGATCGACAGCGCGGCGGGCGAGATCAGCCTGGCGTTCGGGGTCATGGGGCCGACCAGGGCGATGAGCAGCGCGTGCGCTTCGGGCACCGACGCGATCGGGGAAGCCGCTCGCTGGATCCGCAGCGGTGTGGTGGACGCGGTGATCGCGGGCGGCGCCGAGCATGTGCTGACCCGGATCGACCTGGCCGGGAGCGGGAACGCCAAGGCGTTGTCCACCAGGACCGGGGAGCCCACCGAGGCGTCGCGGCCCTTCGACGCCGACCGGGACGGCTTCGTGATGAGCGCCGGTGCCGGAGTGCTGATCCTGGAATCGGCCGAACACGCGCTGGCCCGCGGCGCGACGGTGCTCGCCGAGGTGATCGGCTACGCGTCGACCTCGGACGCCCATCACTGGACCGCGCCGCATCCGGCGGGCCGCGGGGTGCGGGCGGCGATGCGCGGTGCGCTGGCGGACGCCGGGATTCCCGCGTCCGATGTGGACTACATCAACGCGCACGGCACCAGCACGCTACTGAACGACAAGTCCGAATTGGACTCGATCCGCGCGGTGTTCGCCGAACGGGCCGAGCAGATCCCGATCAGTTCCACCAAATCGATGACCGGCCACATGATCGGCGCCGCCGGCGCGGTGGAGGCGATGGTCGGCGCGATGGTGATCAACAACGGGATCGTGCCGCCGACGATCAACTGTCATCGGCCGATCGACGACAAGGTGAATTTCGTGCCGCACGAAGCGCAGCGGCACGACGTGGACGTGGTCATGAGCAACTCCTTCGGATTCGGCGGGCACAACGCCGTCGTCGTGCTGCGCCGCTGGACGCGGTAGCACGAACGGAACCGGCCTTCGCCGGTTCTCGGCAAGTGGTCGGTGAAACCGGAGAAGCGAGACGGAGAACAGTAGCGATGCAGGAAGCTCCACGAGGTCGACTTCGGCCGCTCTCGGCCGCCCAGCGCGGAATCTGGTACGCGCAGAAGCTGAACCCGGACAACCTTTTCGTGATGTCCGAGTACCTCGAGATCCACGGTGCGATCGAGGTGGAGCTGTTCGACGAGGCGCTGCGGCGTACCGCGCTCGAAGCGGAGACGGCACGGGTCCGGGTGGTCGAGGACGACGACGGGGTCTGGCAGTACCCGGTGGACCACGGGCCGTTGCTCAGCTTCGACTACCGCGGCCACGCCGACCCGTCGGCCGACGCGGAAGCCTGGATGCGGGAGAACCTCTACCGCGAGTTCGAACCGGACGTCCCGCTCGCGGTGGACGCGTTGTTCCAGGTCGCCGACGAGAAGTTCCTGTACTACCAGCGCACCCACCACCTGACCTCGGACGGCGTCAGCGGCCGGATCTTCGCCGGACGGCTGGCCGAGATCTACACCGCGCTGGTCTCGGGCACCGAGTACCGCGAGCCCTACTTCGCCTCCCTGGACGAATGCCTCGCCGACGAGGCGGAGTACCGGTCCTCGCCCGCCTTCGAACGCGATCGGCGGTACTGGTCGCAGCGGCTGGCCGATCGGCCGTCGCCGGTCGGGGTGACCGCCGGCAGCGCGCCGGCCAGTGCCCGCCCGGTGCGCCGCACCGCCTACCTCGACCCGGATCTGCTGGCCCGGCTGCGCACGGTGGCCAGGGCGCACGCGAGCAACTGGTCGGTCGCGCTGACCGCGGTCGTCGGCGTGTACCTGCACCTGCTCACCGGCGCGCGAGTGGTGCCCGTCGGGTTCCCGGTGGCGGCGCGCACGAGCAAGGTCCTCAAGAGCACCCCGGTCATGGCGTCGAACATTTTGGCGCTGGTACTGGACATCGACCCCGCGATCACCTTCGGCGAGGTCCTGCGCAGGACCACCCGAGAGGCCCGCGAGACGTTGAAACACCAGCGGTACCGGCAGGAGGACATCCTGCGGGACCTGAACCTGGTCGGCGGCGCGGACCAGCTGGCCGACGTCGTGGTCAACATCATGCCGTTCGACTACAACGTCACCTTCGGCGGACATCCCGTCACCGCGCACAACCTGTCCAACGGGGTCCTCGACAACATCGAGATCACCGCCTACGACCGGATGGACGGTGGCGGCGTCCGGATCGACTTCGACGGCAACGAGTCGCTGTACCGGGACGAGGAGATCGAGGCGCACCTTTCGGCCCTGCTGCGGCTGCTCGAAGCGCTGGTGGCCGAGCCGGACGTCCCGCTGTCCCGGTTCGATCTGGTCTCCGAGGCCGATCGGCACCGGATGCTCGTCGAGTGGAACGACACCGGGAAACCGGCGGAGTTCACCGACGTCGTGGAGCGGGTGCGGGAATTCGCCCGCCACACCCCGGACGCGGTCGCGGTGGTCGACGACGACGGCGAAACCACCTACGCCGAGCTGGTCGGGAAGGCGAGCGCGCTGTCCCGTGAGCTCCGCGCGGCAGGCGCGGGGCCGGACACGCTGGTCGCGCTGCCCACCGAACCGGGCGCCGGGTTCATCACGTCGGTCCTCGGCGTTTTCGGCGCGGGCGCGGCCTACGTGCCGATCGACGTCGACGCCCCGATCGCCCGGTCCGCCGCCCTCCTCCAAGACTGTGGCGCCCGGCTTGTGCTGTGCTCGCCGGCGCTGGCCGGATACGGCGAATCGCTCGTCGCGGAGGCCGGGCATGCCGCCGAGGTGGTGGTGACCGGTGGTTCCCGCGACGAGCTCACCGATCTGCTGCCCGTCCTCGGCGCCGGGGACGACCTGGCCTACGTACTGTTCACCTCCGGCTCCACCGGAAAGCCCAAGGGCGCCATGGTGCATCGCCGCGGCATGGTCAACCACCTGCTGGCCAAGGTGGACGACTGCGGGCTCACCGCGGACGACGTCATCGTGCAGAACGCGCCACTCACCTTCGACATCTCCATCTGGCAGATGCTCGCCGCGCTCGTCGCCGGCGGTCGCACCCGTGTCGTGCGCCGGGCGCTGGCCGTGGACCCGAAGGCTCTTTTCCGGCGCGTCGCCGAGGAAAAGGTCACCGTTCTCGAAGTGGTGCCGTCGCTGCTGCGCGCGGTGCTGGATGCCTGGGAGGCCGATGGGAGCCGGCTCGGGCTGCCGGAGTTGCGCTGGCTGCTGGTGACCGGTGAGGCGTTGCCCGCCGACCTGTGCGCGCGCTGGCTGGAGCGCTACCCGGACATCCCGATGATGAACGCCTACGGACCGACCGAATGCTCCGACGACGTCACGCACGCGGTGATCGACCGGCCGGAAATGGTCGGCACGGACGTCGTACCGATCGGCAAGGCACTGCGCAACACCCGGCTCTACGTCCTCGACGACCGGCTGCGGCCGGTGCCCATCGGCAGCCCTGGCGAGTTGTACGTCGGCGGGACCGGCGTCGGCCGCGGGTATCTGGCCGATCCGGCGCGGACGGCGGCGGTGTTCACGGCCGACCCGTACAGCCCGCGTCCTGGCGCCCGGATGTACCGCACGGGTGACTACGTGCGCGCCTTCCCGGACGGCGCCCTGGTGTTCCTGGAACGCCGCGACCATCAGGTGAAGATCCGGGGTCACCGGATCGAGCTCGGCGAGATCGAGTCGGTCCTGTCCCGCCATCCGGCCGTCGCCCAGCTCGCCGTCGTGGTCCGCGAAGACCGGCCGGGTGACAAGCGGTTGGTCGCCTACGTCGTGCCGCCACAGTCCGAAGTGGACACTGTCGACGGTTCGGAGCTGCGTGCCCACGCGGAGGCGGCGTTGCCCGCTTCCATGGTTCCCGCCGCGTTCGTCGTTCTTCCCGCGCTGCCACTCACCCCGAACGGCAAGCTGGACCGGAAAGCCCTGCCGTCCCCGGACTTCGGTGGTGTGGCGGACTCCGGCGGCCGCGCTCCGCGAGGTCCGGTCGAGGAGTTGCTCGTCGGGGTCTTCGCCGACGTACTGGGGCTCGACGACGGGCCGGGCGTCGACGACAGCTTCTTCGATCTGGGCGGGCATTCCCTGCTGGCCACCCGGTTGGTCAGCAAGGTGCGCTCGGCGCTCGACGTGGAGTTGTCGATCCGGTCGGTGTTCGAGGCGCCCACGGTCGCCGGGCTGGCCCGGCTGGTCGAGAACGCCGGACGCGCCCGGCTCAAGATCACCGCCAGGGAACGGCCCGAGGTGCCGCCGTTGTCCTTCGCCCAGCGGCGGCTGTGGTTCGTGAACCGGCTGGACGAGGCGGGCGGTGTCTACAACATCCCGCTGCCGTTGCGGCTCAAGGGAAACCTCGACGAGGCCGCGCTTCGCGCCGCGTTCGGGGATCTGCTCGCCCGGCACGAACCGCTGCGCACCCTGTTCCCCGAGGAGAACGGCGAACCGGGGCAGTTGCTGCTGGACGTCGAGGAAGCGGTATCCCGGTTGGCCGCGGCGACCACGACCGAGCGGGTGACCGAGGCCGCGCTGGACGAGAGGCTCGCTTCGGCCTCCTCCTGCCGGTTCGACCTGGGCACGGAGCCGCCGATCAAGGTCTGGCTGTTCGAACTGGCCGCCGACGAGCACGTCCTGCTCGTGGTGCTGCACCACATCGCCGGGGACGGCTGGTCGCTGGCGCCGTTGCTGCGTGATCTGGAGGTCGCCTACCGGGCCAGGCTCGCGGGCGACGCTCCTCGGCAGGCCCCGCTGCCGGTGCGGTACCTGGATTACACCTTGTGGCAGCGGGAAATGCTCGGCTCCGAGACGGATCCGGACAGTGTGCAGTCCGAGCAGATCCGGTACTGGCGGGATCGGCTGGCCGGGCTGCCGTCCGTGCTCGAACTGCCGGCCGACCGCCCGCGGCCTGCGGTGGCCTCCTACCGGGGCGGCCGGGTGCCTTGGGCGCTGGACGGCGACACCTACGCCCGGCTCACCGCGCTCGCCCGGCGGTCGCAGGTCAGTGTCTTCATGGTGCTGCAGGCGGCGGTTTCCGCGCTGTTGACCAGGATGGGCGCCGGTACCGACATCCCGATCGGCACTCCGGTCGCCGGTCGTACCGACGAGGCGTTGGACGATCTGGTCGGGTTCTTCGTGAACACGCTGGTGTTGCGGACGGACACCTCGGGCGAGCCGACGTTCCGTGAGTTGCTGGAGCGGGTGCGACAGACGGATCTGTCCGCCTACGCCCATCAGGACGTTCCGTTCGAGCGGCTGGTGGAGGTGCTCAACCCGGAGCGTTCGCTGGCCTGGCATCCGCTGTTCCAGGTGTTGCTGGTGCTGCAGAACACCCCCGAGCCTGAGCTGGACCTGCCCGGTCTCCGGCCGAGCCTCGAGCAGATGCGCACCACCGTGTCCAAATTCGACCTCTGGTTCGACATCGAGGAGACCCGGGACGACTCGGGTGTGCCGAACGGGCTGACCGGTTCCATCGAGTACGCCGCCGATTTGTTCGATCCCGAGACGGCCGACTCGCTCGGCGCCCGCCTGAGGCGGTTGCTCGCCGAGGTGGCCGACCATCCCGACGCCCCGATCGACGCGCTGGAGATCCTCGAACCCGCCGAGCGCGAACGGATCACCGTCGCGTGGAACGACACGGCGCGGGACTTCCCGCTGACCACGCTGACCGCATTGCTGGAGACCTCCTCGCTCCGGCACGGCGAGGCGACCGCCGTGGTCTGTGGAGAGGATTCGCTGACCCACGCCGAGCTGCACGAGCGGGCGAACCGGCTGGCCAGGGTGCTGGTGGACCGCGGCGTCGGTCCGGAGTCGCTGGTCGCGGTGGCGTTGCCGCGTTCGGCGGACGCGGTCGTGGCGTTGCTGGCGGTGCTGAAGGCGGGCGGGGCCTACCTGCCGGTGGACCCGGGCTATCCGGCGGAGCGGATCTCGTTCATGTTCGCCGACGCCGGGCCGGTGTGCGTGCTCACCGACTCGGTACTCGGCGCGCACCTTCCGCCGCTGCCCGAGCGAACCGCGCTGGTGGCGCTGGACGACCCCGCGCTGGCCGAGGAGCTGCGGCGACAGCCCGCGTCGACCTTGACCGACGCCGATCGTCGAGGCTCGGTGTCGCCGGGCAACCTCGCCTACGTCATCTACACGTCGGGTTCGACCGGTCTGCCCAAGGGCGTCACGATCGACCACCGCGGTGTGGTGGATCTGGTGTGCTGGGCGCTGGAGTATTTCCCGGCGGACCAGCTCGCCTCGGTGTTGCTGTCGACTTCGCTGAACTTCGACGTGTCGGTGTTCGAGCTGTTCGCCCCGCTGGCGGCAGGCGGCCGGGTCGAACTGGTGGAGAACCTGCCCGCGCTGCTGGAGCGGGGCGGTTGGTCCGGCGGTCTGGTCTCCGGTGTGCCGTCGGTGTTCGCGCAGGTGCTCGCCGCGGGGGTGGAACTGGACGCCCGCGCCGTGGTGCTGGCAGGCGAAGGCTTGCCGGCCAAGGTGTTCAACCAGGTGCGCAGGTCGGTTCCGGACGCGGAGATCGCGAACATCTACGGTCCGACCGAGGCGACGGTGTACTGCCTGGAGTGGCGGTCGGCGGGGGACGAGGAACTCACCCGGGCGGCGTTGACGGGCAAGCCGTTGTCGAACCACCAGGCCTACGTGCTGGACGCGGGGCTGCGTCCGGTCCCCGCCGGGGTGTCGGGCGAGTTGTACATCGCGGGCGCGGGCCTGGCCAGGGGCTACCTGGGTCGTCCCGGATTGACCGGCGAGCGGTTCGTGGCCAATCCCTTCGGTGCTCCGGGTTCGCGGATGTACCGCACCGGCGACCTGGTGCGGTGGACGACCGCGGGGGAAATCGACTACCTCGGTCGTGCCGATGATCAGGTGAAGGTGCGCGGGTTCCGGATCGAGCTGGGTGAGATCGAGTCCGTGCTGTCCCGCCATTCCGATGTGGACGGTGTCGCCGTCGTGGTGCGCGCGGACCGGCGTGGTGACAAGCAGCTGGTCGCCTATCTGACCGGTACCGGTCTCGACATGAACGATGTGGCCGACGTGCGGGCGTTCGCGGGTGCGTCGCTGCCGGGGTACATGGTTCCGGCGGCGTTCGTGGTGCTGGACGGCTTCCCGTTGAACGCCAACGGGAAGCTGGACCGGCGGGCCCTGCCGGATCCGGAGTTCGCCGTCGGCACGACCGGCGGGCGTGCTCCCGCCGACCACGTCGAAGAGACGCTGTGTTCGGTGTTCGCCGAGATACTCGGCCTGGAGACCGTCGGTGTCGAAGACGGTTTCTTCGACCTGGGCGGACATTCGCTGCTGGCCACGAGGTTGGTCAGCCTGGTGCGGTCCGTGCTGGAGGTGGAACTGCCGATCCGGTCGGTGTTCGAGGCGCCCACCCCCGCCGGGCTCGCCCGCACCGTCCGGCGAGCAGGCGCCGCGCGACGGGCGATCGAGGTCAGGCAGCGTCCGGAGCTCGTGCCGTTGTCGTTCGCGCAGCGGCGGCTGTGGTTCCTGAACCAGCTGGACCGGGCCGGGGGGATGTACAACATCCCGATCGCGGTGCGGCTGTCCGGCGAACTGGATCGCATGGCCCTGTTCGAAGCGATCACGGACGTCGTCGCCCGGCACGAAGCCCTGCGCACCGTCTTCCCCGACCAAAACGGTCAACCCGTCCAGGAAGTCCTCGAAGCCGCCGCCGCCGTACTGCAGCTGATCGAGGGGTTCACCGTGGACCCGGTCAGCGAAGCCGATCTGCCCGCCCGGCTGCGGACGGCCGCCGGCGCCTCCTTCGACCTGGCCGTGGACCTTCCGCTCAAGGCGTCCTTGTTCGAACTGAGTCCCACCGAACACGTGCTGGCGTTGGTGGTGCACCACATCGCCGGTGACGGCTGGTCGCTCACGCCGTTGCTGCGGGACCTGAGCGCCGCGTACCGGTCGCGGGTGGCTGGGCAGCATCCGCTGTTCGTGCCGCTGCCGGTCCAGTACGCGGACTACGCGTTGTGGCAGCGCGAGATGCTCGGGTCCGAAGTGGACGCCGACAGCGAGTTCGCCCGGCAGCTCGGCTTCTGGCAGGACCGGCTCGCCGGGATCCCGGACGCCATCGAACTGCCCTCGGACCGGCCACGGCCGGATATCGCCACGCATCGCGGGGCCGCCCTGTCCTGGCGGATCGGCGCGGAAGCGCACGCCGGAATGGCCGCGCTGGCGCGGAAGAACCAGGCGAGTGTGTTCATGGTGGTGCAGGCGGCGTTGTCCGCGCTGTTGTCGCGGCTCGGCGCGGGTACCGACATCCCGCTGGGGACGGTGGTCGCGGGCCGGACCGACCGGGCGGTGGACGAGCTGGTCGGGTTCTTCGTGAACACGCTGGTGCTGCGCACGGACACCGGCGGCGATCCGAGCTTCACCGAACTGCTGCACCGCGTCCGGCGTGACGACCTCGCCGCGTTCGCGCACCAGGATCTGCCGTTCGACCGGCTGGTGGAGATCCTCGACCCGGATCGATCGCTGGCAAGGCATCCGTTGTTCCAGGTGATGCTGGTGCTGCAGAACACCGACACGCCCGAGTTCGATCTCCCCGGCCTCACCTCGGCGGTGGAAGAGCTCGAAACCCGGCTGGCCAAGTTCGACCTGACCTTCGACCTCACCGAGACCTTCACCGGGGACGGCGCGCCGGACGGGATCGAAGGCGTCATCGAGTTCGCCACCGACCTGTTCGACGACCGGACGGTGGAGCTGCTCGGCCGCCGGTTGGCACGGCTGCTCACCGCCGTGACCGTGGATCCGGACGCGCCGCTGTCCCGGGTCGAACTCCTCGACGACGAGGAACGCCACAACCTCCTGTCCGCCTGGAACGGGACCGCCCCGGTCGCCGAGAGCGGGCACACCCTGCCCGAACTGTTCGAGGCGCAAGCCATGCGTACCCCGGACGCGTTCGCGGTGACCAGTGGCGGTGAGTCGTTGACCTACGCCGAGCTCAACGCGCGGGCGAACCGGCTCGCCCGGTTGCTCGCCGGACGCGGTGCCGGGCCGGAGTCGGTCGTCGCACTCGCCTTGCCGCGCTCGGCCGATCTGGTCGTCGCGTTGCTCGCGGTGCTCAAGGCGGGTGCCGCTTATCTGCCGATCGATCCGGACTATCCGGCCGACCGCATCGCGTATCTGCTCCTCGACGCCCGGCCGGTGCTCACCGTGACGACCTCGGAGGTGCGGACGGTCGCGTCGGACACGTCGCTGGTCGTCCTCGGCTCGGCCGCCACGGAGGCGGAGTTGTCGGAGCTGTCGGACGCCGACCTCGTCGACGCGGACCGCGTCGCGCCGCTGCGGCCGCAGCACCCGGCGTACATCATCTACACCTCCGGCTCGACCGGGAAGCCCAAGGGCGTGGTGATACCGCACCAGAACGTGGAACGCCTGTTCACCGCCACCGACCACTGGTTCCACTTCGGACAGTCTGACGTGTGGTGCCTGTTCCACTCCTACGCGTTCGACTTCTCGGTGTGGGAGCTGTGGGGGCCGCTGCTCCACGGCGGCCGCCTCGTGGTGGTGCCCTTCGACATCAGCCGGTCGCCGGAACAGTTCCTGCGGCTGCTGGGCGAGCAGCGGGTCACCGTGCTCAACCAGACACCGTCGGCGTTCTACCAGCTCATCGCCGCCGACGCCGCCGAACCCGGCACCGGCCTCGCCCTGCGGTACGTGATCTTCGGTGGCGAGGCCTTGGACCTCGGCAGGCTCGCGTCGTGGTACGCCCGCCACGCCGACGACGCCCCGGTGCTGGTCAACATGTACGGCATCACCGAGACGACCGTGCACGTCAGTTACGTGCCCCTGCGGGCCGAGGACGCCGAGCCGGGCAACGGCAGCTTGATCGGGGTGGGGATCGGAGATCTCCGGCTGTACGTCCTGGACGATCACCTCAACCTGGTGCCGCCGGGTACGGCCGGTGAGCTTTACGTCGCCGGTGCCGGTTTGGCCAGGGGTTACCTCGGCCAGAGGCCGCTCACCGCGACGCGGTTCGTGGCCGATCCCTTCGGTGCCAACGGAACCCGGATGTACCGCACGGGCGACGTGGTGCGGTGGCGGGCCGACGGACAGCTCGAATTCGTCGGCCGCGCGGACGATCAGGTCAAGATCCGCGGGTTCCGCATCGAACTCGGCGAGATCGAATCCGCGCTGGCCGCGTTGCCCTCGGTCGCCGACGCGGTGGTGATCGTCCGCGAGGACCGAGCCGGGGAAAAGCGGCTCATCGGTTACGTGACCCCGGAAAGCGCGGCGGGTCCCGATCTGCTGCGGGCCGGGCTGCGCGAGACACTGCCCGAGTACATGATCCCGGCCGCGTTCGTCGCACTGGACCGATTCCCGTTGACGGTCAACGGAAAACTCGACCGCAAGGCGTTGCCCGCCCCGGACTTCGCCGCGGTGTCGTCCGGGCAGGCGCCTGCCACCGACCGCGAGGAAGCACTGTGCGGCGTGTTCGCCGACGTACTCGGTCTGGACACCGTGGGGGTGGACGACAGCTTCTTCGACCTCGGCGGCGACAGCATCGTCTCCATCCAGCTGGTGAGCCGGGCCCGTGCGGCCGGGCTGGTCTTCACACCGCGGGACGTGTTCGAACACAAGACGGTGGCCGGGCTGGCCGCGGTGGCCGGGACACTCGAAGAGAGGAGTCTGGTCGCGGCGGAAGACGGGGTGGGTGAGCTGCCGCTGACTCCGGTCATGCACTGGTTCCTGGCGGCGGGCGGTCCGGTGGACGGCTTCAACCAGGCGAAGCTGGTCAATGTGCCGTCCGAGCTGGGCTGGGAACGGCTGCTCGGCGCGATCCAGGCGCTGCTGGATCACCACGACGTTCTCCGGTCACGTCTGCGGGGCGACGACGAGGACACCTGGGCCTTGGAGGTATCCGAGCCGGGGACCGTCCTGGCCGAGGACTGCGTGCACCGGGTCGGCATCACGGGTCTCACCGCCGAGGACCGCGCCACGGTGCTCGTCCGGGAAGCGGACGCCGCGCGTGCGCGACTGGCGCCGCGAGAGGGCCGCATGGTGCGGTTCGTCTGGTTCGACGCCGGCGCGGACGAGGCCGGGCGACTGCTCGTCCTCGCCCATCACCTGGTGGTGGACGGGGTGTCCTGGCGGATCCTGATGCCGGATCTCGCTTCCGCCTGGCAGGCACTGGCCGAGGGCGGAAAGCCTGCTCCGGAACCGGTATGGACCTCGTACCGGGGCTGGTCGCGGTCGCTCACCGAGGCCTCGCGGGCTCCGGAGCGGGTGGCGCAGCTGCCGTTCTGGGCGGCCACCCTCGACGGACCCGACCCGATGATGGGCCGCCGCGCGCTGGACCCCGGCCGCGACACGGTCGGCGGAGCAGGCTCTATCGGCGTCACGCTTTCCGTCGAGGACACCGCGCCGCTGCTCACCACGGTTCCGGCGGCGTTCCGCGCCGGCGTCAACGACGTACTGCTGACCGCGCTCGCCCTCGCGGTCGGGCACTGGCGGCAGCGGCGCGGGCTGGGCGAGGACGGCTCGGTACTGATCGAAGTCGAGGGGCACGGCCGGGAAGAGGTGCTCCCGGGGGTGGAACTGTCCCGCACGGTGGGCTGGTTCACCAGTCTCTACCCGGTGCGGCTCGACCCCGGCCGGATCGGCTGGGACGAGGTGCGTGCCGGTTCCACCCGGATCGGGGACGCCCTCAAGCGGATCAAGGAGCAGCTGCGGGAAGTACCGGAGAACGGACTGGGATTCGGTCTGCTGCGGTACCTGAACCCGGTCACCCGTGACCGGCTCGCGGCCCTGGGCGCGCCACAGATCGCCTTCAACTACCTCGGCCGGTTCGAAACCTCCGCGCCGGGCGAGGCACAGCTGTGGCTGGCCGATTCGGAAACCGAGGAACTCACCGCGGTCGGCGACGACGGGCTGCCGTTGGTGCACGTCCTGGAGATCAACGCGGTCACCGAGGACACCGCGGACGGCCCGCGGTTCAGCGCGTCGCTGACGTGGCCGGGAGAACTGCTGGACGAATCCGAGGTCACCGAACTCGGGGATCTCTGGCTCGAGGCGTTGCGGGCGCTCGCCGCCCAGGACGCCGGGCACGGTGGGTTCACCCCGTCGGACCTGTCGTTGGTGGAGCTGAGCCAGGAGGACATCGACCTCCTGGAAGACGAGGAAAACGAGTACGAGGGCGAGGGCTAGACGCTATGCCGGGAAAGAAGAAAGTGGCCATCGAAGACGTCCTGCCGCTGACCTCGCTGCAGGAGGGAATGCTCTTCCACGCCCTCTACGACCGGGACGCATTGGACGTCTACACGGTCCAGGTACTCATCGAGCTCACCGGTGCGGTGAACACCGGCACACTGCGCGCGGCCGCGTCGGAACTGGTGCGGCGGCACGCGAACCTGCGGGTCGGCTTCCGGCACAAGGGGCTGGACAACCCGGTCCAGGTGGTTCGCCGCGAGGTCACGGTGCCGTGGCGCGAGGTCGATCTGACCGGGCACGACGACCCGGAAGCCGAGTTCGCCGCCGCGGCCGCTGCCGAACGGACGCACCGCTTCGACATGAGCAGGGCACCGCTGGTGCGGTTCGTGCTGTTCCGGCTCCCCGGCGGGGTGTTCCGGCTTTCGCTGACACTGCACCACATCCTGGTCGACGGCTGGTCGATGCCGGTACTGCTGGAAGAGTTGTTCGAGCTCTACGAGCGCGGTGGCAGCCAGGCCGGAATGCCGCGGGTGACACCGTTCCGTGACTACCTCGGCTGGCTGAAGAGGCAGGACGACGAGGCCGCGCTGACCGCGTTCGGCACCGCGTTGGCCGGGCTGGAAGAGCCCACGCTCGTCGGTGCCGACGCGCACGGCCACGACTCGGCCATCCCGGAGACCGTTTCCGTGGAGCTGTCCGAGGAGCTGACGGAGCGTCTGTCCACTGTGGTCAGGAGCCGCGGCTGGACGGTGAACACGGTCGCTCAGGTGGCGTGGGGTTTGGTGCTGGGCCGCTTGCTGGGTCGTTCGGATGTGGTGTTCGGCGGCACGGTGTCGGGTCGCCCGCCGGAGTTGCCCGGGGTGGAGCGGATGGTGGGGTTGTTCATCAACACGCTTCCGGTCCGGGTGGCTTGGGAGCCGGGGCAGTCGCTGGCCGGGTTGCTGGATGTGGTGCAGCGACGGCAGTCCGAGCTGCTCGCTCATCAGCAGATCGGGCTGGTCGAGGTGCAGCAGCGGCTCGGGCTGGGCGAGCTGTTCGACACCGCGTTGGTGTTCGAGAACTATCCGGTGGACGCGGAGACCGCGCCGGAGGTGTCCGGCGGGGTGCGGATCACCGATCTGGAGGTCCTGGACGCCTCGCATTACCCGATCAGTGTGCTGGGACTGCCCGGCGAGCGGCTGACCTTCCGCCTCAAATACCGGCCGGACGTGCTGAAGCCGTCCTTGGTCGCCAGGCTGGCGGGCTGGCTGGAACGGCTGCTGCGGGCGGTGGCCGAAGAGCCGGACCGCGCGATCGACACGGTCGAGTCGATCTCCCCGGCGGATCGCGAACTGGTGCTGCGGGAGTGGAACGCGACGGCGCGTCCGCGCCGTAATGCCACGTTGCCGGAGTTGCTGGCGGAGCGGGCGGTACGCACACCTGACGCGCTCGCGGTGATCGCCGAAGACGCCACGTTGACCTACGCCGGACTGCACACGCGGGCGAACCGGTTGGCGCGGATGCTGATCGCGCGAGGGGCCGGGCCGGAGCGGCTGGTGGCGGTGGCCCTGCCCAGGTCGGCAGAACTGATGGTGACGCTGGTGGCGGCGCTGCACACGGGTGCGGCGTATCTGCCGGTGGACCCGGGTCTGCCGGCGGAGCGGATCGCCACGATGCTGGGCGACGCGACGCCAGTTTGCGTGGTCACCGACACCGCGTCCGCCGCCGTGTTGCCGGAGGGGCTGCCGCTGCTCCTGCTCGACGATTCCGCGGTGCGCGCGGAGCGGGACGCCATGCCGGGCGAACCGGTGACCGATGCCGAGCGGAGTGCCCCGCTCAGCCCCGACGGGCTGGCCTACGTGCTCTTCACCTCCGGCTCTACCGGCAAGCCCAAGGGCGTCGGGGTGTCGCATTCCGCGATCGTCAACCGGTTGGAGGCGGCGAAGGACGAGTACCTGCTGACAGCCGATGACCGGGTGCTGCAGAAGGCCCCGTTGAGTTTCGACGTGTCGGTCCGGGAGATCTTCTGGCCGCTGGTCGCCGGTGCGGTGCTGGTGGTGGCCCGGCCGGAGGGGCACAAGGACCCCGCTTACCTGGCCAGGGTGATCCGCGAGCAGCGGGTGACCGTGGCCCATTTCGTACCGTCGATGCTGGAGGTGTTCCTCACCGAACCCGGTGCCGCCGCTTGCCGGGGAGTACTGCGCTGCGTCATCGCCGGCGGAGAGGCCCTGTCTCCGGCCACAAAGGACGCTTGTCTCGATCTGCTGGGCGTCGAGCTGCAGAATCTGTACGGGCCCGCCGAGGCCGCGGTCGACGTCACCTATTGGGTTTGCGAGCGCGATTCGGCCGAGGTGCCGATCGGCAGGCCGTTGTGGAACACGCAGGCCTATGTGCTGGACGCGAATTTGGCACCGGTGCCACCGGGGGTGCCGGGGGAGCTGTACCTGGCGGGCGATCAGCTCGCCCGTGGCTACGCGGGCCGCCCGGGGTTGACCGGCGAGCGGTTCGTGGCCAATCCGTTCGGCCCCGCGGGTTCACGGATGTATCGCACCGGGGATCTGGCCCGGTGGACCGAATACGGCGCGGTCGACTACCTGGGCCGGGTCGACGATCAGGTGAAGATCCGGGGGCAGCGGATCGAGCTGGGCGAGATCCAGTCGGTGCTGGCCCGCCACGCCGAGGTGGCTCAGGTCGCGGTGATCGTGCGTGAGGACCGGCCGGGAGACCAGCGGCTGGTCGCCTATGTCGTCCCGTCGCCGGGATGCGCGCCGAGTCCGGCCGCGTTGACCGAGTTCGCCGCCGCGGCGTTGCCCGCGTACATGGTGCCGGCCGCGTTCGTCGCGCTCGAAGCGCTTCCGGTGAGCCTCAACGGAAAACTCGACCGGCGTGCGCTGCCCGCCCCCGATCTCGCCGGCGCGCCGGGTGCCGGGAGCCGTCCTCCGCGGGGACAGGTCGAAGAGCTGGTCGCCGCGGCGTTCGCCGAGACACTGGGCCTCGACGAGGTGGGGGCCCACGACAGCTTCTTCGATCTGGGCGGGCATTCCCTGCTGGCGACCCGGCTGGTGAGCAAGGTGCGGACGGCGTTGGACGTCGAACTGTCCATCCGTTCGGTGTTCGACGCCCCCACGGTCGCGGGGCTGGCCCGCGAAGTGGAGTCCGCGCAAGGCGCCCGGCACGGGCTCGGGGTGATGGCGCGGCCGGAGGTGCTGCCGTTGTCCTTCGCCCAGCAGCGGCTGTGGTTCCTGAACCGGCTGGACGAGGCGGGAGAGAACTACCACCTCCCGATCGCCCTGAGGCTCACCGGCGAACTGGACGTCGCGGTTCTGCGGGCTTCGCTCGGCGACGTGATCGCCCGGCACGAGTCCCTCCGCACCGTTTTCCCCGAGGTCGACGGCGAACCCCGGCAGCGGGTGCTGGACGCGGACGAGGCGCGGTCCCTGCTCGCCGGGCAATGGCTGGACACCGAGACCGACGAGAAAGCACTGTCCGGGGTCCTCAGTGGACTTTCCGCCCGCGAATTCGACCTCGCTGTCGAACTGCCGATCCGGGCTTCCGTACTGCGCCTCGGCGCGGACGAGCAGGTGCTGCTGCTGGTGCTGCACCACATCGCCGGGGACGGCTGGTCGTTCACCCCGTTGCTGCGGGACCTGGAGCGCGCCTACCGTGCCCGCCTGGACGGCGGGACTCCCGAGTACACCGCGCTTCCGGTGCAATACGCGGATTACACCCTGTGGCAGCGCGGGCTGCTCGGGACCGAGGACGACGGTGCCAGCGTCGCCGCCCGCCAGGTGCGTTTCTGGCGCGAGCAACTCGACGACGCGCCGGCGGTGCTGGCGCTGCCGACGGACCGGCCGCGGCCCGCGGTGCCCTCGTCCCGGGGAGACCGGGTGGAGCTGCGGCTCGGCGGCGTCCTGCACGAGCGGCTGCTCACCGTCGCGCGGGAGAGCGCGACCAGCGTGTTCATGGTGTTGCAGGCGGCGGTTTCCGCGCTGCTGACCAGGATGGGCGCGGGTACGGACATCCCGCTGGGCACAGTGGTCGCCGGTCGTACCGACGAGGCGCTGGAAGACCTGGTCGGGTTCTTCGTGAACACGCTGGTGCTGCGGACCGACACCTCGGGCGAGCCGACCTTTCGCGAGTTGCTGGAACGCGTACGGCAGACCGACCTGTCCGCCTACGCCCATCAGGACATGCCGTTCGAGCGGCTGGTGGAGGTGCTCAACCCGGAGCGTTCGCTGGCCTGGCATCCCTTGTTCCAGGTGATGTTGACGGTGCAGAACGCGCCGGAGCCCGACCTGGACCTGCCGGGGCTGGACATCGCGATCGAAGACACCTCGACCGAGGCCGTCAAATTCGACCTCACCTTCGACCTCCGGGAATCGTTCGACCCCGACGGTCGGCCGGACGGGATCGAGGGCGGCATCGAATACGCCTCCGATCTGTTCGACCGCGGCACCGTCGAGGCGCTGGGACACCGGTTGGCCCGGCTGCTGGACGCGGTGCTCGCCGAACCGGGCACCCGCGTCGGCGAGGTGGACCTGCTCGACGCCGCCGAGCGGGAGCGGGAGCTGGTGATCTGGAACAGCGACGAGGCACCGCTTTCCGGACGGTCCATTGTGGAGCAGTTCGAGGATCGGGTCGCCCTCGTACCGGACGCGCCCGCCGTCGTCTCCGACACCGAGGTCCTGAGTTACCGGGAGCTGGACGCGCTGGCCAATCGGTGGGCGCATCGGCTGATCGCGGCCGGGGTCGGCACGGAGACGCCGGTGGCGTTGCTGCTTGACCGCTCTCCCGAGTTGGTCGCCGCGGTGCTCGGGGTGCTCAAAGCAGGCGGGGTCTATGTCCCGCTGCACGATTCGTATCCGGTGGAGCGGCTCAACCTCATCCTCGTCGACTCGGCGGCCCCGGTGCTGATCACCGACCGGGCGGACTTGCCCGC
The DNA here is from genome assembly GCF_055575975.1 of Amycolatopsis sp. NPDC033938. Lineage (NCBI taxonomy): Bacteria > Bacillati > Actinomycetota > Actinomycetes > Pseudonocardiales > Pseudonocardiaceae > Amycolatopsis > Amycolatopsis sp. NPDC033938. The sequence continues at coordinate 87,247 of NZ_JBVIRO010000002.1, forward strand.
CGGGCTCGCGGTGCCGGGGCAGGTGCTGCGCGACCCGGGCGAAGGTCCGGACCACGCGCCGGACCGGGAGATCGAGCTGGATCAGCTGGCGTACCTGATGTACACCTCCGGATCCACCGGGCGGCCCAAGGGCGTCGGCATCACTCACTTCAACGTGGTGGAGTTCGCGACGGACCGGTGCTTCTCCGCCAAAGCGCACCAGCGGGTACTGCTGCACTCCTCACCCGCCTTCGATGCCACCACGTACGAGCTGTGGGCACCCCTGCTGGGCGGCGGAACCCTCGTCGTGGCACCGGCCGGTGAGCTGGACCTCCCGACGCTGGAGCGGGTGGTCGCCGACCACGGGGTCACCGCGTTGCTGTTGACCGCGGGGCTGTTCCGGCTGGTGGCCGAGGAGGCACCGGCCTGCCTCCGCGGCTTGCGCGAGGTGTGGACGGGCGGCGACGTGGTCCCGGCGGGCGCGGTGGCCCGGGTGCGCGAGCACTGCCCCGATCTGTCCATTGTGGACGCCTACGGCCCCACCGAGGCCACCGTCGCCGCCACCCGGCATCTCCTGCGGCCCGACGAGCCCGTGCCCGCGGTGATGCCGATCGGCGCACCGTTGGACAACGTCCGCGCCTATGTCCTGGACCGGCGTCTTGGGCTGGTACCGCAGGGTGTCCCCGGGGAGTTGTACATCGCCGGTGCCGGGCTCGGGCGTGGCTACCACGGCAGGGCCGGGTTGACCGCGGAACGGTTCGTGGCCAATCCGTACTGCGCGGCGGGTTCCCGGATGTACCGCACCGGCGACCTGGTGCGACGGCGGGCGGACGGGGCACTGGAGTTCATCGGCCGTGCCGACGACCAGGTCAAGCTGCGCGGGTTCCGGATCGAGCCCGGTGAGATCGAGGCGACCCTGACCACGCATCCGGAGGTGGCGCAGGCGTTGGTGCTGATCCGGGAGGACCGGCTCGGGGACAAGCAACTGGTCGCCTACGTGGTCGGCACCGGACTGGACGAGACCGGACTACGTGCCTTCGTGGCCGCTCTGGTGCCGGCGTACATGGTTCCCGCCGCGTTCGTCGTGCTGGACACCCTTCCCCTCACCGTGAACGGCAAGGTGGACCGCAAGGCGTTGCCCGCGCCGGAATTCGCGGGCACCTCCGGTGGGCGAGCGCCGCGAACCCGCACCGAGGAGGTCCTGTGCTCGGTGTTCGCGGAGGTGCTCGGCCTCGACGGCGTCGGGGTGGACGCCGGATTCTTCGACCTGGGTGGGCATTCTCTGCTGGCCACGAGGCTGGTGAGCCGGATCCGGTCCGCCTTGGCCGTCGAGGTGCCGATCCGGGCGGTGTTCGAAGCACCCACCCCGGCCGGCCTGGCCAGGATCGTGGACGAGTCCGCGACGGCGCGGGTGGCGCTGGCGCCGCGGGAACGGCCGGAGGTCATGCCACTGTCGTTCGCGCAGCGACGGCTGTGGTTCCTGGACCAGCTGGACGAGGCAGGCGGGCTGTACAACATCCCGATCGCCCTGCGACTGTCCGGTGAGCTGGACACCGGGGCACTGACCGACGCACTCGCCGACGTGGTGACGCGGCACGAGTCCCTGCGCACGGTGTTCCCCACCGCCGACGGTCAGCCGAGTCAGCGGATTCTCGATACCGAGACGACACGCGAGCTGATGGCTTCGGCCATCGTCAGTGCGACCGTCACCGAAGCCGAGGTCGGCGAGCGGTTGACCGAGGCCTCGGGTTGCCGGTTCGACCTCGGCCGGGAACTGCCGGTCAAGGTGTGGCTGTTCCGGCTGGCCGAGGACCGGCATGTGCTGTTGCTCGTGGTGCACCACATCGCGGGTGACGGCTGGTCGTTCACCCCGCTGATGCGGGACCTCGGCGCCGCGTACCGCGCCAGGATCGCCGGTGCGGCACCGGAGTTCGCGCCGTTGCCGGTGCAGTACGCCGATTACACCCTCTGGCAGCGGGAGTTCCTCGGGTCCGAAGAGGACCCGGAGAGCGGGTTCGCCCGCCAGCTCGACTTCTGGCGGGAACGGCTGGCCGGTTTGCCGGACGCGCTGGAACTGCCCGCCGACCGGAGCAGGCCCGAGGTGGCCCGCCACGGTGCCGGGAGTGTCGGCTGGCGGTTGGACGCCCGCACCCACCGTCGGCTCGCGGAGCTGGCCAAGCAACACCGGGCGAGTGTGTTCATGACGCTGCAGGCGGGGATTTCGGCCCTGCTGTCGCGGCTCGGCGCCGGTACCGACATTCCACTCGGGACGGTCGTGGCCGGGCGGACCGACCGGGCACTGGAGGAACTGGTCGGGTTCTTCGTGAACACACTGGTGCTGCGCACCGACACCGCCGGCGATCCGTCCTTCACCGATCTCGTGCACCGAGTGCGCCAAGACGACCTGGCCGTGTTCGCCAACCAGGATCTGCCCTTCGACCGGCTGGTGGAGATCCTCAAACCGGACCGGTCGCTGGCGCGGCATCCCCTTTTCCAGGTGATGCTGGCGGTGCAGAACACTCCGGACCCCGAACTGGACCTGCCGGGGTTGACCCTCGACCTGGCCGACTTCGACCTCGCCGGACAGGCCAAGTTCGATCTTTTCTTCAGTCTCAGCGAAACCTTCGACGACGACGGCGAAGCCGCCGGGATCGAGGGCACCATCGGCTTCACCACCGATCTGTTCGACAGCTCGACGGTGGAGGTGCTGGGCGAAAGGCTGGCACGGCTGCTCGACCAGGTCGCCGAGTACCCGGAGACGACACTCGGCCGGATCGACCTGCTCAGCCCCGCTGAGCGGAAGCGGCTCCTGGTGACCTGGAACGACACCGAGGTCCCGGCCCTCGGTCTGTCCATTGTGGATCGTTTCGAGCAGTGGGTGGCCAGGACGCCGGAGGCCGTCGCGGTCCGCTGGGACGGCGGCGGGGCACTGAGTTACCGGGAGCTGGACACGCTGGCCAACCGGTGGGCGCATCGGCTGATCGCGGCCGGGGTCGGCACCGAGACGCCGGTGGCGTTGCTGCTGGACCGCTCTCCCGAACTGATCGTCGCGGTGCTCGGAGTACTCAAGGCGGGCGGGAGCTACGTTCCGCTGCACGATTCATATCCGGTGGAGCGGCTCAACCTCATCCTCGACGAGGTGGCGGCCCCGGTGCTGATCACCGACCGGGAGCTCCCCGCGGACCTCATCGCACCGGGCTGCGTGCTCCGCGACCCCGGCGACGGTCCCGGCCACGCCCCCGGCCGGGCCATCGACCCGGACCAGCTGGCGTACCTGATGTACACGTCGGGTTCCACCGGGCGGCCCAAGGGCGTCGGGGTCACCCACGCCAACGTGGCGGAAATGGCCACCGACGGCTCCGTGACCGCCGGTGCGCACGAGCGGATGCTGCTGCATTCCTCGCACGCCTTCGACGGCGCCACCTACGAGCTGTGGATCCCGCTGCTCGGTGGTGGCACGGTGGCCGTGGCGCCGCGAGGTGAGCTGGACATCCCGACCCTGGCGCGTATGGTCGCCGAGTACGAACTCACCGTGGTGCTGCTCATGGCCGGTCTGTTCCGGCTGGTCGCGGAGGAGGCGCCGGGAAGCCTCGCCGGGGTACGCGAGCTGTGGCTGGGCGGCGACGCGGTTCCGGCGGCCGCGGTGACCCGGGTACGCGAGCACTGTCCCGAACTGACCATTGTGGACGCTTACGGACCCACCGAGACCACCGCTTTCGTCACGCGCTACTTCCTGCGGCCGGACGAGCCGGTGCCCGCCGTGGTGCCGATCGGTTCGCCGCGGGACAACACCCGCGTGTACGCGCTCGATCGCCATCTCGGGCTGGTGCCGCCGGGTGTCCCCGGTGAGCTGTACGTCGCGGGTGTGGGACTCGGCCGTGGCTATCACGGCCGGTACGGGGTCACCGCCGAGCGGTTCGTGGCCGATCCGTACGGGCCGCCGGGTTCGCGGATGTACCGCACCGGGGACCTCGTGCGCAGGCGGAGCGACGGGGTGCTGGAGTTCCTCGGCCGCGCCGACGACCAGGTGAAGGTGCGCGGGTTCCGGATCGAACTAGGGGAGATCGAAGCCGCGCTCACCGCGCATCCGCTGGTCGCACAGGCCTTCGTGCTGGTCCGCGAGGATCGGCCGGGAGACCGCCGGATCGTGGCGTACCTGGTCATGGAAGCCGAAGCGGCCATCGACGTCGTGCGTGAGCACGCCGCCGCCGCGCTGCCCGCTTACATGGTCCCCTCCGCGTTCGTGGTGCTGGACACGCTGCCGATCACGGTGAACGGCAAGGTGGACCGGAAGGCCTTGCCCGCGCCGGAACGCGAGGCGACCGTCGGGGACGGCGAGCCTGCCACCGCCACCGAGAAGGTGCTCGCCGCGGTGTTCGCCGACGTGCTCGGTCTGGACCGGGTCGGTGTCGAGGACAGCTTCTTCGACCTCGGCGGGGACAGCATCGTCTCCATCCAGCTGGTCAGCCGCGTCCGCAAGGCGGGCTTCGTGTTCACCGCGCGCGATGTGTTCGAACACAAGACCGTGCGCGCCCTCGCCGAGGTGGCCAAGCCGCTCGACGGGGACGAGCAGATCGCCGAGGACGGTGTCGGCGAGTTGCCGCTGACCCCGATCGTGGAGTGGCTGCGTGCGGGCGGCGGGGTGATCGACGGCTTCAACCAGTCGAAGCTGGTCCATGTCCCGGCCGAACTGACCGAACAGGACCTGGTCACCGCGTTCGCCGCGGTGCTGGACCACCATGACGCGCTGCGCATGCGGTTGACCAGGTACGACGACACGGCGGAATGGGCATTGGCCACCCAGCCCGAGGGATCGGTGTCCGCGGCCGGACTGGTGCGCCGGGTGGACGTGCGCGGAAGCACCGGGACCGAACTGGCCGAACTGGTGACCCGGCACAGCGAGCTGGCCCGGCGCGGACTGAACCCCGATCAGGGCCGGATGATCCGGCTGGTCTGGTTCGACGCCGGAGAGCATCCGGGGCTGCTCCTGGTGATGGCCCATCACCTGGTGGTGGACGAGGTTTCCTGGCAGATCCTGCTGCCCGACCTCGCCGAGGCCTGGGCCGCGGCGCGTGAGGGCACTCGGCCGGTGCTGGAGCCCGTGCGTACCTCGCTGCGCCGTTGGGCCCGTGTGCTCACCGAGGCTTCGGTGAGCGACAGGTGGACCGGCCAGCTGCGGTTCTGGCTGGACGTCGTCGACACCGCGCAGCCGGAATTCGGCTCCGGCCCGCTGGATCCGCGCCGGGACACCGTGGCCACCGCTCGGGTGGTGACCGTCGAACTGGGGTCGGATCGGACCGCCGAGCTGCTGACCACGGTCCCGGCCGCGTTCCGTGCCGGAGTGAACGACGTACTGCTGACCGGACTCGGGCTCGCCGTCCGGGAATGGCTGGCCGCCCGGGGAGAGAACCTGTCCGGGGCCTTGCTCGTGGACCTGGAGGGGCACGGGCGGCACGAAGAGCCGTTCGCGCCGGGAATGGACCTGTCCCGCACGGTCGGCTGGTTCACCGCGCTCCACCCGGTGCGACTCGACGTGGCGCCGCTGTCCTGGGCCGAGGTCACCGGCTCGGGACCGGCCGTCGGGCAGGCGCTCAAGCGGGTCAAGGAATCGCTGCGCGCGGTTCCCGACCACGGTCTCGGCTACGGGTTGCTCCGCTACCTCAACCCGGAGACCGCGGACAAGCTCGCCGCCTGCGCGCATCCGCTGATCGGGTTCAACTACCTGGGCCGGATGTCCACGGCCGGAGCGGGCAAGGCGCCGTGGACCCCGGTGCCGGACCTGCTCGCCGAGGGCACGGTCGGCGATGAATCGCTGCCCTTCGGCCACGTGCTGGAGATCAACGCGGTCACCGAGGACACGCCGGAGGGGCAGCGGCTGGTGGCGCATCTCGCCTGGCCGGCCGCGTTGCTCACCGACAGCGACGTCACCGAACTCGGCGAACTCTGGCGTGCCGCGCTGGGCGCGCTGGCGGATCATGCCCGCGCTCCCGAGGCGGGCGGGCTCACCCCGTCCGACGTCTCGATGGTGTCGCTGTCCCAGCACAAGATCGACCAACTCGAGGCGAAGCTGCGGAAGGCAGGGCGAAAGTCATGACACGATCCGAAATCGAGGACATTCTCCCGCTCTCGTCGTTGCAGCAGGGAATGCTCTTCCACGCGCTCTACGACACCGACGGACTGGACTTCTACACCGTCCAGCTCTACGTCGAGCTGTGTGGCGCTGTCGACGAGGTGGCCCTGCGCGCGGCCGCCGAGGCGCTGCTGCGCAGGCACGCCAATCTGCGCGCGGTGTTCGTCCACGACGGCCTTGACGAACCGGTGCAGGTGATCCGGGCCGGGGTCGAGCTGCCATGGGACGTCGTCGACCTGTCCACAGTGGACGAATCGGTGGCGGACGCGGAATTCGTCGCCCGCTACGACGCCGAACGGTTGCGGCGGTTCGCGCTGGACGAGGACGTGCTGGTGCGGTTCGTGCTGTTCCGGCTCCCCGGTGAGGTGTTCCGGCTTTCGCTGACCCTGCACCACATCCTGGTCGACGGCTGGTCGATGCCGGTACTGCTGGACGAGCTGTTCGAACTCTACGAGCGCGGCGGGAGCCCGGTGGGGATGCCGCGCGTGACACCCTTCCGTGACTATCTCGGCTGGCTGTCCGAACAGGACCATGACGCCGCGCTGGCCGCGTGGAACAGGGTGCTGGACGGGGGCCTGGAGCCTTCGCTGGTCGCTTCCGCCGACCGCGGCGGCGGCCTCGCGCCCCGCTCGTACACCGTGGCACTGTCCGAGGAGCTGACGGAGCGTCTGTCCACTGTGGCCAGGGGCCGGGGTTGGACGTTGAACACCGTTGTCCAGGTGGCGTGGGGTTTGGTGCTGGGCCGGTTGCTGGGGCGTTCGGATGTGGTGTTCGGCGGCACGGTGTCCGGTCGTCCCCCGGAATTGGCGGGCGTGGAGCGGATGGTCGGTCTGTTCATCAACACACTTCCGGTCCGGGTGGCTTGGGAACCGGGGCAGTCGCTGGCCGGGTTGCTGGACGCGGTCCAGCGGCGGCAGTCCGAGCTGCTCGCTCACCAGCACATCGGGCTGGCCGAGATCCAGCGGCAGGCCGGACGCGGCGATCTCTTCGACACCACGCTGGTCTTCGAGAGCTACCCGGTGGACGCGCTCGGCGACGAAGCCGCCGAACTGCCCGGCGGGGTGCGGGCGATCGGGATGGAAGGGCGTGACTCCACGCATTACGCGTTGACCGTGCTGGCGATCCCCGGCAGCGGGTTCAAGTTCCGCCTCGACTACCGGCCGGACGTGCTGGAGCCGGCGTTGGTCTCCCGGCTGGCCGGCTGGCTGGAACGCTTACTGGAAGGGGTGGCCCAGGAGCCGGACGCGCCGATCGGTGCGGTGGACCTGATCGCGCCGACAGAGCGGGATCGGGTGCTCTGGGAGTGGAACGCCACCCTCCACCCGCGGAATGACCGCACGCTGACGACGTCGCTCGCCGAGCAGGCGGCGAATACTCCGGACGCCGTCGCGGTGCTCGCCGAGGACCAGACGCTGAGCTACGCCGAACTGCACGCGCGGGCGAACCGGCTGGCGCGGTTGCTGATCGCGCGGGGCGCGGGTCCGGAGCGGCTGGTGGCGGTGGCGTTGCCGCGCTCGGCCGATCTGGTGGTGACGTTGCTGGCGGTGCTGAACGCGGGCGCGGCGTATCTGCCGGTGGACCCCGGGCTGCCCGCCGAGCGGATCGCCATGATGCTGGAGGATTCCAGGCCGGCGTGTGTGGTGACCGAAACCGCTTTCGTCGCCGCGTTACCGGAGGAGTCGCCGCTGCTGGTACTGGACGACCACGCGTTGCTCGTCGACTGGGACGGCGTTTCCGCCGAGCCGGTGACCGACGCGGAACGAGGCGCCCCGCTCACCCCGGACGGTCTGGCCTACGTGATCTACACCTCGGGCTCCACCGGGAAACCCAAGGGTGTCGGGGTGTCGCATTCGGCGATCGTCAACCGGCTGGAGTGGATGCAGGCCGAATACGGCCTGACCGCCGCGGATCGGGTACTGCAGAAGACACCGTTCGGTTTCGACGTGTCGGTGTGGGAGTTCTTCTGGCCACTGATGACGGGGGCGGGCCTGGTGGTGGCGCGGTCGGAGGGACACAAGGACCCCGCGTATCTGGCCAGGGTGATCCGCGAGCGGAGCGTGACGACCGTCCACTTCGTACCGTCGATGCTGGAGGTCTTCCTCGGCGAACCCACCGTCGCGGAGTGCCGGGGTGTACTGCGCCGGATCATCTGCAGCGGCGAGGCGCTGTCCCCGGCCGCCAAGGACGCTTGCCTCGATCTGCTGGACGCCGGACTGCACAACCTTTACGGCCCCACCGAAGCCGCCGTGGACGTGACCTACTGGGCCTGCCGTCGGCACGAGGCCGCGGTCCCGATCGGCAAGCCCGTCTGGAACACGCAAACCTTCGTGCTGGACGCGAATCTGCGGCCGGTCCCGCCGGGGGTTCCGGGGGAGCTGTACCTGGCGGGAGACCAGCTCGCCCGTGGTTATCTGGGGCGTGCCGGGCTCACCGCGGAACGGTTCGTGGCGAATCCGTACGGCCCGGCGGGTTCGCGGATGTATCGCACCGGGGATCTGGCCCGGTGGACGGAATACGGCGCGCTGCTCTATCTGGGCCGGGTCGACGATCAGGTGAAGATCCGGGGGCAGCGGATCGAGCTGGGTGAGATCCAGGCGGTGCTGGCCCGCCACGCCGAGGTGGCTCAGGTCGCGGTGATCGTGCGTGAGGATCGGCCAGGGGACCAGCGGCTGGTCGCCTATGTCGTCCCGTCGCAGAGCGCGGCTCCGAGTGCGGAGGCACTGACCGAGTTCGCCGCCGCGGCGTTGCCCGCGCATATGGTGCCGTCCGCGTTCGTCGCGCTCGAAGCGCTTCCGGTGAGCGTCAACGGCAAACTCGACCGGCGTGCGCTGCCGGCGCCGGAGGTCACCACGAGTACGGGCCGCGGTGCCCGGACGGTCACCGAAGACCTGCTCTGCCAGGCCTTCGCCAAGGTGCTCGACATCGAGCGGGTCAGTGCCGAAGACAGCTTCTTCGCCCTCGGCGGGCACTCGCTGCTGGCCACCCGGCTGGCCGGAACCGTGCGCTCGCTGCTCGGGACCGAACTGAGTGTGCGCACCGTCTTCGAGGCGCCGACGCCCGCCGCGCTCGCGCATCGGCTGGCGGGCGGTGAACCCGGTGGCGACGCGCTGGACGTACTGCTCCCGCTGCGCCGAGGCGGGGACGCCCCGCCGTTGTTCTGCGCGCCCCCGGCGGCCGGATTGTCCTGGTGCTACGCCGGATTGCTCGGGGAGCTGAATCCGGACATCCCGGTGTACGGGCTGCAGTCACGGGATCCGCGCGATCCGCTGGCCCCGGTCTCGCTCGCGGAGAAGGCGGCCGACTTCCTCGAACAGATCCGCGCGGTGCGGCCACAGGGCCCGTACCGCCTGCTCGGCTGGTCGGCCGGCGGCCACCTCGCCCACGAGATCGCGGTGCTGCTGCAGGAGAAAGGCGAGCAGGTCGACCTGCTGGTGGTCCTGGATTCCTACCCGGATCCGGGAATCGGCCCGGCGACCCGTGAGCGGATCTTCACCGACGCCTTCGGTGGCGTGGGACTCGGGCTTGCCGATCTCGACACCGAGCAGGGCAAGGAGAAGGTGCTCGCGGTGATCCGGCAGGAATTGGGTGGCCACGACTGGGTCACCGACGACGTGGCCGAGACCGTGCTGGAGAACTACCTCGCCAACACCGGCGCGATGCTGGCGCACCGCCTGCGGCCCTACCGGGGTGAGCTGATCCTCTTCAAGGCCGACGACCCGATGGGCAAACGCGACCCGGGGCGTTGGGCCCCTTACGTGGACGGACCGGTCACGGTGCACGAGACCGAGTGCGACCACGAGGAAATGACCCGTCGAGAAACGCTCGACGTCGTAGCCGCGGTGATCAACGAAGCCGTGGTCCGTGTGAAGGAGGAAGGAAAGCGATGACGAACCCCTTTGAGGACGCCGAGGGCTCCTACTACGTGCTGACCAACGACGAGAACCAGCACTCGCTGTGGCCGGGCTTCGCCGAGGTGCCCGCGGGCTGGGCCATCGCGTTCGGGGTGGCGGAAAGGCAGGCCTGCCTCGATTTCATCGAGCAGAACTGGACCGACATGCGACCGAAGAGCCTCATCGAAGCGATGAGCGCGTAACCGAGCCCGATGGAGGGGGTGGACGGCCATGGCCGACAAGGGAAACCTCCCGGCGTCCGACTGGATCCACACCGGCACGCCGAGACCGCACGCACGGACGAATCTGGTGTGCCTGCCGCACGCGGGAGGTTCGCCGAGCTTCTACCGCGAGTGGGGTGCCCGGCTGCCGGATGACATGGAGGTCCATGTCGTGCGGTATCCGGGCAGGGAGAATCGGCTGGCCGAACCGTGCGTCCTGGCCATGACCGAACTGGCGGACGCGGTCACCGAGGTGATCCGGCCGTTCTTCGACCGGCCGACCGTCCTTTTCGGACACAGCATGGGTGCCTCGCTGATGTACGAGGTGACCAAGCGGAGTGAGGCGGCGGGACGGTATCCCGCACTGCTGATCGCCTCCGGTCATCCCGCCCCGCACCGGCGCGCGCCGAAGAAGCTCTACCAGAGCAGTGACCAGGAGCTGATCGCCGATCTGCGCCGTCATTCGGGCACCGGTCACGCCGCGCTGGACGATCCCGATCTGCGGGACCTGCTCCTGCCCATGATCAGGGCGGACTACCGGCTCATCGAAACCTATGAACCCGGGGAGCTCGCCCCGGTGCGGGCGCCGCTCGCCGTTTTCCGTGGCGCGCGGGACGAGGACGTCAGCGAGGCGCAGGCGGAAGCCTGGGCGGAGGTGACGAAGAAAGGAGAACTGCGTGCGCATCGCGTCTTCGAGGGTCGTCACTTCTACCTGGCCGAGCACCAAGACGAGGTGCTGGCGGCGGTCGCCGCGGAAATCGGCTCACTGGACCAGTCGTATTAGGGGTTGAGATGGATTTGCTGAAGGACAAGAACATCCTGGTCACCGGGGTGCTCACCAACTCGTCCATCGCGTTCCACGTCGCGCGGATGGCGCAGGAACAGGGTGCCCGGGTGGTGCTGACCGGTTACGGACGGCTGAGGCTGGTGGAGCGGATGGCGCAGCGCCTGCCCCAGCCCGCGCCGGTGATCGAACTGGACGTGACCGACCCGGAACACCTCGCGCGGTTGCGGGAGCGGGTTTCCGAGCACGTCGGGCAGCTGGACGGGGTGCTGCATTCCATCGCCTTCGCACCGGCCGAGGCGATGGGCGGCAACTTCATGACCGCGCACTGGCAGGACGTCGCGCCGGCGTTCCAGATCTCCACCTACTCGATGCAGGCGATCGTGCGGGAGGTGCTGCCCATGCTCGGTCGCGGTTCCTCCGTCGTGGGCTTGGATTTCGACGCGTGCCGGGCTTTCGCCGAGTACGACTGGATGGGCGTCGCCAAGGCCGGGTTGGAGTCCTGCACGAGATATCTCGCCTCCTACCTCGGCGGCGCGGGGATCCGGGTGAACCTGGTCGCGGCGGGACCGCTGCGCACGATGGCCGCGAGGGCGATCAGCGCGGGCGGGGGCGAGGCCTTGCGGACCGAAGGCGAACGATGGGACGCCCGCGCGCCGCTCGGCTGGGACGACCAGGAATTCGATCCGGTCGCCAGGGCCTGTGTGGCGCTGCTGTCCGACTGGTTTCCCGCCACCACCGGAGAAATCGTGCACGTGGACGGTGGCGTCCACGCGATCGGTGACCGTCCGGGGACTCCGGCTCCCTCGCCACCGGTCGGCGCGTCGTCGTGACCCTCGCGGTTTGGATGGCGCAGGAGAGCGGGCAACGGAGCACGGTGCTCCTCGGCGTGATCGTGGCCTGCGAGATCGGCTTCTGGGTGATCCTCCTGGCCGGACTGGTGGCCAGGTATGTCCTGCGCCGTCCGGGCTTGGGCGGGGCTCTCCTGCTGTGCGTGCCGTTGGTGGACCTGGTGCTGATCACCGTGTCCGTGCTCGATCTGCGCACCGGGGGCACGGCGGGGTTGATGCACAGCCTCGCCGCGGTCTATCTCGGGTTGACCGTCGCTTTCGGACCGGAACTGGTGAGACGGGCCGACGACTGGTTCGCCCACCGCTTCGACAACGGACCGAAACCGGCTCGGTCGTCCGGAAAGGTCCGCGACCAATGGAGGATGTGGAGCCGGTGTCTCGCCGCGCTGATGATCTCCGTGGCGCTGACCCTGTGCCTGTACTTCTTGGCCCAACAGAGCGCGAACGCGCTGACGTTGTGGAACTTTCAGCTCCAGCTCGCGATGGTGACCGGGATCTGGCTGCTCGCGGGACCGATCCGCGTCACGCTCTTTCCCCCGGGAAAGGTGGGACAGCATGACCGCGGTTGACCTGGTCAAACGGGAAGAACGAACACGTGTCGGCTACGCCATCGAGGCAAGGGGCATCCGTAAACGGTTCGGCGATCATGTCGCGTTGGACGGCGTCGACCTGGTCGTCCCCCAAGGTGCGGTACTCGGTCTGCTCGGGCCGAACGGCGCCGGGAAGACCACGATGGTGCGAGTGCTGACCACGTTGCTGGAACCGGACGAGGGCACCGCCACCGTGGCGGGCTACGACGTGCGCACGGAGCCGAGGGACGTCCACCGGTCGATCGGCTTGTCCGGGCAGTACGCGGCGGTGGACGAAACCCTGACCGGTTACGAAAACCTGTATCTGGTGGGGAGGCTGTACGGTCTCAACCGCGCGCGGGCCGCGGAACGGGCGAGGGAACTGCTCGCCGGGTTCCGGCTCGAACACGCCGCCGATCGGCTGGCCAAGACCTACTCCGGCGGGATGCGACGGCGACTGGACCTGGCCGGCGCGCTGGTGGTGCGCCCACCGGTGGTCGTACTGGACGAGCCGACCACCGGACTGGACCCGCGTTCCCGGATCGACACCTGGGAGCTGGTAAGGGAACTGGTCACCGACGGAACCTCGGTCCTGCTCACCACGCAGTATCTGGAGGAGGCCGATCAGCTCGCGGACACCATCACGGTGATCGACTGCGGCCGGGTGATCGAACAGGGCACCGCCGACGAACTGAAGTCACGGACGGGCGGCGAAAAGCTGGAACTGGTGGTGTCTTCGGTCGCCGAATTGCCCGCACTGCGGGAGGCGCTCCAGGCGGTGGGGGCAGCGGAACCGGTCGTCGACGAGAACCTCCGTCGTGCGCACGTACTGGTGCACGCGGGTACGCGGGCGGTGGTCGAGACACTGAACAGGCTGGAGAGGCGAGGGGTAGGAGTGCTGGACGTGTCGCTGCACCGGCCCAGTCTGGACGACGTGTTCCTCAGCCTCACCGAACCCGGCACGGACTCGGAAACCCTTCCGCGGTCCGAAGAAGTCAAGGAAACGAAGCGGCGATGGTTCCGCGGCCGGAAGAACGAGGTCGGACGATGACCACTCTCGTCAAGGGAGTCACCGATAGCTACCTGATCGCCTGGCGCAACGTCCTGCACGTCCGCCGCAGCATGGACTGGCTTTTCGCCGCCGTGGTGCAGCCGATCATGTTCGTGCTGCTGTTCGGTTTCGTCTTCGGTGGCATGCTGGGCGGCGCCGCCTACCGTGAGTTCCTGCTGGCCGGGATCATCGCGCAGAGCCTCGCCTTCAATTCCGCGTTCACCGTGGTCGGGCTGGCCACGGATCTGGGCAAGGGGGTGATCGACCGGTTCCGGACGTTGCCCATGTCCAGGGCGGCCGTGATGGTCGGCCGCACGTTCTCGGACCTCGCGGTCAGTGTGGTCGCACTGCTGGTGATGTCGCTCTGCGGGCTGCTGATCGGCTGGCGGATCAGGGGCAGCGTGCTGGACGCGGCGCTGGCCTACCTGGTCCTGCTCGTGTTCGCGTTCGCGATGTCCTGGGTCGGCGCGCTCATCGGATTGCTGGCGCCGAGTGTGGAGGTGGCGCAGAGCGCGGGACTGATCTGGTTGACCCCACTGACTTTCGTCTCGTCCGGATTCGTACCGGCAGGCTCGATGCCGGGGCCGCTGCGCGTGGTCGCGGAATGGAATCCGATCACGGCGGTGATCAACGCGGCTCGCGGTCTGTTCGGCAACCCCACTTCGGTCGGGACGCCGTTGTCGTCCGGCTGGCCTGCGGAGAACGCGGCGATCTACGCGTTGCTGTGCTCCGCGGTCATCATCGCGATCTTCGTCCCGTTGAGCATGCGGGCTTATCGGCGGGTTTCCCGCTGAGGGTTTCTCCAGTACATGAAGGCCCTCTTCCTTGCGCTAGGCGCAAGGAAGGGGGCCTTCATGTACTTCACGACCGGCGCCGCTGTCCCGTCTTGGACATCGACCGGTACACGGCGGTGACCACGAAGAGGATCGCCCCGACGAGCGCGACGGTGGCCACGGCGTTCACCCAGACGGGCACCACGTCCGCGATCAGTTCCTGTTTGGCCAGGTTGGTCCCGGCGATGAGCACGGCGTAGATGTACCACGGCGCCCATTTTCCCTCGTTCTTCTTGCCTTCGCTCATGTTTTTCCTCATTTTTCGGATTGACGTCCGGTTCAGCACTTCTGCTCGATCGTGCGCGTGGCATCGGTCACGTCGGTGCCGTTGTTTCCGAGTAGTCCCTTGGCTGCCGCGATGACCGCTTTCAAGTCCTCGGAGCGGTTGGCTTCCGGAATGAACTGCTCGGCTTTCCGTACCGACGCCGAAAGGCTCACGCCTATTTGGCTCTTGACCGCCGGGTCGGCCGAAATCCAGGCCCGTGCGACGGTGCAGATGACTTCCTTCTGGTCGGCGGGCGGCTTGCTCTCTTCGCTGGTCGGCGCCGTCGAAGGGACCTTGCAGGAGCTCAGTATCAGCGCGCTCGCCGTTGCCGTGACCGCCAGTGCGATTCGCATCTTGTGATCCGCTCTTTCCTCGGCTGCCGGCAATCTCGGCAGTGTGGTGAACTGTCCTTCTCGACGATGGTCGGCGCGCTCTTCGCGCGCATCGGCGAAAGGAACTAAAGCCGCCTCATCAATTCGGAGGATGCGGCGAGATCCGGCGGGTGCTGGGATATGAAATGTGTTCGCCGAAACAAACCTCGCCGTGGCCCGGCTGCGGAACCTGCCCGAATGGCAGCAGGATTCGCTGATCGTCGCGAGTTCGGTCGCGGCGGGAATCCTGATGTACTCGATCGGCATGTCCCCGCTGTATGTGACCGGGGTCGCGGACCTGACGCCCGGCTGGTTGCGGCCCACGCTGTTCACCGCGATCTGCCTGGTCGAGTTGCTTCGGCGGCGGGCGCCCGCGTTCGCGTTGGCGGTCGGATGCGCGTTGGTCGCCGTCGACTGCTTTTTCGGGGTGAGTGTGCCGATGCTGACGGTGTTCGCCGACCTGCTGTACGCGGCGACGCTGTACGGATCGCGGCGGCTCAGCAAGGACATGATCCCGATGGCGGCCATGGGGGCGGTGGGCGCGGTCGTGGCGGCGCTGATCTTCGCGCCCGGCTGGCGGGAGACCGTCCTCGCCTGTCTCGTCGTGTTGCCGTTCGTCATGATCCCGGTGTGGTGGGCGGCGAAGATCCGCCAGCACCGCGAGATCGCGGACGCGGAACGCACGAACGCCGCGCAGGTGGTGCGGATCGGCGCACTCGACCGGACGGCCGCGGTGGCCGCGGAACGCGCGCGGATGGCGCGCGATCTGCATGACGTGATCGCCGGGGATCTGTCCGCGATCGCGATCCAGTCGGAGGCCGCGTTGTCGGCGAGAGGCGACGTCGAAACGGCGTGGACGGTACTCGCCGCGGTACGAGAGAGCAGTGTGCGCGCGCTGACGGAGATGCGCGCGATGATCGGGTTGCTGCGGGCGGACGGGGAGGCGCAGGACGAGGCGGCCGCGCCCGCCAGGTTGTCGGAGCTGGGGAAACTGATCGCCTCGGCGCGGGTGAGCGGGATGGAGATCGAGGTCAGCGTCGAGATCGACGAGTCGGTCTCGGTGCCGGCGGCGGTGGATCTGACCGCGTACCGGATCGCGCAGGAGGCACTGACCAACGCAATGAAACACGCTCCCCGAAGCACGGCGAAGGTGGAGATCCGCCACGTGGACGGCACGCTCACCGTCGAAGTGGAGAACGCGCTGACCGGACAGCCGGGGACCACCCGCGACACCGGAACCGGTCTGCTGAACATGCGCGAGCGCGCGGTCGCGGTCGGCGGTTCGTTCTTCGCCGGTCCTTCGGAGACGGGCTGGCTGGTGCGGGCGGTCCTGCCGGCCGCGGCGGTGGGCCCGTGACGATCGAGGTTCTGGTCGCCGACGACCATGGGACGGTACGAGCCGGGTTGGTGTTGATGCTCGACAACGCCGAAGGTGTCCGGGTGGTGGGAGAGGCGGCGAACGGAGCCGAGGCCGTCGCCCTCGCGAGGGAACTCCGTCCGGATGTGACCCTGATGGACATCCGGATGCCGGTGCTGGACGGCGTCGCGGCGACCAGGGTCCTGGTGTCCGAGGGCTTGTGCGAGGTGCTCGTGCTGACCACCTTCGACGTGGACGAGTACCTGTTCGAGGTCCTTCGCGCCGGAGCGGCGGGCTTTCTCCTGAAATCGGTCGACGCGGCGAGGCTCATCGAGGCCGTGCGGTCGGTGGCGTCCGGTGACGGGGTACTGGCGCCGCACAGCATCCGTAAGCTGATCGGCGCCTTCGCCGAGGAGAAGGAATCCGGCCCACCTCCCCGGGGCATGGCGAACCTGGACGAATTGACCGACCGGGAGCGGGAAGTGCTGGTCTGTCTCGGGGGAGGCCTGTCGAACGCGCAGATCGCCTCCCGGCTGGTCATCGGCGAGACGACGGTGAAGACCCACGTGTCCAAGGTGCTGGCCAAGCTGGGGCTGCATTCGCGAGTACAGGCCGCGATTCTCGCCCAGGAAGCGGGTTTCGCACTGCCGTGGACGGATTGACAAGTCCCTACCGCGCTGCCTGAGCCGGTTCGCCGCCGTTCCGGCGCCCGGTCGCGGTCGTGACCGCGTGGAGAGTGGCCGCGACGCCGAACATCTGGACGCCGGAACTGGTCATGGGGTCATGGCCGGTGAGTTCACGGATGCGGTCGATCCGGTAGTCCAGGGTGCTGCGATGGATGAACAGGTTCTTGGCGGCGGCGTTGCGGTTGAAATCGGACCGGACCAATGCGGTCAGGGTCTCGTACAGCGCCGGATGCGCGAGCAGCGGCTCGAGGACGGCGGACAGCGTGTCCGCCACCTCGTCCTCGTGCAGGACGGCGTACTCCAGGAGCACGTGCTCGAGCCGGTAAACCCGAGGTTCGCGCTGGGCGGCGCACACCAGGTCGAGGATGTCGGCCGCTTCACGGTGACCGTCGGGGATCTCCGTCCGTTCCCGTTCCGCCATGGCGATCCAGGCCTTCCCGGCGAAGAGCCGGACGAGGTCCTCGCCCAGCCGAGGGGTGTCCTGCAGACCACGGCAGGGGACCAGCGCGACAGTTCGGTTCTCGCCAGGCAGGACGAACGTGCCGTCGCCGCCCGCGGTCTGAAGCATGCGCACCGCGCGGGTGCCCGCGAGGTCCGGTGCGTGCCGGACGACCGCGATCACGTACCTGGCCGCGAGCCGCGATTCGAGGTCGGCGGGCAGTCGCCTGCCCGCGAGCAGGTCGGCCGCCGGATTCGGCGCCGCGCGTTCGGCGTGGCGTGCCGGTCCGCTCATCCGGGCACCGCTGACGCCGATGAAGAACTCCCGGGTGATTTGATTCGTCAGGCCGAGGATGCCGTTGATCGGCAACCGGTTCGTCGGACGAGCCCGTGCCAGTACCAGGTCGGTCACGGCGCCGGTGAGGTCGCTGAAGGAGGCGAGCACGTCTTCGAGCGGCAGCCCGCCGGCCGACCACGACTCCCCGGACAAGCGGAGCCTGGTCCGGCATTCGGCGGTCAGCTCCACCGGCTTGGAAAGCGCTTGCAGGTAGAGCGGCACGATCTCGGAGGCGACCCGTTCGGCTTGCCTGGCGAGCACGGCCGGGACCCGGCCCACGGCCAGCGCGACGATGCTGCCCGCTTCGTCCGGGCGGGGGGCAGGCCGTGGCCGCTCTTTCTCCTGTGCGGGGATATCGTCGGTGATGACCTCGAGCACAGGACCGCCTCCCTTTCGGATCGGTCGGGTCCCGTGAGTGGCGAGGACGGAATCGGAATCGTCCGTACCGCTCACGGGAAGAACAGCGGAAGAAGAGTTGCGAACCCGAAAATCGGCATGAATGGCAGGATTATTCGGGTGACCTGCTGTGGTGGTGCACGGTGAAGATTAATCACGTGTGATCGGACGGGTCAACGCGTCGCGGGCGGCGTGGGGTCAACCTTGTGGTCCGGATGGGCGCCGGGTTCGGTGTGGACGCGGTCGGTACGGGTGGCTGGTTCGGTCCGGTGAAGTGGTGAAGTGAGGACGGCCACTTCCCGGCGTGATGTCGACTTGCCGCCGCATGACGTATTGCGAAAGACGAATATGGGACGCTCTCGGCTCCCGGGCGCGCGGGGTTACCGGTCTTTGATGGCGGGCGTGTGGCGCGGAAGCGAATCTTCGCTCGTGAGCCGGTGAAATTGCCCGGCGATCGTTCCGGATTTTACCGAGGTTCCGCTTCGCGATGGCGATCGGCTTTCGGCGGGCATAATATGAACCGAGCCGATCGGCGCCAAGGGGGTAGCTATGGACTTGGCCGGATCCGAGGCGCTGAAGGCGCCGATGGAGCCAGTGGACCGTGTCGGTGAAGCTTGTGTGCTGATCGGTGTGCACTGCGGTCCGGAAGTGTCCGAAGACCGGTTGCGGGAGGAACTCGTCCGCGTCGCCGGTCCCGACTTGCTCGGCGTGGGCGCGGGCCCGCTCGGCTATGTGCTGATTCCGGCCGAAGACGACGAGGACGGCCTGCGACGCGCCGGAGAGCTGAGCCGTCGGCTGTCCTTTCCCGGCTGGTTTGCCGTGACCAGGAGGCATACCCGGTTCCAGGAGGGGAAACGGGAGGTCCGCGAGGTCGCGGCGATCGCCGTGGCCGCCGGGCGACCGCCCGGTCTGTACCTGAAGACCGATCTTCCGGTGGAGTACGCGGTCATCCGGCAGCCGTCGGTGCTGCGCGGGCTCGGTGAACTCATCGAGCCGATCGCCGACCGGCCCATATTGCGGGCAGCGGTGGCGGCATTGGCGACCGCGGACGGCAATCGCAGCAAGGCCGCCGTCGATATCGGGGTGCACCACAGCACGCTCGACTATCGCCTGCGTCAAATCCGTGAGCTGACCGGTTTGGACCCGACGAGCGCACGTGAGCTGTCGATCCTGTCGATCGCGTTGACCGCCCGCGCCGTCGCGCGCGGCGGCATTCTGGAAAGCGCGAAAATCCCCGTCTCCTGACCGGCGCGTTCCTTCTGGAGCACTCTTCGCGCGTGAGAGCGAGACGGCGGCGGCCGCGAAGACGATCTTGACCGTGTCGTCCGTCCCAAAATCGCATCGCCCTGCCCGTAATGAGTATTGTTTCCGGCAACGGGCCGTAAGGGAGCGACGATGCTGCGTTTTCACGAGAAGTCGCCCTGCCGAAGGGGTCGATTCATGAAAACGACTCATAAATTGCGGGAGAAAGGCAGGAATCGGACACTTCTCGGCTGGAGGACCGTTCCGGGGGAGCCGAGAGTATGACCGGTGGACCGGCTTTTCGCACGGGCGATAACTCTTTGGTGGGACGCGACGCGGAACTCGGCGCGATCCGCGCCGCGGCGGACGGCGCGCGTACTGCCGGGGCGCGGCTCGTGGTGGTCAGCGGCGCGGCCGGAATCGGCAAGACGGCTCTTCTGTCACTGGCCCGCGCCGAACTCGCCAACGGTGCCACTGTCCTGCACACCGCTTCGCGTCCTCCCTCGGAACCGTATGACGGAGTTCGAGAACTCTTCTCGGAACGGCACGATTTCCTGGCCGCGCTGGCCTCGGCGCCGCAGGACGGTTACGCCACCTTCGAGAACCTGACCCGGCTCACCGTCGGCGAACTGGCCGAGAGGCCGCTCGCGCTGTTCGTCGACGACGCCGAGCATTGCGACGAGAACACGCTGCGCTGGCTCGGCTTCCTGATCCGGCGGGCGGCCGGGCTCCCCCTGCTTCTCGTGCTGAGCCTGCGACCCGAGACCCAGGAGCGCTCCCCGGCGCTGGCGGCATTGGCCGGGCGGGACGTGACCACGACTGTGGACCTCGGCCCGCTCGGTGAGCCCGAAGTGGCCCTGCTCGTCGGCAGAAGGCTCGGCTGCCCGCCCGAGCAGCCGTTTCTCGACGTCTGCGTGGCACTCGGCGGGGATCATCCGCAGGTACTGCGCGTGCTGCTCGACGCGTTCGCACGGCACGGACTGTCGCCGGACGCCGCCGGCGCGCGGGCAGCCGTCGACATCGGCGGCGACGCGCTGGCCGTCGCCGCGACCGGCTGGCTGCGAGACCGGCCGGAGCCGGTGCGCCGGGTCGCGGCCGGGGCGGCCCTGCTCGGATCGACCGGGACGACCGTGCTCGGCGCACTGCTCGGCCTTTCCGCCATCGCGGTCGACGCGGCCGTCGCGACCTTGCGCGAACATCACGTCCTTCGGCCCGGCCAAGAGGGTTTCGCCCACGAGGCCGTATCGCAGGCGATCCTCGCCGAATTCTCGAGCGAGGAACTCGACGGGTTACGTGCCCACGGCGCTCGGCTGCTGCACTGCGAAGGACGGCCGCCGCGCGAGGTCGCCGATCTCCTCTCGCGACTGCCGGCGCTCGACGAACCGTGGATGTCCGCGACGCTGTGGGACGCCGCGGTCGACGCCGAGCGGTCCGGCGAACCCGAGGAAGCCGCCCGCTTGCTGAACCGTGCCCTCGCCTGCTCACCCGACGACGTGTCCACGACCCTCACCCTGGCCAGGGCGCTCACGGCGGTCGATCCGGAGTCCGCACGGGACCACCTCCTCCGGGTGATCGACCGGGTGGAAACCGCTCAGTCGCGGGCGACGGCCATGGGCTGGCTCGTCGAAGCCGCCTTGTCCGCTCCTCCGAGTTCCGCGGCCTATGAGCGGCTGGCGGAGGTCATCGACGCCGTATTGTCCACAAAGGATTCCGGACTGGCGGAGATCGATCCCGAACTGCGAGCCCGCGGGCAAAGCGTGGTGCTCATCGCGGGCCTCGGTGACGGGGCGACCGTCCGGTCGGCACTCGACCGGGCCCAGCTCATCGAGTCGCCCGGCGTCGGTCATCCGGCCAGCCGTTTCCTGCTCGGAAA
This sequence comes from Amycolatopsis sp. NPDC033938, assembly GCF_055575975.1. Taxonomy (NCBI): domain Bacteria; kingdom Bacillati; phylum Actinomycetota; class Actinomycetes; order Pseudonocardiales; family Pseudonocardiaceae; genus Amycolatopsis; species Amycolatopsis sp. NPDC033938. The sequence goes on from NZ_JBVIRO010000002.1 coordinate 108,520, forward strand.
GCTGAGCACCGCCGCCATTCTCGGGGGCAGGCCGGGGAGGGAGGTCCGGAGGATCGCCAGGGCCGCGCTCGCCAGTCCGCCGTCGGGTGGCGATCTCGACGAGGGCGTCATCGACGCGGCCTGCGCGCTGTACATGGCGGGGCGTCCGGGTGAGGCGCTTGCGGCGCTCGCCACCGCCCGGCCGTCCGACGCCGCCTGGCCGCGCTGCCACCAGGAGTCCCTGCGGACCTACATCCTGCTGGCCCTCGGTGATCTTCCCAGCGCGGTGGCCGCGGCGGCAGCGGCGACCGGGCTCGCGGCCGGCCGGGCGTGGACGTTGCCGCGGCTCGCCTCGGCCGAAGTCTTCGTGGCCCAGGGGCGGTTCGCGGCCGCCGAGGAGCAGCTGGACCTGGCGGACGAAGCCCCGGCGAGCTTCTGGGAACACCAGCAGAGCCTGCTGCTCAGAACCTTCTTGCGGTGCATGGACGGCGATCTCGACACCGCACTGCGCTGCCTCGTCCGGTGGCATGCCGATGATCAGCAGGATCGGGCAAACCCGATGGACACGGCTCGATGGGTGGTGCCGGCGGCGATGCTCGCCGAAGCGGGCAATCGGGCGACCGTCGAGGAACTCGTCCAGCCGCAACTGGCCGTCGCCGAGCGCTGGGGAACGCGCGAGGGGCGGGCACTCGCGATGCTGGTCAAGGGGGTACTGGCCACTGACGAGACCGGGCTCGACCTGCTCAGTGCCGCCGTTCTGCTGCTCAAGGAGAGCGAGTTCCGTTCGCAGCACATCCTCGCCGAATACGTCTACGGGCGAGCCTGCCATCAGGCGGGAGACGTCGTCGAGGCTCGCCGCCACCTGCGGGAGGCCATCGTCCTCGCCGTCCGCCACGGTTACGCCGCGCTCGGCAGGCAGGCACGGACGCTGCTCATCGCCGCGGGCGGCTGGATCAAGGAGCCGAACGGCGATCCCCTCGGCCTGCTGACGGCGAGCGAGCGACGGGTGGCCACGTACGCGGCCAAGGGGGCGAGCAACCGGGAGATCGCGAAGGCCCTGTTCGTCACGCTGCGGACGGTCGAGAGTCACCTCTCCAGCACCTACCGCAAGCTCGGCGTGCGGTCCCGGACCGAGCTCGCGATCCTGCTGAGCGGTCAGGCGACGTCATGACCGAGTCCGAGCACGCGATGCTTCGCACGGTCGTGGAGGACGTCCTCGCCGGGCAGGCGTCGGTGGTCCAGCTGACCGGTCCGCCCGGTTGCGGCCGCCTGGCCCTCATCGGGTCGGTGATGGCGTGCGCCCGGAAGGCCGGCATGAAAGTGCTTTACGCGAAGGTGCCGCCGCCGGAAGCCGGGATCCGGTACGCGGTCCCGGTCGAACTGCTCACCGCGCTGAACCCGGCCCAGGGGTGGGACCCGGACGGCACCGCGGACGCCCTCTGCGACGAGTTCGTCCGCGTCGCAGCGGAGTCACCCCTGACCCTCGTAGTGGACGACGTCCAATGGTGCGACGAGTACTCGATGGCATGGCTCTCGGCGCTGGTGCACCGGATGCGCCGGACTCCGTCGCTGATCGTCCTCGGCATGGTTCCGCTGGGGCTGCCCGCCGAATCCGCGCTGGCCGCGCTGTGGCTGCGCGCGGACACGAACGAGACGGCCTGGCATGTCGTGGAGCCGCCCCCACTTTCCCACGCCGCCTCGCGGCGGCTGCTGGAGTCGGCCGCCGGGGTCGCGCCGGACACCGGGTTCGTGGACGCCGTACAGCGCTACACCCGAGGCCTGCCCGCCTGCGTGAGTGTCACCGCCGACGCGGTGGCCCGGGGCGAATTCGGCGTCACCGTCGACGACCTCCCCGCCTTGGCCGCCTGGTCGGCGACCGAACTCGGTGACCGCGACGCCGCGCTGATCCGGGCGCTGCCCGAGCCACTGCTCGCCATGCTCCGCGCGGTCGTGCTGGGCCATGGGTGCTTCGGCACCGAGCTTCTCGCCCGCTTCGACGGGGTGCGGGGACCGATGCCCGAAGTCCTCCTGGATCGGCTTCGCGTGCTCGGTCTGGTGGCGCCCGGTGAGCCGCCCCGGCCGGGCCAGCCGTGGACCTCCGGCCGGGTACTCGCGCAGATGACCGCGGCCGAACGAGAGCGCCTGCGCGCCGACGCCGCCCTGGTCGGTTATCAGGCCGCGATGCCGGGGCACGCGCTGGCGCGGATTCTGCTCGACGCGCCCGTCGTCGGCGAACCGTGGGCGGTGCGAACACTGCGCGAGGCGGCCGAGCACTGTGGCGCCGAAGGCAGGCCTAAGGAAGCTGTCGGCTATCTCAGGAGGGCTCTCCACGAACCGATGGGAGCGCTGGACCGGGTGCGGCTCGAGCTGTTGATGGCGAGCCTCGAGGTGCGGTACGCGCCCGACGCGAGTGACCGCACGCTGACGAGGATCACCACCGGGCCAGGGCCGGACGAGATCGGTCCGCTCCGGGTCGAGGCGGCGGATCTGCTGCTCGCCAGGGGCAGCATCGAGACCATGGAGCAGGCCGTCATCGCCGCCGTCGCCCGCCCGGAACTCACCGAATGCGTTCGCGTCCAGCTCGGCGCGTTGCACTGGCTCGCGCTCGACGGGACCTACGAGGCGGGCTCGCCGGTCATCGAGGCCCCGCCACTGCCTGCCGATCCGGCCCAGCCCGCCGCCGCGGCGGCGCTGGCGTGGCAGCTCGCCTGCGGTGGCAGGGAAGCGGACCAGGCCAGGGAACTGGCACGAAGTGTGCTGGCCGCCGGTTTCGGCGAGGGAGTGCCGCTGAGTCCCCACATCGTCGCGAGCCGGGTCCTGCTCTCCACGGACGACGTCCTGGAGGCGGAAGCCGGGCTCGAAGCGGTCGTCCGGGTCGCCCAGCGCCGTCGTGCGGTCGCCGCCGTCGCCTGGACCAGGGTCATCTTGTCCATCCTCCACGGCCGTCAGGGCCGGGTCGCCGAGGCCAACGACGAATTCGACCGTGCCCTCGGCGAACTGCCACTGGAGCATTGGCATCCGACCGCCAGGCCGAAGATCCTCGCCCATCAGATCGGGCTGCGGTTGGAAAGCGGGCTCCTCGACGAAGCCGGGCGGCTGGCCGAGGCCGAACCGCCCGCCGGTGCGGAGTCCAGTGTCGGCTGGGCACAGCTGCTGCTCATCAAGGGGATCCTGCTGTTGCGCAACGGCAAGGCGAGGGAAGCGGCTGACCGCATCGTCGAGGCCGGACGGCTGCTGCTGGCCCGAGGCTGGACGAACCCGGCCATGTACGCCTGGCGTTCCTTCGCCGCTAGCGCGTACAGCGCCGTCGGCGACGACCGGGAGGCCGAGCGGCTGATCGGTGAAGAGCTCGAACTGGCCGGGCGATGGGGAGTGCCGAGCACTCTCGGCGGCACCCATCTCAACGCGGCGATGACCCTTCCCGCGCCCGGCCGGTCGCGGCATCTGGAAGCGGCGGTACGGCTGCTCGCCACCACCCCGCTGAAAAGCCGGTACGCGACGGCCGTTCTCATGCTGGCGGCGGAGCGGCAGGCGGCGGGAGAGCACCAGGATCTGGCGGCGCTGGTCGCCGAAGGCGGCACGCTGGCGTGGCGGCTGGGCTCGCGCGCCTTGGTCCAACAGGCGGAGGCACTGGGATGGCAGGCGGAACGACCGGACGTTCGGACACCCGCGACACCGCGGCCGGGCGGAGACCGGCGGTGAACGGCGCGGCGGCGCCCGGCCCGCGGCTGGTCGAACGGGACGGCGAACTCGGCAGGCTCGCGGCCGCCGCCCGGTCCGCGGCCGAGGGCGAAGGTTCGATGCTGGTGATCCGCGGCCCGATCGGGGTCGGCAAATCCGCCCTCCTGCAGGCCGTGACGCGGTTACCCGGCGTGGGAGACACCCTGGTGCTGCGCGCCCGCGCTTCCGCGTTGGAGCAGGACTACGCGTTCGGACTGGCGCGTCAGCTGGTGGACGCCGGGCAAGGCACGTTGGCTGCGCTGGAAGCGCTCGTGGAGGGCAGGAGTGCCGACTCACCGCTGACGATGCTCGTGGACGATCTCCACTGGGCCGACGACCCCTCGCTGCGCTGGCTCACCTCCCTGGCGCCGCGGCTGAGCGGGCTCCCGGTGCTCGTGGTGGTGACCGTCCGGGACGGCGATCCGCGTTCCGCCCGGCAGCCGGTGACCGAGATCATCGGCACGGCAGCCGCCGTGCTGCGCCCGGATCTCCTTTCCCCGCAAGGGATCCGCGAGTTCGCCGCCACCACGACGGACTGTGACGGCGAATTCGCCAAGGCGCTCCACGAGACCGTCGGCGGGAATCCGCTCTTCCTGAAGGCCGTGCTGCTCGGCTTCGCCCGTGCCGGTACCGCGGCCGGGAGCGCGTGTGCGGAACTGGTCCAAGGGCGTTGCCCCGCGCAGGTGCGCGAAGGTATGACAGCGTGTTTCCTCGAACTGCCCGAACCGATCCGCGCCGTGGCCGGTGCGATGAGCGTGCTCGGGGACACCGGGGACATCGCCATCGTCAGCCAGGTGGCCGGCGTCGACACGGTCACCGGTGCGGAAGCGGCGCGCGCCATGCGGCAGCTGGGAATCATGGCGAAGCGGCAGGAGACCGAGGGGTTGCACCTGCTGGTCCGCGAGACGATTCTGCGCGCGCTGACGATCGAAGAACGGGAGCGGCTGCACACCAGGGCCGCCACGGCGTTGCACGCTGACGGGTTCCCGGCCGAGCAGGTCGCCGCCCAGCTGATGCCGATCCCGTCACCGCAAGGCGATTTCGCCATCGCCGCACTGCGCGCCGCCGCGGACAGCGCCCAGCGCAAGGGCGCGCCGGAGGCCGCGGCCGGCTACCTGCGCCGCGCGTTGCTCGAAACCTCGGCACAGGGCGAGGACCGGGCGCGGCTGCTGGTCGAACTGGCGATGGTCGAACGAACGGTCGACGTCGGTGCGGCGATGCGGCATATCTATTACGCGGTACCGTTGCTGCGGGACATCCGCGACCGGGCGGCGGCGCTGACCCGGATCGCGCCGCCCATGCTGACCGACGCCCCGCCCGCGATCCGCGTCCTGATCACCGAGACCGCCGAAGAATTCGGTGACCGCGATCGAGAACTCGCGCTCGGACTCGAAGCGCGATCGCGTCACATCGGCTACACCGATCCCGCCGAACTCGCCGACTCCTTGCGACGGCTGTCCGGCCTCGGTGCCGAACCCGCCGTGGAGACCACGGCCGACCGTGAACTGCTGATCGTGCTGCTGTACGCGGCGATGCTCACCGCGGGCAAACCGGCCGACGAGATCGCCCGGCTTGGCGAACGGGTCCTCCAGCGCGAACCCGCGCTGTCCACGCATGTGCACACCGCGCTCCCGATGCTGGTGCTGACGATGACCACCGCGGGCGCGGTCAGCAGGATCGGTCCTTGGCTGGATCTCTCACTGGAGCACGCTCGCCGTCAGGGGAGCGCCACCGAGCAGGCTCTGATCCGGATCGAACAGGCGGGGGTGTCCTTGCGCACCGGACGGACCGGCGAGGCCAGGACAGCCATGCTCGAAGCCGACGGCCTCGCCGGGGCCGACTGGATCAGCCGATCGTCGTCGTGGAGCGCGGTCACGCTGGCGGCGGTGGCGATCAGGACGCAGGAGCCCCGGTTGGTCGCACTGGCGGACGACTACCGGGGCAGCGGGGGAAAACACTCCTTCGTGCAAGTCCGGCAGTGGGCGCGGGCGTCGCAAGCGCAAGCTCGCGGTGACCTGCCCACGGCACTTGAACAGTTCCTCGAATGCGGCCGCGCACTGGAACGATCGGGGTGGCGCAACCCGGAGCTGCTCCCTTGGCGCGCGGCGGCCGCCGAGACGGCCCACCGCCTCGGCGACCTGCGTACCGCGCGACAGCTCGCCGAGGAGTACCGCGCGCAGGCCGACGAGTGGCGAAGTCCCGTGACGATAGGCCGGGCGGAGCGGATTCTCGGCGAACTCACCGAAGGCGCGGACGGCGTGGCGATGCTGCGGGAAGCGGTCACCACACTGGAAGACTCGGTCAACCGCGTCGAATTGTCGATCGCCCTCACCGCACTCGGTTCCCGGTTGCTGGACAGCGACGCCAAACAGGCGGGGGTCATCCTGCGCCGAGGCCGTGAACTCGCGAAAGAATGCGGAGACCGCCCGTCCACCGCCCCCGCCACCCTCCTGGACTGGTCGTCGATGCTGTCGAAGGCGGAAGCCCGGGTGGCCCGGCTGGCCGGAGGTGGGCTCAGCAATCAGGAAATGGCCCAGCGGCTCGGAGTGAGCGTGCGCGCGGTCGAAAAGCACCTGACGAACACCTATCGCAAGCTGGGACTGCGCGGCAGGACCGAACTCGCGGAAACCATCGGCACCACCCAGCCCGCTTCGTGAGTGGTCCTTACCGCTCACGACACGACCACTGTCCAGGTCTTCCTCGCCGGAAGCGCACACTTTGCGGCGCGGCGGATGTGCGCGGCGCCGCACTGGTACAGCCACTCGCGAAATGCTGGGTGGGGATGTCCGGCCGACCGCTACTCTCGGCAACCTGCGGTGATTCACACAGGTCAACGCACCTTGGTGGGCGAAGGAATCGAGGTTGACCGATGTTGACTCGCCGGAGAACCTGGCAGGGACGGGCGATGCTCCGTCCCGGCATGCTGATCTACGCGGGTGAGATCGCCTCCGCGCACCGGCATCGGCACGCGGCGGTGCAGATCGTCGCCACCAGTGACGCGGTCGAGTTGCGCGACGCGTCGGGCGACCGGGCCCGCGGTGGCTCGATGGTGATTCCCGCCGGTGCGGACCACGAGATGGTCGGCGGCTCGGCCGGGCTGCTCGTGTTCGTCGACCCGGCCGGGGCCATCGGGCACGCGCTGACCGCGCGGGTGCGGCGAACCGGGCTGCCTGTCGACTCGGCCGCGGCATGGGCCGCCGCGGGCCTGGCACCACCCGACGTCGAATTGTCCTCTCTCGAACCAGCGCAGTGGGCGGACCGACTGCTCGGCGAGGTCGGGGGTGACATTCCGCCGCGCTCGGTGCACCCGGCGCTGCGCCAGGCGATGGCCCTGCTTCCGTCGATGCTCGACGGTGAGGCCGGACTCGCTCGGCTGTCCGCGGCCGTGGGCCTGTCGGCATCGCGGCTCGGACATCTGTTCGGCGAGGAACTCGGATTGCCGTTCCGCGCGTATGTGCGGTGGGCTCGGCTCCGGCGCGCGATCGATCACGCGCGTGCGGGTGGAACGCTGACCGCGGCGGCGCATGCCGCCGGGTTCGCCGACAGTGCCCATCTCACCCGGGTCAGCCACGAGATGTTCGGCCTGGCGCCCTCGCATCTGGTCGGCACGGTGCGCTGGTGTGAGCCGGATCGCGAGGGTTAGCGAGTTCGTTCAAGCCGCCGCACGCCTGTGGCCAGCAGGCTCGGGACATGCGAAAACTCGTGAGATACGGCTACGTGCCGTTCATGCTCCTTGCCGTCAACGGCGCCGGCGTCGCCATCGCCGCGGCCGGGGCTTCCAAGTTGTGGTTGGTCGGCCTGGTCTTGCTGGCCATCGCCGTGTCCTTCGCCGCCGAGCGCGTCCTGCCCTACCGGCAGGAGTGGAACGCGGCGCGTGGCGACGACCGGCGCGATGCCGTCCATGCGGCGGTCAACGAATCGCTCACCATCGCCAGTCTCGCCGTGGTGCCCGTGCTCACCGCGATCACGCCGTTCGACGGGATCTGGCCCGGCGAGTGGCCGTTCGTCGTGCAGGTGCTGGCCGCGATACTCGTGGCCGACCTCGGTATCACGCTGGTCCACCTGGCCAGCCACAAGATTCCGGCGCTGTGGCGGCTGCACGCGGTGCACCACAGCGTGAAACGCGCCTACGGGTTCAACGGGCTGATGAAACACCCACTGCACCAGACCCTGGAGACCGCCGTGGGATTCGCCCCGCTCATTCTCCTCGGCATGCCCACCAGCGTGGCCTACGCGGTCGCGCTCTGCGCCGTCGTGCAACTGTTACTGCAACACTCCAATGTGGACTATCGGGTCGGGCCGCTGCGTGTCGTGCTGGCGCTGAACCAGGCTCACCGCTTCCATCACCTCAAATGGGCGGGCGTCGGCGACGTCAACTTCGGACTGTTCACACTGCTGTGGGATCACCTGTTCCGCACCTACTCCTACGATCCCCAGCGTCAATTCACCAGCGACGACCTCGGTATGGCCGCGAAGCCCAACTACCCGGACGCCTACCTGGCCCAACTCGCCGAACCATTCCGCTCCAGCGGGGCCTGTACGTCCGACGACCTCGACGCGAAGGCGCCCACCGAACCGGCGGCATCCACTTCACACTGACCGCCCGCGTGAGCTCGCTGCAGACTGCCGCCTGCAGCGAGCTCACGGCGTTTACGCCTCAGTGAGGTCAGCCGCGGTCATCGCACATCGCGCGCTGCTTGAAGGTCGCCAGCGCACCGTCGATGGGGTGGGGCCGCGGATTCCCGGAGGAGTCCAGCTTGTTCCACCGAGCCAGGTTCACCGCGAAGGACGTCTGCCGCTTCCCATCGGCTCGGATCCAGGACTCCGACTGGGCTCCCCAGGTCGAGCCGTCGTGGCCCCAGAAGGTCCCGCAGCCCGGGATCTCGGCCTTGTGCAGCCCCAGGCCATAGTCGATCAGCTGCCCGTTCTGGGCGATGACCGGGACCGTGTGCTGCATCTGCGCCAGCGATGACCGGTTCACGATCTCACCAGCGAGCAGCTTGCCGAAGAAGCGGTTGAGGTCCTCGACAGTCGAGACCAGACCGGCTCCCATCATCACCCAGGACATGTTGTAGACGCTGTAGTCGCGCGGCGGGTCGACCAGGCCGAACAGCGCCTCGTACATCCGCGAGTGCGGTCCCTTGATCCACGGCCCGTCCGGAAACTCGGTGTGCCGGAGCCCGGCGCGCTCGATGACGTTGCGGGTGATGTACCTCTCCGCCGTCGTGCCGGTTACCCGCTCCAGGAGTTCGCCGAGCAACAGGTAGTTGGTGTTGGAGTACACCCCGGGAGTGCTCCCGGGCTCGCCGGTGGCGGGCGCCTTGACCCCCATCTCGATCAGGTCGGCCGTGCGGAACTGCTTGAACCGGTTGTCGTCCACGCTCTGCGCCGAGATATCCGGCAGTGAAGGCCACGCCTTGAACGACGGGTACGCGTAGGGGAGGTATTCGGCGAGGCCGCTGGTGTGGTTGATCAGCATCCGAACCGTGATCTTGTCGCCGCGCTCACCCGGCACCAGGTGCGGCAGGTAGCCGCCGATCGGTGCGTCGAGCCGGATCCGGCCCTGCTCGACCTGCTGCATGACCGCGGCGGCGACGAAGGTCTTGGTGATGCTGCCGACGCGCTGTCGCATATCTGCCCGGATAGGGCGGCCGGTCCGGACATCGGCGACCCCGGACGCGCCGCGCCAGGTCTGGCCCGCGTCGCGCACGTCGGCGTAGACGCCCGGCATTCCGGCGCGATGCACAGCGTCCAATGTGGACTGCAGTGCGGCGCGATCGAGGCGGGGCGCCGGGGCTGCCGCCGCCGTACTCGTACCGACGACCAGCGCGGCCACGCTTGCCATTACCACCAGTTGGATCTTCAAGACTCGTCCTCTCAATCGGCCAGGGCGCGGCGCACGGCCGCGGTGATTTCGGCGAACTGCCGCTGCGAGACGTCGGCGGGGATCGCCCCCGACCCGTGGAAGGTGCCGGGCCACTGGTGCAGCTCGACCGACACGCCCGCCTGCAGCAGCCGCAGCGCGTAAGTGATGGACTCGTCACGGTTCGGGTCGAACTCCGCGCTGGCGATGTAGGCCGGTGGCAGTCCGGACAGGTCGGTGGCCCGAGCCGGTGCGGCGTACTGCGTGGCGGGCGCGGAGCCCAGGTAGTACTCCCATGACCGGGCGACCTTGTCGCGATACAGCCAGGGCGTCTCGGTGAAGGTCCGGGCCGACCACGTCTCCAGCCGGTCATCGAGTCCGGGCTCGTTGAGCACCTGGAAGCGGATCGCGGGTCCCTGCTCGTCACGAGCCCGCAGCGCCACCGCGGCCGCGAGGTTCGCGCCCGCGCTGTGGCCTCCGACCGCGATCCGTTCCGGGTCGATACCGAGTTCGGCCGCGTTCTCGGCCGCCCAGGTCAGCACGGCGTAGACGTCGTCGAGGGCGGCCGGGTACCGGTGCTCGGGGGCCCGGCGGTAGCCCACCGAGATCACCACCGCGCCCGCCCCGTCGGCGATCCGGATCGCCAGCGGGTGCTCGGTGTCGAGGTCGCCCATGACATGTCCACCGCCGTGCGACCAGATGATCGCGCCCTGTGCCTGGAGAGGGCGATAGATCCGCACGGGCACGTCCGGATCGGCGGGCACCGTGCGGTCTTCGATCTCCATTCCGGTCGTCTCCGGTGCGGGCCGCGCGCCTGCCAGCTCGGAGTAGGTCTTGCGGTCGGCGACCGGGTCGGTCAGGTCGGCCCGCGGCAAGAACGGGATGAATGCTTCAAGTTCGGGATCCATGGCGACCATCCTTCTGGTCGCCACCCCCGGGATCGCCCGCCACGCGTCGGGCATTCCGCCGGGATCACGCGCCGATCGTCGCAATTCCCCCTGTCAGGGAGGCACTTGTCGCACAACAGCGCGAACAGCAAAAAAGGGAACAAGGCTCATCGGCCGCGGCCGATAATCTTGTTCCCGTTTTCAGTGTGCCCTCGGCAGGATTCGAACCTGCGACACCTGCCTCCGGAGGGCAGTGCTCTATCCCCTGAGCTACGAGGGCGTTGCCGCCTGGGCGACGTTGGAAGCTTAGCGCATCCCGTCCAGCGTCTTCGCGCGCGGTGGTCCTAAACGCGGCGGTGTCGTGTGGCGCGGGCGACGGAGACGCCTTATGTGCCTCTGACCAGCGCTTCCAGTCGCTGCGGAGAGGTCCCGTCAGCCGCTAGCGTTGGTGGGGACCAACGAACCGGGAGGACGTCGTGATCGAACCGTTCGAGGCGGCGATCCCCGAATCCGCCATCGCCGACCTGCGGGCGAGACTGCGTGCCACGCGCTGGCCCGAGTCCGCCACCGTCGACGACTGGACGCAGGGTGTCCCGCTGGAGTTCGCGCGGGAGCTGTGCCGGTACTGGGCCGAGGACTACGACTTCGGGCTGGCGAGCCGGGTCAACGCTTTCCCGGGTTTCAAGACCACTGTGGACGGTCTCGGGATCCACTTCCTGCACGTCCGTTCGCCGGAGCCGGACGCGACGCCGCTCGTGCTCACGCATGGCTGGCCGGGTTCGGTGGTCGAGTTCCTCGACGTGCTCGGACCGCTGACGGACCCTGTCGCGCACGGCGGTGATCCGGCGGACGCCTTCCACGTCGTGGCGCCGTCGCTGCCGGGGTTCGGCTGGAGCGACAAGCCGTCGTCGACGGGCTGGAACGTCGAGCGCATCGCCAGGGCCTGGGACGAACTGATGGGGCGGCTCGGCTACGAGCGCTACGTCGCGCAGGGCGGTGACTGGGGTGCCGGGGTGACGAACATGCTCGCCAAGCTCGTCCCCGAACGGCTGATCGGCGTCCACGTGAACATGGTGGGCGTCGCGTACGACGAGACCGTGCTCGGTGAGCCGACGGAGGCCGAAAAGAAGGCGATCGACGATCTGGCGCGGTTTCGCGCGGTCGGGTCCGCGTACGCGCAGCAGCAGGCCACGCGCCCGCAGACGCTCGGATACGGGCTCACCGACTCGCCGTCGGCGCAGGCGGCGTGGATCGCCGAGAAGTTCTGGGAGTGGACCGACAACGACGGCTCGCCGGAGACCGCGCTGTCCTGGCGGCAGATGCTCGACGCGATCTCCGTCTACTGGTTCACCGAGACCGCGGCGTCGTCGGCACGGATCTACTGGGAGAGCAAGGAGCGGGACGCCTCCCCGATCACGGTCCCGTCGGGGGTCTCGATCTTCCCCCACGAGATCCTTCGGCCCTCCCGGCGCTGGGCGGAGCTGCGCTACACCGATCTTCGCTGGTACGAGGTGCTGCACAAAGGCGGTCACTTCGCCGCGTTCGAGCAGCCTGAGGCCTTCGTCGGCCAGCTGAGGGGGTTCTTCCGCTCGCTTCGGTAGCGGTGCGTGTCGGTTTCAGGTTTCGGGAAGGCCCTCCTGGGGGATGGCTTCCTGGTGTGGCTTAAGACATGGTGAACTTAGGCTCACCTGTATTGCACATATGCGCATGTGACAATATATTCGGCCTGTCGACTTCACGAGAGGCGGAGCAATGGGTCACGGGCACGGGCATGGGACGGCGTCGCCGTCGAGCGCGTCAGGCCGCTACCTCAAGAGCTTGACGATCGCCCTGTTCATCGGCGCCGGCTTCATGGTCATGGAGTTCATCGTCGGGTTCGCCACCGGCTCGCTCGCGCTGATCTCCGACGCCGCGCACATGTTCACCGACGTCCTCGGGGTCGGCATGGCACTGGCGGCGATCATGCTGGCCCGGCGCAGCGGCCCGACCCACACCCGCACGTTCGGGTTCTACCGGGCCGAGGTGCTCGCGGCGCTGGGTAACGCGATCCTGTTGTTCGGCGTCGCCGGCTACGTCCTGTTCGAGGCCGTCGGCCGGATGAGCGACCCGCCCGCCGTGCCCGGCCTTCCCGTGCTGCTGGCCGCGGCCGCCGGTCTGGTCGCCAACATCGTGTCCTTCCTGATCCTGCGCAAAGGCGCCGAGGAGAGCATCAACGTCCGGGGCGCGTATCTCGAGGTCCTCGCCGACCTGATCGGTTCCGTCGGCGTACTGCTGAGCGGTGCGATCACGTTGCTGACCGGCTGGCGCTACGCGGACCCGATCATCGGTGTCGCGATCGGCCTGTTCGTCCTGCCCCGCACCTACGCCCTCGCCCGCCGTGCGCTGCGGATCCTGTTCCAGCACGCGCCGAAGGGGGTCGACGTCGCCGGGATCCAGACCGAACTGGGGGCGCTGAAGGGCGTCGAGGACGTCCACGACCTGCATGTCTGGACGCTGACCTCGGGGATGGAGGTCGCTTCGGCGCATCTCACCATCGCGCCGACCGTCGAGCAGTCCGCGGTACTGACCGAGGCGCAGAACCTCTTGGCGAACCGCTACTCGATCGAGCACGCGACCCTGCAGATCGAAGTGCCCCAATGCGCGCGGCGCTGCCGAGAACTCTCCTGGTAGGGCGCGTCGTGAGTGTTCAGGAGCAGGACTCCTGAACACTCACGACCGGCCGTTGCTCAGCCTTCTGCCGGGCTGGGCCGTCTCACGGGTTTCAGCAGGCCGAGCCGTTGGCCATGCGCAGGTAGTTCGAGTGGATCCAGACGTTGGACTGGCCGCCCCACAGGTTGCCCTTGCGCCAGTAGCCGGAGACCTGGGTCAGGAAAAGGCCCTGCCCCTGGCCGACCCACACCACGATATTGCGGTTCGGGTAGTCGTACGCGGGGACGCCGACGGTGGTGACGAAGCAGTCGGTGAGCACGGTGTCCGGCGCGGCCGAGGCGCTCGTTGTGCCGCTGGCGACCGCGGCCAGGGCCAGTGCGGCACCGGCGATCGCCTGCTTCGCGCGCTTCTTGGTTTCCAAGGAAATTCCCTTCAGATCGCATGGACTGTCTCAGGGAACGACTCGGGAGCCCGAGAAAGGGAATCATGAATGGACAACACGTAATTTCGACGGCGAATTCAAAGTATTCCGCCTGGCACGTGACCATGAATCCCGGAATGTCGATTCGAGGGCGCGTACGCCGAGGTCAGATCGATCCGTGACCGGTCGGCGGAACCTGCTTGTGACACACAAAAAATCCCACGTGCCCCCCAGTGGCATTCGCTGTGACCGTTTTCGGTGGACGGTCACGGCTTCCCCAGTCCGGCGAAACGCGCCGGAGCCCCTGACTTCGTTCCTTGTGCAGTTCGACGCTACTGGTGATTTATTGTCGGCCGCATCGGCCGAAAAGGTGAAGGCCCCCTTTGCGTGCAGCCGTTGTTGCTGGTGGTGCTGCTGAGGCTCGTGACGGCCGTCCGGGGCGGGTGAGGGGAACTTTGAGGGACCGTGAGTCCCTCAAGGAGAACCCGCATTTGGGTACCTACGCCTGACCTGCGCAAGGGTGGTTCCGCGGGCATCGTCGCCCCGTCTCGCCCCTTGATCACGACAGGCGGACCGGCGACCGAGCGGGGAAGATTCCGGACGCTCAACGGCCGAAATCTTCCCCACCCGGACCACCCCGGCAACCCGCACACGCTCCACACCAGTAGGTAAGCAAATGCAAGCCCCTCAAGGAGTCCTTCACGGCCCAGCCGCTACGGACCCACCCACCGTAGGTACCTGTTGAGAGGTAACTCAAATGTGGCGTGTCCTGAAGGACCCCGTTGGGACGTTGAAGGTCTCAAAGGGGTCCTTCAGGACATCACGCTTCGACGCTGGGCAGCGGGCCCCGGCCGCGCCATTTTTGCCTTACCCCTCAATAGCGCTGGGGGATGGCCGCTGGCGCGCCCGCTCGCGGGTGGAGGTGAATCCCTGACGCCCGGTTCTGATGCGCGTGAAGGCCCCCTTCCCTCGGCTCAGCAGAGGGAAGGGGGCCTTCACGCGCAAAGACGCCACCACAAAAGTCCCCTTAGTCACACTGGCCTCAGGTGCAACTTCCCCAAACCGGGCACGCTGGTCTCGAAATGTGTCCCTTGTGGACAGTCAAGAGCTGTCCGGTGACCGCCGGGGCCGAAGATCAGGGCGCCGGGAGAGGCTGGGCGCCGCGAGCCGCGAGCATGCGCGTGATCAGGTCCGCTTCCGCGCCCTGCGAGATCAGGATGCTCCTGACCAAGGCCTTCAGCGCGGGCAGGCCGGAATGCTGCTGCGCGTACTCCGCCATCGCCGTCCCGCCCTGGTGGTGGCGGAGCATCAGCTGCAGGAAGAAGACGTCCAGTTCCTTGCCCTGCAGCGAGCGCATCTTGGTCAGTTCGGCGGTGGTGGCCATACCGGGCATGAGGGATCCGCCGGACGGTGCCGTCCCCGGCTGCCCGTGCCCGGAATGACCGGGCATCGGCTCGGTCATCCAGGCCATGGTGGCGCCGGTCGCCTGCTCCGGCTGGTCCCAGAGCATGAGCCAGCCCTTCATCCGGCCGATCTGCTCGGTCTGCGTGCTCTGGATGTCGAACGCGAGCTGTACCACCTCGCGGTCGGTCGAATGGTCGCGTGCCCAGTTCGCCATGGTGACCGCTTGGAGGTGGTGCACCGACATGTCCTGGGCGAACCCGACCTCGACCGAACCGGCGGCGGGGGTGACGGCCGCCGGTTCGTCGTCGATCAACCGGACGAGGAACGCGCCGATGCCGAGGCCGAGGATGAGGACGACGACGAGCGAGGCCCCCACCACCAGCCATCGGCGGGCAGGGGAGGACGGTGCGTCATCCCCTGCCTCGTCGACGTGGTCGGGAGCGGAGTCCGCTTGACTCATTTCGAGGCGGGCGCGGACGGCGGGACCTGCGACTGCTGAGGTGCGTCCGGAGCGGTGCCCGCGGTGCCCTTGTAGTCCATGGGCTTGGCGTCGGGCCCGGGCGGAGCCGGGTCGAACGGCGGCTCGTCCTCCGGGGCGATCGAGGAGTCGCAGGAGGCGCCCAGTTCCGGGTACACGCCGTTCGGGTTGCTGCGCAGCGCCGCGATGAACTGGTCGATCCGCTCGTCGTCGGCGTTGTCCAGCTTCAGCTGGTGGCCCCACGACTGGAGCGAGATCGGCTTGTCCAGCCCGGGGTACGGCGACATCATCGTGTACGGCTTGCCTTCGACACGGACCTTGAGCAGGTCCAGTGCGCCCCCGGAGACCTGCTGCGGGTTGTAGGCGATCCAGACGGCGCCGTGCTCGAGACCGTGGACGAGCTTCTCGGTGCGGATCGCGTTCGGATAGACGACGCCACTGCACGAGGCCCAGCTGTCGTCGTGCGGGCCGCCGAAGGGCGGGGTCTTGTCGTAAGCCACCCGCTCGGTGGCCCTGACGTGCGCGCCGGCGGAGTAGTTCGCGGTGACGACCCCGGGGATGCGTTTGGAGGGATCCGGGTCCTGCTGCGAAGGCGCGAAGGCGGCCGCGGCTTCTTCACGGGTCTTCTGCTCGCGCTTCGGCGCCGAGGCGATCATGTAGTAGGTGACCACCGAGGCCGCCAGGGCGACGACCGCGACGACCGCGATGATCGTGCCCCAGGGCGTGCCCTTCTTGGACACGACGGAACTACGGGCGGCCTTCATGGCGTTCTTCGACGACGCGCCCTTTTTTCTGGTTGTCCCGTTAGCCATGGCTCCTGCGTTCTCCAAAGGGGGTGGTCCCTGCGCGGGCCAGTGTAGAGACCACGCGTCTGATCACAGTGAACAACCGCAAGATCACCGGCTTGGCTCACACCTTCCGGCGGTCGCTGCGAGTCCGGGACCTGCTGACACCTAGAATTCCGCGAGTGACTCCCGCAGCTCTCGCCGACCTGGTCCGTAACTCCGCCGTGCAGGTTCTCGCCGCGCGCGGCCTCGACGATTCCGTGCTGCCGGAGAAGGTGACGATCGAGCGTCCCCGCAACCCCGAGCACGGCGATTACGCGACCAACCTGGCGCTGCAGGTGGCGAAGAAGGCGGGCATGAAGCCCCGCGACTTCGCGGACGCGCTGGCCGAGGTCCTCGCCGCGGCCGACGGGATCGACTCGGCCGAGGTCGCCGGACCCGGTTTCCTCAATCTGCGGCTCGCCGCCGACGCGCAGGGCCAGATCGTCCAGCAGGTACTCGACGCCGGCGAGAAGTACGGCCTCGGTGACGCGATGGCCGGGGTCAAGATCAACCTCGAGTTCGTCTCGGCGAACCCGACCGGCCCGATCCACCTCGGCGGCACCCGCTGGGCCGCGGTCGGCGACGCGCTGGGCCGCGTGCTGGCCGCGCAGGGCGCGCTGGTCACCCGCGAGTACTACTTCAACGACCACGGCGCGCAGATCGACCGCTTCGTCCGCTCCCTGATCGCGGCCGCCAAGGGCGAGCCCGCCCCGGAGGACGGCTACGCGGGCGGCTACATCAACGACATCGCCGCCGAGGTCATCCGTCAGGAGCCGAGCGCGCTGTCGCTGCCGGACGACGAACGCGCCGAGACGTTCCGCCGGGTCGGCATCGAGCTGATGTTCACCGAGATCAAGCAGAGCCTCCACGATTTCGGCACCGACTTCGACGTCTATTTCCACGAGAACTCGCTGCACGAGTCCGGTGCGGTCGAGTCGTCGGTCCAGCAGTTGAAGGACTCCGGGAACCTCTATTTCGAGGACGGTGCCTGGTGGCTCAAGTCCAAGGAGCACGGCGACGACAAGGACCGTGTCGTCATCAAGAAGGACGGCAACCCGGCCTACATCGCCGGTGACCTCGCCTACTTCCAGGACAAGCGCAAGCGCGGGTTCGACCTCTGCATCTACATGCTCGGCGCGGACCACCACGGCTACATCGCCCGCCTCAAGGCCGCCGCGGCCGCCTTCGGTGACGACCCGGCCGTGGTCGAGGTGCTGATCGGCCAGATGGTCAACCTGGTCTCCGAGGGCAAGCCGGTCCGGATGAGCAAACGCGCGGGCACCGTGATCACCATGGAGGACCTGGTCGGCACGGTCGGGGTCGACGCGGCCCGCTACGAGCTGATCCGCTATTCGGTCGACTCCACTTTGGACATCGACCTCGATCTGCTGCGCAAGCATTCGAACGACAACCCGGTCTACTACGTCCAGTACGCCCACGCGCGGCTGGCCTCCTTG
Source organism: Amycolatopsis sp. NPDC033938 (assembly GCF_055575975.1). Classification (NCBI taxonomy): domain Bacteria; kingdom Bacillati; phylum Actinomycetota; class Actinomycetes; order Pseudonocardiales; family Pseudonocardiaceae; genus Amycolatopsis; species Amycolatopsis sp. NPDC033938. The sequence continues at coordinate 126,205 of NZ_JBVIRO010000002.1, forward strand.
CAGCGCAACGCTTCCGATCTCGGTCTCCTGCCCGAAGTACGTTTTCCCGCTGAGGGCTCATCAACACAGTTCGATGGCGACGTCGACTTCGGTCTGCTTACGCTGCCTGCCGAGGGCGATCTGATCCGCACGATCGGCGAATTCCCGACCGTCCTCCGCCGAGCGGCGCAGCTGCGCGAACCGCACCGCGTCGCCCGGTACCTCGAAGAACTCGCCGGCGCCTATCACAAGTGGAACGCCGTCGGCCGGGTTCTTCCGAAGGGCGATGAGGAGACCACCCCCCTCACGTTCTCCCGGCTCGCGCTCTGTGAAGCGACCCGCCAGGTGCTGGCGAACGGCCTCACCGTGCTCGGTGTCTCTGCTCCGGAACGGATGTAAAACGAATGGCTCACCCCGCGGGCCCCCGCCACGCCGACGTCTACCCACACGCCGACGCCTCCGGTTTCCCGCCGTCGACTCCGGAGGAACTCGACAGGCTGTACCCGAAGGTCTGGCCTCGCAACACTTTTCGCGGCGGAGACGGTGTCGTGCGCATCGCCGGCGTCGACGTCCGCGAACTCGCCGAGAAGTACGGCACGCCGCTGTTCGTCGTCGACGAGGCGGACTTCAAGTCCCGTTGCGCCGACTACGCCGAGGCCTTCGACGACCCGGCGCTCGTGCACTACGCGTCCAAGGCGTTCCTGTCCATCGAGATCGCCCGCTGGGTGGCCGAGCAGGGACTGAGCCTGGACGTCTGCAGCGGCGGCGAACTCGCCGTGGCGCAGCGCGCGAACTTCCCCGCCGAGCGGATCACCTTCCACGGCAACAACAAATCGGTCGCCGAACTCGAAGCCGCCGTCGAGGCCGGTGTCGGCACGGTCGTGGTCGACTCCTACTACGAGATTGCGCGGCTCGCCGATGTCGCCGCCCGGCACGACATCGTCCAGAACGTGCTGATCCGGGTCACGGTCGGCGTCGAGGCGCATACCCACGAGTTCATCGCGACCGCGCACGAGGACCAGAAGTTCGGTTTCTCGCTGGCTTCCGGTGACGCGGCCGAGGCGGTGCGCCGGGTGCTCAACGCGCCGTCGCTCAAACTGATCGGCCTGCACAGCCACATCGGTTCGCAGATCTTCGACGCCGACGGTTTCGAGGTCGCGGCCCGCCGCGTGGTCGGTCTGCTGGCCGAACTCGCCAAGGAACACGGCACCGACCTGCTCGACCAGCTGGCGATCGTCGACCTCGGCGGTGGTTTCGGTATCGCCTACACCGACAAGGACAACCCGCCGCCGCCCGCGCAGATGATCACGCAGATCCGCGAGATCGTCCGCAAGGAATGCGAGTACGCGGGTCTTCCGGTGCCGAAGATCGCCGGGGAGCCGGGCCGCGCCATCGCCGGTCCCGGCACGATCACCCTGTACGAGGTCGGCACCATCAAGGACGTCTCGCTCGGCGACAAGGCCGCCCGGCGCTACGTCAGCGTGGACGGCGGGATGAGCGACAACATCCGCACCGCGCTCTACGACGCGGTGTACGACTGCCGTCTCGTTTCCCGCTCCGCCGACGACGACGGGGACGGCCAGGCCGCCGCCGCGCTGTCCCGGGTCGTGGGAAAACACTGTGAGTCCGGCGACATCGTCGTCCGGGACTGCTGGCTCCCCGACACTCTTGCTCCCGGCGACCTGCTCGCCGTGGCGGCCACCGGGGCGTACTGCTACTCGATGGCCAGCGGCTACAACCGGCAGCCGCGGCCCGCGGTGGTGGCCGTGCGCAATGGCAGCGCCCGGGTGCTGCTGCGGCGGGAGACGACGGACGACATGCTGCGCCTGGAGGTCTAGCAAGTGTCTACTGTGGACGGACGTGTGATCAGGGTCGCCCTGCTCGGTTGCGGGACGGTCGGTGGCGAGGTCGTCCGGCTGCTCACCGAGCAGGCCGACGAACTCGCCGCCAGGGCCGGTGCACGGGTGGAGCTGGCGGGTATCGCGGTCCGGCGCCCCGACAAGCACCCCGAGCTGCCGCCGGAACTGGTGACCTCCGATGTGACGAAGCTCGTCACCTCCGACGAGGTCGACGTGGTCGTCGAACTGGTCGGCGGGATCGAGCCGGTGCGGCAGTGGCTGCTCGACGCGCTCAAGGCCGGGAAATCCGTTGTCACGGCGAACAAAGCGCTGATGGCCGAACATTCCGCGGAATTGTTCGAGGCCGCCGACGCGTCCGGCGTGGACCTGTACTTCGAGGCGGCCGTGGCCGGGGCGATCCCGTTGCTGCGCCCGCTGCGCGAATCGCTGGCCGGTGACCGCATCACCCGCGTGATGGGCATCGTCAACGGCACCACCAACTTCATCCTCTCCGCGATGGACTCCACCGGCGCGGGCTACGCGGAAACGCTCGAAGAGGCCAGCAGGCTCGGATACGCCGAGGCGGACCCGACGGCCGACGTCGACGGCTACGACGCCGCCTCCAAGGCCGCGATCCTCGCCTCGCTCGCGTTCCACACCAGGGTCACCGCCTCCGACGTGCACCGTGAGGGCATCGCCGACGTCACCGCGTCGGACCTCGCCGCGGCGAAGGTACTGGGCCGCACGGTGAAACTGCTCGCCATCTGCGAGCGCGTCACCTCCGACGACGGCACCGAATCCGTTTCGGCGCGGGTGCATCCGGTGATGATCCCGCGCAACCACCAGCTCGCCGGGGTCGGCGGCGCGTACAACGCCGTCTACGTCGAGGCCGACGCCGCCGGTGAGCTGATGTTCTACGGTCAGGGCGCCGGTGGCGCGCCGACCGCGAGTGCCGTGCTCGGCGACCTCGTCGCGGTGGCTCGAAACCGGGTCGTCGGCGGCCGTGGCCCGCGCGAATCCGCGCACGCCGCGCTCCCGGTCAGGCCGATGGGCCAGACGCCGACGCGGTACCACGTCAGTCTCGACGTGGCCGATCGAGCGGGCGTCCTCGCCCAGGTGGCCCAGGCGTTCGCCGGGCACGGCGTCAGCATCGCCGCGGTGCGGCAGCGGGACGCCAACGACACGGCCAGCCTGGTCGTGGTCACCCATCTGGCGCCGGACGCGGCACTGCGGTCCACTGTGGACGACATTGCCAAGCTCGATGTGGTGAACCAGGTCGTCAGTGTGATGCGGGTGGAAGGCGAAGACCAGTGATTCCCCAACCATGGCCAGGAATCATCCAGGCCTACCCGGACCGGATCCCGGTCCCGTCCGGCGCGAAGGTGATCACCCTCGGCGAAGGCAACACCCCGTTGCTGCCCGCGCCGCACCTTTCGGAACTCACCGGCTGCGAGGTCTTCCTCAAGGTCGAAGGCGTGAACCCGACCGGGTCGTTCAAGGACCGCGGGATGACCGTCGCCATCACGCACGCGCTCGCCAGCGGGCTGCAGGCGGTCATCTGCGCCTCCACCGGCAACACCTCGGCCTCGGCCGCGGCCTACGCGGCGCGTGCCGGGCTCACCTGCGCGGTGCTGGTCCCGCAGGGCAAGATCGCGATGGGCAAACTCGCCCAGGCGGTCGTGCACGGCGCGCGGATCCTGCAGGTGGACGGCAACTTCGACGACTGTCTCGAACTGGCGCAGAAGACCGCGATCGACTATCCGGTCACCTTGGTCAACTCGGTCAACCCGGTGCGCATCGCGGGCCAGAAGTCGGCCGCGTTCGAAATCTGTGACGCACTCGGCCGGGCACCCGACATCCACTGTCTCCCGGTCGGCAACGCGGGCAACATCACCGCGTACTGGGCGGGCTATTCCGAGTACGCGGGCGACGGTGTGGTGAAGAACACCCCGCGGATGTTCGGTTTCCAGGCGGCGGGCGCCGCGCCGCTCGTGCACGGCGAGCCGGTGGCCGATCCGGACACCATCGCGACCGCGATCCGCATCGGCAGCCCCGCTTCCTGGGACGGCGCGATGAAGGCGAAGAACGCCTCCGCCGGTCTGTTCGAAGCGATCACCGACGAGAAGATCCTCGAGGCGTACCGGCTGCTCGCCCGCAAGGAGGGCGTGTTCGTCGAGCCCGCCTCGGCGACCAGCGTCGCGGGCCTGCTCGCCACGGCCGCCGACGGCCGCCTGCCGAAGGGGTCCACCGTCGTGTGCACCGTCACCGGGCACGGCCTCAAGGACCCGGCCACGGCGCTCGAGGGCAACGTCGAGGTCGAGCCGCTCGCCGTCGACCCGACCGCCGTCGCCGCCGCGCTGGACCTGCGATGACGCTGCTCAAGGTCAAGGTCCCGGCGTCGTCGGCGAACCTCGGTCCGGGCTTCGACACGCTGGGCCTGGCGCTGGCGTTGTACGACCGGGTCGAACTCCGGATCACCGACGCCGGGCTCAAGATCGAAGTGATCGACGACGGCGCCGGGGACGTGGAAGATGTCCCGACCGACGAAACGCACCTGGTCGTACGGGCTTTCCGGCGAGGCTGCGAACATCTCGGCCTCCGCCCGCCCGGCCTGCATCTGCGGTGTTTCAACGCCATCCCGCACGCCCGCGGCCTCGGTTCGTCGGCGTCCGCCGTCGTCACCGGTGTCGCGGCCGCGTACGCGCTGGCTGAGAAGGCTTTGGACGACGACGCGCTGCAGCTGGCGGCCGCGTTCGAGGGACACGCCGACAACGCCGCGGCGAGCCTGCTGGGCGGTTTCGTGGTCGCTTGGCAGGAGGGCGGACGGTTCCGCGCCGAACGGCTCCAGCCGCATCACGACGTCCGGCCCGTGGTGGCGATCCCGGCGTTGCGTTCCTCGACGGACGCGACGCGCGGGCTGCTGCCCGACCAGGTCCCGCACGCCGACGCGGCGTTCACCGCGGGCCGCGCGGCACTCGCGGTCCACGCGCTCACCGCACGCCCGGATCTGTTGCTCTCCGCGACCGAAGATCGGCTCCATCAGCATTACCGCGCGTCCGCGTACCCGGCGAGCAGTGAGCTGGTGCGCGCGCTGCGGGCCGAAGGGGTGGCCGCGGCCATTTCCGGTGCTGGTCCGACCGTGCTCGCGCTGACCACCGACGGAATACTCCCCGCCGGTGTCGACGTTACATCTTTCGACGTCACCGAGCTGCCGATCGATCCGGGCGGCGTTCAGGTTGCGGCTCAGTAAAGCCTCGGTCACGTGCAGGAGCGCCATCCCGCCACGCGGGGGGTGGTTGTTGCACCCGGCGGTGGCGCGGTCTACCCTCGGGGGCGTTCGATCACCGTGCGTTTCCGCACCCGGTGCCGGTCCAGGTGACCAGTGACATCCCTGGCCCGCATCCTTCGTTGATCCGCCAGTTCCGTACTCCGTCTGGCAAGCGGGAGTGGCGGATGGACGCAGGCGGGTTCCCGGTTCCGGCGGTGCCGAATTCCGCTTCCTCCGTTTGGAGGACGCAAACCCCTGTGCTGGAGGCCTTCTAGCTGTGTTCAACACGGCCGAGGAGCTGATCGCCCGTATTGGGGGCCAGATACGCCGTTTCGCAATCGGACGCGAACGGCGGTCCGCTGATCCACCTGGAGGCGTGGATCGGTCAGGAAGGACATTTGTGAGCAACACCGATCTTTTGAGCGACGTCGAAGGTGGCGCCGCCGAGTCGAACGGCGTCGTCGCTCCCAAGCGCACGGTCGGCGGATTGACCGGCAAGACCGTCGCCGAACTGCGCTCGATCGCTGGGGACCTTGGCATCGGCGAGACCACGGGTATGCGTAAGGGCGACCTGATCGCGGCCATCCGCGAGCGCCAGGGCAAGACCAAGCGCAAGTCCCCCGCCGCGGCGAGCGAAACGCTTCCGCTCGAGGGGATCGATGCACCACGAAAGGCTCCGAAGGCCGAAGCGCCCAAGGCGGCCCCGAAGCAGGAGGCCCCCAAGGCCGAAGCGCCGAAGGCGGAAGCCGCCCCGGCCGAAGCCCCGCGCGTCGAGAAGGCGGAGAAGGTCTCGGAGAACGGCTCCGCGCCGGCCGCCGAGCGGCCCGCGCAGCAGGAGACCGGCCAGCAGGACGGCCAGCCGCAGCAGGAAGAGGGCGGCCGTAGCCGCCGTCGTCGCGGCTCCAACCGCGCCGCGGGTTCGCCCGACCAGGGTGGTCAGCCGCGTGAACGCGGTGAACAGCGTGAGCGTGGCGAGCAGCGTGAGCGCGGTGACCGCAACGAGCGCGGCGACCGTGGTGAACGTGGCGACCGCGGTGAGCAGGGCGGTAACCGTCAGGGCAACCGGGACGGCGGCCGTGACGGCAACCGGGAGAACCGGGGTCAGGACAACCGGGGCCAGCGCAACCAGCAGAGCGGCCAGGACAACAGCCAGCGCCAGGGCCAGGGCCCGCAGAGCGACGACGACGAGGAAGGCGGCCGTCGCGGCCGTCGCTTCCGCGACCGTCGCCGCCGGGGTTCCGGCGGTGGCCGCGAACAGGGCGGCTCGCCCGACACCGAGATCCGCGAGGACGACGTCCTGCTGCCCGTCGCGGGTATCCTCGACGTGCTCGACAACTACGCCTTCGTGCGTACCTCGGGTTACCTCGCCGGGCCGAACGACGTGTACGTCTCGCTTTCGCTGGTCCGCAAGTACGGCCTGCGCCGCGGTGACGCCATCACCGGTGTCGTGCGCCAGCCGCGTGACGGCGAGCAGCAGCGGCAGAAGTTCAACCCGCTGGTGCGCGTCGACTCGATCAACGGCCTGGAGCCGGACGAGGCCAAGCGCCGTCCCGACTTCACCAAGCTGACGCCGCTGTACCCGAACGAGCGGCTGCGCCTCGAGACCGAGTCGCACAAGCTCACCACCCGCGTCATCGACCTGGTGATGCCGGTCGGCAAGGGGCAGCGTGCGCTGATCGTGTCGCCGCCGAAGGCCGGTAAGACCACGATCATGCAGGACATCGCGAACGCGATCTCCACGAACAACCCCGAGTGCCACCTGATGGTCGTCCTCGTCGACGAGCGTCCGGAAGAGGTCACCGACATGCAGCGGTCGGTGAAGGGAGAGGTCATCGCCTCGACCTTCGACCGTCCGCCGTCCGACCACACGTCGGTCGCGGAGCTGTCGATCGAGCGGGCGAAGCGCCTGGTCGAGATGGGCCACGACGTCGTCGTGCTGCTCGACTCGATCACCCGCCTCGGCCGTGCGTACAACCTCGCGGCCCCGGCTTCCGGCCGGATCCTCTCCGGTGGTGTCGACTCGACCGCGCTCTTCCCGCCGAAGCGTTTCCTCGGCGCGGCGCGCAACATCGAGAACGGCGGCTCGCTCACGATCTTCGCCACGGCGATGGTCGAGACCGGGTCCACCGGTGACACGGTCATCTTCGAGGAGTTCAAGGGCACCGGTAACGCGGAGCTCAAGCTCGACCGGAAGATCGCCGAGCGCCGGGTGTTCCCCGCGGTGGACGTCAACCCGTCCGGTACCCGCAAGGAAGACCTGCTGCTCTCGCCGGACGAGCTCGCGGTCACCCACAAGCTGCACCGGGTGCTGCACGCGCTGGACTCGCAGCAGGCCATAGACCTGCTCATCTCGCGACTGCGCAAGACGAAGACCAACATCGAGTTCCTCATGCAGGTCTCGAAGACGGCCCTCGGCTCGAACGACGACGACTGATCTTCGGTCGCCTTCGGTACCACCGCTTTGCGATGAAGGGGCCTTTCCTGGCGAATTTCGCCAGGAAAGGCCCCTTCATCACATCCTGGGGAGGGCCCCTTGCGGGGCGGCACGGATGTTCTCAGCGCCTCGCTTGGGACGATCACCGTCTCAAGCGAGGCGCCCGCGACCCGCGAAGCCGTACCACTCACGAGACCGAAGGCTCAGCGGTGCGGCACAGCGGCGGGGGTCCAGCCGCGGTAGTTGTTGAAGTAGTTCACGCTCGAAGCGTGGCCGATCTTGCCGCCGATGCTGGAGGCGTAGATCCCGCCGGAGCCGTCGGCGATGCCGACGTGGCCCCACTGGCTGATGTTCCAGTAGACGAAGGCGCCCTTCGGCGGCGTGCCGGTCGTGTGCTTCGGGCTCGCGCCGTTCCAGTGCGCGTTGGCCGAGGCCCAGACGCCGGTGGTGCCGTAGGCGTTCTCGACGGCCTTCTCGCAGAGGCCCTGGTATGCGGTGGAGCCGGCGTGGTTCTTGAACCACTGGACGGCGCCGGCGGGCGTGCCGTCCCCGGCGCCCTGGATCGAGAGGTCGCCCTCGGGCACCGTGGTGAAGGTGCCTGCCGCCGGGTTGATGTCGGCCGCGGTGATGGTGGTGCCCGCGTCGGGAGCGGCCGGAGCGGCTCCGGCGACCGGTGCCACGGCGAGGGCCGCGATGGCCAAGGCTGCGACGGACGCCAGCTTCGCCACCTTGGCAAGGATGGTGCGCATGTTCAGTACCTCCTGTTGAGGAATTACCAACATGAGGACCTTCGCGTGGGTAGGTACAAATTTCGTACAACTCACCGTCGATAGTTGATAACTCAACGTGTTGGAATATGCCGGGGGAGGGGTGCGTTAACCTCACTGCCAGCGCGTCTGGCAAAATCATCCGCTGAAGTCCGGCACCGGTTCACCCCGCACTGGGGACCCGGGGCCAACGAGAGAGGACACCATGAAGAGCGGTATTCACCCCGAGTACGTGGTCACGAACGTGGACTGCGACTGCGGTAACACCTTCACCACGCGCAGCACCAAGACCTCCGGCAAGCTCCACGTCGAGATCTGCTCGAACTGCCACCCGTTCTACACCGGCAAGCAGAAGCTCATGGACACCGGCGGCCGCGTCGCGCGCTTCGAGGCTCGCTACGGCAAGCGCAAGAAGGCCGAAGACGCCAAGTAGCTTGAACGACGGCGCCTACCCGCATGTCCGGGTAGGCGCCGTTTTTCATGGTTTCGCAGGCGTTCGCCTTGTCCGACGGCCGTAGAGAGGTGGAGTGGTGGATTCGAGTTCGCTGAAGGGTCTGCTCGAGGAGCACGCCCAGCTGGAGAAGCAGCTGGCCGACCCGTCCGTGCACGCCGACCAGGCGAGGGCACGCAAGCTCGGCCGCCGCTACGCGGAGCTGAGCCCGGTCGTGAAGACGATCCGCGAGCTCGACTCCGCCCGTGAAGACCTCGAAGCGGCGAAGGAGCTCGCTTCGGAAGACGCCGCCTTCGCGGCCGAGGCCGAGGAGATCACCGCCAAGATCCCCGCGCTCGAGGCCAGGCTCTCCGAACTTCTCGTGCCGCGGGACCCGTACGACGGTTCCGACGTGGTCATGGAGATCAAATCGGGTGAAGGCGGCGAGGAGTCGGCGCTGTTCGCCGGCGACCTGCTGCGCATGTACCTGCGCTACGCCGAACGTCACGGCTGGAAGGCCGAGGTCCTCGACTCGGTCGACTCGGACCTCGGCGGTTTCAAGGACGTCACCGTGTCCATCAAGAGCCGCTCGGCCGACGTCGACGGCGTCTGGGCCCGGCTGAAGTTCGAGGGCGGGGTGCACCGCGTGCAGCGCGTGCCCGCCACCGAATCACAGGGCCGCATCCACACCTCGGCCTCCGGCGTGCTCATCTACCCCGAACCCGAGGACGTCGAGGTCGAGATCGACCCGAACGACCTGCGGATCGACGTCTACCGCTCGTCCGGCCCCGGTGGCCAGAGCGTGAACACGACCGACTCGGCGGTGCGGATCACGCATATCCCGACCGGCGTGGTCGTCTCGTGCCAGAACGAGAAGTCGCAGATCCAGAACCGGGCCCGCGCCCTGCAGGTGCTGCAGGCCCGCCTCCAGGCGATCGCCGAGGAAGAGGCCGCCGCGAAGGCCTCGGACGCGCGCCGCTCGCAGGTTCGCACCGTCGACCGCTCCGAGCGGATCCGCACCTACAACTTCGCCGAGAACCGCATCGCCGACCACCGGGTCAACTACAAGGCCTACAACCTGGACCAGGTACTCGACGGCGACCTCGACAACGTGCTGGACGCGCTCATCACCGCGGACCGCGAAGAACGACTCGCCGCCCACGGCGGTTGACCTTCGGTGTCGGGCGACATCTTCCTCGACACCGCCGAGCCGTCCCACCCGGATTTCTGGTGGAACGCCTCGAGCGGGGTGATCGGCTGGGTCATCGACGTGCTCATCGAGCACGTGACCGATCCCGGGCTGAAGGCCGAGCTGGTCGAGTACCGGGGCTTCACCCTGTTCGGTGTCAGCGCGTTCGGGGAGCGGGCGCCGGAACTCATCCGGGTGCTGCGCACCGAGCTGTACACGGCGGCCGAAAGCGCGGTCGCCGCCGGTGAGCTGGCCGACTGGATGCTTCCGCGTATCGCCGAACTGGCCCGGTACGCGGACTGGTGGGCCGAGCTGAGCTGGGATTCCGCCGAACCCATGCCGGGACGATCACCGCTCGGATACTTCCTGTTCTACGAAGAGCGGCTGCCGGAGTCTTGGTGGATCGCACCGAGGGAACTGGTGCTGTGGGTACTGGATGTGTTGCTGGAGAACGCTTCCTCGCCCGGCCTCGCGGCGAAACTCGGTCAGCTGCGTGAGGCGAAACAAGTCCTTTTGGCGACGCTTCTGTTCGACGAGGAGCAGCTCGCGGAGGTACTCGCGATCCTTCGATGGCGGCTCCGGCCCGCGGCCGAGCGGACGTTCACCGATCAGCGGCGTACCGATGTGGAACGTCTGGCCTCGCTCGCCGTCAAGTGGAAGTCCCGCTGACGACTTGCTGGCGTGAGGTACATGATGGCCCCCTTCCTTGCGCCTAAGCGCAAGGAAGGGGGCCATCATGTACTGGGGAAGGTGTGAATCGCCACTCACGACCAACCCGGCTCGGTGGAGAACGGGTCGTCTTCCAGTCCGGTGTGGATGGCCCGGACCGACATGCCGACGTGAGAGAGGCGTTCGGTCACCTCGTTCGTGACCCTGCTGAGTGCCTCTTCGCCGCTTTCTCCAGCGGCGGCCGGGAAAGCCGACATCAGCACCGCTTCGCACGGTCCCGCGTCCGTGTTGATCCGGACCAGCGACGCCGCGAGGTCGGTCGCCGGTCGGCCGCAAAGCTCGACAGCCAGCCGCAGGTCCCCGGTGGGGACGTAAAGATGTACCCGCGAAATGACGTCGGTCTCCTCGCGCGGAGTGAAATCGTGCCGGGGGACGTAGGCGGGTTCACGCGGATCGGTGCCGCCGACGCTCGCCATGAGCGAATAAAGCGTGTAGCCGTCGGTTTCGGTGTCGTAAGCGTCGTAACTTCCGTATTGGCCGGTTTCCGGCGTGCCGTGGATTTCGAAGAATTCCGCGTTGAGCCCGAAGTGAAAAAGCGCCGGTAGTACGGCACGGTGCAGGGTGTCGGCGAGCTCCTCGCCGTCCGCGGGCGGGGTGCGATAACCGACGGAGACCGCGTAACCCCTCCGGCCGCCTTCCGGGTCCGCGCGGCAGATCTCCAGCTCGGTGGCCTCGAACTCGCCGATGAGACGGTCGCCCAGCGCGGCCGCCGTCGCGAAATCGTCGGTATCGATATTCGCGGATATCCGTGTGACGACTTCGGTTTCTCGGAGATCCATGACCATTTCGCGGGGCCCTTCGGCGACAACAGGTGCGATCAGCCTACTGTCGGCGCCGTGGTTCAGCCTGCCTGGGAGCCAGGCTGGACCACCGCGGGTTCGGCTGTGCCCTGCCGAAAGACGATCTTCTTGTACAACAGGTAGTTCCACACCATGCCGACCGCGATCGCGCCCAGTTTCGGGATGAACACGTTGATCCCGGGGAACAGCTTGGTGACCGCGAAGATCACCGCGGCGTGCACGACCCACAGGCCGAACGCGGTCACGGCGAAGAAAAGGACGGCCTGACGGCGGATGTCGCCGTCCTTCGCGCGAAAGGTGAAGTTCCGGTTGAGCGTGAAGCTCAGGAGCATGCCCGCCGTGGTCGAGATGAAGTTCGCGACGAATATCGGGACGCCGAGTGTGGCCAGCAAGGCGTATCCGAGCGCGTCGACCGCGGTGTTGACGACTCCGACGACGCCGAAGCGCACCTGGGTGCCACTGATCGGCTTCACCGTGCGAGGTTTCCGGACTTGGTGGCCGCGAGATCCGTCGAGCCGGTGCGGACCGACGCGACGCCGTAGAGCGGGCGGTTCTGTACCTGGGAGTACGTCCGGCCGATATAGCTGCCGAGCACGCCGAGCATGATGATCTGGATACCGCCCAAGAAGAACATCGCGGCGGTGATGAAGGCCCAGCCCGGCACGGCGGTGGCGGGCGCGAAGAGTTTGACCCCGAGCACGTAGAGAATCCCGATGAAGCTGAGCAGCGAGATCAGGTACCCGAGCCGGCTGATCATCCGCAGCGGCACGACGGAGAAGCCGAGGATGCCGTCCCCGGCGAAGCGGAGCATCTTCCGCAAGGGGTAGCCGGTCACGCCCGCGTGCCGCTTGTCGCGGTCGAACAGGACGGCTGTCTGCCTGAAGCCGATGTAGCTGACCAACCCGCGCAGGAACCGATCCCGTTCGCGGTATTTCCGCAGCTCGTCGACGACCTTGCGGTCGATCAGGCGGAAGTCGCCGGTGTTACGGGGAATGTCGACCGACGCCATCTTCCGGAGGAACCAGTAGAAGGCGCCGGCGGTGAACTTCTTGAACACCGAATCCTGGCGCGAGCGACGCTGGGCGTAGACGACTTCGAAGCCTTCTTCCCACTTCTCGATCAATTCCAGCGCCACCCTCGGCGGGTCCTGCATGTCGCTGTCCATGATGATCGCCGCGTCCGCGTCCACCAGGTCGAGCCCGGCGGTGACCGCCAGCTGGTGGCCGAAGTTGCGGGAAAGTTCGATCACGGTGACCCGGTCGTCTCGCCTGCTCAGCGCGGTCAGCAGGTCCATCGAACGATCGCTGCTGCCGTCGTCGATGTAGACGAAACTGAAGTCGTAGTGGTCGACGAGCGGCGTGATCGTCTCCTCCACCGTGCGGTGGAGGAGTTCGATGTTCTCTTCCTCGTTGTAGATCGGGAAGATGAACGCGATCCGGCGTCTGTCGTGGTCCGCGGGCACTGAATACCCCCTGGTGCGGTTTTCGAGAGAAGGCGGTGAGTAAGTCTCACGGCCAGAACGGAGTTGATTCTAGAAGATCGTCGGAATGTCTTATCCCGAGGCCTGCGGGTGTTCTCATCCTGCCCAGTGGCCTGCGGTGAAACGGATGAAGATCGCGCCGCAGATCAACGAATTGAAGTACAACGTCGCGTAAACCGCGCCGCGCAGTTTCGGTCGCCGTTCGGCCAAAAGCACCAATGCGAGGTACATGACCAGACAGGGGAGCAGGTACCGGTGCACCGAGACGACGTTGCTGTTGAGCGTCAACATCACCAGGGAGGCGATCCCGAACAGCGCCGGCGGCAGGCCGTTCGACCGTAATGCGACGAAGAAATAGACGGATGCCGCCAGGAGCAGGACCAGGCCGATTGTCGGCAGCACGTGGCTCATCAGCGTCCATGCGGTCATCGGACTGCTACCGGCAAGGGCGCTCGCGGTGATCCTCAATTCCGTCAGCGCCGTGGCGAAGACGTTCGGGTCGAACTTGTGGTACGACCAGGTGCCGGCACTCTCGAGCGCGGTGAAGTTCGCCGTCGCGCTTCCGGTCTGCAGTTTCATGTACAGCATGTGCGCGGCGAGGCCGAGATAGGCGACCGGGAACCAGACGATCGTCCAGGACAGCAGACCGCGCGGCTTCCAGCCGACGGAGCGCCAGAATTCGAGGAAGCACAGCCCGATGAACACCGCGGCGGTGATCCGCGACGCGGTGAGCGGGATCAGGCACAGCCCCATCCACAGCCATTGGCGCCGTAACGCGAAAAGGTACGACCAGAAGCCGAGGGCGCAGAACACCGCTTCGCTGTAGAACGAGTGCAGGAAGAAGGCGGCGGGCGCGGTCAGGAACGCGGCGACGACCAGCCAGTGCGAACGAGTGGCGGTGAGGAAGAACCGGGAGATCTTGAGCAATGCGACGCAGGCCAGCCAGGTCGCGATCAGGTTGACGATGAACCCGGCCGTGATCAGCCCGATGGTGCCGAAACCGAGGGTTTTGACCAGCCAGACGCAGATCGGGAACACCGGGTAGAACGCGCGGACCGGCACGAAGCTGCCCGTGTACGCGTGTTCGGAGATCTCGCCGTAGTTGCCCGCGTCCCAACGGTAGGTGTGGGAGAGCAGGCTCGACGTCGAGCCGATACCGGTCTGGGGAATGCCCTCGCTCGACGGAGTGGAGGGACCGAACAGCCATGCCAGCGTGGTCAGTGCGACGTTCCACGCCAGGACGGCCAAAAGGACTTTGCCGTAATCACCGGCCAGCCAGCCGTATACTCTTTCGCGCCCGGTTCTTCGTTCGATCGAGTCCGCGGGAGTCGTGGAGACACCCTCCGTGATGATGCCGGTCATAGCTGAATTACTACAGGGGTGACACGGAGTCACTCGAACGGGGTGCCGATGCCCCGGTGGACGGGACGAAAAAGTAATGGGGCCGGATCCGCCGAAGACGGGGATATCACTCGTTCAGGAGACCGTGACCGCTGTCTTTGTGTTCTCAAGCTTCTCTTCGCGGTCCGATCCGTCGTTTCGCCGGGGCAGGAACGAGAGCGCGGCGAAGGCGGCGGCGAGCAGGGTCGGGTAGATCGTCAGCTGCTGGTGCTTGATGTTCTCGATGCCTTCCGCGAGACCGGACACCAGGATCTGGCCCATCGCGAAGAACAGGAACAGGAGCACCACGATGCCGACGTCGCGGCGTCCGGTGCGGTTCCGGAAGGCGCGGAGCCCGGCCCAGCCGATGAGCAGCCAGATCGGCAGCAGGGCGAAGAGCCCCAGCGGCGCGATCCAGCCGGTGATCCCGGACAGGACCGGGACGCGGTACTCCTTGGCGAGCGGCGGTTGCCCGGCGTGTTCGCCGAAGCTGCCGAGGTTCGGCACCCGCGCGGTGAGCGTCTCCTGCGCGGACCGGTGCAGCATCTGGACCACCCGCCCCGGGTGATCGAGGTAGTACTGGGCGACGTTGCGGCGGCTGATCTTGTCGCGGTACCGGCCGTACGCGGGATCGTGCCAGGCCGCGTCCGCGCTCCACCAGCCCGTGCCGACGTACTTCGCGAACTCGGGCGGCAGGCCCAGTGCGGCGAGGTCGCCGGCGGTGTCGTGCTTGCCGTCCACGATTCCGTTGAAGATGACGTGGTACATGTTGGCTTCGCGGTATTCCGCGTTGGCCGAGTCGCCAGCTCCCTGCACCAGCGCGGTACCCGTGCCGACCACGGCGAGCACGGCCAGCGGCAGCGCCCACCGGGCGAGGCCGCGGCTGCCCGCCGGGCGGACGAACAGCAGTGCGAGCGCGAAGAGCGGGATCAGCAGCAGCGTCTGCGACTTCGCGTTGATCCCGACCATCGCGCCGAGCACGGTGACCGCGGCGCCGGTGTAGCGCCACGGCCCGGTGCGGTGCATCAGCAGCAGCCCGCCGGCGAGCAGGAACATCCCGACGAAGGCGGCGCCCTCGCTCAGCACCGAGGCGAAGTATCCGAAGAAGGCCGAGTCCGCCGCGACCAGCAGCAGCGCGGCCGTGGCGAAGACACTGTTCCGGACCGAGAGCCGCAGGCCGACGACGATCGCGGCGATCCCGCCCGCGACCAGCAGACAGCCCAGCACCCCCAGGACCAGCAGGTTCAGTATCGCGGACGAGCCGAGCAACTGCCCGATCCCGCTGGCGATCTTGTCGATCCAGCTCTGGCTGGAGATGTACTCGCTCTTGCAGGCCGGGGCGGTGCCGTAGGAGAAGCGGACGAAGATTTCCGAAGGCCTGTCGAGTTCGCGGGCGCCGAGCTGGCACAGGATGCGCCAGCCGTCGCCGTTGTCCGCCATGCCGATCGGACGCGGCACCAGGAAACGCACGAGCAGCACCCCGAGCGCGGCGGAAAACACGCCGAGGGCCAGTCGGAATTCCCGGATCTTCACCCGCGCCACCATAGAAGACGCCGAAGCGTAATCAGTGCGTACCCTCGCTAACCACTGAGGAGAGGAACTTCTGGATCACGCCGAGCCATTCGTCGCGGGCTTCCACGCCGATACCGTGCCCGGCCTCGATCTCGACCAGTTCGGCGCCGGGGATCCCGGCCGCGAGTTCACGCGAATGGGCGGGCGGGGCGAGGCCGTCCTGGGTGGTGGCGACGACCAGCGCCGGTACCGAGATCCCGGCAAGTTCGGCGCGGGTGTCGACGCTCGCGACCAGTCCGACGTGTTCGGGGCTGCCCGCCGGGATGAACTCGGCGAGCCCGTCGATGGCGGCTTCGAGCTGGGCCGGGGTGAGCGCGTTCAGATACGTCTCGCCGGTGGCGGCGAAGGTGAGGAACTTCGCCAGCAGCCTGCGGTCGCCGTCGAGCAGCTCGCGCCAGATGTCGACCGCCAGCAGGAGCCGGTTGTCCGGTTTCGTGAAGCCCGCGGTCAGGATCAGCCCGGTGACCCGCTCCGGATGCCGGGTCGCGATGCGCACGGCGACGCCGGTGCCCAGGGAGTAACCGAGGATCGCGAAGCGCTCTAGCCCGGCGTCGACGGCGATGGCGACGAGTTCGTCGGCGACGGTGTCGAGGTCCAGCGGCCCGGTGGCGCGCGGGGTGGCTCCGGTGCCGGGATAGTCGGGACCGACGACGGTGTGGGTGCGGGCGAGGTCGTCGAGAATGCCGCCGAAGTTGCCCTCTACGCTGCCGCCGCCACCGTGGGCGAGCAGCAGGCCGGGACCTGAACCGCGGACGATGTGCGCGAAATGATTCGTCATGCCGCCGACGTTAGGTACTGACATCGATGTGAAGGTCAATCGCGGATGACGGGGGTCACATGCTGATCGGCGAACTGTCCAGGCGGACCGGGGTGAGTCACCGGCTGCTGCGCTATTACGAGGAACAGGGACTGCTGGTCTCCCGGCGCGACGGCAACGGCTACCGCACGTTCGACGACGACGCGGTCATCGCCGTCCGTCAGATCCGCGCGCTGCTCGCGGCCGGGCTGAGCACGCAGGTCATCGCCAAGATGCTCCCGTGTGCCAAGGGTGAACTGCCCGAGCTGGACATGTGCCCGACCGTGGTGGCGGAGATCCGCCGCGAACTGGCCGAGATGGACGACCGGATCGACACGCTCCGGCGGCGACGGGGGACACTGGCCGGATATCTCGTCGTCGACGCGTAGAGGAGCAGCGTGGAAGCCCTGGCCAGATTCGGGTTCGAACTGGGTGTGCTCAAGCGGATCCGACGGGCCGGGTGGTGGCAGGCGGGGGTCCGCGATCCCGAATCGGTCGCCGAGCACACGACGCGGGTCGCGCAGCTGGCCGGGCTGCTGGCGGCCGAGGGCGGTGCCGACCCGGCGCGGGCGGCGTATCTCGCGCTCTGGCACGACACGCAGGAGACGCGGACCGGCGACCTCCCGCATACGATCAAGGGCTTCGTCGAGAAGCCGGACCCGAGGGCGATCACGGCCGCGCAGACGTCGGCGCTTCCCGGTGCCGCCCGGGACTCGGTGCGCGAAGCCGTCGATGAGTACGAGACCGCGGAGAGCCCGGAGGCGCTGTACGCGCGTGACGCGGACAAGCTCGAGATGCTGCTCCAGGCCGTCGAGTACCGCGATATCGGCGTACGGAACGTCGACGAGTGGATCGCTTCGGCGACGAAGAGCCTCCAGACGGACCTCGCGCGGCGAGTGGCCGAAGCGGCGCTGACGTTGTCGTCGCTCTCGTGGCGGGTGCGCTGAAGGGAATCGATACCCTGAGCCCGCGTGTACCGCCCCCGGCACGCATGCCTTGTGTGTCAGGCTTGACTCTGTGAAGGAACACCAGTGAACCGGCAGCCGTTGCGCCTCGCCATCATGGAAGCGACCCGGATTCTCACCGAGGCCGGGGTGGCGTCACCGCGCTCGGACGCGGAGATCATCGCCTCGCATGTCCTCGGCGTCGAACGCGGCCGCCTCCCGATGGTGCCGCTGGTGGACCCGCCGGTCATCGACGCGATCGGCCAGCTGGTGAACCAGCGCGCCAAACGGATCCCGCTGCAGTACCTCACCGGCTGGGCCGCGCTCGGCGACATCACGGTCAACGTCGGCGCCGGGGTGTTCGTCCCGCGCCCGGAGACCGAACTGCTCCTGGAATGGGGCCTCAAACTGCTGCACGGGCGCGAGTACCCGGTGGTGGTCGATCTGTGCACCGGCTCCGGCGCGCTGGCGCTGGCCGTGCAGCACGCGCGGCCGGACGCGGTCGTCTACGCCGTCGACATCGACGCGCAAGCGCTCGCCTGGGCCCGGCACAACGCCGACGTCCACGCCGACGCGGGGGACACGCCCATCCGGCTGTACTCCGGCGACGTCGCGGACAGCACGATGTTCGCCGAACTCGACGGGCTCGTCGACCTGGTCCTGTGCAACCCGCCGTACGTGCCGGAAGGCACGCCGGTACCGGCGGAGGTCGCCGAGCACGACCCGCCGCGGGCGGTGTTCGCGGAGGAGAGCGGGCTGGCCGTGATCCGGCACGCGATCGCCGCCGCCGCGCGGTTGCTGCGGCCCACCGGCGGGATGGCGATCGAGCACGACGACACGCACGGTTCCGCCGTCCCGGCGCTCGTGCGCGCGCGGCGGGTGCTGACCGACGTACAGGGCCACCTCGACCTCGCCGGACGGCCGCGTTTCGTCACCGCTTTGCGCGTCTCTTGACGTCCTTCACGCGGAGCTGGGCCGGATAGTTAGCGGGACTCACGACTTCCGGCGGTGCCCAGGGCAAAGGCCACCTCCTAACGTCGGACAAGGCCGCCTGATCGGCGGTCCGACTGGGAGGTGTACCCCGATGCGATCGTCTCTCCGACGAACCCCACTCAGAACACTCGCCGTACTCGCCACCGCCGTGCTGTTGCCGGGCCTTCTCGCTCAGCCGGCGTCCGCCGCGGTGCCGGTGCAGGGCTGGCCCGCCCCGATCGACGGGTCGACCTGGGAGAACCAGGACCACATGACGTGGGACGACTACCGCAAGCCACCCGGCACCAACTGGGCCGATCCGGCGCTGAAGCCGACCAAACGGATGTTCAAGGGCGCCGTGGTCCTCGCGGACTACCCGGACCAGGAATTCGCCGTCACGCAGGCCCCGCATTCGACGGTGTTCGGCAACCCCGGCCCCGCCGCCAGCAACATCCCCCGGGCCGGCGTCGCGAAGTTCTACCAGGACTTCCTCAACAAGCCGCAGGCGCTCAATCGCGGCCACACGATCAACGAGTACTGGATGGAGGACTCCGGCGGCAGGCTGGGCGTCGAACTGACCGCGTTCGGCCCTTACCGGCTGCCGGGCAAGTCCTTCGAGTACGGCATGGAATTCCAGCCGGACGCCTGCCCGCCCACCGCGAACTGCAAACGCGACCTGCGTGCCGACGCGGGCGCGGCCTGGCGGGCCGACGTCGGTGACGTCGCCAAGCAGTTCGACTTCGTCTTCTACCTTTCCGCCGGGCAGGACGAGAGCGCGACCTGGCAGGAATTCGGCGTGATGAAATTCGGCGAGCCGGGCAACGTGCCCGACGAATTCGGCCCCGGGGTCGCCGGTATGCCGAACGCCGCGGCCACCCGCTACGTTCCGTGGACTTCGTGGAAATCGGCCGCGAGCATCTGGCCGAACGCGGTCACCGGCTCCTCGACCCAGGCGGAAAGCTCGGGTCAGGCGGTTTACGCGCACGAATTCAGCCACATTCTCGGCATCGGCGACAATTACAACAACCCATTCGGAAATCCGCCGTCCCGCGCCTACACCGGACCGTGGGAAATGATGTCGCGCGGTACGTTCAACGGGCCGGGCGGACCGCACACCCGCTGGCAGATCCCGGCGACACAGGGCGGTTCGATGGGGGCGCATCACATGCTGCGCACCAAGATGAAACTCGACATCGTCGACCCGGAAGACGTGCTCAAACTCGACCGGAACCAGCTCGCGAAGTCCGGCCCGGTCTCGGCGCGGATCACGGCGCGTTCGGTTCTTCCGGGGCAGGGCGCGTACAGCGGGCTCAACATCGCGCTCACCGGCGGGGACCTTTCGCCGAAATGCGATCGCTCGAAGGATCCGTTCTGTGACGGCGGCGGGTACGACAATTACACCGTCGAGGTCGTCGACCGGATGGGCAGCGATTCCTTCGCGCCCGATTCCGGGGTCATCATCGCGAAGACCAAGAACCAGGACAACGCCCCGTTCGAATGGATCGTCGACGCGAACCCGGCCGACATCGGCATGACCGACTACAAGAAACCGGACGGCACCGCGGTCCCGATCACCATCGGCGACTACCGCCAGCTCAACGACGCCGCGTTCAAGGCTGGCACCGGTTCGGCGAGCAAGTACGAGTACACCGATCAGGCGAACCGGCTGAAGTTCCTGGTCTCGGACGTCGAACGCGACCGCAAGGGCGTGCTGTCCTACGTCGTCACGGTGGCCTCGCTCGACGGCGCCGGCACGCAGGCCAGGGGTGTCTCGCTGTGGCCGTCGGCCCCGGCGTTCGCCAAGCAGGGGCTCGCGAGCTGCTCGTTCCCGGTGCTCAACACGGGCGACGCGAAGGGCGCGGCCGCGCCCTTCGACACCGACACCTACCGGCTGAGCGCGTCCACCACCGCGAAGGGCTGGGAGGTCCGGCTGCCGAACGAGCTGTCCACCGTCCCGTTCGGCGGGCGGTCGTCGGCGACGGCGCACGCCAAACGGGCCGCGGGCGGTGACCACGTCGCGCACATCAAGCTGACCGCGACGTCGATCGCCGACCCGGCGAAGACGGCGACGTCGTTCTGTACCGCTTTCGCCTTGTAACGGGAGCGCGGTTCTGAGGTGAAGGGGCCTTTCATCGCAAATTTTGCGATGAAAGGCCCCTTCACCTCACGCGCGTGGGCACCTTCGCGAGCCCCCGAAGCGCACAGGGATAGGCTCAAGCGCCATGAGCGCGGTGTACGACTGCAGCAAGCGTGAAACGCGGGCCGACGGGCTCGCCGCGGCGGCGAGCGCGGTGCGCTCCAGCCGTCTCGTCGTCCTTCCGACCGACACGGTCTACGGCATCGGCGCGGACGCCTTCGACGGCGGCGCCGTCCAGTCCCTCCTGCGGGCCAAGAACCGCGGCCCGGACATGCCGGTCGGTGTCCTCGTCGGCTCCTGGTCCACTGTGGACGGACTGGTGCTCGGCACGCCGCCGCAGGCCCGTGCGCTCATGGAGGCCTTCTGGCCGGGCGACCTCTCCATCGTCCTGCCGCACGCGCCGAGCCTGCAGTGGGATCTGGGCCAGTCACGCGGAACGGTGATGCTGCGCATGCCGCTGCACCCGGTCGCGCTGGAGCTGCTGCGTGATGTCGGCCCGATGGCGGTCTCCAGCGCCAACGTGTCCGGTCAGCCGCCCGCCTCCACCGCGCAGGAAGCGGTCGACCAGCTCGGTGACAGCGTCGCGGTGTACCTCGACGGCGGATCCACCGGCGCGCCCGTTCCGTCCACGATGGTCGACCTCACCGGCGACGACCCGGTCATCCTGCGGGAGGGCGCGGTCAGCCGCGCCGCGGTCGCGGAAGTACTGGGTGTGCCAGCGGAGTCACTCGCCTGATTCACCGGGTGTCAGTACCGTGTCCGGGCGTATCCCCCCAGCGCGGTAGCGTGTTCGAGTGACTTGGACCTCGGCGGCGTAACGCACCATGCCTCCTACGCAAGGCCTCCCGATCCGGGAATACCTCCTCGTCGCCCTCACCGCGGCGGCCGTTACCTTCCTGCTCACCGGCGTGGTGCGCCGCGTCGCCATCCGGATCGGCGCGATCGCCAACCCGCGGGCCCGTGACGTCCACGTCACCCCGATCCCGCGGATGGGCGGGATCGGCATCTTCCTCGGCGTCGCCGCCGCGATGGGGCTCGCGCACCAGTTGCCCGCGCTGAGCCGCGGCTTCGACTACTCCTTCGACTCGCTGGGCGTCCTGCTCGCCGCGGGGGTCATCTCCCTGATCGGCGCGCTCGACGACCGCTTCGAACTGGACGCCTGGACGAAACTGGCTGGCCAGGTCATGTGCGCCGGGATCCTGGTGATCTTCGGCGTGCAATGGGTGTCGTTCTGGGTCCCGTGGGGCGGTGGCGGCGAGTCCTTCGGCCAGGTGCTGGTGCTGGACAAGAACCAGGGCGCGCTGCTCACCGTCGTGCTGGTGGTCGTCATGGTGAACGCGATGAACTTCGTCGACGGCCTCGACGGGCTCGCCGGCGGCCTCGGCTTCATCGCCGCGGCTGCTACGTGCTCGTTCTCCCTCGGCCTGCTCGACTCCTCGGGTGGCGACGTCGGCGCGTACCCGCCCGCCCTCATCGCGGCCACGCTCGCCGGGGCCTGTCTGGGCTTCCTGCCGTACAACTTCCAGCCCGCGAAGATCTTCATGGGTGACTCGGGCTCGATGATGATCGGGCTCATGCTGGCCGGTGCGACGACGTCCGCGTCGGGCCGTGTGCCCTATCCGCAGTTCAGCGGTAAGGACGCGCTCGCGCTGCTCTCGCCGCTCGTCGTGGTCGCCGCGGTGCTGTTCGTGCCGATGCTCGACCTGATCATGGCCGTCGTCCGCCGTACCCGTCGCGGCGAGAGCCCGTTCGCCGCGGACAAGATGCACCTGCACCACCGTCTGCTGGAGATCGGCCATTCGCAGCGCCGCGCCGTGCTGCTCATCTACTTGTGGGCGGGTCTGCTCGCGTTCGGCGCGGTTTCGGTGACGCTCTTCGACAGCGTCGCGGTTTTCTGGATTGTCGGATTCGGCTTCCTGCTGGCGACACTGGTGTCGGTCATCCCCCGGCTGCGGTCGCGGAACCGAACCGCCTGAAAGACGCGATCCGCGCGGGCCTACACTGGCGGGCTGAGACGACCAGGGAGCTTTCTGTGAGCGAGACCGAAAAGACCGTCGAGGCGGAGGAGAACCCCCACGCCAAGGTGGTTCTGCAGGCGGCCAACGCGATGATGAAGGCGTCCCTGATGCTGGTTCCGCCCGCGGTGCTCGTCTGCGTCGTGGTCTTCACCATCCTCAATGGACTTCCCGGGCTGCTCGGCTCGGTCATCGGTGGGGTGCTGTCGATCGTGTCCGCGCTCGCGACGCTGGGCCTCATGCGCTTCAGCGCGGGGATGGACCCGATGTTCGTCATGGTGATCGCTCTCGGTGGTTACGTGCTCAAGATCGTCCTGCTTTTCGGCGCGCTGAGCCTGCTTCGCGGAGTGGCCTCGATCCAGCCGATGGCGCTGGGCGTCACCATGATCGTCGCGATTCTCGTGGCCGCCGCCGTGGAGTTCGCGGCGTTCCGCAAGACCAAGATCCCGACGATCATCCCCGCTTCCCGCTGATCGCGGGACCCAGGTCCTGACCTGGGACGGGACCTAGGTCCTCGGCCGATCGGGGGCAATGTAGTACGCCTGTACGGCCCGGGTGAACCTGCTGATATGGTCCGCGTATGGGCGGCGGCCTCGGCTGCCGGCTCCCGATGACGAACCCCGAACAGCAGTGTGGCGACGGTGTTGAATCGTCCCCTCGTACCCGCTGGTAGGCGTCTGTCTCCCGGGAGCACTGCATCGAGAATCCTCGTGTGCGGAACGTGAAACCGTGTTCAGCACATCGTGGGGTGGCCGCCTCCGACGGCCCGATACGTGTCGGGTACGTTAAGTCCAGATCGTGACGATTCCCCCGGCGGAGTGAACGCCGGCCGGGAGAACCGGAAGGAGCCCAGTGGGCGCGCTGGTACTAGCCGAGGGTGCGGAGTTCGCGCCGCCTGGTGTCAAAGACTTCAACCTGCCGCCGTTGTTCGGTTCCGGCTATTGGTTGAGCTTCACCAAGCCGATGCTGCTGGTGGTCATCTCCCTGATCATCATCGTCACCTACTTCATGGTGTCTTCGCGCAAGTTGAAGATCGTCCCAGGCAAGGGACAGTTCATCGCCGAATCGATTTACAACTTCGGCCGCAACAACATCGCGCGTGAGCAGATCGGTTCGGCCGACTTCAAGCCGTTCATCCCGCTGATCCTGGGGCTGTTCAGCTTCGTGCTGGTGAACAACCTCTTCGGGATCATTCCGTTCTTCCAGTTCCCCACCATGGCGCGAATCGGCTTCCCGGTCGCTCTCGCGTTCCTTGTCGTTTACCCGGTGTACCACTACGTCGGGTTCAAGCGCCACGGTTTCAAGGGTTACCTGAAGAAAGAACTGGCGCCGGCCGGTATTCCCGGGTTCGTTCTGCCGCTGTACTCCACCATCGAGTTCGCGCAGAAGTTCTTCATCGCCCCCGCCACCCTGGCCATCCGGGTGTTCGCGGCGATGTTCGCCGGTCACCTCATCATCATGGTCTTCACACTCGGTGGCAGCTTCCTGCTGACCGAGGGCGAAGGTCTCGTGAAGGTCGCGTCGCCGGTGGCATTCCTCTTCGCCATCGCGATGACCTTCCTGGAGGCATTCATCCAGGTCCTGCAGGCATTCATCTTCGCACTGCTGTCCGCAGGGTACATCGGCGCCGCGCTGGCGTCGGAGCACTGAGAGAACACCAAAAGCCCCCGATCCGCGTGAGTCGCGCGGACCGAGTTTGAAGGGAAACGCACGTGAGCAACATCGTTCTTGCGCAGCAGGCTGCCGAGGCCGTCAGCATCAACAAGGGTCTCGCCGCCATCGGTTACGGCCTCGGCGCGATCGGCCCCGGTATCGGTGTGGGTCTCATCTTCGCCGCCGTCATCAACGGCACCGCCCGTCAGCCGGAGGCCCAGGGCAAGCTGCAGAGCATCGCCTTCTCGACCTTCGTTCTGACCGAGGTTCTGGCGCTGATCGGTATCGTCATCTACTTCCTCGCCTCCGCCTAAGGCTGAGTTCCGCTCATCGCTTAAGGAGACGTTGTGCTGAAGACCGAATTGGTGTTGGCCTCCGAAGAGGTGCCCAACCCGATCGTGCCGCACGTTCCCGAGCTCATCCTCGGGTTCATCGCCTTCCTTCTGCTGCTGTTCGTTCTGAAGAAGTACGTCGTTCCGCGTTTCGAGGCGACCTACGAAGAGCGGACGAAGCTGATCGAGGGTGGCATCGAGCGGGCCGAGAAGGCACAGGCCGAAGCCGAAGAAAACCTTGCGCAGTACAAGGCGCAGCTGGCGGAAGCCCGTTCCGAGGCCGCGAAGATCCGCGACGACGCCCGGCTCGAAGCCGAGCAGATCAAGGCGGAGCTGCGGGCCGAGGCCGAAGCCGAGTCCCAGCGCATCGTCGCCCAGGGGCAGGCTCAGCTGCAGGCCCAGAAGGCGCAGATCATCGCCGAACTGCGCGCCGAACTCGGCCGTAACTCCGTCGAGCTGGCCAGCCGCATCGTCGGCGAGTCGCTCGCGGACGACGCGCGCCGTCACGGCACCGTGGACCGGTTCCTTGCCGAGCTGGAGACCGCGGGCGCCTCCAACGGAGCGGGAAAGTAGACCAGAATGACGCTGCATGCTGCGAGCCGTGAAGCGCTCGACCTCGCCGAGAATCGTCTCGGCGAGGTACTGGCCGCCGCGGGTACGGACCCGGCGACGGTCGGCGACGAGCTGCTTTCGGTCGTCGCCCTGCTGGACCGGGAGATCGGCCTGCGCCGGGCCGTCGCCGACGGTTCGGCGACGCCCGAAGCCCGGATCGGCCTCGCTCGCGGGATCCTCGCGGGCAAGGTTTCCGAACCGGCCCTGCAGGTGCTCGACTCCGTGGCTGGCAGCCGCTGGTCGAGCCCGCGCGAACTGACCGACGGGCTCGAGGCCCTCGGCCGCTCGGCGCTGCTCACCAGTGCGGAGAAGTCCGGGAACATCGACGCTGTCGAAGACCAGCTGTTCCGGGTCACTCGTATCGTTGCGGGTGCGCCGGAGCTCGAACAGGCGC
This sequence comes from Amycolatopsis sp. NPDC033938, assembly GCF_055575975.1. Taxonomy (NCBI): domain Bacteria; kingdom Bacillati; phylum Actinomycetota; class Actinomycetes; order Pseudonocardiales; family Pseudonocardiaceae; genus Amycolatopsis; species Amycolatopsis sp. NPDC033938. Next base: position 151,926 of record NZ_JBVIRO010000002.1, read on the forward strand.
TGTCCGACCTGACCGCTCCCGCCGAGGCGAAGCGGACCCTCGTCCGCACCCTGTTCGCCGACAAGGTGGACGTGGTCACCGAGACCCTCGTCGAGCAGGTCGTCCTGCGCGCCAAGGGCCGCGGGGTCGCCAACGCCCTCGAGCGGCTGGTCCAGCTGGCCGCGGAACGCCGTCAGCGCTCGGTCGCCCAGGTGACCAGCGCCAGCGCGCTGTCCGAAGAGCAGCACGCTCGGCTGAGCGAGAAGCTCAACGCCCTTTACGGGCGGCAGCTCGCGCTGCATGTCGAGGTCGACCCGTCACTGGGCGGCGGACTCGTCGTCCGCGTCGGCGACGAGGTCATCGACGGCAGCACCGCGGGGCGTATCGACGCCCTGCGTCGCCGGCTGGCCGGCTGACCCACAACAACGACTTTGCACACTGGCACGAACGAAGCGAGAGCGGGATTGAAATGGCGGAGCTGACGATCTCCTCGGATGAGATCCGTAGCGCGATCGAGAACTACGTCTCGAGTTACGCCCCGGACGTGAGCCGGGAAGAAGTTGGCGTCGTCATCGACGCCGGTGACGGCATCGCCCACGTAGAGGGCCTTCCCTCGGCGATGGCCAACGAGCTGCTCGAGTTCCCCGGCGGGGTCCTCGGGGTGGCGCTGAACCTGGACGCGCGCTCCATCGGTGCCGCGATCCTCGGTGACTTCGAGACCGTCGTCGAAGGCCAGCAGGTCAAGCGGACCGGTCAGGTCCTCTCGGTTCCGGTCGGCGAGGGCTACCTCGGCCGCGTCGTGAACCCGCTGGGCGCCCCGATCGACGGCCTCGGCGAGATCGAGACCTCCGGCCGTCGTCCGCTGGAGGTCAAGGCCGCTTCGGTGGTCGAGCGCCAGCCGGTGTCGGAGCCGCTGCAGACCGGTATCACCGCGATCGACGCGATGACCCCGATCGGCCGTGGCCAGCGTCAGCTGATCATCGGTGACCGCAAGACCGGTAAGACGGCCGTCGCGGTGGACACGATCATCAACCAGAAGGCCAACTGGGACTCCGGCGACCCGAAGAAGCAGGTTCGCTGCATCTACGTCGCGGTCGGCCAGAAGGGCTCCACGATCGCCGCGGTGAAGAAGTCCCTCGAGGACGCCGGCGCGATGGAGTACACCACCATCGTCGCGGCCCCCGCGTCGGACTCCGCCGGCTTCAAGTGGATCGCGCCGTACACCGGTTCGGCCATCGGCCAGCACTGGATGTACGAGGGCAAGCACGTCCTCATCGTGTTCGACGACCTGACCAAGCAGGCCGACGCCTACCGCGCGATCTCGCTGCTGCTGCGTCGCCCGCCGGGCCGTGAAGCCTTCCCCGGCGACGTCTTCTACTTGCACTCCCGTCTCCTCGAGCGTTGCGCGAAGCTCTCGGACGAGCTGGGCGCGGGCTCGCTGACCGGTCTCCCGATCATCGAGACCAAGGCGAACGACGTGTCGGCCTACATCCCGACCAACGTCATCTCGATCACCGACGGTCAGTGCTTCTTCCAGTCGGACCTCTTCAACGCCGGTCAGCGCCCGGCCATCGACGTGGGTATCTCGGTTTCCCGCGTGGGTGGTGCCGCGCAGGTGAAGGCGATGAAGGACGTTTCGGGTTCGCTCCGTATCGACCTGTCGCAGTACCGCGAGCTGGAGGCCTTCGCGGCCTTCGCTTCGGACCTCGACGACGCGTCGAAGGCGCAGCTCGAGCGTGGAGCGCGGCTGTACGAGGTGCTCAAGCAGCCGCAGTACTCGCCGATCCCGGTCGAGGAGCAGGTCGTCACCGTGTACCTCGGTACCAACGGCCACTTCGACACGGTCCCGACCGAGGACGTGCGCCGCTTCCGCGACGAGTTCGTCGACTCCGCGCGCCGTAAGCACGGCGAGCTGCTCAAGGACATCCGCGAATCGGGCAAGTTCTCCAAGGAGACCGCTTCCGGGCTGGTCGACGCGGTGAACGAGTTCAAGAAGGAGTTCACCACCTCCGAGGGCAAGAGCCTGGTCGAGGTCTCCGACGCGATGGACGCCGAGAAGGTCGGGCAGGAGACCGTCAAGGTCAACAAGCCCGCACCGAAGAAGTGAGCTGGTAGCTCATGGCCGCACAACTCCGAGAACTCCGGTCGCGTATCAAGGCGACCAAGTCCATCGGCAAGATCACCAAGGCGATGGAGCTCATCGCCACCGCGCGCATCACCAAGGCGCGGGCGAAGGTCGCGGCGTCGCGGCCCTACGCGGACGAGATCACCAATGTGCTCTCCGCGCTGGCCAGCGCCTCGGCGAACCTCGACCACCCGCTTCTGGTCGAGCGCCCCAACCCGAAGCGCGCGGCGGTCCTCGTGATCACCAGCGACAAGGGTCAGTGCGGTGGGTACAACTCCAACGTGCTGAAGGCGACCGAGGAGCTCCTCACGCTGCTGCGTGAGCAGGGCAAGGAGCCGGTGCTGTACGTGACCGGCAACAAGGGCCTGAGCTACTACCGGTTCCGTGGCCGCGAGGTGACCGAAGGCTGGACGGGCTTCTCCGACCAGCCGGGTTACGTCAACGCCGCGGAGGCCGGTGAGCTCATCGTCGAGTCGTTCCTGAACGGCGCCGACGACGAGGCGGGCAACGCCGACGGCATCCTGGGTGTCGACGAGATCCACGTCGTCTACACCGAGTTCGTCTCGATGCTGACCCAGCGTCCGACAGCCAAGCGTGTCGCGCCGCTCGAGGTCGAGTACGTCGAGGGCGAAGAGGAGAAGCCGGAAAGCCTGCTCCCGAGCTACGAGTTCGAGCCCAGTGCCGAGAAGCTGCTCGCCGCGTTGCTGCCGAAGTACATCAACACGCGGATCTTCGCGGCGATGCTCGAGTCGGCGGCGTCCGAACTCGCGGCCCGCCGTACCGCGATGAAGGCGGCGTCGGACAACGCGAACGAACTGGTGAACACGCTGACGCGGGAGGCGAACCAGGCCCGCCAGGCGCAGATCACCCAGGAGATCTCCGAAATCGTCGGTGGAGCGAACGCTCTCACCGCAGCAGGAAGTGATGACTGATGACCAGTACTGAAGCCCGTGCCAAGGGGCGCATCGTCTCGGTGACCGGCCCGGTCGTCGACGTCGAATTCCCGCGCGGTTCCGTTCCCGACCAGTTCAACGCGCTCAAGGTCGAAATCGAGTTCGAGCAGCTCCGCAAGACGGTGACGCTCGAGGTCGCCAGCCACCTCGGTGACAACCTCGTCCGCACCATCTCGCTCCAGCCGCAGGACGGCCTCGTCCGTGGCGCCGAGGTCACCGACACCGGCGGCCCCATCACGGTCCCGGTCGGCGACAAGGTCAAGGGCCACGTCTACAACGCGCTCGGCGAGTGCCTCGACGAGCCCGGCTACGGCGACGACCTCGAGCGCTGGGGCATCCACCGCAACCCGCCCGCCTTCGACCAGCTCGAAGGCAAGACCAAGATGCTGGAGACCGGCCTCAAGGTCGTCGACCTGCTGACCCCGTACGTCGAGGGTGGCAAGATCGGCCTGTTCGGCGGTGCCGGCGTCGGCAAGACGGTGCTCATCAAGGAGATGATCACCCGTGTCGCCCGGAACTTCGGTGGTACCTCGGTGTTCGCCGGTGTCGGCGAGCGCACCCGTGAGGGCAACGACCTCTTCCTGGAGATGTCCGAGGACGGCGTCATCAACGACACCGCCCTCGTCTTCGGCCAGATGGACGAGCCGCCGGGCACCCGTATGCGGGTCGCGCTGTCCGCGCTGACCATGGCGGAGTACTTCCGCGATGTGCAGAACCAGGACGTGCTGCTCTTCATCGACAACATCTTCCGGTTCACCCAGGCCGGTTCCGAGGTGTCGACCCTGCTGGGCCGTATGCCTTCGGCCGTGGGTTACCAGCCGACGCTGGCCGACGAGATGGGTCAGCTCCAGGAGCGGATCACCTCGACCCGTGGTCGTTCGATCACCTCGATGCAGGCGATCTACGTCCCCGCGGACGACTACACCGACCCGGCCCCGGCGACGACGTTCGCCCACCTGGACGCCACCACGGAGCTTTCGCGTGGCGTGTTCCAGAAGGGCATCTTCCCGGCGGTGGACCCGCTGGCGTCGACGTCGACCATCCTCGACCCGGCCATCGTCGGTGAGGACCACTACCGCGTGGCCTCCGAGGTCATCCGGATCCTGCAGAAGTACAAGGAGCTGCAGGACATCATCGCGATCCTCGGTATGGACGAGCTCTCGGAAGAGGACAAGCTCACCGTTCAGCGCGCGCGCCGCATCGAGCGGTTCCTGTCGCAGAACATGCTGGTCGCCGAGGCGTTCACGCAGATCCCGGGCTCGACGGTGCCGCTGGCGGAGACCATCGAGTCGTTCGACCGCATCACCAAGGGCGACTTCGACCACTACCCGGAGCAGGCGTTCCTGGGTATCGGTGGCCTCGAAGACCTCGAGAAGAAGTACAAGGAAATCACCAAGAAGTGATGTTCCGATGAGCGGCGGGATCAGTGTCTACTGTGGACGCTGGTCCCGCCGTTCGCATAGTTGGAACTTTGACTATTAGACTCGGTGGCAGCACCTGAGGTGAAGGGAAGCTACGTGGCTGAGATTTCTGTCGAGCTGGTAGCCGTCGAGCGCCGTCTCTGGTCCGGTACCGCCACGTTCGTGGTGGCGCAGACCACCGAGGGCGAGATCGGCATCATGGCCGGTCACGAGCCTGTGCTCGGGCAGCTCGTCGAGGGTGGCGTCGTCAAGGTGACGACCACGGACGGCGAGACCGTGACCGCCGCGGTGCACGGCGGTTTCCTGTCGGTCACCGCGACCGGCGTGAGCATCCTCGCCGAGAGCGCGGAGCTTTCGCACGAGATCGACGTCGATGCGGCCAAGAAGGCGCTGAGCGGCGAAGACGAGCAAGAGCGGGCTCGGGCGACCGCCCAGCTCCGCGCGGCCGGTCAGTCAGTCTGACCGGGCGAAGGACAGGGGCCGGGCCGTGGAAATCGCCGTGGGTGTTCTCGGGGCCCTGACCATCCTGGCCGTGCTCGCGGCCTGGTATTCGTTGCGATGGGTCCGGATGCGCCGCGGTGGCGGCGTGAGCGTCGCGCTGCGGTGGCGTCCGGACGAGGCGCGGTCCAGCTGGCATCTGGGGCTGGGCCGCTACGAGGGTGAGCAGTTCGTCTGGTTCCGGGTCTGGAGCCTGCGGACCGGCCCGGATCGCGTGTTCGAGCGTGTGAGCATGGAGATCGCGGACCGGCGCGACCCGTCCGGCACGGAGGCGTACGCCGTCCCCGAAGGTTCGATCGTCCTGCGGTGTGAGTCCGCCACGCAGGAGGCGATCGAGATCGCGATGGGCCCCGGCGCCCTCACCGGCTTCCTCTCCTGGCTGGAGTCGGCCCCGCCAGGACGTCGGCTTCCGCGCGCTTCCTGAATCGGTTACGCCGCGACGTCGTATGCTCGCGGCGTGACCATCGTCGACATCCCCGGTTCGAAGTCGATCACCGCCCGAGGGTTGTTCCTCGCGGCCGCCGCGCACGGCACGACAATACTGAGCAAGCCGCTGCGCTCGGACGACTCCGAGGGCTTCGCCGAGGGCCTGGTCAAGCTCGGCTACCAGATCACCCGTTCCGATGGTGAGTGGACCATCGAGGGCCGTCCCGAAGGTCCCGCCGTCGACAGCGCAGACGTCTTCTGCCGCGACGGCGCCACCACCGCGCGGTTCCTTCCGGCGCTGGCCGCCGCCGGCCACGGGACCTTCCGGTTCGACGCGTCCGAGCAGATGCGCGCCCGGCCGCTGGGGCCGCTCACCGACGCGCTGCTCGAACTGGGCGTCGACCTCACCTTCGAAGGCTCGCCAGGGCACCACCCGCTGGTGGTGCGGGCCGCCGGGATCAAGGGCGGGGAACTCACGCTGGACGCGGGCCTGTCGTCACAGTTCCTGACCGCGTTGCTGCTGGTCGGCCCGCTGACCGCCGAGGGACTGCGGATCACCGTCACCGACCTCGTCTCGGTGCCCTACGTCGAGATCACCATCGCGATGATGCGCCGCTTCGGTGTCGAGGTCGTCCGGGACGGCGACACGTTCGTCGTGCCGCCCACGCCGTACCGGGGCTGCCGCTACGAGATCGAGCCCGACGCTTCGACGTCGAGCTACTTCTTCGCCGCCGCCGCGCTGACCGGGCGGTCCGTGACGATCCCGGGGCTGGGCGCGGGCGCGCTGCAAGGGGATCTTCAGTTCGTCGAGGTCCTGCGGAAGATGGGCGCGGACGTCGAGGTGGGCTCGGACGCGGTCACCGTGACCGGAACGGGTGGGCTGCGCGGGGTCACGGTGAACATGCGCGACATCTCCGACACCGTGCCGACGCTCGCGGCCATCGCGCCGTTCGCGGACGGGCCGGTGCGGATCGAGGACGTCTACAACACGCGGATCAAGGAATGCGACCGGCTGGCCGCCTGCGAGGAGAACCTCCGCGCGATGGGCATCACGGTCGAAACGGGGCGGGATTGGATCGAGATCCAGCCGGGTGTGCCGACGGGGGCGCAGGTGAAGTGCCGGCGGGATCACCGGATCGCGATGGCGTTCAGCGTCACGGGGCTGCGTACGCCCGGGATCACGTTGGACGATCCGGGTTGCGTGAAGAAGACGTTCCCCGGCTTCCATGACGCCCTCGCCGCCCTCCGGGCCTCCTGGGGTCTGTGACCCTTCTGCTCGCATCCAGCCCGCTGAATGCGAGCAGTTGAGGGCATCCACCGGCATTTCTACCGGGCTCCCGACGTGATCCACGTCTATTCTCGGCTCATGACCCAGAGCGAGGACACGAACCGCTGGAGCCACCTTCCTGAGCACGTGTCCCTTGAGGACACCATCACGATGAAGGCCGTCGACCCCGGCAAGGACGGGACGCCGGATGTCGACCTGACGCGTCACTGGGCAGCTCAAGAACAGGGCTGAACGTGAGCTGAAGGACGCTTTCCCCGCATCGGATGCGGGGAAAGCGTCCTTCACCGCGTCTTACGCGAGGAAAGCGTCCTTCAGCTCGCGCCGCCGGGCCGCCACAGGATGTCGCCGTCCGGGTTCGCCAGCCGCGACAGGATGAACAGCAGGTCCGAGAGCCGGTTCAGGTACTTGATCGCCAGCTGGTTCGTCGTGGCCTGCTCGGCCTCGTACAGCGCCCAGCCGGAGCGCTCGGCCCGGCGCGTGACCGTGCGGGCCTGATGCAGGAAGGCCGCACCCGGGGTCCCGCCCGGCAGGATGAACGACGTCAGCTTCGGCACGCGCTCGTTGAACTCGTCGCACCAGCCTTCGAGCCGCTCGATGTACCGCTCGGTGATGCGCAGCGGTTCGTACGGCGGGTTCTCCACGATCGGCGCGCACAGATCCGCGCCGACGTCGAAGAGATCGTTCTGCACCCCGCGCAGGACGTCGGCGATCTCGGCCGGCAGACCGCCCATCGCTAGTGCGAGCCCGATGACGGAGTTGGCTTCGTCGACATCGGCGTAGGCGGCCAGCCGCGGCGACGTCTTCGGCACTCGCGAGCCGTCGCCGAGCGCCGTGGTGCCGTTGTCGCCGACCTTCGTGTACACGCGGTTGATGCGAACGACCATGAAACCGACTCTACCGGCCCGGCGTAAGGCAAATCGGGACGAGAGGGCATGATTGGCGCCCATGAGTGAGCACTTCGACGTGCACGGCGGAGCACGGCTGGTCGGCGAGGTCGACGTGGTCGGGGCGAAGAACAGTGTCCTGAAATTGATGGCCGCGGCCCTGCTGGCCGAGGGCACCACCACCATCACGAACTGCCCCCAGATCCTGGACGTCCCGCTGATGGGCGACGTCCTCCGCAGTGTGGGTTGCGACGTCGTCATCGACGGCGACACCGCGAAGATCACCACCCCCGCCGAGCTGTCGCACCGCGCCGATTCGGCCGCGATGGGCAAGCTGCGCGCGTCCGTCTGCGTGCTGGGCCCCTTGGTCGGCAGGCTCAAGCAGGCCGTCGTGGCGCTGCCGGGCGGCGACGCGATCGGTTCGCGGCCGCTCGACATGCACCAGAACGGTCTCCGCAAGCTGGGCGCCACGAGCACCATCGAGCACGGCTGCGTCGTGGCGAAGGCCGACGGCCTGCGCGGCGCGCAGATCTGGCTGGACTTCCCGAGTGTCGGCGCCACCGAGAACATCTTGATGGCCGCCGTCCTCGCCGAGGGCACCACGGTCATCGACAACGCCGCGCGCGAGCCCGAAATCGTCGACATCTGCACGATGCTCACCGAAATGGGCGCGAAGATCGAAGGCGCGGGCACCTCGACCCTCACCGTCGAAGGCGTCGAGAAGCTGAACCCGACCGAGCACCGGGTGATCGGCGACCGGATCGTCGGCGCGACCTGGGCGTTCGCCGCCGCGATGACCCGGGGCGACCTGACCGTCCGCGGCGTCAACCCGCACCACCTCGACCTGGTCCTCGACAAGCTCCGCCTGGCGGGTGCCGAGGTCGAGACGTTCGACGGCAAGGGCTTCCGGATCGTCCAGCCCGAGCGGCCGAAGGCGGTCGACTGGGTGACGCTGCCGTACCCCGGTTTCGCGACCGACCTGCAGCCGTTCGCGGTGGCGCTCTCGGCGGTGGCCGACGGGACGTCGATGATCACCGAGAACATCTACGAAGCGCGGTTCCGCTTCATCGAGGAGATGATGCGCCTCTCCGGCGACGCGCGCACCGACGGCCACCACGCCGTCGTCCGTGGCGTCGAACGGCTTTCCAGCGCGCCGGTGTGGGCGTCGGACATCCGGGCGGGCGCCGGGCTGGTGCTCGCCGGGCTGTGCGCGGACGGCGTCACCGAGGTCTGGGACGTCTTCCACATCGACCGCGGGTACCCGCATTTCGTGGAGAACCTGAACCGGCTGGGTGCCCGCATCGAGCGCGTGGCGGGGGAACCCGAGCGCGCCTGACGTTTGCGCGTGAAGGCCCCCTTCCCTCGGCTCAGCCGAGGGAAGGGGGCCTTCACGCGCGATCAGGGCAGGGCGACGAACGCGGCGAGGAAGTCGCGGGAAGTCGGCGAGTCCAGCCGGTAGGTGACGTTGGTGGCGTAGCAGGGCCCGTCACCGGTGATGGTCGTCGACACGAGGACGCGCTGACCGCCGATGGTGGCGAAGTTCGGCCCGCCGGAGTCGCCGTAGCAGGCGCCGCCGTTGCCCTGGGGCGCCGTCATCGCGAGCCGCACCCACGTGTTGTTCAGCGCGTCGAAGGTGACGGGCGCCTTCATGCGGACGCCACCGCCCGGGTGAGTGTGGCCGCCCGGGCCGTTCACGGCCTCCTGCGTGCCGTAGCCCGCGACCACGAACGGCGTCGAGTTCAGTCCCTGCGGGCCGAGCTCGTCGAGCTGACCGGCGCTCGGCAGCTTGGCCGGGGTGAATCGCCACCGTGCGGCGACCTGCTTGGCGGGCAGCTGGACGACGGCGATGTCGTGCGAATCGGCGGAGTTGCCCGGGTAGCCGGGCTCGCTGTGCGCGACACCCTCCACGGCGACGGCCTTGGCGATCGCGGCCGGGTCGCCGGGGTACTTCTTCGCGGCCGCGTCGAGACCCGCTTGCACGTCTTGGTCGAGGGAGACGAAGAACCGCACGTTGGCAGGCCAGTCGGTGGTGCAGTGCGCGGCGGTGAGGAACGTGTCGGCGTCGACCATCGTGCCGGAGCACACCCAGTCGACCCGGTCGGGTGTCGCCGGGTTGTCGTCGTTGTCCCAGGTGGCGACGAGCGCGCCGACTTCGGTGCGTTCCGGCGCCGGGGTGGCGTTGTAGGAGTTGATGGCGGGCGCGGCGGTGGCGCCGCCCAGTAGCAGGGCGGCGGCCAGCGCCGCGACGGTGGCGGCGGGGGTGAACCTCACGAACGGCCTCCTCGGCTCGGTGCTCTGGAGACGGGATTCAACGTGGTGGAGGCGCGAAAGTCATCCGCCGAAAGTAGTCACGCGTTCCGGCGCCGCCGGGTTCCCGCGAACACCGCGGCACCGCCCGCGGTCAGCAATCCCAGCCCGGTCAGCAGCGCGGGTTCGACCTCGAAACCGGTCTTGGCCAGCGAAGACGTGCTCGCGACGGCGACGTCGGCGCGGGGTGCGGCAGCCGCCGCGGGGGCCGCCGCCGTCGCGACAGCGGGAACGGCGACCGCGGCCCGGGGTCCTTCGGGTGGGTGAGTTCCGCCCGGCGGATTCGTGGCGGGCGGTGTCCGGTCCGGTACGCAGGCGGTATGCGCCGGGTTGCCGCGCCCGACACCGTGGTTGCGGTCGCATTCGTAGCCGGCGTTGGCGTCCGAGCCGTCGGGCAGCTGTCCGCGCGGGTTCTTGTTGTCCGCCTTGCCGACGCAGCCCGCGCAGGGTTTCCCGGCCGCTTCGCCACCGCCGTCGCCGTTGGCGGACGGCGATCCGTCCCGCGTGGAGTCGTACGGCCCGTGCTTGTTCGCGCCGTGGCCGGAGAAGTCCGCTTTGGACGGTGGTTGGGGTGCGGTGGTGTCCTGAGCGTGGCCGGGCGGAGTGCCGTGGTTGCCGTGCTCGACGGCGTCGGCCGCGCCGGCACCGAAAAGAACGAGGGAGAAGGCGGCTCCGGCGATTACGCCGTAGGTCTTCTTGGTCATCGAAGCCTCCCTAAGTCGCGCCATTGCGACATATGGAGTATCGCGTGAACGACCGTAGGGGTTACTCGAGCACGAGCGCGGCGCCGAAACCGACCAGCGCGGTGCCGGTGACGCCGTCGAGCGCGCGGCGGACCTTGCGGCGTTCCAGCCAGGTCCGCACGCGGTGCACGAAGAGCAGCAGCACCATCAGCCAGATGAAGCCCAGCACCGCGACGGTGTAGGCGAGCAGCAGCGCGTGCCACGCGGATGTCGTCGCGGGGTCGAGGAACTGCGGGAGCACCGACAGGTACAGGACGAGGACCTTCGGATTGGTGATGTTGGAGAGGAAACCTTCGCGGAAGCGGCGGAACCCGCTCGCCCGTTGGTGTTTCACCGCGTCGACGCCGGAGTAGTCACCCCGCCACGCGCCGCGCAGCGCTTGGAAACCGAGGAAGACCAGGTAGGCGGCACCGAGCCACTTCAGCGTCACGAACACCGGCTGCGACTGCGCGATCACGACCCCGAGGCCGAGCGCGGCGGCGGTGCCCTGGGTCGCGTTGGCCACGAAGATCCCGGCCGTGGCGAGGAAACCGCCGCGGCTGCCGCCGGACAGTGAGTTCTTGAGCATCACCATCGTGTCCGGGCCGGGAGCGAGGACGATCAGGATGACGATGACCAGATAGCTGCTGTACGAACTCCACGTCACAGTGGCCCACGCTAGCCGCCGGACGCGGGCGGGTCTCGCGGATTTCGGTCACAGTGCCAGGGCAAAGTCCACAAGGGACATCGCCGGGCGAGTCAGTGTCCAATTGATGCCGTTATGCACGATTCTGCGAGGGGTCGTGAGACTCCCTCGTGAAAACGCGCAACTCGCCCAAAGCGGGCACGTCTGTCTCGAAAAGTGTCCCTTATGGAGAGTCAGATCCGCCCCGGTAGGTCCGTTCGGCCCGGAAGGGAACCGACGAACGGACACTGTCACCCGTGCGAGTCACGGGTAGTGTGCCTTGGCATGCATGAGGGGCAGATCGACCTCCTTCCGGGCGAACGGGTCATCTGGGCCGGCCACCCGGTACGCAGGCCCCTCTTCAACCCCGGCGACTACTTCAACGTCCCGTTCGGCCTGCTCTGGCTGGGCGGGGTCACCGCGTTCTTCTTCTACCACCACGAAACGGCGTTCCACATGATCGCCTGGTTCGTGCTCACCGTCGCGGGTGTCTTCCATCTCGCCGGCAGGCCGCTCATCCGCTACCTCCGGCTCGCCTCGACCACCTACGCCGTGACGGACGGCCGGGTCATCGCGACCAGTTCCCTGGTGCGCCGCAAGGACGAGTCCGCGCCGCTGGCGGAGCTGGACGACCCCGTCGTCACCCCCGGCCCCGGCAAGACCGGGACGATCACGTTCGGCAGGCTCGGCGTACTGGCGTGGGCGTCGGCGAACTACGGCACCGGCCACGGCAAGGACCGGAAGGCCCCGGTCATCCTGGTGGGGGTCAGCGAGGTCGGCAAGGTCCGCGAGAAGCTGGCGAAGGCCGTCGAAGAGGCACGGCACAGCCGAAATCCGTAGAAGAACCCGGGACGGTCACGAGGTGACCGTCCCGGGCGCCGGAGGCTCAGGGCCAGTTGCCGGTGATGCGGTTGGAGACGAAGGTCGCGCTGACGGTGTTGGTGTCGGTGTCGATCAGCGTGACCACGGCGCGGAGCTCGTCCTGGCCGCTGTCCTCGTTGAGCGCGTTACCGGTCACGACGGTGTCGAAGTCGCCGCTGAGGCCGAAACCGGCGCTCGCTCCCAGCGCGGTCAGCGGGACGTTGAAGAGGAATTCGGCGAGGTTGCCGCTGTCGTCACCGCGGATCGTCACGATGAACGGGTCACCGGGATCGTCGACGTACTCCTGTGCCTCCTGCAGGCTCATGTGCACATCGATACCGACGTGGACGGCGAAGAGCCCGTTGTCGAGCCGGTTGATCGCGAAGCACAGGTTGCTGTTCGCCGCTCCCGTGCAGGTCTGCACGGCCGACGCCGGCCCCGCCGTCAGACCGGCGGCGCCGAAGATCGCCACGACGGCGATCAGGGCCTGCAGCAGACGGCGTTTGACGTGGACGCGCGGCCGGACGCCCTCGGTGGCCAGTTCGCGGCTCATGGCTTTCTCCTCAAGATCTTCATCGGCTTCCTTCGGTTCGCGATGTGGCGTTGGTGTTCTCGCTCCGAAGGGTGACCGCGGCCGCCTACGGTTCGTTTATGGTCCGGTTACCGCGTAATGAGGCCGGGCGCCGGATCGATTAACCATCGGTGCCGGATGTGAGGGGACTGGCCTTCCGGGTGCTCGGCCCGCTGGAGGTCGAGACGGGCGGGCGGCTGCTGGAGGTGGGCGGCCCCCGGCTGCGGGCGCTGCTGGCTCTGCTGGTGGCGGACGCCGGCCGGGTGGTGAGCCTGCCCGCGCTGGTCGAGGGCCTCTGGGGGCTTCGGGCGCCGCCGGACGCCGACCGGACGGCGCGGGTGTACGTGTCGCTGCTGCGCAAAGCGCTGCGGCAGGCCGCCGGTGACCGGCCGGATCAGGAGCTGATCGTGACCCGCCGTCCGGGGTACGTGCTGCTGCTGGAGCCGGACGCGGTCGACGCGGTCCGGTTCGAACGGCTCGCCGCGGCCGGGCGGCGGTCGTTGGCCGCGGGGGAGCCCACTGTCGCGATGGAGCGGTTGACCGCGGCGCTGGGGCTGTGGCGGGGCGACGCCTACGGTGAATTCGTCGACACCCCCGCGCTGAGGGCCGAGGCCGGGCGGTTGGAGCAGGTCCGCGTTTCCCTTGTGGCGGACCGGATCGAGGCCGGTCTCGCCGTCGGCGAAGGGGAGCGGATGGTCGCCGAGCTGGACCGGCTGACCGGCCGCCATCCTGGGCACGAACGGTTGTGGGGCCTGTTGATGACGGCCCTTTACCAGGCGGGACGGCAGGCTGACGCGCTCACCGCGTATCGCCGCGCTCGGGCCGCGCTCGTCAAGAACTCCGGCGTGGAACCGACTCCGGCACTCACCGCCATCCACCGGCGGATCCTCGGCCACGACCCCCGGCTGCTCGCCCCCGCTCCCGTCCGCGGCGGTCCGCCTGCCCGCCCGGCCCAGCTGCCCCCGGCGGTGCCGGGCTTCACCGGCCGCGCGGCCGAACTGTCCACTTTGGACGCGGTGCTGGCGAGGGGAGAGGTGGCCGTCTCCGCCGTGTCCGGGACGGCGGGAGCGGGGAAGACCACGCTGACCGTGCATTGGGCACACCGGGTGGCTGCCCGGTTCCCGGACGGGCAGTTGTACGTCGACCTGCGCGGATTCGATCCGGCAGGTGCGGCGCTGGACCCGGCCGACGTGCTGCGGGGCTTCCTGGACGCCCTCGGCGTGCCGATGGCGCGGCTCCCCGCCGATCGCGACGCGCTGACCGGCCTGTACCGCAGTGTCCTGGCGGGTAAGCGGGTCTTGGTGGTGCTGGACAACGCCGGAGACGTCGAACAGGTCCGGCCGTTGCTGCCCGGCTCCCCCGGTTGCCTGGTGTTGGTGACCAGCCGCCACCAGCTCACGCCGCTGATCGCCGTCGAAGGCGCCCACTCACTGGCGCTGGACCTGCTGTCCCCGGCCGAGGCGAGGGAGCTGCTGATCCGGCGGCTCGGACCGGACCGGGTGGCGGCCGAACCCGCCGCGGTGGCGGCGATCATCGCCGGATGTGCGGGCTTGCCGTTGGCACTGGCCGTCGTCGCCGCACGGGCCGCCCTTCGCCCCGGCTTCCGGCTCGCCACGGTGGCCGCCCAGCTGGACGACGTCACCTGTGTGCTGGACGCGCTCCACGGCGGTGACGGCACCACCGACGTCCGTGCCGTGTTCTCCTGGTCTTACCGGGCGTTGAGCACCGGAGCCGCCCGGCTGTTCCGCCTGCTGGGCCTGCATCCCGGACGGGACATCGGGACGGCGGCCGCGGCCAGCCTCGCCGGTATCCCGCTCCCGGCGGTGCGAGCGCGGCTGAGCGAGCTGACACGGGCCAACCTGCTCACCGAACACGCGCCGGGCCGGTACACCTTCCACGATCTGCTGCGGGCCTACGCCGCCGAACAGGCCAGGACCCACGGCGGCGACGGGACGGCCCGGCGCCGGTCGCTCGACCACTATCTGCACACCGCCCATGCCGCGGCCCTGCTGCTCCAGCCGCACCGTGCCCATCCGATCACGGTGCCCCCGCCCGCGCCGGGAGTCACCGTCGCGCCGCTCACCGATCTCCGGCAGGCGCTGACCTGGTTCACCCTCGAACGTCCCACGCTGCTGGCCGTCATCGAAGCGGCGGCAGCCTCGGAATCGGACGCGTACACCTACCAGCTGGCCTGGACATTGGCGACCTTTCTCGAACGGCGCGGGCATTGGCACGACTTGGCCGCCACCCAGCGCTCCGCCGTGGAGGCCGCGCGCCGCCTGGCCGACCGGCCCGCCGAAGCCCACGCTCACGACAGCCTCGCCGGCGCCTATGTCCGGTTGGGCCGGTTCGCCGATGCCCACACGCAGCTGCGGTTCGCCCTGGTCCTGTTCGGCGGGCTCGGGGACCGCGTCGGCCGGGCCCATACCCATCTCGACTTCGGCTGGATGTTCGAACGGCAGGGCCGCCACGCCGAGGCACGCGACCACGCCGTGCTGGCTCTGGAGCTGTTCCGGGCCGACGGACACCAGGACGGGGAGGCCAGGGCGCTCAACCAGATCGGCTGGTGCCACGCCCAGCTCGACGACCACCGGCAGGCCATCACCTGGTGCCGGCAGGCCCTCGCCCTGCATCAGGCGCTCGGCGACCGTTCCGGCGAGGCCCACACCTGGGACAGCCTCGGCCACGCCCATCACCATCTCGGCGACCGGCAGGAGGCCATCACCTGCTACCGGCACGCGATCGACCTGTTCCGTCGGCTGGGTGACCGCTACAACGAAGCCGGGACGCTCACGCATTTCGGCGATGCCCACCAGGCCGCCGGGGACTCGGGCGCCGCCAACGCCGCCTGGCAGCACGCGTTCGCCATCCTCCGCGAGCTCGATCATCCCGAGAATGACCCGACTGTGTCCGGTTCAACTGCGCGGCCGATGTTACCGGCCGGTACACTCGGTGGGTCGTCCAGCGCCGGAGGTGCACCGTGCCCTATCCCACGGACCGTGAACGGGACCGACCCTGGGTGATGCGGACCTACGCCGGTCACTCGTCCGCGGCCGCGTCCAACGAGCTTTACCGACGCAATCTCGCCAAGGGGCAGACGGGTCTCTCGGTCGCCTTCGATCTGCCGACGCAGACCGGCTACGACCCTGACCACCAGCTCTCCAAGGGTGAGGTCGGCAAGGTCGGCGTCCCGGTTTCGCATCTCGGGGACATGCGCCGCCTCTTCGACGGCATCCCGCTCGCCGAGGCCAACACGTCGATGACGATCAACGCGCCCGCCATGTGGCTGCTGGCGCTCTACGTCTCCGTGGCGCGCGAGCAGGCCGAAGCCGAGGGACGCGACGTCGACGAAGTGCTGGCCAAGCTCACCGGCACCACGCAGAACGACATCATCAAGGAATACCTCTCCCGCGGCACCTACATCTTCCCGCCGGGGCCGAGCCTCCGCCTGATCACCGACATGATCGCGTGGACGGTGCACCACGTGCCGAAATGGAACCCGATCAACATCTGCAGCTACCACCTGCAGGAAGCCGGTGCGACGCCGACACAAGAGGTCGCGTACGCGCTGTGCACGGCCATCGCCGTCCTCGACGCCGTCCGGGATTCCGGCCAGGTCGAGCAGGCCGACATGGCCAAGGTGGTCGCGCGGATCTCCTTCTTCGTCAACGCCGGGGTGCGGTTCGTCGAAGAGATGTCCAAGATGCGGGCGTTCACCGCGCTCTGGGACGAGATCACCCGTGATCGTTACGGCGTAACGGATCCGAAGGCGCGGCGGCTGCGCTACGGCGTCCAGGTCAACTCGCTGGGGCTCACGGAGGCTCAGCCGGAGAACAACGTCCAGCGCATCGTGCTGGAAATGCTCGCGGTCTCGCTTTCCCGCGGCGCCAGGGCTCGCGCGATCCAGCTGCCGGCGTGGAACGAGGCGCTCGGCCTGCCCCGGCCGTGGGATCAGCAGTGGGCGTTGCGGATGCAGCAGGTGCTGGCGTTCGAAACCGACCTGCTGGAGTACGAGGACATCTTCGACGGCTCGCACGTCATCCAGGCCAAGGTCGACGAGATCATGGCGGGTGCGCGTGAGGAGATCGCGCGGGTGCAGGATCTCGGCGGCGCCGTCGCGGCCGTCGAGAGCGGCTACATGAAGTCGCAACTCGTCGCCTCGCTCGCCGAATACCGGCGCGGTATGGAGAACGGCGAGCGGATCCTGGTCGGGGTCAACAAATTCGACACCACGGAGCCGTCGCCGCTGCAAGCCGAAGGTGCCAAGGCGATCGAAACGATCGACCCCGCCGTCGAGAAGCAGGCCGTCAGCGCGATCGAGGAATGGCGGGCGCACCGCGACAACGCGGCCGTCGAGTCTTCGCTGGAGAAGCTGAAGGCCATCGCGAAGACCTCGGAGAACCTGTTCGAGGCCACGATCGACTGTGCCCGCGCCGGTGTCACCACCGGTGAATGGTCGGGGGCGCTGCGCGAGGTCTTCGGCGAATACCGCGCTCCCACCGGGGTTTCCGCCTCCGCGGCGGCGGGCGAGGGCAACGAGGAGCTCCGCCGCGTGCGCGACCGGGTCAAGGCCACGAGCACCGAGATCGGGGAGCGGCTGCGGATCCTGGTCGGCAAACCCGGTCTCGACGGGCATTCCAACGGCGCCGAGCAGGTGGCCGTGCGGGCGCGCGACGTCGGTTTCGAGGTGGTGTACCAAGGAATCCGGCTCACCCCGGACCAGATCGTCGCGGCCGCCGTCCAGGAGGGCGTGCACGTGGTCGGGCTTTCGGTGCTCTCCGGTTCGCATCTCGAGGTCGTGCCGCAGGTCGTGGACGGGCTGCGGGCCGCCGGCGCGGGCGACATCCCGGTCATCGTCGGCGGCATCATCCCGCCCGACGACGAGAAGCTCCTTCTGGAGCGCGGGATCGCGCGGGTCTTCACGCCCAAGGACTACGAACTCACCGACATCATGGACGGAATTGTCGGATTGGTGCGGCAGCGCCACGGTCTGAGCACCTAAAGTCACCGTAAATCTCGGTACCGTAACGGCAGGTGGTGAGTAAGCCGCTCACACTGCCCGGACAAAGGTACCCACCTACGTTTCGATTAAACCGATTAATCGAAAAGAGGTGCCGCTATGGTGCACGGCGAGTGGTCGAGGCGGGAGTTCTTCCGGCGGTCCGCGGTTCTGGGGGCGGTGACGATCGGCGGTCCGGTGCTGTTGTCCGCCTGCACGTCGACGTCTTCCGGGGACGCGCTGCAAGCGGCCAAGGACGCGAAAAAGATCAAGATCGGAATCGCGAACGAAGCGCCTTACGGCTTCACGGACCAGAGCGGCAAGGTCACCGGCGAGGCACCCGAAGTCGCCCGAGCCGTCTTCAAGGCCATGGGCATCGACACCGTGGAAGCCGAAGCGGTCTCCTTCGACCAGCTGATCCCCGCGCTCAACGCCAGGAAGTACGACTTGGTCGCGGCCGGGATGAACATCAAGAAGGAGCGGTGCGACGCCGCGGCGTTCTCGATCCCCGACTACTCGGCGTTGACCGCTTTGCTGGTACCCAAGGGAAATCCGCGGCAGGTGCTGAAGTTCGAGGACATCGCGGCCAAGAAGGTCAAGGTCGCCGTGCTCTCGGCGGCCGTGGAGAAGGGTTACGCCACCGACTCCGGTGTCGCCGAGGACCAGATCGTCACCCTCGATTCGCAGGACAACATGCTCCGCGCGGTCACCGACGGCCGCGTGTACTGCGCCGCGCTCACCGACATCTCTCTCAAGGACGTCCTGGCCAAAAGCCCGGGCGCCGCGGCGGAGGTGACCCCGGGCTTCGACCCGGTCAAGGACGGCAAGCCGGTCGTCTCCGCCGGTGCCTTCGTCTTCCGCAAGGACGACAACCCGCTGCGTGAGGCGTTCAACGCCGAACTCAAGAAACTGCACGACAGCGGCGAATGGACCAAGATCGTGACGCCGTTCGGTTTCTCGGCGGACAACCTGCCGAAGGCCGACGTCACCACAGAGAAACTCTGCGCGGTGTAACGGGGCTGACGTCATGTCGTCGTCGGTATCGCACATCGTCACCACCGTCCTCAGTGGACTGACCGCGACCGTCGCCGCCGCACTCGGCGGGATCGCGCTCACCGTGGTGCTCTCCCTGGTCGCCGGGCTCGCGCTGAGATCGCCGTCCCGGACGGTGCGGGGGATTTCCCGCGGCTACGTGGAGATCTTCCGTGGCACCTCGGAAGTCGTCCAATTGTTCTGGCTGTACTTCGTCCTTCCGGTACTGGTCGGCCTGCAGCTCGTCCCGATGTTCGCGGGGATCCTGGTGCTGGGGCTCAACCACGGGGCCTACGGCGCGGAGATCGTCCGAGGCGCGGTGAACTCGGTCCCGCGCGCGCAGTTCGAAGGCGCCATCGCGCTCAACCTGACCCCAGCTCAGCGGATGCGGCGGGTGATCCTGCCGCAGGCGTTCGCGGAAATGCTGCCACCGTTCACCAATCTCTTCATCCAGTTGCTGAAGAGCACAGCCCTGCTGTCGTTCATCGGTGTCCCGGAGATGGCGCGCCAAGGTGAACTGCTGCGGCCGGTGTTCAGTGCCGAGATCGGCTGGATCTACGGCACCGAACTCGTGCTCTACCTCCTGCTCGCGCTCATGATCACGAGCGGGATGCGGCTGCTGGAACGGACCGCGGCGCGGCGGCTCGGGCGGGCTCCGGCCAAGATGACGGCCACCGCGGGAGGTGTGTGATGGACTGGAGCTGGGAAGCGGCGTTCGACTCGATTCCGCTGCTGCTGGAAGGGCTTCTCGTCACCGTCGAGATCACCCTGCTCGCCTCCGTCGTCGCGTACGCGCTCGGGCTGGTGTTCGCGCTGATCCGCCGGGCCGGGATTCCCGTGCTGGCACCGGCGGTCCGGCTGTTCATCGAGTTCGTCCGCAGCACTCCGTTGCTGATCCAGGTGTTCGCGATCTTCTATGTCGTGCCACCGCTGACGGGGTTCACGATGTCGCCGTTCGTCACCGGTGTGGTGGCGCTCGGCGTGCATTACGCGACCTACGCCGCCGAGGTCTACCGTGCCGGGATCGAAGCCGTCCCGAAAGGACAGTGGGAGGCCGCGACCGCGCTGAATCTGCCGAGGTCACGGGTGTGGACCGCGGTCGTCCTGCCGCAAGCGGTCCCGCGGGTGCTGCCCGCGCTCGGCAACTACACGATCTCGATGTTCAAGGAAACCCCGTTGCTGCTGGCGATCGGCGTCGTCGACGTCCTGGCGAAGGCGAAGGAGGTCGGTGCCGACACGTTCCGCGTCATCGAGCCCTACACCCTGGCCGGGGTGCTGTTCCTGCTGGTGAGCCTGCCGGCTTCGATTCTGGTGAGAAGGTTGGAGCGACGTGCCGCCCACAGTTGATTCCCCGATGATCCGGTTCTCTCAGGTGGTCAAGTCCTACGGCGATCATGTGGTGCTACGGGACCTGGATTTCACCGTCGCGCCAGGGGAGTTCGTCTCGCTGATCGGGCCGAGCGGATCCGGCAAGACGACGATCCTTCGGCTGCTGATGACACTGGAGAAGGTCGACGGCGGCACCATCGAGGTCTGCGGCGACTACCTCAGTCACCGGAAACGCGGCGAGAAACTGGTGCCCGCCGACGAGAAGTACCTGCGGGCCGTGCGCAAGCGGATCGGCATGGTGTTCCAGCAGTTCAACCTGTTCCCCAACATGAACGTGTTGCGCAACATCACCGAGGCGCCGATCCACTCGCTCGGCCTTTCCCGGGACGAGGCCGAAGCGCGAGCCGTCGAACTGCTGGAGATGGTGGGCCTTTCGGACAAGAAGGACGCCCATCCCACGCGGCTTTCCGGCGGCCAGCAGCAACGCGTCGCGATCGCCCGCGCGCTCGCGATGCGGCCGGACGTGCTGCTGCTGGACGAGGTGACCTCCGCGCTGGACCCCGAACTCGTCGCGGACGTGCTGCGCGTGCTGCGCGAGATCGCGGCGTCGACCGACATCACGATCCTTTGTGTCACCCACGAAATGCAGTTCGCGCGGGACGTTTCGGACCGGGTGATGATGTTCGACCAGGGGCAGGTCCTGGAGGACGCCACGCCGGAGAAGTTGTTCAACGATCCCGATCACGATCGGACGCGGCGGTTCCTCAAGGCCGTGATCGACCGGGCGTGAGGTCGGCCGCGGGAGACCGGGCGTGAGGTCGGCCGCGGGAGAGCGTCGGTACAGCGGGTCGTGGGTGGGGGTTTTGGGGGTTTAACCCCAAACCCCCAAAC
>NZ_JBVIRO010000002.1:172906-219034 GCF_055575975.1 Amycolatopsis sp. NPDC033938
GCGGTTGGTTACCGCGGGTGTTGTGTGGCTATTGGGTTTAGACCCCGAATCGCCACTCACGACCAACCCGGCCCACCCGCTCCGGAGGTCTCAGAGGCTCCCGAGGATCTCCTTCGTCGAGGTGACCGTGGCGAACCCGCCGCCGTGCAGGTTCGTCGCGGTCGCCTTCGACAGCTCGGCGGCGGTCAGGACGCTGCCGTCCGGCCCGGCGAGGTCGAAGGTGAAGGTGGCGTCGAGGGCGAAAGTGACGTCGTAGCCGAGGTTCCCGCCGACCCGCGCGGTGGTTTCGCAGCAGAAGTTCGTCTGGATGCCGGCGAGGACGAACGAGGTGATGCCGCGTGTCTTCAGCCAGCCGTCGAGGTCGATGTCGCCGTGGAAGGCCGAGTTGACCTTCTTGCCGAACACGAGATCCGCGCGGACGCCGTCGAGTTCGGGCTTGAAGTGGTTGCCCTCCTGTCCCGGCCGCAGCGGCGAGCCGGGTTTGACGGAGTCGTGGTGCACCAGCACGATCGGCAGCCCCCGTTCCTGCCAGGCGTCGACGAGCGCCTTGATGTTGGCTTCCGCGCCGGGGTTGTCGCGCGGTCCCCAGACCGGCTCGTCGAAGCCGCGCTGGACGTCGATCACGAGCAGGGCCTTGGTTTCAGTGGTCATGGCTTCGAGTTTCGTGCTTCCGTCGACCGGCGGGAAGTGGCAGAAGACGCGCGATGCGGTACTTTTCTGCCATGCGAACCGTGGGTGTGCTCCTCCTGCCGGGCAGCCGGTCCTTCGACCTCGGCGTGATCGGCGAGGTCTGGGGCGTGGACCGGACCGACAGCGGCGTCGGCCCTTTCGAGGTCCGGCTGTGTTCGCCGAGCCGTGCGACGGTCGCCACTCGCCCGTTCGGCCAGATCGAGGCGACCCATGGGCTCAGCGGGCTCGACGGCTGCGATCTCGTCCTCGTACCCGGCCGGGTCGATCCGCACGCCGAGGTGCCCGCGGCCGCCGTCGCCGCGCTGCGCAAGGCGCACCGGAACGGGATCACCGTGGCGTCGCTGTGTTCCGGCGCCTTCACCCTGGCCGCGGCCGGGCTGCTCGACGGCCGATCGGTCACCACGCACTGGCGGCTGCTGGACGACCTCGAAACCGCCGCTCACGACGCCGTCGTCCAGCGGGACGTCCTGTTCACCGACGAGGGTGACGTGCTGACGTCCGCCGGTGTCGTCGGCGGCTTGGATCTCTGCCTGCACCTGGTGCGACGCGATCACGGCGCCGAGGTCGCGTCCGCGCTCGCCCGGCGGCTGGTGATGCCGCCCGCGAGGGAAGGCGGACAGCGGCAGTATGTCGACAATCCGTTGCCGCCCAAGCCAGCACGGCCGAGTCTGTCGTCCACAATGGACTGGGCACTCGAGCGGATCGCCGACGACATCGGCGTCGACGACCTCGCGGGGCACGCCGGGTTGAGCGAGCGGACCTTCCACCGCGAGTTCGCGGCGGCCACCGGCGTCACGCCGGGGCGCTGGCTGCGTGCGCAGCGGGTCCGGCTCGCGCGGCGGTTGCTGGAGACGACCGAACTCCCGGTCGAGCGGGTCGCGCAGCGGTCCGGCCTCGGCACCGCCGCCAACCTGCGGCGACGGCTGCGGGCCGACGTCGGCGTCGCACCCGATTCGTATCGCCGGACGTTCCGGTCGGTTACCGTCGAAGCATGGCCGAGTACGAGCACATCCTCGTGAAGCGGGACGGCGACACCGTCACCATCACCATGAACCGCGCCGCGCGGCGGAACTCGCTGTCGGCGGACCATCTCGCCGAACTCCTCGCGGCGTTCCGCGAGACCGGGCGGACCGACGCCACCGGCATCGTCCTGGCGGGCGCCGGACCGGTGTTCTCGGCGGGACACGACTTCGGCGACGTCGCCGCACGCGACCTGACAGGCGTGCGCGAGCTGCTGCGGCTGTGCACGGACCTGATGCGCACGATGCAGTCGGTGCCGCAGGTCGTCGTCGCGCGGGTGCACGGCCTCGCGACCGCCGCCGGCTGCCAGCTGGTGGCCTCCTGCGACCTCGCCGTCGCCGCCGAGTCCGCCGGGTTCGCCCTGCCGGGTGGCAAGGGCGGCTGGTTCTGCCACACCCCCGCGGTACCGGTGGCCCGCTCGATCGGGCGGAAACGGCTGATGGAGCTGGCACTCACCGGCGACGTCGTCGACGCGGCGACCGCGCTGGACTGGGGCCTGGTGAACCACGTCGTCGCGGACGACTCGCTGGACGACGCCGTCGCTTCCTTGCTGAAGCGCGCTACGCGAGGTAGCAGGGCGAGCAAGGCGATCGGGAAACAGACGCTTTACGCGCAGCTGGACCGGCCCGAGGCCGACGCCTACGCGCTGGCGCTGGAAGTGATGGCTTCGGCGTCACAGCTGCCCGGGGCGCGTGAGGGGATGGCGGCCTTCCTGGAGAAGCGCTCCCCGGTCTGGCCGGACTGAACCCGCGCGCGTGAGCGGGGTCAGGAGCGTTCGCGCAGCAGCAGGAGCGTGTAAGCGGCCAGCGTCTGCGCGTCGGTGATGTCACCCGAAGCGATCATCTTCTCGAACTCGTCGCGCTCGAACCACGCCGTCCGCATGTCCTGCTCTTCGACCTCGCGCTGGGCTTCACCCTGCGTGAGATCCGTGGCGAGGAACACGCGACCGCGCTGGCTCGAAATACCGGGGGCGATGTCGGTACGGCCGAGGTCGGTCATCGACCCCGCGATCAGCCCGGTCTCCTCGCGCAGTTCGCGGGCGGCGAGTTCGAGCGGCGGGATGTCGGCGAGGTCGGGGGCGGTGCCCATGGGGAACTCCCAGCGCCGCTGGCCCAGCGGGTAGCGGAACTGCTCGACCAGGTGAAACCGGGCGCCGTCGAAGGGGATCACCACGGCACAGGTGGGTTTGTCGACGACGGCGTAGATCCCTTCGGAACCATCGAGCCGCCTGATGGCGTCTTCGCGCACGGTCATCCAGTTGTTCCGGTACACCTCACGCGAGCTGACACGCTGAACGGGGTCCATGCGACCAGTATGGCGACGCTTGTCCTACCCTCGCGGGGTGCGCCTAGTGATCGCTCGTTGCCAGGTCGACTACGCCGGCCGTCTGACCGCCCATCTGCCGATGGCCACGCGGCTGCTGCTCGTGAAGGCCGACGGTTCGGTGTCCGTGCACTCGGACGACCGTGCCTACAAGCCGCTGAACTGGATGAGCCCGCCGTGCTGGCTGATCGAGGACGGCAAGCTGTGGATCGTCGAGAACAAGCAGGGGGAGAAGCTCGTCATCACCATCGACGAGATCTTCCACGACCACGCCCAGGAACTCGGCGCGGAACCGGGCCTGCAGAAGGACGGCGTCGAGGCGCATCTGCAGGAACTGCTCGCCGAGCACATCAAGACCCTCGGCGAGGGCTACACCCTGGTCCGGCGGGAGTTCCCGACCGCGATCGGGCCGGTCGACATCATGGCGCGTGACGCCGACGGCGCCAGCGTCGCCGTGGAGATCAAGCGGCGCGGCGAGATCGACGGTGTCGAGCAGTTGACGCGGTACCTCGAACTGCTCAACCGCGACCCGCTGCTGGCACCGGTGCAGGGCGTCTTCGCGGCGCAGATCATCAAGCCGCAGGCGCGAGTGCTGGCCGAGGACCGGGGGATCCGGTGCCTCACGCTGGACTACGACGCGCTGCGCGGCATCGAGTCGGACGAGTTCCGCCTCTTCTGACGTCCCCCGCCCCCCCCGTCCAGAGGACTGAACACGCGTGCTCAAGCACGCGAGTGCGGTGTGACGTCACCCGGGCCACCATCCGTCCCGAACACGCCACCTTCGCCAGGAAGTCCGTGAAGGCCTCCTTCCCTACCTTGAGAGTAGGGAAGGAGGCCTTCACGGACACACCGGACTTGGGGGCCAGAGGGGGCTGCATGCGTGGCGGGCAGGGGCGTTGAAAGGCCGATATCGAATCGAGTCCTTGACCCTGTATCTGCATTCTTTCGGACGCCACGTAATGCCCGAAAGTGCGCTGGAAATTAACGAACTCGAATCGACCGGCAAAAGAAGCAGCTATTTCTGGGTCATTCGGGTGAATGCCGGAATCGCCGGTCATGCGCTGTGTCACACTCGATTTCCGCGAGGGGAACCGCCGAAATTCGGTGGTCGCGGGGTGCAGGGGTGATGGACATGGCTGATTCTCCGAAGCACGTCGATCTGGTGCTGGAAGGCGGCGGCGTCAAAGGTATCGGGTTGCTGGGCGCGGTGCTGGAGTTGCACGAAGCCGGTTACTCGTTCCCCCGGGTCGCCGGGACGAGCGCCGGCGCGATCGTCGCGACACTGGTCGCCGCTTATCAGAAGGCCGGGAAGGATCTCGGCGGGCTCGAAGCGGTGATGAACGACATGGACTGCCGCCGGTTCCAGGATCAGTCCCTGCTCGACAAGGTCACCGGCCCGATCGGCGACGGTGTCGATCTGCTCCTGCACGACGGGATGCACACCGGTGACTATCTCGCCGAATGGCTCACGCCGTTGCTGGACGAGGTCGGCGTGCGTACCTTCGCCGATCTCGCCATCGACGATCCCGAAGGTACTTTGCTTTCGTACCAACGGTATTCCCTGGTCGTGCACGTCAGCGACCTGACCCGCCGCGTGCTCGTCCGGTTGCCTTGGGATTATTCCCAGTACGGCCGCGATCCCGGTGCGGAAAAGATCGTCGACGCCGTCCGCGCCTCGATGTCCATTCCGTTCTACTTCCGGCCGGTGCAGTTCGACGTCCGCCCCGAGGGGTCGGTCACCTGGGTCGACGGCGGTCTGCTGTCGAACTTCCCGATCACCGTCTTCGACCGGACCGACTCGAAGCCCGCGCGCTGGCCGACCTGGGGTGTGAAGCTTTCCGGGGAACCGGTCGGCGGCCGGGACAAACCGGTGAAGAGTGCGTTGCGGATCGCCATCAGTTCGCTCGAAACCCTGATGTCGGACTGGAATCGTTACCGCTTGCACGAGGAAGGTGTGAACCGGCGGACGGTGTACGTCGATACGACCGGTGTTTCCGCCGTCGACTTCGGGCTCGGCGAAGAGGAGAAGAAGCGCCTCTTCGAAAGCGGGCGGGAGGCCGCGCGGCGGTTTCTGGAAAAGGTTGTGCCGCAGTGAACTCGCCGGCGGTATTCCGGTGGGATGAGGGATAGGAGGATCCCATGCGTTATCGCCCGATCGGCAACGAGCCGGCGGATGATCGCCTCGGCCGGTTCATCCCGGACGACTGGCGTCACGTCGAGCGCTATCCGCTGACCGCGCTGGCCACCGAGGACCGGCCCACCCGGTCACCGGTCGTCATCGGCGTCAACTGGTACAAGGAATTCGACGTGCCGGAAAAGGACGAGAAGTCCGGCGAGTTCTTCGTCGCGAAGGGCGGCGCGAAATCGCTCACCCGGATCCGCGGTGGGCACTGCGTCTGTCTCGAACCCGGCGAATCGACCGACGGCGAGACCCAGTACGCCTTCTACGACCAGGGCAGAGAGGGTGCCTGCGTCGGATTCGGCTGGTCGCGCTGCATGACGATGTTCAACAACGAGCTCTACGCCGCGCGCTGGCTGTGGGATCAGGCGAAGCTGCGCGACGAATGGGACGAGACCAACCCCGGGGACAACAACGGCACGTCCGTCCGCGCGGCGGCCGAGGTGCTGCTCGAACTCGGCCATGTCCCGTGGTCGGAGAGCTACGCCGACGACGACCACGTCAAGCGGGCCGCCTACACGCCCGACGTGAAGAACGGCATCCAGGCCTTCCGCTGGGCGAAGAGCGTCGAGGAGGTGCACGAGGTACTGGGCAACCCGCGCGCCGACGAACTCGGCGCGGTCCCGTTCCTCAACTCGTGGGGTCCGGGCTACCCGCATCGCACGTACCTGCCGGATGACGTCCTCGCCCGATTGATCAAGGAGGACGGCGAAGTCGGCCTGCCAACGGACCGGTAAACCCCCACCGGTCGCGGGGAAGGGCCGTTCCTGGCGAAAGCCGGAGCGGCCCTTTCTCGCTCCATCGGACAAGAATTGTCATGAAAACTGCCCGATCGGACACATCCGGGCAGACCTCACCCTCCCACGCTGCCGCTCCTGAATCCATGCAGTATGGTCCGCGATTGACGCGTTACCGGCGTTTCTCGTGGACATTTTCACTATGGAGGTGGGTCGGTTGCACGTGCTGGCCGATGCGAACCTGCGGCTGGACGCAAGTCCTATCGACTACGTCCTGCTCGCCTTCTATTTCGCACTGGTACTCGGCATCGGGTACATGGCGCGAAGGTCGGTCTCGAGCAGCCTGGACTTCTTCCTCTCCGGCCGCTCACTGCCCGCTTGGGTCACCGGTCTCGCCTTCATCTCGGCCAACCTCGGTGCGGTCGAGATCATGGGCATGTCGGCCAACGGCGTGCTCTACGGCCTGCCGACCGTCCATTACTTCTGGATCGGCGCGATCCCGGCGATGCTGTTCCTCGGCATCGTGATGATGCCGTTCTATTACGGCTCGAAGGTCCGCAGTGTCCCGGAGTTCATGCTCCGCCGGTTCGGCAAACCCGCGCACCTGGTCAACGGCATCAGCTTCGCGAGCGCGCAGATCCTGATCGCGGGCGCGAACCTGTTCCTGCTCGCCAGCGTGGTGAACCTCCTGCTCGGCTGGCCGCTGTGGGTGTCGATCATCGTCGCGGCCGCGGTCGTGCTCTCCTACACCGCGCTCGGCGGCCTTTCCGCCGCGATCTACAACGAGGTCCTGCAGTTCTTCGTGATCGTCGCGGCGCTGCTGCCGCTGACCATCGTCGGCCTGGTGAAGGTCGGTGGCTGGCAGGGTCTGGTCGACAAGGTCACCGCCAGCCCCGGCGGCGAGGCGCAGCTGCACTCGTGGCCGGGTGACAACCTCACCGGCTTCGGCAACAGCTTCCTGTCGGTACTCGGCCTCGTGTTCGGCCTCGGTTTCGTGCTGTCCTTCGGTTACTGGACGACGAACTTCGTCGAGGTCCAGCGGGCCATGGCGTCGAAGAGCATGTCGGCCGCGCGGCGGACGCCGATCATCGGCGCTTTCCCGAAGATGCTGGTGCCGTTCATCGTCATCATCCCCGGCATGATCGCCGCGGTCACCGTGTCCGAGTACGTCCAGGACAAGCAGGTCCTGCTCGAAGGCGGCGACGCGCCCAGCGGGGTCACCGCGAACAACGCGATCCTGCTGCTGATGCGCGACCTGCTGCCCAACGGCATGCTCGGCGTCGCGCTCGCCGGTCTGCTCGCGTCCTTCATGGCCGGTATGGCCGCGAACCTGAGTTCCTTCAACACGGTCTTCACCTACGACATCTGGCAGTCGTACGTGAAGAAGAACGAGTCGGACGGCTACTACCTCCGTCTCGGCCGCATGGTCACCGCCATCGGCACCGTGCTCGCGATCGGCACCGCGTTCATCGCGTCGAACTCCGGGAACATCCTGACCTACCTGCAGGACCTGTTCTCCTTCTTCAACGCACCGCTGTTCGCCACCTTCATCCTCGGTATGTTCTGGAAGCGGATGACGCCGACGGCGGGCTGGGTCGGCCTGGTGTCCGGTACCGCCTCCGCGATCACCGTGTGGCTGCTGTCGCAGGCCGGGGTCCTCGGGCTCACCGGGCAGGGCATCAGTTTCGTGGCCGCCGGTACGGCGTTCGTCGTCGACATCGCGGTCAGCGTCGGGGTCTCGCTCGCCACCGCGCCGAAGCCGGAGGCCCAGTTGGTCGGCCTCGTCTACTCCCTCACCCCGAAGGAGTCGCTGAAGCACGACGAAACCGGCGACGACGCGGGCTGGTACCGCAAGCCGGGCCTGCTCGCCGGCATCGTGCTGATCCTGACCATCGCGCTCAACATCATCTTCTAGGAGGCCGGAGATGGCTGCTTCCCAAGCTCCCAAGAAGGCCGGCGTCTTCGACATCCGGCTGATCATCGCCCTGCTCATCGGCGGCTACGGCCTGGTGCTCACGATCATGGGCATCTGGTTCACCACCGCCGAGGAGCGCGCCAAGGCCGCCGACGTCAACATCAACCTGTGGGCGGGCATCGGCATGCTGGTGTTCGCGGCGCTGTTCATGCTGTGGGCGAAACTGCGGCCCATCGTGGTGCCGCCCACACCGGAAACCGGCGAGGGCGGCGAATAGCCGGGTTGTCCGGACAGCGGAGAGGCGGTCCGGCTACCGTGCACGTCGTGCTGCTCAACGCTCGACGTCGCCGGATCGCGTCCGCGCTGGCCCTGGTCGCCGCGCTCGGCGCGCTGTCGGCCTGCGGACAGAACCTCGGCAAGTCCAACTTCGCCCGTACCACCGTCGCCGCCGAAGCCGGTTCCGGCGGTGAGGTGCCGAGCGGGGACATCAACGATCCGGCGGTCACCCCCGCGGTGATGCGCACGATCG
Organism: Amycolatopsis sp. NPDC033938; assembly: GCF_055575975.1. Classification (NCBI taxonomy): domain Bacteria; kingdom Bacillati; phylum Actinomycetota; class Actinomycetes; order Pseudonocardiales; family Pseudonocardiaceae; genus Amycolatopsis; species Amycolatopsis sp. NPDC033938. The sequence goes on from NZ_JBVIRO010000002.1 coordinate 181,300, forward strand.
ACCCGTGCCCGCTGGTGGGCAAGGAGGTGCTGAGCAGCCTCGGCACCCCGGAGGACCCGCGGCCGTCGTCGACGTCGTTCGGCTCCTGCCGGGCGAAGGTGACCGACGCCGGCGGCAAGCAGCTCTCGGTCAGCGTCGATATCGGCGCGTCGGTCTACAGCTCCAGCCAAGGTGTGACCGTGACGGCGGTCGAGGGGCTGCCGCAGGTGGAGCGGAAGAGCAAGGACGGCAAGAGCTGCGACGTCGGCATCATGACGCTGCGCAAGCCGGAGCGCGGGGTCGGCTTCTCGGTCACCTACGACGGCGGTGATCCATGCGCTGCCGCTCGCGCGGTGGCCGCGAAGGCCGTGAAGAGCCTGCACTCGTCGCCCGCGAAGTACCCGTCCAGCGCGGGCACGCTGACAGCCGTCGATCCGTGCACCGCCGCCGACGCCGCCGTTCTCGGCGAAGTCGTGCCGCATGGCGCCACCACGCTGACCAGCTTCCACAGCTGCGACTGGACCCCGGGCTCCAACCCGCGGATCTCCATCGGTTTCCGCACCGGCCTGCCGCCCGAGGAACGCGACGGGACCAAGAAGATCGAGATCGACGGCGTCCCCGTGTACCAGAAGGCGGGTACCGTCAGTTCGGCCGAGTGCAAGATCGAGTGGCAGCACAAGCCGTGGGTCGACGAAGACGTCGAGATCGTCGGCGTGATCTACAAGAACTATGACGAGAAGAAGGACGAAGCGGCGTCCTGCGAGAAGGCGGCCAAGGTCGCCAAATCGGTGCTCTCCAAGCTGCCGAAGCCCTAGGTGCTGGCGGCATCCGGCCGCGGGCGGTAGGAAGGGGACACCCCACCCGCCGACGTGTCGGAGGCCACTTTGAAGAAGATCATCAACGACCCGAAGACGGTGGTCGCGGAATCCTTGCGCGGACTCGCCGCGGCGCACGCGGACGTCCTGCGGGTGGCGGACGATCCCGCGATCGTGGTGCGGGTGGACGCACCCGTGGCGAACAGGGTCGCGGTGATCTCCGGCGGCGGTTCCGGACACGAACCCCTGCACGGCGGCTTCGTCGGGCGGGGCATGTTGACCGCCGCCGTGCCCGGCGCGGTGTTCACCTCGCCGACACCGGACGCCGTCGAGGCCGCGGTCAAGGCCACCACCGGGGACGCGGGCGCCCTGCTGATCGTGAAGAACTACACCGGGGACGTGCTCAACTTCGAGACCGCCGCGGAACTCGCGGCCGCCGAGGGGCTGGACGTGCGCAGCGTGGTCATCGACGACGACGTCGCGGTCAAGGACTCGACCTACACCGCCGGTCGCCGCGGTGTCGGCGGAACGGTGCTGCTGGAGAAGATCACCGGCGCCGCCGCCGAACGCGGCGACTCGCTCGACGCGGTGGAGGCCCTGGCGCGCAAGGTGATCGGCCAGGTCCGCTCGATCGGCGTCGCGCTCACCGCGCCGACCGTGCCGCACGCGGGCGAGCCGAGTTTCGACCTCGCCGACGACGAGATCGAGTTCGGCATCGGGATCCACGGCGAACCCGGTATCGAGCGGACAGCCGTGGTGACGGCCGACGAACTCGTCGCGCGCATGGTCGAAGCGGTGGTGACGGACCTGCCGTTCACCGAGGGCGACAAGGTCCTGCTGTTCACGAACTCGATGGGCGGCACCCCGCTGGTCGAGCTGTATCTGGCGCACGGGATCGCCGAGCGGCTGCTGGCCGAGCGTGGGATCGTGGTCGAACGGCGCCTGGTGGGGCCGTACATCACCAGTCTCGAGATGCAGGGGATGAGCCTGACTTTGCTGAAACTGGACGACGAGCTGACCGAGTTGTGGGACGCGCCGGTGCACACCCCGGCACTGAGGTGGGGAGTCTGAGATGAGGGGTGCCAAAGGTGAGTCCTGCACCGCCGAGACGCTCGCCGCCGCCTTGCGGGCGGCGGCCGCGGTGATCGCCGAGCATCGGGTCGAACTGATCGACCTCGACCGTGCCATCGGCGACGCCGACCACGGTGAGAACATGGACCGGGGGTTCGCCGCGATCGTGTCCGCTTTGGACACCGCGACGCCCGAAACCCCGGCGGCGGTCGCGAAACTCGCCGCCACGACCTTGATCTCAAAGGTCGGCGGGGCGGCGGGGCCGTTGTATGGCACGGCTTTCCTGCGCGCGTCGGTCAAGCTGGGCGACGCGGCCGAAGTGGACGGCCGTCTGCTCGTCGAGGCGCTGCGCGCGGCGCTCGAAGGAGTGCAGGCGCGCGGCAAGGCCGTCGGCGGGGACGCGACCATGGTCGACGCGCTGATCCCCGCCGTGTCCGCCGCCGAGGAGGCGGCCGATTCGGATATCGCGGCGATCCTGACCGCCGCGGCCGATGCCGCCGACAAGGGCGCCGAGTCCACTGTGGACCTCGTTCCGCGCAAGGGGCGCGCGTCCTATCTCGGCGAGCGCGCGAAGGGGCATATGGATCCCGGCGCCCGTTCGACGGCGCTGCTGCTGCGAGCCTTCGCGGAGGCCGCCAAGTGAGCGTCGGAATCGTGCTGGTCTCCCACAGCGCCAAACTCGCCGAAGGGCTCGCCGAACTCGCCGCGCAGATGGCGCCGGACGTCACCATCGCGGCGGCCGGCGGGCTGTCGGAAGGCGGAATCGGCACGGATTACGACGAGGTCGTCGCGGCGACGCAGCGTGCCGATTCCGGCGCGGGCGTCGTCCTGCTGTACGACCTCGGCAGCGCGCAGATGACAGCGGACCTCGCCGTCGAGTCGCTGGCAGATCCGTCGGCGGCGGTCGTCGTGGACGCTCCGCTCGTCGAGGGCGCGATCGCCGCGGCCGTCGCGGCGCAGGGCGGCGCGGACCGCAAGGCCGTCGCCGAAGCCGCCGCTTCGGCTGGCGCGCCGCCGGATCTGACGTTCGACAGCGGCGCGCAGGACGGCGAGAGCAGCGTCGAACTCACGCTGCGGAACGACGTCGGATTGCACGCGCGGCCCGCCGCGGTACTGGTCCGGAGCATCGCGGGGCTGGACGCCGAGGTCACCGTGCGGCTCGGCGAGGAGACCGCGGACGCCAACAGCGTGCTCGCGCTGATGGCCCTCGGCGCACGTCAGGGCGACCGGATCGAGGTCCGCGCGCGGGGAGCGCAGGCCGAAGAAGCGCTCACCAAGGTCAAGGACCTCGTCGACCAGAACTTCGGCGAGTGAGCTGAGGGTCCCGTGCCGTGAAGGCCTCCGCGGCGACCCAAGTACAAGGCTCGTCTGTTCGGGTGGGGAAGATTCCGGCCGTTGGACGTCCGGAATCTTCCCCGCTCGATTGCCGGTCCGCAGGTCGTGATGGGTACGAGCTTGATCGACGGAGGATTGGGGACGTTGAGTGTCCCGGATCTTCCGTTGATCAAGCTGTGACACCGGGCAACGATGCCCGCGGAACCACCACCCTCGTGCAGGTAAGGCGTAGGGGCCTTCATGTACCCACGGGGCGGTCGTGAACGGTCCCTTCCGCGCGTCGCATGCGGGGGAAAGACCCCGGTCCGACCTCGTCCGCGAGTGACACTTACTCGATTAGGAGGGTGACAGCCGCTGCTTTCCGCGCCCCGGCATGGCACGATCGGAGAAATTACCAGCGAGTAACCTCCGGAGGCCGGTTGTGGCGCGGGAAATCTCGAGTGTGGGAGTCATCGGTCTCGGCACCATGGGTGCCGGGATCGCCGAGGTGCTCGCGCGAAGCGGTGTGTCCGTGGTCGCGGTGGAGATCGACGACGACGGGGTGAACCGGGGCCGGGGTCATCTGGAGCATTCGACCGAACGGGCGGTGTCCGGCGGCAAGCTCGACGCCGACGGCCGGAGCGCGCTGCTGGACCGGATCCGGTACACGACGTCGCTGTCAGAACTGTCCGATGTGGACTTGGTGATCGAGGCGATCCCGGAGAACCTCGAAGCCAAAACCGACGTTTTCGCGGCGCTGGACAAGATCACCGGCCCGGACACGATCTTCGTGTCCAACACCTCTTCGTTGTCGATCACCGAGATCGGCGTGCACACCGCGCGGCCGGGCAAGGTCGTCGGGATGCACTTCTTCAACCCGGCACCGATCCTCAAGCTGGTCGAGATCGTCCGGACGGTGGTCACCGAGCCCGACGTCGTCACCGACGTCGTCGCGTTCGCCGAACGGCTCGGCAAGACGCCGGTGGTGATCGGCGACCGCGCCGGGTTCATCGCGAACGCCCTCCTTTTCGGGTATCTCAACCACGCCGTGCGGATGTACGAACAGCGCTACGCCACACGTGAGGATCTCGACGCCGCGATGCGATTCGGCTGCGGATATCCCATGGGGCCCTTGGCGTTGCTCGATCTCATCGGGCTGGACACCGCGTACGAGATCCTCGACACGATGTACCACCAGTCGCGCAACCGGCTCCACGCGCCGGCGCCGCTGCTGAAGCAGATGATCACCGCGGGTCTGCTTGGCCGGAAGACGGGGCAGGGTTTCTACACCTACGACGAACCCGATTCGCCGACCGTGACCGACGCGATTACGGCGTCCACAGTGGACACAGTGGCGCCGCGAGAGGTGCGCAAGGTCGGTGTCGTCGGGACCGGGACCATGGCGACAGGCATCGTCGAGGTGTTCGCGAAACGCGGTTACGAAGTCATCCTGCGGGCGCGAAGCGCGGAGAAGGCCGCCGCGTCGGTCGCGCGGGTTAAGAAGTCTCTGGACAAGGCCGTCGTCAAGGGCAAACTGTCCGAAGCGGACGCCGCCGCCGCGCTCGGCCGGATCTCGCCCGCGGTGGACTTCGACGAATTGGCCGACGTCGACCTCGTCGTCGAGGCGGTGGCCGAGGATCTGGCCGTCAAGCAGGCCGTCTTCGCCGCGCTCGACGACGTCGTGAAGCCGGGCGCGGTTTTGGCGACGACCACGTCGTCGTTGCCCGTGATCGAATGCGCGGCCGCCACCTCGCGGCCTTCGGACGTGGTCGGCGTGCACTTCTTCAACCCGGCGCCGGTGATGAAACTCGTCGAGGTCGTCTCGACGATCGCCACCGCGCCGGACGTCGTCGCGACCGTGGACGCCGTTTGCGCGGCGGTGGGCAAGCACCCCGTGCACTGCGGCGATCGGGCCGGGTTCATCGTGAACGCGCTGCTGTTCCCGTATCTCAACGACGCGGTGAAGATGCTCGAGGCGCACTACGCCGAGGCCGACGACATCGACACCGCGATGAAGGTGGGCTGCGGACTGCCGATGGGCCCGTTCGAACTGCTCGACGTCGTCGGGCTGGACGTCTCGCTGGCGATCCAGCGGACGCTGTTCAACGAGTTCCGGGAAGAGGGCTTCGCGCCCGCGCCGCTGCTGGAGCACCTCGTGACGGCGGGGCGGCTCGGGCGGAAGACGGGGAAGGGCTTCAAGGACTACTCGGCCAGGTAGGTCCTCGTGAGTGGCCGGTAGCGGCCGGGCCGTGAAGGACTCCTTGGGGGACTCAGAGTCCCTCAAAGTTCCCCTCACCCGGAGCTGACGGAAGCCGGGCCGCGCCCCAGCGTCCACAAGGGACACTTTTCCGAAGAAGTCTGTCCGACTTGGGTGGTTTGTGCGGTTGCGGGCGGGGGTGGTGTGTGGCAATGTGGGGTGTTAACCGAATCGCCACTCACGACCCCACGCGGAACCGCACATAGGGCCATCAATCGGACAATCGAGTCCCTGGAAGGTGCCCCTTGTGGACAGTCGCGCGACGCGCCCCCGCCTCAGCGGGCAGGTCCTCGTCTGCCGCCGGGCAGCGAGCCGATCACGCCATATTTGACATACCCCTCAAATAACCCTCATTACCCCTCACGAGACATCGGTCGGGCACCTCATCGCCCGTGTACCTGCGTCGACCCGTCCATGAGCGATTATTCGGCGGGCCGCCGAGCGTGTCCATGAAGGAATCGGGACGTTGGGGGTGAGTGGCCGGTAGCTTGGACGTATGCCGGTTTCCTCGGGGGTCAGGAAGCGGATCAAGGAATTTCTCGATCCGGACGACGAGCTCCACTACGTGTTCCCAGCCGACATCTTCGGCAGTGCCAATCCCAGCGTGTTCTTCGCGGTGACCCGCAAGTCGATCACGATCATGACGACCGGATACCTGAGCCGGAACACGCCGAAAAGCGTCGTCTCGACGACGCTGCGCAACCAGCGGATCGGGCCGGTCGACACCGCCACCGTCCCGTGGTTCAAGTTCAACGGCATCGACTACGAGATCGACGACGAGTACATCCCGGTCGTGCACGCCGCCGACGCGGAGATCATGCGGGACGTGGCGAAACCTGAAGATCCGCTGCCGGACCTCTAAGCTCGCCGGGGTGCGTCAGCTGACTTACGACGGGGTACCGATCCCCGGCCTGAACGACCTGGTCCGGACCGCGATTCGCCTGCACCCCGCGCCGGGCGAACCCGGTCCGGACGAGAGCCACTTCGGCGGCCCGCTGCTCTGGCCGTCGGACGAACCGTGGCCGGAGTGCCCGGTGACCTGGCCACCCGATCCGGACGCCTCCGACGACGCCTGGAACGGCGGGCATCCGCTCGACGGCCCGGTCCCGGTGATGGTCAGCGCGGCGCAGCTCTTCCGGGACGACTTCCCGGAGCTGCAGTTCCCGGAGGGCGCCGACGTCCTGCAGATCCTGCTCTGCCCGCTGACGCACGACAGCCCGTACCACCAGGGGCCCGCGGTCCGGCTGGTGTGGCGCGACTCCGGTGAGGTGGGGGACATCGCGGATCCACCACCGGCTCCCGGTGGCGCCGAGGCCGGATACCTGCCGCGGCCCTGTGTGTTCGAGCCGTGCTCGATCGACGAGCTGCCCCGGCTCTGCGACTTCCCGGCGGAGACCCGTGCCGCGCTCGGCATCCCCGAAGGCGCGGGCGACGATCCGGAGGGCTGGCCGGAGCTGGGGCAGTACTCGAAGATCGGCGGCTGGACGGCCTGGTCCGCGACCGACCGCACCGACCTGGGCTGCCGTGAGTGCGGCGCGGAGCTGCGGCAGACGATCGCGCTGGCCACGGAGGAACACGAGGTCGGCTGCGGCTGCGAGGTCGCCGAGGACGGACCGGCGGGCTGGTCGTTCGGAGCGCGGGGCGTGCTGAACGTCTTCACCTGCCCGGCCGACGTCACGCATCCGTTCAAGGTCCGCATCGACTGACCTGCGCTTCGGACGTCCCTGGCGATCCGGCTCAGCCGGGCGGGAGCAAAGGTCCCCCGCTCCAGTGCTGGAAGACCAGGTTCGTGTGGACCCTGGCGACCTCGTCACGGGCGGTCAGCTCGTCGAGCACCAGCCGCTGCAGTTCGGTCGCGGACGCGGTGGCGACGTGCGCGAGGAAGTCGTCCGGGCCGGTCAGGTGGTAGACGGCGCGGACCTCGGGCAGGGCGAGCAGATGCTCGACGAACGAGTCCACCAGCGCCCGCCGGTGCGGGCGGACCTGGACGAACAAGAGCGCTTCGAGGGGGCGGCCGAGTTTGGCGGCGTCCACCTCCGCGCGCTGGCCGATGATCACGCCGGTCTCGCGAAGCCGGTTGACGCGGTCGAGGCAGGTCGAGGGTGCGATGCCGACCGCGGCGGCCAGATCCTTGTTCGAGATCCGGGCGTCGTTCTGCAGCAGCCGCAGAATACGAAGATCAACCGTGCTCAGTTCGACAGAATCCGACATCGGCGAATGATATCCGAGAATATTGCGGATGATCCGGAGAAAATCGCACCATCTGGAGTATGACCGCAACGCTGCGCACCCGAGCCGTCCACGCCGGCCGTGACGATCTCACGGACCTCGGCGTCCACGCCGCTCCGCTCGATCTGTCCACGACCTACCCGTCACGGGACAGCGTCGAGGAGGCCGGCCGCATCGACGAGTTCGCCGCCACAGGCGCGCTGTCGGGCCTGCCGGTCTACGGGCGGCTGAGCAACCCGACCGTCGAAAGGTTCGAGAAGGCGCTGGCCGAACTCGAAGGTTTCGACGACGCCGTCGCGTTCGCCACCGGCATGGCCGCGGTGTCGGCTTCGCTGCTCGTGGCCGTCGCGCGAGGCAAACGGCATATCGTCGCCGTCCGCCCGGTATACGGCTGCACCGATCACATGCTCACGTCCGGTCTGCTCGGCACCGAGGTGACCTGGGCCGATCCGGAAGGGGTCGCCTCGGCGCTGCGTCCCGACACCGGTCTGGTGCTGCTCGAAACACCCGCGAACCCGACCCTGCGCGAAGTCGACATCGCGGAGATCGTCCGCGCCGCGGGTGAGGTCCCGGTGCTGGTCGACAACACCTTCGCGACACCGGTCCTCCAGCGCCCGGGACGGCACGGCGCCCGGTTCGTCCTGCACAGCGCGACCAAGTTCCTCGGCGGCCATGGCGACGTCATGGGCGGCGTCATCGCCTGCGGTGCCGAGGACGCGGGGATGCTGCGGCAGATCCGCTTCGCCACCGGCGGCGTGCTGCACCCGCTGGCCGGGTACATGCTGCTTCGCGGCCTTTCGACCCTGCCGCTGCGGGTCAACGCCGCGTCCACGACAGCCGCCGAGCTCGTCGAGCGGCTGCGGGGGCACGCGAACGTCGCCGCGGTGCACTACCCGAGCCTCGGCGGTCCGCTGATCGCGTTCGAGGTCGACGGTGATCCGCACGCGCTCATCGGCGCGGTCCGGCTGATCACCCCGGCCGTCAGCCTCGGCAGTGTGGACTCGCTCATCCAGCATCCCGCGTCGATCAGCCACCGGATCGTCGCCGAGGACGACCGGCGCGGCGCGGGCGTCACCGACCGGCTCATCCGGATGTCGGTGGGATTGGAGGACGTCGAGGACCTGTGGCACGACCTCGACCAGGCGCTCAAGGCCTGCTGAGCGAGATCGTAGTCACGAGGATGTCGACAAATCGTCCCGCGTAGCTAACCTGGTCGGGTGAAAGATCTGGTTTCGTCCTGGGTGGAATCTTCGGCTCGTAGCACGCTTTCGCGGCTCCACGAGCAGATCGGCGTCGCCGGACTCGCCGCGGCGGCGGCCCTTCCCGGGCTGTCGGCTGTCTTCGATCAGCACTCCGCCGCGGTGCGGGACATCCTCGCGGCGGGGGTCGAAGGTTCGGCGGCTGTCGCCGGGGTGGTGCTTCTCGCGGGGTACACGCGAGGCCTGCTCGACGAGGCCAGGACCAAGGGCTGGACGTTTCGTGCCCCAGCCGATCTGACGGCCTGGAACACCAGCGATTGGCTGACCGCCCGTCTGGTCGGCGTGTGTTCGCTGGCCGCCACGATGGACGACAGGCGACCGCAGCCGACCGGGAACGGATAGGGCGGCCGGACACCCTACCCGTTCCCGTTCTAGGTCAGCGGTACTCCGGCGGAGGGGGCATTGACCCGCCGGGGGGCCGCTGGCCGGGATCCTGGTGCGGAGGCACCTGGCCCTGGCTCGGCGGGAACTGCTGGTGCGGGGCGGGCGTAGCGCCACCGGTCTGCATTCCGCCACCGGCCTGCTGCGTCCTCGCCGGGTCCGCGGCGTGGTGCCCGGCGGAAACCGGCTGGTGGACGGTCGTCTGCTCGGTCGGCACGTCACCCGAACGACGGGCGTCCTCCCGGCCTCGCTGATAGGCCTCGGCCTGCGCCTTCGCGGCGGGGATCTCCGCCTCGGCCCGGCCGAGCCAGGTCTCCCAGCGCTGCTGCATCGGCTTGATCAGGCCACCGCCGACACCGACGACGGCGATGCCGCCGATCGTGGCGAGCACGGTGATCAGCACCGGCAGCGTGACCGCGGTGGCCACCCCGATCTGGTTCAGCGCGGCGATCGCGCCGAGACCCCAGATGAACACCGAGGCGATGGTGGCGAGCACCTTGCCGTAGGAAACGCCGCTCAGCGCGTTGCCGACCAGGTCCTTGACCGCCTTGGCGATCGCACCGGCGATCACCACGATGACGATCGCGACGATGGCGCGCGGCAGCCAGGCGACGATCTCGTTGAGCAGCGAGCTCACCGGGTTCGGACCGAACACGCCGAACGCGAACTGCAGGGCGATCAGCAGGATCGCGTAGTAGACGATCTTGCTGATGATGTTCGACGCGTCGAACTGGCTTCGCGCCAGCATCTGTTTGAAGCCGCCTCGGTCGATGAGGCGGTTGAACCCGACCTTTTCGAGCACCATGCTCACGGCCTTGGCGAGCGCCTTGGCGATCAGCCAGCCGATGAACAGGATGACCAGGAACGCGAGCAGTTTGGGGACGAAGGTGGCGACCGAACTCCAGGCGCTGGACACGCCTTGACCGAAATCGACGGCCGCCAGTGCTGATGTGGCCACTGGACTTGCTCCCTTCCACCACTGGAGGTTCCAGACTGGTGGAAGGGGGGTACCCGATGATTAGTTCGTCACACGTACACCCACCCGATCGGGTGGTTCAGCCGCAGCAACCGCCTCCGCAGCAGCCGCCGCCCCCACCTGCGGGAACAGGGGCCGGACCGGAGGCCGATCCGGTCAGCGCGACGGTCGTCAGGAGCTTGACGGTGTCCTGGTGGCCCTCCGGGCACGGCGCGGGCGCGCCGGACTCGCTCATCGGCCGCAGCAGTTCGAAGGTCCCGGCGCACTCGCGGCAGCGGTAGGCGTAAGTCGGCATAGCCGCATTATCCCATCTTCTTTCGCGAGCCGGGATGGCAAGCTGTCCGGGTGGAACTGCCTGTCGCGGCGCAAGTGCCGCACCTCGGCCAAGTCGTCCCGTCCGTTCTCTCCGCCCTCGGTGCCGCCGAGTTCGCCAACTCGCTGAGCCTCGCCGAGGCGGACGGCGCGTGTGTCCTGCTCATCGACGGCCTCGGCTGGGAACTGCTCGCCGAACACGCCGCCGACGCGCCCGTGCTCACGCAGCTGGCGAAGTCGCCGCTGCGGGTCGGCTTCCCGTCGACGACCGCGGCCGGGCTCGGCGCGATCGGCACGGGGCTGGCCTCGGGGGAGCACGGGCTGATCGGCTACAGCTTCGAGGTCCCGGGTGCGGGCGTCCTGAACGCGTTGCGCTGGACCAGCCACGAGGACGGCGGCGACCTCCGGGGGAAGCTGCCGCCGCGCGAGGTGCAGCCCCTGCCGACGACGTTCGAGCGCGCGGCGGCCGCGGGCATCACCACCAGCGTGGTCTCGTCCGCGAAGTTCGCCGACACGGCGCTCACCCGCGCGACCCAGTCCGGCGGCCGGTACGTCGGTGTCCACGCCCTCGGCGACCTGGCGGCGTGCATCCTGCAGTGCCTCCAGACGCGGCCCGCGTTCTGCTGGGGCTATCACAGCGAACTCGACATGCTCGGCCACGTCTACGGACCGGGTTCGTCGCCGTGGCGGATGCAGCTGCGCCACGTCGACAGGCTGGTCGAGTCGATTGTGGACGGTTTGCCCTCCGGTGCGCTGCTCGCGGTCGTGGCCGATCACGGCATGGTGACCGTCGAGGGCGCGCTCGACATCGACGACACCCCCGCGCTGCTCGGCGGCGTCCGGGCCATCGGGGGCGAGGTCCGGGCGCGGCACGTCTACAGCGAGCCGGGTGCCGAGGCCGACGTGCTCGCGGCCTGGCGCGAAGTGATCGGTGACCGGGCGTGGATCCTTTCGCGCGACGAGGCCGTCGAGGCGGGCTGGTTCGGGCCGGTCTCCGAACGTGTCCGGCCGCGCATCGGCGACGTCGTCGCCGCGTCGAAGGGGCGTTTCGGGCTCGTGCGGGAACTTGCCGAGGCCGTCGAGTCCTCTTTGGTCGGTCAGCACGGCTCGCTGACCCCGGCCGAACAGCTCGTCCCCCTGGTGCTCGCCCGCGGCTGACAGAGCGCGTTCAGCCCGCTAAACGCGATCAGCGGGCTTCCGGGCGGAGAACCGCACGGAGCGCTTCGGGACGTGGTCGACCTCGATGTCGGTGAAGCCGGCGCCGGTGAGCCGGGGCCAGACCGAAACCGGGTCGAGCGCGTTCATGGTGTCGCCGAGGTGGAGGAGCCGGAACGGCGCGTTCGCCAGGCTGTCGATCGCACGCAGGACGCCGCCGGGGCGAAGGACACGGAACGCTTCGGCGAAGATCGCGTCCTGCAACGCTGTCGTCGGCACGTGGTGCAGCATCGTGAAGCACACGACGGCCGAGAATTCGCCGTCCTCGAAGGGCATCGCGGCGCCGTCTCCCTGGACGATCCGCACGCGGCCGTCGAACTCCCGCTTGAGCAGCTCCGCCGACGTCTCGTCGATCTCGATGGCGGTGAGCCGGGGGACGAGCCGGGCGAGTGCCCGGGTGGTGGCGCCGTAACCGGGGCCGATCTCGAGTACCGAATCGCCGAGATCGAAGCCGGCGACGTTGCCCGGCATCTCGGCGGCGACGGCTTTCGCCCACAACGCGGAACTGCAGAGTTTGCGGTGCACCAGGTTCATCGGCATGGATCCGAAGCTAGCCGTGACCGGTAGGCGATAGGCTGCCAACCGATGTCGAGAATCGGACTCCTGCCGCCGATGCCGACGGCGATGGTGCTCGGCGAGATGGACCTGCCCGCCGGCACCTGGCTCCCGTGGCACGAGCACGACGGCCACCAGCTCGCCTGGGCGGCACGGGGCATCCTCAGCGTGAACGTCGGCGAGCAGTACTGGGTGCTGCCCCCGACCAGGGCGTTGTGGATCCCGGCCGGGGTCCGTCACCGCACCGGCGCCACCGCCCGCACGGTGCTGCGAGGGATCTACGCCGCGCCGGAGCGGTGCCCGGTGCGCTGGCCGTCGCCGACCCTCGTCGCCGTCCGGCCGCTGCTACGGGAGCTGCTGGAACACCTCGGCTCGGCCGACCTCGGCGACGACGCGCGCCGCCGGGCCGAAGCCGTCGCTTTCGACCTGCTCGAATCGGTGGACGTCGTGCCGATCAGCGTGCCGATGCCGTCCGACGAGCGCGCGCTGGCCGTCGCGCGGGCGGTGATCGCCGATCCGGCCGACCGGCGTGGCCTGACGGATCTCGCCCGCGACGCGGGCGCGAGCGAGCGCACACTCGCGCGGCTGTTCCTCACCGAGTGCCGGACGACGTTCGGGGCGTGGCGGGTGCAGGCCAGGCTCCGCGCCTCGCTGCCGCTGCTGGCCGAGGGCATGCCGCTGACCGCGGTCTCCCGCCGGATCGGCTACTCCTCGCCGAGCGCGTTCGTCGTCGCCTTCCGCCGGGCTGTCGGTGTGACGCCGGGCGCCTACTTCGGCGGCTGAGCCGGGACTCCATATACCGTTTCGGCGTGCCTCGACGTAACCGGCCCGATCGCGGTGGACGCCCAGAACTCGGCGCGTCGACCGGCTGGGCGCGCTCCGAGTCGGCCAAGGACGGGGAGTGGCTCGTCCGGACCGTGCCCGGCGCGCAAGCCACCAAGGACTACCGCTGCCCCGGCTGCGACCACGAGATCCGGCCGGGGATCCCGCATCTGGTCGTCTGGCCCGCCGACGACACCGGCGGGGTCGCCGACCGCCGCCATTGGCACAAGCCCTGCTGGGACGCGCGGGCCAGGCGCCGCCCCGGCCGTTGGTGATCAGCGCAGTCGGTGATCAGCGCCGCAGGTGCAGTGACGGCGCACCCTCGAATTCCTCCTCCGTGTGGATCTTGAACCCGAGCCGCTCGGCGACCCGGATCGACGGTTCGTTGGCCACCATGATGTTGGCGATCACCGGCACCTCCGGGATCTCCCGTTCCGCCCATTCGACGACGGCCGCCGCCATCTCCGTCGCGTAGCCGTTGCCCCAGGCGAACGGCCAGAAGCGGTACGCGAGGTTCAGCACGCGCTCGCCGTTCCATTCGTGATACCGGACCCCGCCGAAGCCGACGATCACCTCCGGATCGGCCAAAGCGGACACCGCGAGATAGCCGAACCCGTGCTCGTCCCATTGCTTCATCCAGGCGTCGTACAGTTCCCGCGCGCCCTCGACGGTATGCGGCACGACGTTGAATTTGTTCGTCTCCGGATCGGCCTGCAGCGCGACGATGTTCTCGCGATCCGCCTCGCGCAGCCGCCGCAACAGCAGCCTCTCCGTTTTGATCTCTGTCAGCACACCTCTGACGGTAGCGCCGGGGTGCGACAGAATTATCGTCATGACGGATCTCCCGCTGGTACTGCTGCACGCCTTCCCGGTCGACGCCCGCATGTGGGACGCGGTGCGCGCGCCGCTCTCGGCGCGCCTCCGGCTGATCACCCCCGACCAGCGCGGACTCGGCCGCAGCCCGCTGCCGGAGACCGGCCGGGAACCGAACCTGGAGGACGCGGCCCGCGACGTCGTGGCCCTGCTCGATCGGCTCGGACTCGACAAGGTCGTCCTTGGCGGCTGTTCGATGGGCGGCTACCTGACGATGGCGGTGCTGCGTGCCGCGCCGGAACGCGTCGGCGGGCTCGTGTTCATCGACACGAAGGCGACGGCCGACACTCCCGAGGCCGCGCAGGCCCGGCACGACCTCGCGGCCCGGGTCGAGGCGGAAGGTACCGGCTGGCTGCCCGGAACGGTCACGCCAGGACTGCTCGCCGAGAAGACCCGCGCCGACCGGCCGGAAGTCGCGGAGCGGCTTGGTGACCTGATCACCGCGCAGCCGCCGTCCGGGATCGCGTGGGCGGCCCGTGCGATGGCGGCGCGGCCGGATTCGGCCGAAACACTGCGCTCGGCGGACGTGCCCGCGCTGGTCGTGGTCGGCGAGGAGGACGGCCTGACCCCGCTGGACGCGGCGAACACCCTGGTGGAGACGCTGCCGGACGCGACACTGGTCGTCTTGCCGGAGGCCGGACATCTGACGCCGCTGGAGGATCCGGCCGGAGTCGTCGAAGCGATCTTGGGCTGGTACCCCGCGTAAAAGCGTTTCCCTCGCCCCTTCAAAGGTATAGCGGACACGGGGGCTTGCGGCAAGCCCCCATTCCCGGTCCACAATTCCTCTCTTCACATTTTCCGAAGGGGGATTCCCATGCGTGTACTCCTGTCCACCATCGGGACAAGGGGCGAGGTGCAACCGCTGGTGGCGCTGGCGACGCGATTGCGGGAACTCGGCCAGGACGTCCGGCTCTGCGCGCCACCGGATTTCCGTGAATGGGCCGAAGGACTCGGGATCTCCTTCGCGCCGCTCGGACCAGAGCTGCGATCGACCGCGAAACCGGATTCCGCGATGACCAAGGCGATGGCTTCCCCCGAGGGGCGGCGCGCGATGGCGGAGGCCATGGTCGTGAACCAGTTCGAGACCATGCCGGAGGCGGCCGAGGGCTGTGATGCCGTCGTCGCGGGAATGGCCTTGAACATCGCCACCCATTCGGTGGCCGAATGGAAAGGGATTCCTTATTTCTTCGCCGCTTATTGCCCGATGACGCTGCCTTCGCTGCACCATCGTCCGCCCGTTTTCCCGGGATGGGCACCGAAGAATCCCGACGCCGCCGTTCCCGTCTTGTGGGCCGAAGACGCGGAACGGTGGAACGAGCGATGGGGCGGCGTGCTCAACCCGCGGCGGAAACTGCTGGGCCTGCCGCCGGTCGACGACGTCCGCGGGCATGTCTTCACCGAGGAGCCGTGGCTGGCGGCCGATCCGGTACTGGCGCCATGGCGGGGACCGTCGGCGCTGGACGTGCACCAGACCGGTGCCTGGATCCTGCCGGACCACAGCCCGTTGTCCCCGGAACTGGCGGCGTTCCTCGACGACGGGGAACCGCCGGTCTACTTCGGATTCGGGAGCATCCGCGCGCCGGAAGAGATCGCGAAGGCGATGATCGGCGCGGCGAGGGCGCACGGACGGCGGGCGATCGTGTTCCGCGGCTGGACCGAACTGTCGCTGATCGACGACGAACCCGACTGCCTCGCCATCGGGGAGGTCAATCAGCAGGCGCTCTTCCCTCGGGTCGCGGCGGTCGTGCATCACGGCGGCGCCGGCACGACCACGGCGGCGACCAGGGCCGGGGTACCGCAGGTGCTCGTTCCGCAGATGTTCGACCAGCCCTATTTCGCGCAGCGCGTCCGCGATCTCGGTGTCGGGACTTCCATCGCCGGGGAGCCGAGCGCGGAGTCGCTGACCCTCGCGCTCTCCGAGGTACTGCGACCGGAGGTGACCGAGCGAGCGCGTCAGGTCGGTGGTGAGGTGCGGACGGACGGGGTCGAGGTGGCGGCGGAACTCCTGCTGGCGGCCGTCTAGCCCACGCGCTGGAAGTAGCGCTCCAGAGCCGCCTCGGCCTCCCCGCGTCGCTCGGGAAACCGCTGGGCGATCACGAACCGCCAGCAGACCTCTAACAACCGACGCAACGCGAGGAACGGCTCGAGTGACGAAGGCGGAACATCGGCAGGGTAGGCGGAGAGCGCCGAAGCGCCGAGATCCGAGTAGAGGACGGCGAGGTCCCAGCCGAGCGGTCCGCACCAGGTGTCCTCGAAGTCGAGCCAGCACGGCCCGGCCGCCGTCGCGATCACGTTCCCCCGGTGGGCGTCACCGTGCAGCGGACGGCCTTCGCCCGCCGGGAGGGCCGCCGCGACCCGTTCGAGTTCTTCGCGCAGCCGGGGTGCCGCGCCGTCCATCGTGTGACCATGCCGGTCGAGCAGGGCCCGGAGGTCATGGACCGGTCCGAGTTCGGGCAGTTCGCCGGGGTAGTCCGCGAGCGCGGAGTGCACCCGGGCGAGCGACTCCGCCACCTCTCGCGGGGAGAGGGTGTGCCCCGGTTCATGAGGCGTGTAATGCCAGAGAGTGACCGGCAAGCCGTTGGCGAAATGCGGCCCTGCCGGGGGATCCGCCGTGGGTGAGACGACGAGCACACCACGTTCCGTGAGGTGCCTGGACAGCGCGACATCGCGTGCGAGCCAGTCCTCGGGGGACCGCCGGGCGAGGCGCGTCGTGCCCGGCACACGCGCCACCACCGGACCCAGTCTCACCAGCACGTTCGACTTGAAATGCAGGACATCGGGGGTGGCTGTCGGGAGCCCGTACCGGTCACCGACGGCGATCGCCGCGGCCACTCCCGCACGCGTGTGTTCGTCGGTCACGGCGCGATCTTGCCAGCCGGTGCGCGCGACTGTCGGTAGTGAGGGCTACGATCCCCACTAGCCGTCGGAGTGGGTCCCGACCCGCCCCGGCGACCGGAAATTGACCACCACAAGGTTTGAGTGTTGGAGGCAGGAGTGACGGCCGTAGCCCCCAAGCCGATCGCCACGCGCCCGTATCCCGCGCGGGAGTCGGTTAAGGGTTCGTACCTGCTGCGGTTGTTCCGCACGACGGACCACAAGCAAATCGGCATCATGTACCTGGTCACGTCGTTCGCCTTCTTCATGGTGGGCGGCGCGATGGCGATGCTGATCCGCTCCGAGCTGGCGCGTCCCGGGCAGCAGTTCCTTTCGCAGGAGCAGTACAACCAGCTGTTCACGATGCACGGCACGATCATGCTGCTGCTGTACGCGACGCCGATCCTCTTCGGCTTCGCGAACTTCGTGCTGCCGCTGCAGATCGGTTCGCCCGACGTCGCCTTCCCGCGGCTGAACGCGTTCTCGTACTGGCTGTACCTCTTCGGCGGCCTGATCGTGATCTCCGGCTTCCTGACCCCGGGTGGCGCCGCCGACTTCGGCTGGTTCGCCTACACCCCGCTGTCGGACGCCATCCACTCGCCCGGCGTCGGCGCCGACCTGTGGATCTCCGGTCTGGTCGTATCCGGTCTCGGCACCATCCTCGGTGGCGTCAACATGATCACCACGGTGGTCTGCCTGCGCGCCCCCGGTATGACGATGTACCGGATGCCGATCTTCACCTGGAACATCCTGGTCACCAGCATCCTGATCCTGCTGGCGTTCCCGATCCTGACCGCGGCCCTGATGGGCCTGCTGGCGGACCGGCATCTCGGGGCGCATGTGTTCGACCCCGCGAACGGCGGCGTGATCCTCTGGCAACACCTGTTCTGGTTCTTCGGCCATCCAGAGGTCTATATCGTCGCCCTACCGTTCTTCGGGATCGTGTCGGAGATCTTCCCGGTCTTCAGCCGCAAGCCGATCTTCGGGTACAAGGGCCTGGTCTGGGCGACGCTGGCGATCGCAGCGCTGTCGGTGGCGGTGTGGGCGCACCACATGTACGCGACCGGTGCCGTGCTGCTGCCGTTCTTCTCCTTCATGACCTTCCTGATCGCGGTCCCGACCGGCGTGAAGTTCTTCAACTGGATCGGCACGATGTGGAAGGGCCAGCTGTCCTTCGAGACGCCGATGATCTTCTCGATGGGCTTCATCGTCACGTTCCTCTTCGGCGGTCTGACCGGCATCATGCTGGCCGCGCCGGCGATCGACTTCCACGTGTCCGACAGTTACTTCGTCGTCGCGCACTTCCACTACGTGCTCTACGGCACGATCGTGTTCGCCACCTTCGCCGGGATCTACTTCTGGTTCCCGAAGATCACCGGCCGCATGATGGACGAGAAGCTCGGCAAGTGGCACTTCTGGACCACGTTCATCGGCTTCCACGCCACGTTCCTGGTGCAGCACTGGCTGGGCGCCGAAGGTATGCCGCGGCGGTACGCGGACTACCTGCAGTCCGACGGCTTCACCACGCTGAACACGATCTCCACGATCGGCGCGTACATCCTCGGTGCCTCGACGCTGCCGTTCATCTGGAACGTCTTCAAGAGCTACCGGTACGGCGAGATCGTCACGGTGGACGACCCGTGGGGCTACGGCAACTCGCTCGAATGGGCGACGTCCTGCCCGCCGCCGCGGCACAACTTCACCGAGCTGCCGCGGATCCGCTCCGAGCGTCCGGCGTTCGAATTGCACTACCCGCATATGGTCGAGCGCATTCACTCCGAGGGTGAGATCGGCTTCTTCGGGAAGCAGAAGGTCAACACCCACCGCGCGCCGTCCCAGGTGCTCACCGAGGCGGCCATGCCGGGCGATCACTCCAAGGACAACTCCAGCGAGAAGTGACCCGATAAGCGGAATCGGCGCGTGCCTTGCCTCACACAGGGGCAAGGCACGCGCCTTTTTCATCCCCGGCTGAGAGAGACTGAGCCCGTGACGCAGACACCAGTTCTCATCACCACCACCGGCCCCGACAAGCCGGGGGTGTCCTCGGTCCTGTTCGCCGTGCTCTCCCGGCATGACGTCGACGTCCTCGACGTCGAGCAGGTGGTCATCCGCGGTCAGCTGGTGCTCGGCGTGCTCGCCGGGGTGTACCGCGACCCCGAAGGCCTGCAGGAATACGTCGAGCAGGCGATGGCTTCGGTCGGGATGCAGGTCGAGGTGAAGATCGGCTCGGCCATCGGCGCCGACCCGTTCGCCATCGGCCAGAAGGATTCGACGCACGTCCTGCTGATGCTCGGCCGTCCGGTGACCGCGCGGGCGTTCTCCGACGTGGCGCGCCGTCTCGCCGCGCTGGACGTCAACATCGACTCGATCCGCAGCGTCGCCGACTACCCGGTCACTGGGCTCGAGCTCTACGCCTCGCTCGCCCAGGACACGCCGGAAGCCGACGCGGCCTTGCGGACCGCGCTGGCCGACGCCGCCGTCGAGGCCGGGATCGACATCTCGGTCGAGCGGGCCGGGCTCGCCCGCCGGGCCAAGCGCCTGGTCGTCTTCGACGTCGACTCCACGCTCATCCAGGGCGAGGTCATCGAGATGCTCGGCGCGCACGCCGGCGTCGAACCCCAGGTTCGCGAGATCACCGAAGCCGCGATGCGCGGCGAGCTGAACTTCGGCGAGTCGCTGGAGCGACGGGTCGCACTGCTGGAAGGCCTTCCGGAGACGGTGCTCGACGAGGTCGCCGCGTCGATCGAGCTCACCCCCGGCGCGCGCACGACCATCCGCACGCTGAAGCGGATGGGCTTCCGCTGCGGCGTCGTCTCCGGCGGGTTCACCAAGATCATCCAGTCCCTTGTGGACGATCTCGGGCTCGACTTCGCCGCCGCGAACGAACTCGAAGTGGTCGACGGCAAGCTCACCGGCCGGGTGGTCGGGGAGATCGTCGACCGCGCGGGCAAGGCGACGGCGCTGCGCCGGTTCGCCGAGGAGTACGAGATCTCGTTGCAGCAGTGCGTCGCGGTCGGCGACGGGGCGAACGACATCGACATGCTGTCGGTCGCCGGGATGGGTGTCGCCTTCAACGCGAAGCCCGCGCTGCGTGAGGTCGCCGACACCGCGCTTTCGCACCCGTACCTCGACGCCGTGCTGTTCCTGCTCGGGGTCACGAGGGCCGAGATCGAGGCGGCCGACGCGGCCGACGGTCTCGAGCTTTCCCGGCCATGAGTGTGCTGGAGCCGCTGGCCGCGCGCTACGCGTACTGGCTCGGTCTCCCCGCGGAAAGCACGGTGGACACCTCCGACGAGGATCCAGCCGAAGTCCGCGCCATGCCGGTCATCCTGCGGATGGAACGCGCCGAACCGCCGTCCCGGACCGCTCTGCTGGAGGCCGCCGCGGCGGCCGCGATCGCGGTCTGTCTCGACGAGCGCGCCGAGCCGGAAGGCGAATGGCACGAGCCGCTCAAGGCGTGGGTCGACGGCCGCATCCGCAAGGTCGCCCGCCGCGCGCGGGGCGCGCATTGGCACGCTGTCCAGGAACTGCCGGGCATCACGATCGAGGTCGACGGCGCCGAGGCGCGGGCGTTGCTGCCCGGCCGCGTCGTCGACGCGCCGAAAGAGGTCTCGCGGCTGCAGATCTCCGGGAGCGAACTCCCGGCCGACGAGCCGGGGCCCGCGCCGGACGGGATCCCGCGGTTGCTGCTGAACCCCGAGGTCTCGATGACCGTCGGCAAGGGCGCCGCCCAGGTCGGGCACGCGACGATGATCCTGGCCTCGCTGCTGGACGAAGCCGAACGGGCCGCTTGGGCCGAGACCGGATTCCGGTGCTCGGTGCGGACGCCGCCGGTCGCGGTCTGGAAGGCGCTGTGCCCGATCGAGGACCCGGAAGGTTCGTGGCGGCGCGACGGGGTCGTCGCGGTCCGGGACGCGGGGTTCACCGAGGTGGACCCGGGGACGGTCACCGTCATCGCTCAGCGCGTCTGAGCCAGGATTCACCAGCCGAAGGGAAAACCGTGTCCTTGGAAGTCCAGCGCGACGGCGAGCACCGCTTCGTCGGCCGCAACGAACGAGGTGCCGAAGTCCGGATCGGGCGCAAAGGTGCCGAGGGCGCCTTCTCCCCGGCCGAATTGCTGCAGATCGCGGCGGCGGGCTGCTCGGCCGTCACCGCCGAGAACCTCATCACGCGCCGGATCGGGGAGGACTCGACCTTCCGGGTCGGTGTGACCGCGGATCGGCGTGACGACGCTCCGGAACTCGACGGCGTCCACGTCGCTTTCGACGTCGACGTGTCCTCGCTCGCCGCGGAGGACCGGGAGGCGCTCGCGGCGGCGGTGGACCGCGCCATCGAGCGGCTGTGCACGGTGAGCCGGACGCTGAAGAAGGGCATCCCGGTCACGGAAAGCTTCCCGGTCGAGTAGGTGTCCGGAGTGCTATGAAAGGTCCTTTCCTTGCAAAATTTGCAAGGAAAGGACCTTTCATAGCACTTGGCTCGGGTCCTTGATGGGTGCTGCTTGATGGGGGCGGACCGTC
The DNA here is from genome assembly GCF_055575975.1 of Amycolatopsis sp. NPDC033938. Lineage (NCBI taxonomy): Bacteria > Bacillati > Actinomycetota > Actinomycetes > Pseudonocardiales > Pseudonocardiaceae > Amycolatopsis > Amycolatopsis sp. NPDC033938. The sequence goes on from NZ_JBVIRO010000002.1 coordinate 202,749, forward strand.
GTCGTGAGTGGTAAGTGCCGTTCTGGCCAAGGGTGTTCAGGTACCTACGGCGGATGCGGCCCGGAAGGCCATCACGAGCCTCAACAGCACCACCAGCCACAACGGCTGCGCGTGAAGGCCCCTCCCTCGGCTCAGCCGAGGAAACTCGACCTTCACACCTTCCCCAGTACATGTCCGCAGGCCACGCGTAGGTACCTAAGAAAGAGTTCGCTCTAACGACACTTACCACTCACGATCACCGGGTCAGTGTTTGGCGGGGTGGCCTTCCGCGCTCCAGACCACGTACGCCTCGTCGGCGTCGGTGGTCATGGCCTCGATGAACTTCTCGTTGTCGAAGCCGGGCAGCGTCTGCAGCCGCTCGATCAGCGCGTCGGCGGCCGGGTCTCCGCTGGGGATCGCGGTGCCCTTCCCGTCGGTGCCGGCGAGCATGAAGAAGACATCTTCTTTCCACGGGCCTTCAGGGATCACTCTGACCACCACCGCGGACAGCTCCGACCACGTGACGGCTTCCTCGCTGCCGTCCGCGAGCTGACGCCGCACTCCGGTGTCATCGACGCTGACGGTCCGGGATTGTGCGTTGGGCGACTCGTGGGACAACCGGTTCTCCCTGTCTTCGGCGTTCCGTTAACGGTACTCGGCCGTGTCCCAGACCACTCAGGCCGGGGCGGCGGCGTCGAGGCGGCGCAGCGCGTCGCGGGCGACCTTCGGATCCATGGTCGGCCAGAACGGCGGCAGCGAGGCGCGCAGGAATCCGCCGTAGCGGGCCGTGGCCAGCCGCGAGTCCAGGATCGCCACGACGCCGCGGTCGGTGACCGAGCGGTGCAGCCGTCCGGTGCCCTGTGCGAGCAGCAGCGCGGCGTGTGTGGCGGCGACGGTGAGGAAACCGTTGCCGCCTCTGGCTTCCACGGCTCGCTGCCGTGCGGACGAGACCGGGTCGTCCGGACGAGGGAAGGGAATGCGGTCGACCACGACGAGCTGCAGCGACGGACCGGGCACGTCGACGCCCTGCCACAGCGACAGCGTGCCGAACAGACAGGTGCGCGCGTCTTCGGAGAACTTCTGCACCAGCAAGCCGGTGGAATCGTCGCCCTGGCAGAGGATCGGCAGGTCGAGCCGCTCCCGCATCTCCTCGGTCGCCTGTTTCGCCGCGCGCATCGAGGAGAACAGGCCGAGCGTGCGCCCGCCCGCGGCCTCGATCAGCTCCGCGAGCTCGTCCATGGTGGAGGGCTGCAGGCCGTCCCTGCCGGGCGGCGGCAGGTGTTTGGCGAGGTAGAGGATGCCGTTGCGTTTGTGGTCGAACGGCGAGCCGACGTCGAGGCCGGTCCACTTCGGGCCTTCGAGGTCGTCGCTGTCGGCCGGGGCGGCCTTGTCGGTCGCCGCGCCCGCGGCCTTCTCGACCCTGGCGCCGCCGGGCGGGAGACCCCACTGCCTGGCCATGGTGTCGAAGGTGCCGCCCAAGGTCAGCGTCGCCGACGTGAGCACGGTCGTGTGCTGGTTGAACACGCGTTCACGCAGCAGACCCGCCACGCCGAGCGGCGCGACCTTCAGCGCGGGCGGGCGCGGGTTCGTGGAGAACCTGTCCCCGGTCAGCCAGACGACGTCACGTTGCTGCGCCTTGTCGTCGTCGAACGCTTCCAGCAGCCGGACCGCGGTGTCGTGGACCTCTTCGAGCAGTGACCGCGCCAGTTTGCGCGCGGTGGCCTCGTCGACCTCTTCCTTCCGGTCCTTGCCGAGCGCGGTGAGGCAGCGCTGCGCGGCGTCGCGGACCGCGGGGATCGCGCCGGTGAGCGCCTGCGGCAGCGAATCCATCCGGCCGGACGGGAGGTCGTCGAGGATCAGGGCGAGCCCGTCGCTCGCCTCCAGCAACTGATCGGCCACCTCGTCGTCGACCAGCTTCCCGCAGCGCCGGGCCGCGGCGGACACCATGCCGCTGGTCAGTTCGCCGGTCGCCACGGACGTCACGCGGTCGACCAGGTCGTGTGCCTCGTCGATGATCACCAGGTCGTGCTCGGGGAGCACCTGGTAACCCTGTAGCGCGTCGATCGCCAGCAGCGCGTGGTTGGTGACGACGACGTCGGCCTTGCCTGCCTCGGCACGGGACCGTTCGGCGAAGCAGTCGGTGCCGATGGGGCAGCGCGAAGCGCCGAGGCATTCCTTGGCCGTGACGGAAACCTGGCGCCACGCCTGATCCGAGACACCGGGGACCAGTTCGTCGCGGTCGCCTGTCTCGGTGTCGGACGACCATTCCCGCAGCCGCGTGACCTCCTTGCCCAGCCGGGAGACCGCGAACGGGTCGAACAGCTGCTGATCCTCCGGCTCGTCCGGGGCCCCGGAGTCGAGCCGGTGAAGGCAGAGGTAGTTGCGACGGCCCTTGAGGATCGCGAAGGTGGGTTCGCGGCCGAGGGGCTTCTTCAGCGCCTTCGCCAGCCGCGGAAGGTCGCGGTCGACCAGCTGGCGCTGCAGCGCGATGGTGGCCGTGGAGACCACGACCGTCGCCTCCTTCTCGACCGCGTGCCGGATCGCGGGAACGAGGTAGGCCAACGACTTCCCGGTACCGGTGCCCGCCTGGACGGCCAGGTGCTCACCGGTGCGGATGGCACGGCCGACGGCGTCCGCCATCCGCACCTGGCCCTCGCGCTCGGCACCACCCACGGACTCGACCGCGTGGGTCAGGAGTTCGAGGACGCCGGGGAAATCAGCACGATTGGGCACGGGACAAGACGATAGCCGGGCCCACCGTCAAGATCGTCCGCACCGTGCAATGAAAGGTCCTTTCCTTGCGAAATTTGCAAGGAAAGGACCTTTCATTGCGGCGCTTGGGGCGGCGAAAGGGCTGGTCACGCGTCCTTGCGGAAGCGGGAAACCAACGCCCAGGTGCCCGGGAGCAGGGCAGCCGCGACGGCGATCTTCAGCGCGTCACCGATGAGGAACGGGACGACGCCGTGCTGCAGCGCGGTCGACAGGCCGGAGCCGGTCGAGGCCATCAGCCACGGCACACCGAACGAGTAGATGACGAGATTGCCGAGCACCATCGTGCCCGCCATGCGCAGGGGCGTGCGGTCACCGCCACGGCCGGCGAGCGCGCCCACCAGCGCACCGGCGAAGACGAACCCGACGATGTAGCCCGCGCTGGCGCCGAACAGACCCGAGGAGCCGTCCTGGAACCAGCCGACACCGGCGGCACCGACGGCGAGGTACAGCGCCATCGACAGCGCGCCGCGCTTCCAGCCGAGCGCCGCGCCGACCAGGAGGGCGGCGAACGTCTGGCCGGTCATCGGCACCGGAGAGCCCGGCACCGGGATGACGATCTGCGCGGCCGCGCCGGTGAGGGCGGCACCACCGGCGACCAGGATCGCGTCACGGACGAGGGCGCCGGGAACGAGGTCGGCGAGGACCGGACGGTGGCCGGCCACGGACAGCGAAGACACTCAGACCTCCTATGAGTACACGAATGTGAACCGAGGTTAACGTCAGAAGACGAGTCGCGGACCGAATGTCGGCCACCTCACGGTCCGGCTCGGTCCACTCGTCCGGGTGGTGTGGCCCTGCGCCGGTCAGGCTCTTGCTGGAAGCTGCCAGTCATGAAGAAGACCAGGACGGCGGGAAGGCTGCTCTCGGTGACGATGCTGACCGGGGCGCTGGTGGCGGGAGGCACGGCGGCGTCGGCGGAACCGGCACCCGCGTCGGCGTCGGCGTCGGTCGGGTCGGTCGACGTGGAGATCGGCGACGAACACGTCGTCACCGGTGAGCTGGCGCCGTGTGACGTCGACGGGCCCCTGACCGCGAGCACCGCCGGCGGGTCCATCGGTGACTTCGCCCGGTTCAACGGCGGCGGCTCGAACTGCGGCCGCACCGGCGCGGTGGCGGTCGGCGAGGCGACCGGACGGCGATTCGAGACCACCCTGCTCAAACGCTACGGCGGACCGGTGATCAAGGTCCGCACGTTCCTGGCGAAATGCAGTACCACCAAGGACGGCAGCCTCGGCTACATCGAGTTCGGCGACATCACCGGGTTCACGCTGCCGGAGACCATCCCGCAGAACTACCGGCAGACCATCGCCGGCGGCAAGGGCGGGACGGCACTGGCTTCGCTCACGGTCAACGAGACCGTCACGCCGACCCCGCCCGACGGGAGCCTGGTGACGCATATGCTGCACATCAAGCTGTTCCCGCAGGGCGGCGGACCGGCGAAGGGCGACATCTACCTCGGCACCGCGCGCTGCGACCCGTACGGCAAGAAGAAGCCGACCCCCTGAAGCCCCCATTTCGTCCTCTGCATGCGGTACTTGCGTGTGCAAGGACCGCATGCAGAGGACGAAATGCCTCAGGGGTCAGGCGCGCGAGACGTACTTCGCGGCCGCGGCGACGAACTCGCTCGCCCGGGCCGCGAGGTCCGTCAGCGATCCGCCGGAGGTGAGCGCGTCCCCCAGCAGCGGTGTCGCGGCCGCGACGGCGATGGAACCCGACTCGAGGTACTTCGCGACGTCGGCGAGGTGGACCCCACCGGTCGGCACCAGCGGGATGTCCGGCATCGGCGCGCGGATCGCGCGCAGGTAGGCGATCCCGCCGACGGCGGCGACCGGGAACACCTTCACCGCGGCCGCGCCGAGGCGCCACGCCTGGTCGATCTCGGTCGGGGTCAGCGCGCCGCAGATCACCGGCAGCCCACGTTCGTGCGCGCGCTCCAGCACCAGCGGGTTCACCGTCGGCGTGACCAGGAACGTCGCGTCCGCGTCCGCCGCACTGTCCACATCGGACACTTCGCGGACGCTCCCGGCGCCGACATGCGCGTCGTCGCCGAGTTTCTTGCGGATGGTCGCGATGGCGTCCGTGGCTCCCGGCGTGGTCAACGCCGCTTCGAGCACCCGGACGCCCGCCGCGTGCAGCACCGTGGCGGCGTCGGCGAAGCGGCTCGCGTCGGCCGCTCGCAGGATCGCGATGAGCCGGTTTTCGATCAAGGTGTCCTGGAGGTCGTGCTGGATCATGCGGAGGGGACCGGCGCCTTTCCGGTGTAGCTCACGCCCGCCTCGTCGAAGTCCTTGAGCGCGGCGTCGACCGTCGGCTGCGAACCGCCGACGGTGAGGTCCAGCAGCACCCGGACGGTGAAGCCCGCCTTCGCCGCGTCGAGCGCTGTGGCGCGTACGCAGAAGTCGGTCGCGATGCCGACGACGTCGACCTCGGTGACGTCGTGCTCCTTCAGCCACGCTTCGAGCGTCTTGCCGTCGCGCGCGTTGCCCTCGAAGCCCGAGTACGCGGCGGTGTACTCCCCCTTGGAGAAGACTTCGGCGATCGGGACCACGTCGAGCGCGGGGTGGAACGACGCGCCGGAGGTGCCCGCGACGCAGTGCCGCGGCCAGCTGTCCTTGAAGTCCGGCGTCTCGCTGAAGTGGTCGCCCGGGTCGATGTGGTAGTCACGGGTGGCGACGACGTGCGCGTAACCGCCCTCGGCGGCCAGCTTCGAAATCCCTTCGGCGGCCGCGGCGCCGCCGGGCAGGCCGAGCGACCCGCCTTCGCAGAAGTCGTTCTGCACATCGACCACGATCAGGGCGGTCCCCATGTGTTGCTCCTGAACTCTCTTTAGACGAATACGGTCGGGATGGCCGGTTCGCCGTGCGAGAGCTTGAGGCCCTCCCACGGCAGGCTCACCAGCGCACGCCGAAGCCGCTGGCGCGCGTCGTCCAGCGTGGGCAGATCATCCACCGTCCGGCCGTCCCGGACCAGCGGAATCTGCAATTCGTGGTCGTTCGGTTCCCGTTCCGGTACCGCCGAGGCGGCGGTCCAGATGACCTCTTCGACGGCGGTGCCGGTCTCGCGGTGCCGTCGCAGCGCGGATTTCCGGCCGCCGCGGGACTCTTTGTGCGCGCTCCGCTTGGCCACCGGCTTGCCGTCGACCTCGACGAGCTTGTAGACCATCCCGGCGGTCGGCGCGCCGGAACCGGTGACGACCGAGGTGCCGACGCCGTACGCGTCGACAGGTTCCGCCCGCAGTGCCGCGATGGCGTGTTCGTCGAGGTCACCGGACACCACGATGCGGGTGTCCTTGGCGCCGAGGGAGTCCAGCTGCTCGCGGGCCTTGCGGGCCAGCGGGCCGACGTCACCGGAGTCGATGCGGATCGCGCCGAGCTCGGTCCCGGCCACCCGGACGGCCGTTTCGATCCCCTTGGTGATGTCGTAGGTGTCCACCAGGAGTGTGGTGTCGGCGCCCATCTTGCTCACCTGGGCGCGGAAGGCGGCCTCTTCGCTGTCGTGCAGCAACATGAAGGCGTGCGCGACGGTGCCCCGCGTCGGGATTCCGTAGCGCCGACCGGCTTCGAGGTTCGAGGTCGTGGCGAAACCGGCGAGGTACGCGGCCCGCGCGGCGGCGACGGCGGCGTACTCGTGCGTGCGTCGGCCACCCATCTCGATGATCGGCCTGCCGTGCGCGGCGCCCGACATCCGAGCCGCCGCGGACGCGATCGCGCTGTCGTGGTTGAGGATCGAGAGGATCAGCGTCTCCAGGACGACGGCCTCGCCGAACGAACCGGTGACGGTCAGGATCGGGGAGCCGGGGAAGTAGAGCTCACCCTCGGCGTAGCCGTCGATGTTCCCCGAGAAGGAGTAGTCCGCGAGCCACGAAAGGGTGGCGTCGTCGACGACGGCCGTCGCCTCCAGCTGGCTCAGCTCGGCGTCGGTGAACCGGAAGTCCGCGATCGAGTCGAGGACCCGGCCGGTGCCCGCGACGACGCCGTAGCGGCGACCGTCGGGCAGACGACGTGCGAAGACCTCGAAGACGCACGGCCGGTCCGCGGTCCCGTCGGAGAGCGCGCTGGCCAGCATGGTCAGCTCGTAGTGGTCGGTGAGCAGCGCGGTGCTGGCGCCAGTGGCCGCCTCGGGGAAACCCATGGTGCCAGCCTATTCACCCACACGGCCGGACCTGCCAACCCATACCGGGTCGGGCCCGTGACACCATGGAGTGCATGTCCACGCCTGTCGCATCCGAGCAGACGCAGGTTGATCCACAGGGAGTAGAAATCGTCTCTGAGGACAAGCCCTGGCGGACGGTCGTCTGGAACGATCCGGTGAACCTCATGTCGTACGTGACGTACGTGTTCCAGAAGCTGTTCGGTTACAGCCGGGACCACGCCACGAAGCTGATGCTCGACGTACACCAGAAGGGCAAGGCGATCGTGTCCTCCGGTTCGAAGGAGAAGGTGGAGACCGACGTCGCGAAACTGCACGCGGCCGGCCTCTGGGCGACGATGGAACAGCCGTCGTGAACGGATGGCGCCGTAAAGGCGAGACCATCGTCGCCGGGTTCGAGCAGCAGGAGGCCGCGGTCCTTCGTGGCCTGGTCAGCCAGCTGGAGGACATGCTCACCGCGCGCGCCGAGGAGGCGCCGCAGGACGAGCTGGCCGAGCTGACCGGGATCCGGACGGGCCCGACGGAGTCGCCGGACGATCCCGTCCTCTCGCGGCTGTTGCCGGACTTCCACAAGCTGGACCCGGACAACCCGACCCGCGAGGACATCGACTCGGCCGCCGCGATGCGGTCGATCCACGAGCCGGATCTGCTGGACAAGAAGGTCGGCGTCGCCAAGATCGTGCTGGACACGCTGCCGCGCGACGGCGGGAACGTGCGACTGACCTTCGAGCAGGCAGACGCCTGGCTGGGCGCGCTCAACGACGTCCGGCTCGCGCTGGGCACCGCGCTCGACGTCACCGAGGACATGCCCGACGAGCTGCCCGAAGACGACCCTCGCGCGCCGCATCTGGGCGTCTACCACTGGCTGACCTGGGTGCAGGAAACCCTCATCCAGTCGCTGACGTCATGATCACCGACGTTCCGGGGGTGCTGGTCGGGCACCACGAGCGGGTCGGTGACGGCTGGGCGACCGGGACGACGGTCGTGCTGGTCCCCGGCGGCGCCGTCGGTGCCGTCGACCAGCGCGGTGGCGCGCCCGGGACGCGCGAGACCAATCTGCTGGAGCCGGAGAACCTGGTCCAGCACGTCAACGCGATCTGCCTGTCCGGCGGGAGCGCGTACGGCCTGGCCGCGGCGGACGGCGTCATGCGGTGGCTCGCCGAGCGGAATCTCGGGATCCCGGTCGGGACGCGGCCGCACGAGGTGGTGCCGATCGTGCCCGCCGCGGTGCTGTTCGACCTGCCGCGCAGTGACTGGGGCAACCGCCCGGACGCGTCCTTCGGTTATGCGGCCTGTGAAGCCGCCGCGGCCGGTCCTGTCGCGCTGGGGACCGTCGGCGCGGGCGCCGGGGCCAAGGCCGGTTCACTCAAAGGTGGGATCGGGACGGCCTCGGAGCGCGTCGGGGAGTTCACGGTCGGCGTCGTGGCCGCGGTGAACGCCGCCGGTGAGGCCGTCGACCTCTCGACCGGTCGCGCGTTCGCGGCGGATCACGAGGTCGACGGCGAGTTCGGCGTCCGCTGGCCGGACCGGCCCGGCGACGTCGAGGCGAAGGCGGCCGGGCTCAACACGACGATCGGCGTGGTCGCGGTCGACGCGGCCCTGTCCAAGGCGGAGGCGCGGCGGCTCGCGGTGGCCGCGCAGGACGGCCTCGCCAGGGCCGTGCGGCCCGCGCACACGATGTTCGACGGCGACACGGTCTTCGCGCTGGCGACCGGCGAGCGGGAACTGCCCGGCGGAGCGGGACCGATCGCGGCGACGACGCGGGCCGCGGTGCTGGACACGCTGTGCTCGGCGGCCGCGCGGGTGTTCGGGCGGGCGATGGTGCACGGCGTGCTGAACGCCACTTCCGCCGGTGGGATGCGCGCCTACCGCGACGTCTGGCCCGAAGCGCTCGCCTGACCCCGAGTGGCGGCAATCTCAGAGTGTGGACCGGCTCCGTCCAGCACCTAAGATATGCGATGTGCTCCGGATCCGCCGTGAACTCGTCGACGAGATCGTCGCCCATGCCCGCCGTGACCATCCCGACGAGGCGTGCGGGGTGATCGCCGGTCCGGAAGGATCGGACAGCCCCGAACGATTCATCCCGATGGTCAACGCCGCCCGGTCGCCGACGTTCTACCAGTTCGACTCGATGGACCAGCTCAGGCTGCATCGCGAACTGGAGGCGAACGGCGAGGTCCAGGTGGTCATCTACCACTCGCACACCGCCACGGACGCCTACCCGTCGCGGACCGATGTCTCGATCGCCGCGGAACCAGACGCGCACTACGTGCTCGTCTCCACCAAAGACCCCGATTCGCACCAGTTCCGGTCTTACCGGATCGTGGACGGGGAGATCACCGAGGAGCCCGTCGAGATCATCGGCTGAACCCGGCCCGGAATAACCGGGGCCGGACCGAACGTCTGCGTAGTAGAGAACCCACCGGAGGTAGAACACCATGGCCGTGACCGTGTCCATCCCGACCATCCTGCGTACGCACACCGGCGGCGAGAAGTCCGTCGAAGCGGCCGGCAAGACCGTGCTCGAGGTGATCGACGACATCGAGTCCCGCCACGGCGGCCTCAAGGCCCGCCTGGTCAAGGAAGAGAAGCTGCACCGCTTCGTCAACGTCTATGTGAACGACGAGGACGTCCGCTTCTCCGGTGGCCTTGAGGCCGAGGTCAAGGACGGCGACACCCTGACCATCCTGCCCGCCGTGGCCGGAGGCTGATCCATGGCTCGCTTCGAGTCGCTGCTCGACACGCTCGGCGGCACCCCGCTGGTCGGCCTGCCCCGGCTTTCGCCAACGCACGACGTGCGGTTGTGGGCGAAACTGGAGGACCGCAATCCGACCGGTTCGATCAAGGATCGCCCCGCGCTGGCGATGATCGAGGCCGCCGAGCGTGAAGGCACCCTCCGGCGTGGCTCCACGATCCTGGAGCCGACGTCGGGCAACACCGGGATCGCGCTCGCCATGGCCGCGAAGCTCAAGGGCTACGGCCTGGTGTGCGTCATGCCGGAGAACACCTCCACCGAACGCAAGCAGCTGCTGCAGGCGTATGGCGCGAGGATCGTCTACTCGCCGGCCGCGGGCGGCTCCAACGAGGCCGTGCGCCGGGCGAAGGAACTGGCCGAGGCCAACCCGGACTGGGTCATGCTCTACCAGTACGGCAACCCCGCGAACGCCGACGCGCACTATCGCGGCACCGGGCCCGAACTGCTCAAAGACCTGCCGACGCTGACGCATTTCGTCGGCGGCCTCGGCACCACCGGCACCCTGGTCGGCGTCGGGCGCTACCTGCACGAGACGAAACCGGACGTGCAGATCATCGCGGCCGAGCCGCGCTACGGCGAACTGGTGTACGGCCTGCGGAACCTCGACGAGGGCTTCGTCCCGGAGCTTTACGACGCGAGTGTGCTCAACGGCCGCTTCTCCGTCGGCGCTTACGACGCGCTTCGCCGGACACGTGAGCTGCTGGAGCACGAAGGCATCTTCGCGGGGATTTCGACCGGTGCCGTGCTGCACGCCGCGCTGGCTGTCGCCGAGAAGGCCGCCGCTTCGGGCAAGCCCGCCGACGTCGCCTTCGTGGTCGCGGACGCCGGGTGGAAGTACCTCTCGACGGGCGCTTACTCCGGCTCGCTCGACGAAGCGGCCGAACGGCTCGACGGGCAGCTCTGGGCCTGAGCCCCTTTTTGTGGTGAGGTCGCGGCTTCTGAGTTCGGCAGGGGCTGAAGGGGCCCTTCACCGCATCGCATGCGGTGAAAGCGCCCTTCACCGCATGCGATGCGGGGAAAGGCCCCTTCACCCACGCGCGACCCACGGCCGCCCGAACTCCCACCAGCCCGAACCAGGTCGGAAAAGGTGTTATGAACGGGACTTTCATTGCAAATTTTGCAATGAAAGTCCCGTTCATAACACTCTCCCCCTGGGGCCAGCGGGTGAGGGGCGTGCATAAGTCGTGGTGTGCGGCAGCGCGGCGCTGGCACGATGGTGGGTATGAAGGTCATCGGGCTGCTGGGCGGGATGAGCTGGGAATCGTCGGCCGAGTACTACCGGCTGGTCAACGAGCGCGTCCGTGAACTCCGCGGCGGATACCACTCCGCGCATACCGTGCTCTACTCCGTGGACTTCGCGGAAATCGAGGCGATGCAGGCCGAAGGCCGCTGGGACGACGCCGGCCGCGAGCTGAACCGCGCCGCGCGCCGCCTCGAAGCCGCCAAAGCGGACTTCGTCGTGCTCTGCACCAACACGATGCACAAGGTCGCCGAGCAGCTCACCGACGGCCTCGGCATCCCGCTCCTGCACCTCGCCGACACCACGGCCGCGGCGATCAAAGCCGAGCACGTCAAGCGCGTCGGGCTCCTGGGCACCGGCTTCACCATGGCCCAGCCGTTCTACCGCGAACGCCTCGCCGCGCACGGGCTCGACGTGCTCGTCCCGAACGAAGAAGACCGCGAGACGGTGCACCGGATCATCTACGACGAACTCGTCCACGGCGTCGTCACCGACGAGTCGCGCGAGCGGTACCGCGAGGTCATCGCGCGGATCGTCGACGCGGGCGCGGAGGGCGTGATCTACGGATGCACCGAGATCGAACTGCTCGTCGGTCCCGACGACAGCCCGGTGCCCACCTTCCCCACCACCAGGTTGCACGCCGAAGCGGCCGTGGATTACGCGCTGGGCAAGGCCGCGCTCCCTTCCGCTCCGGCTAGGTGACGCTCGTGCTGGGCGACGGCCTGCCGCCACAACCTGTCCCGCTCCTCATCGGTGAACAGGCCACGCCGCACCCCGAAGACGTCCTCGATCGCCGTCCACCACTCGGCCGGTGACTCCAGCACCGTCTTGCCGCCCGGCAGGTGGGTGAGCGTCAGCGCGCGCAGCGAATCGAGGCTCTCGGCGTCCCGGCGCTGCAGCACGATCGTGCGGACGAACCCCGAGCTCTCGGATGTGGACAGCTCGACGTGTTTCTCGGCGAAGTCCTGCATGACGGCCGTCTCGGGCGCGAAATCCATGCCGACGAAACTTCCCTGCGGATCGTGGTCGAACCGCCAGCCGCCGGGCGTGATCTCCGACGTCCGCATGCGGAACACCAGCGGCCCCTGTTTGTACTCGCCTTCACGCAGCGGGAGCGGCTCGTGGATGCCGTCACCGAGCCCCACGTCGACCAGCCAGCCGACTTCGGGCGTCTCCGGTAATGCGGTCACCGTCAGCGCCAGGTGGTTGAGGTGGATCCCGGCGGCCTCCTGAGCGGTGTGCGCCCCGCCGGGATGGCGCGTGACCTGGTAGCCGAGCGCCTTCAGCAAGGCCGAGAACGCGCCGTTGAGGTGATAGCAGTAGCCGCCGCGACCGGCGACGATCCGGCCGAACGAGACCGCCGGATCCAGCGACGTGACCCGGCCGAGCTGGACTTCGAGATCTTCGTACGGCACGCGCTCTACGTGTGCCGCGTGCAGGCGGAAGAGCGCGTCGAGGCTCGGCGGCTCGTGATCGAGGCCGAGTCGCGCGAGATAGGCGGGCACGTCGACGTGCTCGGAAGAAGAGATCCCCATACGACCGACCGTAGCGGTCCCCACCGACAAATCAGGGTTCTCACCGAGGCGACCCCGCCCGTTCCGGCCGTAGCCTATGGAGGTGACCACTTTGCCCCAGCCGGTCCCGGCGAACGAGTCGTCCGGTACGGATCCGGCCAAACGCGTCCTGCCGCCGAACCCGAAGGCCGCCGCGATCGTGGCGCTGGCCTTCACCGTGCTGCTCTACCTGGTCGAACTGGTCGACGTCGTACTGCCCGCCGACCTCGACCAGGGTGGCATCCTCGCCCGCGACGTCTCCGGGCTCGATGGCGTGCTGTGGGCGCCGTTGCTGCACGCGGGCTGGGGACATCTGTTCTCCAACACCGTCCCGGTCCTGGTGTTCGCCTTCCTCGCGATGGCGTCGGGGATCGGCAGGTGGGTGCTGGTGACCGCGATCATCTGGGTGCTCTCCGGCCTCGGCGTCTGGCTGATCGCGCCGGACAACACGGTGACCGTGGGCGCCTCCGGCGTCGCTTTCGGCTGGCTGGCGTTCCTGCTGGTCAGGGGTATCTTCAACCGGGCGGTCGGCCAGATCCTGGTGGCCGTGCTGCTGCTGGGCATCTGGAGCGGGATGCTTTGGGGACTGCTTCCGGGTGATCCGGGCGTCTCGTGGCAGGGGCACCTGTTCGGCGCGCTGTCCGGGGTCTTCGCGGCGTGGGTGGTGGCGAGGATGGACAAGACCCGAGCCCGGAAGACGGTCGCGGGCGGTCCCGGTAGCCTCGCCGTGTGACCAAGCCGAGCGCCGACGCCCCGATCGGCGTCTTCGATTCCGGAGTGGGCGGGCTCACCGTCGCCAGGTCGATCCTGGAACAGCTGCCCGGTGAGCAGCTGCGCTACGTCGGCGACACCGCCCGCAACCCGTACGGTCCGCTTCCCATCGCGACAGCACGCAAGTACGCGCTGGAAGCGCTGGACGACATCGTCGAAGGCGGGGTGAAGGCGCTGGTCATCGCCTGCAACACCGCCTCCGCGGCCTGCCTCCGCGACGCGAGGGAGCGCTACGACGTCCCCGTGATCGAGGTCGTCCTCCCGGCCGCGCGAAGGGCCGTCTCCGCCACGCGCTCCGGCCGGATCGGCGTGATCGGCACCGAGGGCACCGTCCGGTCCCGCGCCTACGACGACGCCTTCACCGCCGCACAGGACGTCGAGATCACCAGCGTCGCGTGCCCGCGGTTCGTGGACTTCGTCGAACGCGGAATCACCACCGGCCGTCAGGTGCTCGGACTCGCGCAGGGCTATCTCGAACCGCTGCTGGACGCCCAGGTCGACACGCTGGTCATGGGCTGCACGCACTACCCGTTGTTGTCCGGGGTGCTGCAGATCGTCATGGGCCAGGACGTCACGCTGGTGTCGAGCGCCGAGGAAACCGCGCGTGACCTCGTGCGTGTCCTCACCGAGAACGACCTCCTCGCCGAAGGCGACACCCCGCCGAGGCACGAGTTCGTCGCCACCGGATCCGCCGAGCCGTTCACCAGACTCGCTCAGCGGTTCATGGGTTTCGCTCCGGGTGTGCTGGCTCCCACCAGCGCGTAAAAAAGTCGATTCCGCGCTTAAGGTGTCACAGTGCGTCTCACGATCCTCGGCTGCTGCGGCAGCATCCCCGGGCCCAACGCCGCCGCGTCCGGCTATCTGCTCGAGGCGGACGGGTTCGTCCTGGGGCTCGAACTCGGCAACGGGACGCTCGCGCGGCTACAGGCCCTGCGCGACCCGTTCGATCTGGACGCGCTGATCCTTTCGCATCTGCACCCCGATCACTGCGCCGACGTCAGCGCGCTGACCGTCATGCGGCGGTACCACCCGGCCCTGCCGTATCCCGAAAGGCCGCGTCGTCTGCCGGTGTACGGACCGTCGGACGTGCATGAGCGCCTCACCTACGCCTACGCGGCGAACGAGGAGGAGCGGGCGACCACCGACCTCTCCGACGTCTACGACTTCCACGCCCTGCGGACCGAGCCCATGCGAATCGGGCCGTTCGAGGTCACCGCCGTCCCGGTCGACCACCCGACCCCGGCGTTCGGCCTGCGGATCGCCCACGGCGGCCGGACACTCGCCTACACCGGCGACACGGGCATCTGCGACACCTTGACCGAGCTCGCCGACGGCGTCGACGTCCTGCTTTCCGAGGCGTCCTGGACCGACTCGCCGAACCGGCCCCCCGGCGTCCACCTGTCCGGTAAGGAAGCGGGGGAACTCGGGCGCAAGGCGGGGGTGGGGCGGCTGCTGCTCACCCACGTCGCGCCCTGGACCGACCCGGCCGCCGTCCTCGCCGAGGCGGTCGTCGCGTTCCCCGCGGCCGAGCTGGTCGAGCAGGGCGCCGTCTACGACGTCTGACGCGGGGTTCTAGAGTGACGGCCGTGGCGAGAAAAGACGGCAGGAACGACGACCAGCTTCGCGACATCAAGATCACCCGGGGCTTCCAGCGGTGGCCCGCGGGGTCGGTGTTGATCGAGTTCGGCGACACCCGGGTGCTGTGCGCCGCGAGCGTCACGGAAGGCGTCCCCCGCTGGCGGGCCGGTTCCGGCCTCGGCTGGGTCACCGCCGAGTACGCGATGCTGCCGTCGGCGACCAACACCCGTAGCGACCGCGAGTCCATCAAGGGCCGCGTCGGCGGCCGCACCCACGAGATCTCCCGGCTGATCGGCCGGTCCCTGCGTGCCTGCATCGACCTGGCGGCGCTGGGGGAGAACACGATCGTCATCGACTGCGACGTCATCCAGGCCGACGGCGGTACCCGCACGGCCGCGGTGACCGGCGGCTACGTCGCGCTCGCCGACGCCGTCACCTGGCTCGGCGCGGCGGGCCGTCTCGCTGACCCGCAGCCGCTTTCGTCCTCGGTCGCGGCGGTCAGCGTGGGTGTCGTCGACGGCCGCGTACGCCTCGACCTGCCGTACGAGGAGGACTCGCGCGCGGAGGTCGACATGAACGTCGTCGCCACGGACGCCGGCACGCTGATCGAGGTGCAGGGCACCGGTGAGGGCGCCACCTTCGCGCGGTCCACTTTGGACACGATGCTGGACATGGCGCTCGCGGGCTGCGAGGAGCTGACCCGCCTGCAGACCGAGGCGCTCGCGCTGCCGTACCCCGGCGAACTGCCCGAGCCGCGTACGGACAAGAAGAAGGGTGCGAAGTGACCAAGCTTCTCCTTGCCACCCGTAACGCGAAGAAGCTCGGCGAGCTCCGGCGCATCCTGGTGGCGGAGGGAATCGAGGGCGTCGAGGTCGTCGGCCTCGCCGACGTCCCGGAATTCCCCGAAGCGCCCGAGACCGCGCCCGACTTCGAGGGCAACGCGCTCGCGAAGGCGCGGGACGCGGCCGCCGCGACCGGTCTCCCGGCCATCGCCGACGACTCGGGGATCGCCGTCGACGCGCTCAACGGCATGCCCGGCGTGCTGTCGGCGCGGTGGTCGGGCAAGCACGGAAACGACGAGGCGAACCTGGACCTCGTGCTGGCGCAGCTGTCCGACACTCCCGACGAGCGGATGGGTGCGGCCTTCGTCTGCGCGGCGGCGCTGGTCGTCCCCGGCGGCGACGAAACCGTGGTGCGCGGGGAATGGCGGGGCTCGCTGATCCGGGAACGCCGTGGTGCCAACGGATTCGGTTACGACCCGATCTTCGTGCCGGAGGGTGAGACGCGGACCTCGGCGGAGCTGGAACCGTCCGAAAAGGACGCGGCCTCGCACCGGGGTAAGGCGTTGCGGAACCTGGTCGGAGAGCTGCGGAAACTGGCCGGCTGAGTTGGTCGTGAGTGGCGATTAGGGGTGTTAACCCCAAATCCCCAAACGACCACCCGTTGCGGCGGGGTTTAGCCCGGGGGAGGTACCCCCGCAGCATGGCGG
>NZ_JBVIRO010000002.1:219044-320373 GCF_055575975.1 Amycolatopsis sp. NPDC033938
GGGTCATGGGCGGGTTCTGGGCGCGGCGCTGGTCGCACACCTGGCCGGTGGTTGTCTGGGGTTCGGGCCCTTTTGGTTCACTCCCCCGAATCGCCACTCACGACCACCTGTACCGACGGCTTTACGCCAGGGAGAGGTCCCGCAGCAGCTTCGCGACGTGCCCGGTCGCGCGCACGTTGTACTGCGCCACGGCGATCTTGCCGTCCGCGTCGACGACGAAGGTCGAGCGGATGACGCCTTCGTAGACCTTGCCGTAGTTCTTCTTCTCGCCGAAGGCGCTGTACGCCTTGAGAACGGTCTTCTCCGTGTCGGAGAGCAGCGGGAAGGTCAGCTCCTCCGCCTCGACGAACTTCGCGAGCTTCGCGGGTTTGTCCGGGGAGATGCCGAGTACCTGATAGCCGGCGTCGTTGAGCTGCGCGAGGCTGTCCCGGAAGTCGCAGGCCTGCTTCGTGCAGCCCGGCGTCCCCGCGTTCGGGTAGAAGTACACGACGACCGACTTGCCGCGGAAGTCGCTGAGCGAGACGTCGTTGCCCTCGTGGTCGGGGAGGGTGAAATCGGGCGCGGTGTCGCCGGGGGAGAGTCGCTGCTCGGTCATGACGCACACGGTAGCGAACCGGTGCCCTCAGACCTTCCCGCAGTAGGTGGCGGCGACCGGCTCCGCGGGGTTCGGCCGGACCTGCAGACGCAGCCGCACCGGCTTGTCCGGAACGGCGAACGCCAGGTTCAGGTGTACCGACCGGCCGGGTGCGACGTCCTTGCCCGCGTCCGCGATGCCGTTGTAGCCCTGTACCGGATCGACGACCTGTTTGACCGACGAGCTTTCGCCGTCGACCTCACCGGTCACGGACAGCCCGGAGAGCCGGTAGACCCCGTCGCCGGCGTTCGTCACGTCGATGCCGAACGCCACCGCGCGCGGGCTCTGCGGATACGCCGACGTGCTGGGGCGGAACGACTTCGGCGCGGACACGGAGATCGTGACGCCGGTGGCGAAGCGGTGCGGGGCACCGAAGGCGAGGTCGCCTTCCGCGTGCGTCGCGGCCAGACCCTGCGCCGGGGTGTCCGCGCCTAGCGCCGCGGCCCCTTTTTCCGGTGCCGGAACCCCGCACGCGGCCGCCAGCAGCAACGAGCAGGCGGCGATCAAGAGCTTCGGGGTGCGCGGGGGCGCCATGTGCGGTTACTCCAGTCGGCGGGTCGGGTGGGCCGTTCGAGGTAGGTATTAGTGCCGAAGAGTCCAGAGTGACGGTCTTCGGCAGCTGAGAGGAGCGGCGCGGCCGGGTTGAGGCGCACCTGGTGTACACCCGTGGCCGTTCCGTGATCGGAAAGGTACGGCTAGTGACAGTCGTCACCTGAGTGGCACACCGGCCGCGCTCAAACGGCGAAGGCGAAGAACAGGATGAAGATCGCCAGGCCGGACACCCAGGCCACGATCAGCCAGCCGAAATCGCGCATCGGGTCGACCGCGCGGCTCTCCTCGCCGGGGACGTAGACACCGCGCTCTTCGAACCAGTCCGCCCACCGGGTCAGCCAGCGAAAGGGGCTTCGAGACGCCATGGCTGTCACAGTACGGGCACGGGTCAGCGGGGTCAGCCGGGGAGCCGCCGCCCAAAAGGGCGAATCGGGCGTACCTGTTATCGCCCGCTAGGCCCTTTTGTCCAACAGATTCACCCGTCAGGCTGTAGCAATGGCGCTGGGAATAGATGTCTACAGCCGCTTTCAGACTGTTACTGACTGGCAAGCCGTCAAGAAGCACGGCGTGACTTTCGTGTTCGTCAAGCTCACGGACGGTGGTGGTCTCCCGAACGGGGGGCGTAATACCGGCGACGCCTTGGTGGCCGGGGCGAGGGCCGCCGGTATTCCGGTAGGTGGTTACCATTTCGCTCAGGCGAGCCCGTCGCCTGAGGCACAGGCCGACTTGTTCATCGCGCAGGTCCGCAGGCTCGGGGCGACAGGCTGTGTCCCGATGCTCGACCTCGAGGACAACCCGCCGGGTTCGAGCGCACCGAACATCCCGGACGGGCGCAAGCGGGACTTCTCGATCAGATTCTGCAATCGCGTGGCGGAACACGGTTTCCGGCCCGGTATCTATCTGAACAACTCACTCGCGAAAATGCTGCGGCCGGATCGGTTCGGCGTACCGGACCTGGTGATCTGGATCGCGCGCTACGGCGCCAAACCCGACGCCGCAGCGGGCCGCTACGACGTGCATCAGTACTCGGACGCCGGCCAGATCCCCGGCATCCGTGCCAGCAGTGTCGACCTCAACGAGTCCTACACGAACGCCCACTTGACCGGCGGCGGCGGCGCCGCCCCGAAACGGAAGGCGACGACAGAACTCATGGAACGAAGGACCATTCCGGCCAGCCCGACCGTCACATCCGTGCGGTTGCTGCTCTCCGGCAGCGAAACGGCCGCGATCATCGTCCGGCCGCGTGTCGACGGCGACGGCACCACCGACGCTCCCGTCTGGCAGGGCAATATCTTCGCCTGGGGCAGCGACAAGGTCGGTGTCGGCGGGAATCCCTTGCAGACGCCCGGTTTCGATCCGAAAACGGTCGCGCACCGGCGGTACCACCTGCCGGGCGCGGTATGGGCCGATTTCGAATACAGCTCGAACGCGGATTTCGAGATCGACATCGTCGGCTGAGCGGCCCGAAAGTCCGTGAAGGCCTCCTTCCCTACCCTCAGAGTAGGGAAGGAGGCCTTCACGGACCTTCAGCTGTGGCCGGGAGCCGCGTCCCGGATGGCGTCCACGATGAACTGGTAACCCGTGCACCGGCACAGGTTCCCCGCGATCGCCTGCCGGATCTCGGCGTCCGTCGGGGCGGGGTTCTCCTTCAGCAGTTCCATCGCCGTCGCCAGCATCCCGGGTGTGCAGAATCCGCACTGCAGGCCGTGGTGCTTCCGGAACGACTCCTGCAGCGGACTCAGTTCACCATCTGAGGCGAGTCCTTCGATGGTGACGATCTCCGCCCCGTCCACCTGCACCGCCAGCAGGCAGCACGAACGCGCGCTCGCGCCGTCGAGGATGATCGTGCAGGAGCCGCAGACGCCGTGTTCGCAGCCGACGTGCACGCCGGTGAATCCCAGGTCGTGGCGCAGGAAGTCGGCCAGTGTCCGCCGCGGCTCGCAGTCCGCGCGGTAGGTCCGTCCGTTCACCGTCAGGGTGACCGTGATCATGCGCGCTCCTTCGCTCGCGCGATCGCCCGCCGGGTGAGGACCGCGGTCATCTCGCGCCGGTAGTCGGCCGGGGCGTGGAAGTCGCTTGGCGGATCCGTCGCGGCGGCGGCGAGTTCGGCCGCGACGGCGATCGCGTCGGCCGTCAGTGCGCTGCCGACGAGCGATTCCTCGGCGGCGGTGACCCGGATCGGCGTCGGGCCCGCGCCCCCGAGGGCGATCCGCGCGGTTTCGCAGACGTCACCGGACATCGTCACGGTGGCGAAGGCGGCGACCAGCGGCAGATCGCGGCTGCGGCGGCTCAATTCCTCGACAGCGTGACCGCCTTGACGCGTCGGCACCGAGATCCGGGTCAGCAGTTCGCCGGGACCCAGCGCCGTCCGATGCGGGCCGAGGAAGAAGTCGCGTGCGGCGACCAGCCGCTCACCCGCTGGGCCGTGGACACCGAATTCGGCGTCGAGCGCGACCAGCACCGCGGGCAGTTCCGCGGCGGGATCGGCGTGCGCGAGACTGCCGCCGATCGTGCCCCGGTTCCGGATCGCCGCGTGCCCCACGTAGCCGATCGCCTCGGCGAGCAGAGGGACCTCGGAGCGTACGGTTTCGGACAGTTCGACGACGCGGTGCCGGGTGAGCGCGCCGATCTCCAGCCGTCCGTTCTCCTCGCGTAAAAAGGAAAGCGCGTCGACGCGGTTGATGTCGACCACCAGCGGCGGCCGGATCCGGCGCAGATTCAGCAATGGCACCAGGCTCTGTCCGCCCGCCAGCACCCGCGCGTCCGGCGTGCCCGCCAGCGCGTCGACGGCCTCGTCGAGCGACGCGGCCCGGAGATAGTCGAACGGCGCGGCCTTCACCGGCGTGCTCCCCGTTTCATCGCGGCCAGCAGCCGGGGCGGGGTGATCGGCAGCGAGGTGATGTCGACGCCGTACTCGCGCAGTGCGTCTTCGACCGCGTGCGCGATCGCCGCGCCACCACCGATCACGCCCGCTTCCCCCATCCCCTTGAATCCGCCGGGAACGTGGTCGGCGGGCGTCGTCATATGGGATACGGAGAAGCGCGGGATCTCGGTCGCGGCAGGCAGCAGGTACCCGCTGAACGACGTGGTCTCCATCCGCCCGTCGGCGCCGTAGACCAGTTCCTCGTACAGCGCGCCGCCGATCGCCTGCGCCGCACCGCCGTGCAACTGCCCGTCCACGATCATCGGGTTGATCACGGTGCCGCAGTCGTGCGCGATCAGGTAGTCCAGCAGCGTCACCACGCCGGTCTCCCGGTCGACTTCGGCGAGGACGGCGGTGCAGCCGAAGGAGGTCGCGACGTTGACCGGGTCGTAGACTTCGCGCTCTTCCAGCGTCGGGGTCTCGTCCTCTGGCCATCCGCCGTTCAACCGCCGGTATGCCATGTCGCCGATCGCGGCGAGCGTGATCTCTTTGCCCGGCACTCCTTTCACCGAGACGACTCCGTCCTCGATGGACAGATCGTCGGGTGATACCTCCAGTAGGTGGCCCGCCACCCGCAGGATCTTCGCCCGCAACCTGGTCGACGCGTTCAGCACGGCCGCGCCGCCGACGGCCGCCCCGCGGCTCGCCGCCGTGCCGTATCCGGTGTACGGGCAGCTGTCGGTGTCCCCGGAAAGCACGGTGACGTGGTCGAGCGGGACGCCGAGTGTCTGCGCGGCCACCTGTGCCAGCGCCGTGTGGATGCCCTGGCCGATCGCCGACATTCCAGTGTGGACGGTCACATGCCCGGTCGAGTCGACCCGGACGACCTCCTCGTCGAACCCGGAATGTCCCAGTCCGGCGAGGTTGACGATCCGGCTCGGCCCGAACCCGGTCAGTTCGTTGTGGAAGGAATACCCGATGCCGACTCCGTTTCCGCGGCGCTTCGCCCAGCCCGCGTCTTCGACCGCTTTGAGGCAAAGGTCCAGGCAGTCTTCGTAGCGGCCGTTGTCGTAGACGAACACCGGGCTCTGGTAAGGAAACGCCTCTGGCGGGATGAAGTTCTTGCGCCGCACCGCGTGTGCGTCCACGCCGAGGTGTTTCGCCAGCTGTTCCACCAGATGTTCGTGGACGAAGTTCGCCTTCGGCAGCCCGTAACCGCGGAACGATCCGTACGGCGACCGGTTCGTCATCACGGCGACGAGGTTCAGTTCCACGTTCGGGATGGCGTACGGCCCGGTCAGCAGCGCGGTCGTCGTCCAGCACGGGCTGGCACCGGCGGAACCGAGCACACCGCCGAGGACGCCGTACACCGTGGCACGCAGCCCGGTGATCGTGCCGTCGCCTTTGGCCGCCAGTTCTACGTCGATCTTCTGCTCGCGCGAGTGCGCGTTGGCGACGAAGCTCTCCGCGCGATCTTCGATGAGCTTGACCGGTTTCCCGGTGCGCCGCGAGAGGATCGCCGCGACGACCTCCTCGGCGTAGAAGTCGAACTTGTTCCCGAAGCCGCCTCCGACGTCGGGAGTGCGTACGCGGATCCGGTCCATCGAGAGCCCGAAGATCTCGCCGAACAGCTCACGCGCGAGGTTGGGCGCCTGCGTCGAAAGCCAGACGTCGAGCCGGTCGGTGAACGGATCCCAGGTCGCCACCACGCCGCGTGTTTCGATCGGCGCGCCCATCTGGCGCGCGAAGCGGAACGATTCGGTGAGTACGACGTCGGCCTCGGCGAACGCGGCACTCACGTCACCCGTCGGGATCGTGCCGGTACCGGCGACGTTGTCCGGCCAGTCTTCGTAGAGCTTCGGCGCACCGTCCGCCAGCGCCTGTTCGAGGGTGCTGACGGCCGGGAGCTCCTCGTACTCGACCTCGATCAGTTCCAGCGCGTCTTCGGCGGTCGCGCGGTCCTTCGCCGCGACCGCCGCGACGCCTTGGCCGGGATACCGCACCTTGCCGACGGCGAGCGCGTGGTGCTCGGTCATCCGCATGTCCGGCAGGTTCGACCAGATCACCGGTTGCGGCGCCTTCGTGCTCGCGAGCACGTCTTCACCGGTGATCACGGCGAACACGCCGGGATGGGCGTTCGCGGCCGTGACGTCGACGCGGACGATCCGCGCGTGCGGCAGGGGACTGCGGAGGACGGCGGCCTCGAGCATCCCCGGTGCCAGGACGTCGTCGATGTACCGCGCCCGGCCGGTGAGCAGCCGGACGTCCTCCTGCCGGGTCACCCGCGCGCCGATCAGCCCCTCGCCCATGACCACACTTTCGCGCACCGACGGCCTTTCGCGCATCGTGCACACGGGTCACCCCCGGCGGGCGGATCCGGTCAGAGAATCCGTGCGACGCGGTAGGCGATCCCGCCGTCGACCAGATAGCCCGAGCCCGCGCACACCACGTCGTTCAGCCACGCGTAGCGCTCGTCGCCGGTTTCGAAGAGCGGATTCGTCCGGAAGTAGTACTCGGCCGGATCGACGAGGTGCCGGGTCGCGGGGTCGGCGAGTTCGGCGCGGCGTTCGGCCGGGATCCGCCAGCGGCCGCCGTAGGTCATGTGCAGCAGCGCGTCGTCGTGGGTGCGCAGGGTCAGCCGGACGTCGAGCACCATCGTGCCGTCCGTGCGGAACATCGCCCAGTCACCGCCGGTGGGCAGGACTTCGCCGCGCAGGTCAGGTCCGTCGAACGTGCCGCCTGCGGCGCCGAAGAACGTCCGGCCGCCGCCGATGTTCAGGGGAGGGTGCAGATCGACGACGATGTCGAAGAGCAGTTCCGTCCGGAGCTCGCCGACATCCTTCACGCGCGTGGTCATGAGCCGAACACCTTCCGCCGGACGGCGTCGGTGGAGACGCCGGACTGGGCGCAGAGCGTGGTGCCGTCGCTCGCGTGGCCGTCCAGGGCGACGTCGTAGTCGGGGAAGGCGGCGAAGAAGCGTGTCAGCGCCTTCTCGTTCTCGGCCCGGCCTTTCGCCGTTGTCCCGAAGGCCGGCGTCTCGAGCACCATGTCCGGATGCAGCAGCTCGAGTGCCGCGGGGATGTCTTGCCTGCTCTTGGCGACAGCCAGGGCGTGGGCGAGTGCGAAGCTCATGAACTAAACGTACGATCGTTCGTATAGTTAGGCAACCATTTAGTCCTCTAAACGCTCATGGCGGCCCGGTCCGCTTCCGGCAGCCATTGCCGTTCCGGGTCGAAGGGGCGGTAGCCGGACCGCACGTGCTCGATCAGCAGCGCCAGCGTGGGGTGCCGGTTCTCGCGCCGCCACAGCAGGGAGAACGGGTATACCGGCGTCGGATCGACGAGCGGGATCTGGACGACGTCCGGATTCCAGGGCACGTGCATCTTCGCGCCGACGAAACCGAGACGGTCCTTCGACTCGCTGAGGACCTCGATGTGGTGTTCGAGCCCGAAGTTCGGGCCATCGGTGTCGACGAGGACGCCGAACGCGGGGCACAGCTCCTGCCAGAATCCCGTCCATTCGCCGGCGCGCGCGTTGTACGGCATCCAGGCCGTCAGGCCGCCGAGTTCCGCCATGCCGACCCGGCGTCGCCGTGCGAGCGGATGCCGATGGCCGACCAGCAGATTCACGGGCTCCAGGTAGGCGGGTATGCGGTCGATCGCGGGATCCGGCACGGTGTTGACGCGGGCGAAGGCGGCATCGACCGAGTCGGGCAGCAGCGCCCTTCGCTTCGCGCCGAGGCCGGGCGTGACGAGTTCCAGCTCGTCGTCGTGGTCGGCGTGGAACGCCCGGATCACCTCCATGGTCGCCAGCCGCGTACCGAGGACGTCGACGCGCAGCGGACGGCGCCTGCCCTGGAGCCGCTCGACAGCCTGATCCGCGAGACTGATCAGCGCACGGGCGTGTTTGAGGAACTCTTCGCCGTCTTCGGTCGGCTCGGCCCCTCCGCGCGTCCGCGACAGCAGCCGCACGCCGAGATCCGACTCCAGCTTCGCGACCCGTTTGGAGATCGCCTGCTGGCTCACCCCCAGCTGGATCGCAGCCTCGCCGAAGTACCGGTCTTCGGCCACCGCGACGAACGCGCGGACCGCGCCGAGATCGAGCTCCATCTGTCCTACACCGCGCTGACGCGCAGCAACCGGAGCTGCCCGATCTCGGAGACGTTCTTCATCAGCTCGGAGTTCACCCAGGCGACGGTGTGCGCGAAGGTGAGGCCTGCTTCTTTGCCCCACGGGTAGCCAGAGGGAGCGTCCAGTTCGGCGTCGGTCAAGCGATCCAGGACCGTCAGCCATTCTTCGCGGAGTCCGCGCAGCCACTCGAAGGCGGAGTCTTCGCCGGGCCAGGTGATGTCTTCGCGTCCGCGCGGCGTCCGCCGGTTCGCGTGATCGAGGGCGACACTCCACCACCAGCCGATATGCCAGGTGAGCCAAGCGATCGTGGGGACGGGGACCGGGTCCGGTTCGGAGTCGGCCCAATCAGCGCGCCAGGCGCCGTCGGCGTCCTGGCGCACGGTCCAGCAGAGATGCCCGGGCTCCCAGAGGAAATCCTCGGGCTTCAGCTCCGCGAGGTGGTACTCGAACAGCGACCAGGTCAGCTCGAACTGCCAACGCGACAATGCGGAACTCGATGCGGGCACCCGCCGGATCTTCCCGGCGCGGTCGTCATGGGCGCAACCTGATTATCTTGGCGGGCATGAAGTGCTGGCCGCGTCCCGCTCCGTCGCGCGGTGCTACGTCGAGGCCATCGAGACCGCGAGCCTCACCGGGCAGACCCTCACCCCTTAAGTGGACACGGTGACCGGTTATCGGCTAGCTTCGGATCCATTGAAGTGGACACGGCGTTCACTTGAGGAGGATCCGATGACTCCACTGCCGCGTGACCAGTTCCCCGCCACGAACCGTTGGGCCTACCTCAATCACGCCGGGATCTGCCCGCTTCCCGCGTCCTCGGTGGAAGCCATGCACCGGCAGGCCGTCGAGGTATCGCTGGACGGCGAGTTCACCTACGCCGCCCACAGCGCGGCTGTCGAACGGTTTCGCGGTTCGGCGGCGGCCCTGATGGGAGTACCGGCCCGCGACGTCGCCTTCGTGAAGAACACCAGCACCGGCCTCGGTTTCGTCGCGAACGGACTCGACTGGTCACCGGGTGACCGGGTCGTCATCCCCGACTTCGAGTTCCCGTCCACGCTGTATCCGTGGCTCGCGCTCGCCGATCGCGGCGTGGTGGTGGACCGGGTGCGCCCGGACGGCCCCGGCGGGCGGCTCACCGTCGAGGCCTTCGCCGAGACGGTCGCCGCGGGCCCGCCGCCCAAACTCGTGGTGACCAGCTGGGTCCAGTTCGGTCGCGGCTGGCGGGTCGATCTCGCGGCGCTGGGCCGGGTGTGCCGGGAGGTCGGCGCGCTGTTCTGTGTCGACGTCATCCAGGGGCTCGGGGTGCTCCCGGCGCGGCTGGCGGAGTGGGGTGTCGACTTCGCGATGGCCGACGGACACAAATGGCTGCTGGGCCCGCAGGGCTGCGGCGTGCTCTATGTCCGGGAGTCCTGTTTGGACCTGCTGCGGCCGCTGGAGCCGGGCTGGAACTCAGTCGTCCATCGGGAAGAGTGGGACAACCTGGCCTATACGCCGGACGACACCGCCCGGCGGCTGGAAGGCGGAATGCCGAACATCGCCGGGATCGTCGCACTCGGCACCTCGATCGAGCTGATCCTGTCGGCGGGCGTCGACGAGATCTGGTCGCATGTGGACGGTCTCTGCGGCAGGCTCCGCGCCGGTCTCGCCGGGATCGGCGCGACGGTGTTGTCGGACAGCGCCGCGGCGCACCGGTCGGGAATCGTGAGCGCGCATGTGGACGGCCCGCCGATCCCCTTGCTGGCGGAACGGCTGAAGGCGCGGGGGATCGCGTGCTCGGCGCGCTCCGGCGGGCTCCGGATCTCGCCGCACGGCTACAACACCGAGGCGGAGATCGACCGCCTGATCGACGCGGTGGCCGAGGCCGGGGTCTCCAATTCCGCTTGACCGCGCTGCCACAGTGAATTCTCGTGGCGAACCATGACGACGACCGAAAAGAACTCCTCCGACTGGCCGGGCTGGCGACGCCGATGGCGCTGCGGGTCGCGGTCACCCTCCGGCTGCCGGACCGGCTGTCCGGTGACGGCGCGAACGCCGACGAACTCGCGGCGGAACTGGGCCAGTCCCCGCTCGCCCTCGGTCTGCTCCTCGGTCATCTCACGACCTTGGGCGTCCTCGAACGGACGTCGAGCGGCTACCGCACCACCGAATACGGCGCGAACCTCCGTGCCGACGCCGGGAACGGCCTCGCCGGGCTACTGGACATGGAGGCCGCCGGCGGGCGAGGCGAACTGGCGTTCGTCGAACTCGCGCACAGCGTCGCCACCGGCCAGGCGGGCTACATCCGCCGCTACGGCCAGGACTTCTGGGCCGATCTCGCCGAGAACCCCCGGCTGCGGGAGACGTTCGACCGGCAGATGACCCAGCGGTTCCTGGCGCAGGTACCGAGATTCGTCGCCGGATTCGACTGGTCCCGGTTCGGCACGATCGTCGACGTCGGCGGGGGTCACGGCAGCCTGCTCGCCGCGATACTGACGGCCAACCCCTCGATGCGCGGGCATCTCGTCGATCTCGCGCCCACCGCGGCCGCCGCCGAGAAGGAACTGCGAGCGCAGGGCCTCGGAGACCGGATCGAGGTGACGGCGGGCAGCTTCTTCGACCCGCTCCCGGCCGGCGCGGACGCGTACCTGCTGTCCGACATCCTCCACGACTGGGACGACGAGCACGCCCATCGCATCCTGGCCCGCTGCGCCGAGGCGGCGCGCCCGGGAGGCCGCGTCCTCGTCATCGAGGCGGTCGGCGGACTAGGGGCTCAGACCGAATGGGACCTGGTCATGCTCGTGCTCTACGGCGGCCGCGAGCGGCGTCTCGACGAGCTTCGTGAACTCGCCTCCGCCCACGGCCTGGTCTTCGACTCGATCACCTCGTTGACCGAGCAGCGCAGTCTCCTGGAGTTCCATCTTCAAGATATTCCTTGACAAGAATATTCTCTGAGGTGAATACTTCTCGGCATGGAGCAGATCGCAGCAGCACTGGGAGACGGAGCGAGGTGGCGCATCGTCGAGCTTCTCGCCGAGCGGCCCCGGTCCGTCGGTGAGCTCGCCGAGCTGACCGGCCTGCGGCAGCCGCAGACCACCAAACACCTCCAGACCCTCGCTCGCGTCGGTCTCGTGACGGTCTTCCCGCTCGGGCAGCGTCGCGTCTACGCGGTCGAGGCCGCCCCGCTGAAGGAATTCGGAAGCCGGCTGGGGGAGCTGATCGCGACCATCCAGGCGAACGAGGGCGAACGAGATGTCCTCACGCGCTATCAGGCCGCGATCAGCGCGGATTCCGCTGCCGCGGATCGTGCTCGGTGGGCGGACGGACGCGCGTTCTCGTTCGACCGCTCGCTCGCCGCGCCGCGAGACGTCGTCTGGCGGCAGTGGACCGAGCCCGCTCTGCTCGCGTCCTGGTGGGCGCCGCCGTCGATGACCGTCACCGACTGCGTCATCGAACCGAGGACGGGCGGACGTGTCGTCCTCGACTATCGCGACGCGGAGGGGCGGTATCGCTCGGAAGGAAAGGTCCACGCCGCGAAGGAACTCGAACACCTCGAGTTCGATCTCTCGGTGCTGGACGGCAAGGGAGAAACCTTCTTCACCGGTCACTACGACCTGACGTTCACCGACGCGCCCAACGGGACCCGGCTCCGGCTGGACCTGCGCATCACCGAAACCACCGTCGAGGCCGTCCCCTTCATCGCCGGGATCGAAACCGGCTGGGGCCAGGTGCTCGACAACCTCGCGAACCGACTCAGCACTCACGAAAAGGAATGAACGACATGACGAACTCGGCCGGCCGCCGCGTCACCGCGAACATCAGCCTCAGCCTCGACGGTCACTACAGCGGCCCCGGCGGCCCCGGTGACATGGGTGCGATCGTTTCGTACGCGACCACCGACGTCGCCCGCGGTCACCTCGCCCGCATCCACGAAAACGCGACGACGGCGCTGCTCGGCAGAAAGAACGCCGAGGGCTTCCTGGGCTTCTGGCCGACCGTCGCCGCCGACGAGAACGCCGACCCGCGAGACCGCGCCTACGCGAAGTGGCTGGTGGACGCGGAGAAGGTGGTCCTCTCCACGACACTGACCGAGTCCCCCTGGGAACGCGCCCGCGTGGTGAACGCCCCCGCCTCGGAGGTCGTCGCCGGACTCAAGGCGAGCGGCGAGGGCGAAATCCTGGTCAACAGCAGCGCGAGCGTGATCAAGGCACTGCTCGCGGACGACCTGATCGA
Organism: Amycolatopsis sp. NPDC033938; assembly: GCF_055575975.1. Classification (NCBI taxonomy): domain Bacteria; kingdom Bacillati; phylum Actinomycetota; class Actinomycetes; order Pseudonocardiales; family Pseudonocardiaceae; genus Amycolatopsis; species Amycolatopsis sp. NPDC033938. The sequence continues at coordinate 231,433 of NZ_JBVIRO010000002.1, forward strand.
CCGGCTGTACCTGATGATCTGCCCCGAGATCACCGGCGGCGGGCAGCGGTTGTTCGTCGACGGCCTGCCTGCTTCGAAGTGGAAGCTGACCTATCAGGAGGTCGGGGAGCTGGGGGAGATGGCCGTGGTCTACGACCGCGTTCGCTGATCTTCGGGTGGCTCCGGCGTCTCGCCTTCGATGGCGGGACGCCGGTGTTCGCTCTTCTCGATCAGCTCACCGATTTCGCGGATCACGCCTTCCGCGTCTTTCGCCCGCTTCACGTCGATCTTGATTTGCGTACCTTCGCGGCTCTTGATCGTGAGCGTGACATCGGCCCGCGTCTGGGTGAGCCAGGTGGTCACCGAGCGGGCGAGGACGGCCCCTGCGCCACCGGAGCCGAGCGCTACGACGAGGACGTCGACGACGCTTCCCATCTCGCCGGGGCGGATCGGCTGTCGCCGGTCGGCGACTCGGCCGCGGAAGTCGTCCTCGTTCGCCAACCAGGATCGCAGGGACCGGAAGTACTGGTCGGAGTTGTCGCCTTCGACGGCGAGGAAGACTTCGGAGTGCGCTGTCATGGCGTCCCAGTTCCCTGATAGTCCTTGGTGATGATCACGATGACGCCAGGTCCGGCGTTCTGAATCCCCTCGAACCGGGGCTCGGCTCGGATTCCGAACCGGGCCGCCAGGGCCTTGGCAGCCGTCTCTTCGTCGGTTCCGGGACGGTAGTACGCGGCTGACGTGGGAAGTTTTCCCGCAAAGTTGCTTACGTCAACGACATTCCAGCCATCGGCTCTGAAGTCATCGCGGGCCTTCTCTCCGAGGCCGGGGACCGTCGAGTTGTTGTACACGCGCACGGTGACCGACTTGAAGCCCTGGCTACTGCCCGTCGCAGGCGCCGCGCTGCTGGTCGTCGACGGCGGTGTCGTAAGCGTGCTTCCGCTTGTCGTCGGCGAGCTGGAACTCGACGGAGGGGTGGTGGGTGGCGTCTTCGCGGAGTTCGCCGTCGTGTCCGGTGCGTTGGCGATCATGACGATGACGGTGGTGACGAGAGCGGCGACCGCCGCGATCACGGAGACGGCGATGACCCTCGTGCGCGATCGCGCACCGGAAATGCCAGGCGTCACCTCGTCCGGAGGAGGTGACGGTTCGGCGAAGGCGGTCGCCGGGTTGCGAGTGAGTGCCAGTTGGCCGACGGTGTCGGTGCCCCGCTGGGACGGCAAGGGCAAACCGCGGATGCGCATGGCGTGCCGGAGCTGGGTGTAGACCGTGCTGAGGGGAAGCAGTTCGAGGCCGTCCGCGACACCCCGGTTCAGCACGTCCAGCAGCGCGCCGGTGAACACGGTGAACCGCTCTCCAGCAGGAGCCAGCGAAAGGGCGTTCCCCGGCACGGAGGCCAACGTGTAGGAACCGGCGATCTCGGCCTGGCCGAGTAAAGCGTCGGTCTTGGTGGCCATGAAGTCGTGCACCGCGCGACCACTGAAGCAACAGTCCAAGATCAGAATGCGGTTGGTCGCCTTGCTGTTCAGGAACACCTGCCGCACGATCTCGAAAGGCAGGGCGCTGACCTCGAGTTCGTCGTGGTCGGTGTCGGGCAGCGCCAGATAGAGCTCTTGCTTGACCGGCCCGAGCAGGCCGTGCCCGGCGAAGTAGACCAGCAGGGTGTCGGTGGCCAGACTGGCGGATTCCCTCAACTGCCTGTACGCCGTGCGCACGGTGTCAGGATTGCTGACGATGGCACAGCGGTCGGAACTGAAGCCGCCGTAGTGGGGGTCGGTCAGGGCCAACGCCAAGGCCGTGAGGTTGTTGGACACGGCGGGAAGGTCCGGTATATCGGTGTCGTGGTAGCGGCTCGCGCCGATCAGGACGGCGTATGAGCGATCGGGATCCGGTAATCGCACCTGCTGACATCCGTAGTTCTGGGCCTGGAGGCCGCGGCGACTGACCGGGGTCAGTATTCCATCGCGGTACGTGCTTCCGGGAGGTATCGGGGTCCTCGGCGTGATCCGTGGAGAAGCGACCCGCAAACGCATGATTCCGTCGATGCGCACGTCAAGTGTCCTCACGGGCGCGATGCGAGGCTATCAACTACAATCCGGTTTCCTGTACTATAGTTGTTGTTCCTGTACTATAGTGGGTAACTCGGCGCGTACTTAGAGGAGGCGAATCGTGGATTTGAGCCGACCGTTGATGACGGTCACCCCCACGGTCGACGGCGATGTCCTCGCCGTACTCGCCAACCACGACGGCATCTTCACCACCGGGCAGCTGCATCGGCTGCTGGCACGGCATTCGGAGGAGGGCATCCGTAAGGTGCTGCGCCGCCTGACGAAGCAGGGTGTCGTGTTGTCCGACAGGGTCGGGAATGCCTTCGCGTACCGGCTCAATCGTGATCACCTCGCGGCGGAGCACATCGTCGGGCTCGCCCAAATGCGCAAGACACTCCTGGAGCGCATCGAGGATCGTCTGGAGTCGTGGGAGATCCCGCCGGTGTACGCCGCTGTATTCGGCTCGGTGGCACGCGGCGAGATGACAGACGACAGCGACGTGGACCTTCTGCTGATCCGGCCGGATGACGCCGATGACGATCCCTGGGAAACGCAGGTTCACGAACTGGCGGTCGAGGTGACCCGCTGGGTCGGCAACGACACTCGTCCCCTGGAGTTCACGGAAGCCGAACTCACCGACCGCGCATACGACGAGGTCGTCCTGCGCGATGTGGTGCGGGACGGGCTCACCGTCGCCGGGAGCCGGGCTTGGCTGGCCAGTCACTTGAGAACGAGAAAAGGCTGACGTGCGAACTCGACAGTGCGACGTGAGCGTCCAACGCGGGCGCCTGGGCAAGGCGAATCAGTTCCTCGAGGCAGCCGACACGATTCGCGAACTTGCCTGCGAGCACGAGGAAGTGACCGACGCGTACGTGACCTTGTGCGTCCACGCGGGCATCGCGGCGTCTGACGTCATCTGCTGCGCCAGGCTGGGTGAGCATGCGCTGGGTGAAAGTCATGATGAAGCGATCGGCTTGTTGGCCAAGGCGGACAAGGACGTCGCGAGACACTTGAGGGCCTTGCTCTGTTGAGAACTTGACGGGTCCGCCGCACGCGCCGGTGCGTGCGGCGGGGTTGGGGTGGGCCCGGAGAGACTCGAACTCTCACTGGCACGGACCTAAACCGTGTGCCTCTGCCAATTGGGCTACGGGCCCCAGTACCGCCTCGAAATCGTAGCGTGCGACACGATCGGCGTTTCTCGGCGTGGCCGGTGCCGCCGGAGGGGGTGACGTCCTCTAACGTGGGGCCCCTGCAGGTACGTTGCGGCGAGGAGGACACGTGGCTCGCGATCCGGAGACCATCGAGCGTGAGATCGAGCAGGCCAGGAACGCGCTGGTCGCCACGCTCGACCAGCTGGGCACGAAGGCGAACCCCGCGAAGCTGGTGGATTCCGCGAAGACCGGCCTGCGCGCGAAGCTGGACGAGCCCAAGGTGAAGTACCCGCTCATCGGCGGTGCGGTGCTGATCGGCGTGCTGCTGATCCGCAAGCTCCTGAAGTAGGTCTCAGGAGGTCTGGGCCGCCTTGGCCGGTGCCTTGGCGGGCTCGTCCTTCTTCTTGGACTTCGCCTCCTCGACGGCCTTCGGGAGTTCCTTGCCCTGGGGCACCGGCGGCTTGGCGATCTTCTCCTTGGCCTTGCCGTTCGCCGGGGGAGGAACCTCGAGGGGCTCGATCTCCGGGAGTGTGAGTCTCGCCGTCATGTAGGCGGCGGTGAACTCGAGCGCGCTGCCGTTGAGCAGGTGCACAACGGTCGACCGCTCCGGCGGGGACAGTTTCTCGACCAGCTGGTCGGCCCGGTCCCGTGCCGCGATGATGCCCGGCGCGCGACCGGTCAGTTCCTTACCGGAGCCGCTGACCGTGATTTTCCAGTCGTCGTCCTCCTGGACGTACGACGCGGTGATCGGTTCGGTCATCCGCCTCACCCCTCTCCCTCGCGAGCATGCGTCACTACTGTGGACTTCGCCACTCCGCCGCCATGACGCCGCTTTCGTGCAGCGGCGCCCCCTCCTGGTGGAGGTCGTGACTGTCCATCAGAGTTTCTACAGTGTCATCGATACAGTAGGACAACTCTGTGTCACAAGACACTGGCGGCAATGTGCTCTGAGTGACGACCGAATGGCCTAATGCACGCGCATCTTCACAGTCGCTTCAGCGGGCCCTCGCCGACAGGCCCGACCAGAGGATGTCCATCGCGTATCCGGTGGCCATTTCGGGGCTGACGTCCTCGTGTCGTTCGCACCAGATCGCGAGTCGTTCACACGCGCCGACGACGAATTCCGCGGACGCTTCGGCGCGGAAGTCGTCGCCCGCTTCGATGTAGTCGCTCATCAGCGCGGCGATCAGGTCGGTCTGCTGACGCCGGGTCTGCTCGATCTCGTCGGCGGCCGGCGTGCCGATGAGGGCCATCTCGTGCCGGAGAAGCGACCAGGCCTGCCGTCGTTCCCGGATGAAGACGAAGAAGGCGAGCAGACCTCGCCGCAGCGCTTCCTCGGCGGTGGTGGCGCCCACGGTCGCGCGTTCGGTCGCCTCGCGCAGCGCCGCCCGCGACTGCTGGATGCAGGCCAGCAGCAGTCCCTCTTTCGAGTTGAAGTACTCGTAGAGCATCGGCTTGGAGACGCCGACGCGTTCGGCGATCTCGTCCATCGAGGCCGCGGTGTAACCGCGTTCGGAGAAGACTTCTTCGGCGATCTCGATCATCTGCCGCATCCGCTCTGCCCGTGGCACGCGTTTGCGCTTCGCCGTCGTCACAGCAGCACTCTACCGAAGGTAACCTACTTCAAGTAAGGTGAACTCCCGGTAACAGGTAATACGAACGAGAGGTCGGGTCATGGGCAACCGCACCGAGACCGGTGTCGTCATCGTCGGGACCGGCTTCTCCGGTCTGGGCATGGCCATCCAGCTGCGGAAAGAGGGCCGCGAGGACTTCGTCATCCTGGAGAAGGCCGACGACGTGGGTGGCACCTGGCGGGACAACACCTACCCCGGCTGCGCCTGTGACATCCCCTCGCATATGTACTCGTTCTCGTTCGAGCAGAACCCCGGCTGGTCCCGCGCGTACTCGCCGCAGCCGGAGATCTGGCGCTACATGCGCGACGTCGCCGACAAGTACGAGCTTCGCCGCTTCATCCGCTTCGGCCAGGAGATGACCGGCGCCCGCTGGGACGCCGAGGGGAAGCGCTGGCACGTCGCGTCGAAGTCGGGTGACGAGTTCGTGGCGCCCGCGCTCGTGGCCGGGGTCGGCGCGTTGCACCTGCCGCAGATCCCGAAACTGCCGGGTATCGAGAACTTCAAGGGCCGCGCGTTCCACTCGGCGCGGTGGGAGCACGACTACGACCTGACCGGCAAGCGGGTCGCCGTGGTCGGCACCGGTGCGAGCGCGATCCAGTTCGTCCCGCGGATCGCGAAGGATGTCGAGGAGCTGACGCTCTTCCAACGGACGCCGCCGTGGATCATGCCGAAACCGGACCGCGAGATGCCGTCGGCCCTGCAGCAGGCGTTCCGCTCGGTGCCCCTGCTGCAGCGCGCCTTCCGCGACGTCCTCTACTGGGGGCTCGAAGCCCGCGCGATCGGCTTCAACGGGCATCCGTGGGTGATGAAGATCGGCCAGCGCATCGCGAAACGCAACATCCACAAGAGCGTCAAGGATCCGGAGCTGCGCCGGAAGCTGACGCCGGACTACACCATGGGCTGCAAGCGGGTCCTGGTCTCCAACGACTACTACCCGGCGCTCGCGCGGGACAACGTCGACGTCGTCACCGACGGCGTCACGGAGGTGCGCGAACACAGCATCGTCGACGGCGCCGGGGTCGAGCACGAGGTCGACGCGATCATCTACGGCACCGGATTCCACGTCACCGACGCCTTCGACGATCTGGAGATCATCGGCAGGGACGGGCGCAACCTCGGCAAGGAGTGGGCGACCGAAGGGATGCGGACGTACCAGGGAATCACCGTGTCCGGGTTCCCGAACCTGTTCTTCCTGCTCGGCCCGAACACCGGACTGGGGCACAACTCCGTGGTGTTCATGATCGAAGCGCAGATCTCCTACGTCGCGCAGGCGCTGCGGCTCGCCCGCGGCAAGGCGCTCGACCCGCGGCCGGAGGCGCAGGAGCGGTTCAACGGTGAGATCCAGCGCAAACTCGCCAAGGGCATCTGGACCCAAGGCGGCTGCAAGAGCTGGTACCTGGACGCGAAGGGCGTCAACCGGACGATCTGGCCCGGCTTCACCTGGCGGTACTGGCTGGACACCCGCAAGGTGCGGCGCGAGGACTACGAACTCCTCGGCTGAACCCGCCGGACGCGCGTGAAGGCCCCCTTCCCTCGGCTCAGCCGAGGGAAGGGGGCCTTCACGCGAAAAGGGGGAGGTCCGTGAGGGCCAGGATGGGGGGCGAGGCCTTCACGGACCAGGGAGCGCCGCGCTCATGAGGGGTTGAGCCGGCGAAGCCTTCCGATGAGATCGACGGTGGAGATGCCGCAGAGTTCGGCCATCCGCTCCAGTGCCGAAAAGTCGAGGTGGACCTCGGCGCTCCCGGCGTCGCCCGACCGTTTGAGCCGGTCGTCCGCCCACCGTCTCAGTGGGAGCAGTTCTTCCTGGTCGTCCTTGATCACCAGGCGCAGGTCGATCCGGACCCGGCCGGGTTCGTCGACGAACACGCGACGGTGCACCTTGGCCAGCAGATCCTGTGGCAGCTCGTCCATCGCGACGCACAGTTCGACCAGCCGCACCACGGAACAGTGCCGGGTGCCCAGCTCGTAGGTGGCCAGCGTCTGGAGCGAGATCTCGCTCTGCAGATGCTGGTTCAGCTCCTTGCGTGTCCAGCCACGCTTACGGCGGAGCTTGCGGAGCTCGTCTCCGAGTATCCGCTGATAGTTCTCAGCGTCGATCAGCACTCCCCATCCCCTGCCTTGCCAACCTTCTCCACCGCTCACCCCGGGTGACTGATCCGGGGCGAGCGCACTCACGTGAATGAAAGTCGGCAGGACGTCCGCTCTTACGCGGTTTCGGGGGTGCTTTTCACACTGATTTTGACCCGTTGGGCCAAATGGGTTAATCCTGCGCGTCCAACGAGCGCGTCAGTTGACGCAGGGGACGCCTTCGGCCGTGATCGGCTTCTCGTCGGACTGCTCGGGCGGCGGGGCAGCGGCCGACGAACCCGCGACGTTCTGTGAGGAACCGGAGCCCTGCGCGCCGCTCGCCGGCTTGTAGTCCGAGCCGAGGAAGACCATGACGCGGCCGGCTTCGACGCTCTTGTCCTCCTGGACGGTCGGGTTGCCCCCGAGTTCGGCGGCGACCGCCTTGCCTGCCGCCTGCTGACCCTTGGCGACCCAGATCACCGTCTTCTTGCGCGCGCTGGCCGTGGCCGTGTCGCCCGCGGTGAAGCCCTTGTCGACGAGCTGCTTCAGCACCGTCGCGGCCAGTCCGTCCTTGGTCGTCGAATTGCGGACGTCGACCGTGGTCGCCTTGTTGGGCGACTCGGCCTGCGGCGGCGCCTGCTCGCCGGGCGGCGGGCCTGCGACGCCCTGGACGAAGTCCTTGACCTGTTTGGGGTCGACCTGGATCGCGACGCCGTCTTCAGGGGTCTTGTACTCGATGTTGACGATCGGGATCGTCCGGAACTCGAGCTGACCGCCGGTGAGGCCCTTCATCTGCTGCGCGAAGCCGAAGATGTCCCAGTTCTGGTTGAGCACGACCGACTTCTTGATGGCCGTGATCAGGTCGTTGAGCTTGCCAGGGTTCGCGAGCGTGCCGGCGGAGAGCACCTTCCGCGCCATCCCGGCCATGAACACCTGCTGGCGGACCACCCGGTCGAGGTCGCCGCGCGGCAGACCGTGGCGCTGCCGGACGAAGCCGAGCGCTTCGACACCGGAGATGGTGTGCGGGCCCTTGGTGAACTTCGCGCCGGAGAACTGGTCGTTGACGTCGTCGTTGAGGCAGACATCGACCCCGCCGATGGCCTGGGTGATCTCGCTGAAGCCGAGCAGGTTGATCGCGGCGTAGTTGTCGATGGTCGAGCCGGTCAGCTTCTCGACCGTCTTGATCAGCGTCTTCGCGCCGGCCTCGTTGGCCTTCTGGTCGAGTTCCTTCGGGTCGGAGACGCCGTCTTCCTGCAGTTTCTTGCGTTCGCTGAGCATCGCGCGGGCGTAGGCGGAGTTGATCTTGTGCTTGCCGAAGCCGCCGGGGATGTCGACGTAGGAGTCACGCGGCAGAGAGATCGCGACGGCCTTGGAGCCGTCGTTCGGGATGTGCACGAAGATCAGCGAGTCGGTGTTCAGCTCGCCGTCGGCCTGCCCGGCGCGCAACTGTGCGAGGAGTTCCTTGGACAGCGGGTTGCCCTGCGCGTCCGTGCGGCTGTCGAGGCCGACCAGCAGGATGTCGCGCGCGCCGTCCGCGGGCTTGTCGCCCTCGTCGGCGCCGATGCCGACGTTCGCGAAGGTCAGCCCGTCCATCGCGGCCCACGCGTAGCCGGTCAAACCCATCACCAGCAGCGAGACGAGACCCAGTGCGATCTTGGGGCCGCGGAACGAGCGCCGCGGGGCTCGCCGGGGTTCGTTCCGCCGGGGCGGCGTGCCCGCAGCTTGCCGGGCGGGTGCCGGGCGCGATCCACGGGGCGGGGCCGGACGGGGAGGAACGCGTCCGGGCGCGTCCTGCCTAGGCCGGGCGGGACGTCGGTCCCCATGCCCATTCCGAGGCGGGTACTCCACGCGGTCTGCTCCTTCTCTTCGTTACCGGTCGACGGTCTTCTCAAGGGACGCATGGTGCCTGTTGAGGGTTGTCGCAGGATTACACATCCCCCCGAAGATGTGGCACGCACCACCGGTTTCCTTCCAATGGTACGGAGAAGGCCTGGTCAGCGCCGTGTGACTCGCGGCGGAGTCAGGGGAGCACACGGCGGGCGGCGCGTGCCGGGACCAGGCTGGCGGCGGCGGCGAGCATCGCGACGACGATCGTCGCGACGGGCAGCGCGACCGCCGCGGCGCTCACCTGCTTCCCGTCGAGGGCGCCCATCAAAGGCGGCGCGCACGCGACCGCACACACCAGCCACGTCCCGGTCATCCGGCTCGTTCCGTTGCGCACGGTGTGCAGGAGGTAGACGCCGAGTAGCAGATTGACCAGGCTCTGCACCGGCCCGAGCCGTAACCCGAGGAGGTCGGCGTCGGCGGAGGCACCACCGAAGCGGGCCAGCGCGAAGCCGAAGACGCCGAGCATCGCGTACGCCATCCCGACCGTCGCCGCGGCGCGGCAGAACACCGCGGCGCGCAGGCCCGGCTCGTCGACCACCCGCTGTTGTGGTCCTGAATGGCGCTCGAACCACCAGAAGACCAGTACCGCGGGGACGGCCAGCAGCGCGAGCGCGAGCAGGACCCTCGGCCTGGCCAGCCAGCTGAGGCCGTCCACGAACGGATCCGGCAGGTAGACGACGGCCACGAGCAGCAGCATCGCGGACAGGAAGCCGAGGTAGAGGCTCATCGGAGCACGGAGGATGAGGCGGGCGGTGGCGACGACCGCCGGCCGTTCGCCGAGCCCGGCCAGTGGCCGCGCGAGGAGCCCGAGCAGCGCGAGCTGGACGAGACCGAGCAGGAGCACGCCCCACGGCGCACCCGACAGCGCGGCCGGAGCGCCGGGGCCGCCGAGCAGCATCACCCCTTCGCCTCGGACGGCGATCGCGAGGCCCAGCCCGGCGGCACCGGTGAACGCCACCGCCAGAAGGACGCCACGCGGCGGCCGGACGCCGTCGGCGTGGGCGAACGCGAGCTGCTGGACGAACAGCGCGAGGAACAACGTCTCCGCGTAGCGCGGGATGGCCGAGCCCGACCACTGCGCCGCGGCCTCGCTCGCCAGCGTCAAGGCCAGCAGCCCGGCGACGGAGGCGGTTCGCGTCCGGCGGTACAGCGACAGCAGGGCGGGCGCGAGGACGACGGTCAGCAGGAAGACGCCGAGCAGCCAGAGCGGGTGCAGCGCGATCCGCATGACGGTGGCGTTCGTGCCGGCCGGGATCCCCAGCACCTCCAGCGCGAGCGGGACGACCAGCGCGACGACGGCGAAGATCAGCGCCGGGCGCAGCAACGGACTCGCGCGGTCGGCGAGGTACTGCGAATAGCGGCCGCCGGTCGCGCGGATCGAGCGCCAGCCCGCTTCGTTGATCCGGCCCACCGCGAAGAAGATCAGCGGACAGAGCTGAGCGAGCCAGGTGAACGGCCACAACGACCGCTCCGGCACGCCCGTCCAATGCACGAGCGCGACCGCGGATTCGCCGAGCAGCATCAGCACGACCCCGGCGACACCGAGCAGGGCCCATCGGCCGACCGGGGCCACCGGACGCGGTTCGCGGGGGAGTGTGACGGCGGTCCGGCGGGTGCGGACCCAGCCGCGGAGGCGGAACACCAGCAGCGCGCCGATCACCAGCACCCCGACGACCATCGGGCCGAGCGGATCGCCGACCGGTGGCCCCCACCGCTGGTGCCAGGAGTTGAGCACGAGACCGGCGGTATAGAGGGAGGCGACGACCTCGCAGGTGCCGCCCGAGTCCATCGGGTTGAGCACGCAGGTGTGGCGCATGTCGGCCGAGAGCCGGTCGTCGAGCGCGCTCCTCGCCTCCTGGCCGAGCGGGTGACCTTTCCGTTCGGCGTAGCGGAGGATGTCGTAGCCGAGGTCGTGGGCCTTGCAGGGGACGGCGTAGTCCCACTTGGTGTTGTCGTCGCCCCACGGTGCCGAGCAGCCGCCGTCGGTGTGGACGGCGCGCACGGTGCCGTCCCGCGCCGTCATCACCCCGGGGGTGATCCCGCTGACCGCGGTGAAGTCGGCGGGCAGCTTCGCGATGGCGTCTTCGACCGGGCCAGGGCGCACCAGGGCGTCGACGGCGTTCTGCGCGGCGAGGATGTCACCCGCCGGTGGCCCCTGGACCGGCGGCGAGGCAGGCCGTGACGCGATCAGGCCGAAACCGAACACCAGCACCGTGACCAGCAGTAACCAGCCGGACGTCGACCATGGCCGCCGGATCCTGGCAGGACGAGCGTCGGCGTCGGCTGTCGCTGGCATGCCGTCCAGGGTGCCATCCGCCGATCGGGGCCGACATCCGGATAACCCCCGGGTTCACCCCCTGGCGCCCTGAGCAAGAGCGACCACCGGCCGCGTTCAGTCCGCCAAACGCGTGGCGCGGTCTTCGGGAGGAGGGGGTCGTTCCACATCCTGGGCGAACCGGACCTGGTTCCGGCCGTTCTCCTTCGCCACGTAGACGGCCGCGTCGGCGGCGTGGAGAAGTTCTTCCAAAGATTCACCGTGACGAGGGAACAAGGCAGCCCCGATCGAGGTAGTACGGCCCGAGATGGTGACGCGGCTGCCTCGTTTGTCGGTAGTCACTATATGCAGTTCGGCGATTGCGCTGCGCACTCGCTCGGCGGCGAGTTTCGCGGCGGTTTCGTCGATATCCGGCAGAAGGACTAGGAATTCCTCGCCGCCGAACCGGCCGATGACGTCGGCGGGCCGGGTGACCTCGTCCAATTTCCGTGCCACATCGCGGAGGACGTCGTCGCCCGCGGGATGCCCATATGTGTCGTTAATCCACTTGAAGTGGTCGAGATCAATCATCAGGAGGGCAAGGTTGTCGTCCGATCGGGCAGTCCTTCCGAGTGCCCGATCGGCCGACTCCGACCATCCGCGCATGTTGAGAACACCGGTTTTCGGGTCCGTCCGCGCGTCGTTTTGCAGTTGGTCGATCTCGGCGAGGCGATTGAACACCACCGTCACCACGGCCATCACGATCACCATCGGTGGCATGATCAACAGCAGTACCGCGGTGACCGCGCCGAGGCCGATCGTGATGGCCTCCAGCAGGTTGTCCGCCGCATTGCCCAGTACGGTCGACACCGACGGCCGCTTCGGCGAGCCGAGCGTGAGGATGCCGCCGATGTAGGCGATCTGCACCGCCTCGAAGACCATCCCGGTGATGATCAGGACGCCGAATTCGCCGAGTGTGTCCCAACCGGAAATCCGTCCCCATTCATGCGGGCCGAACGCGGCGAAGGTGAGCGAGGCCAGTGTCACCGAAACGCCGTGGGTGACCGAGGAGAACACGAAGTTGTGCGCCGGTCGCCGGGCGATGAACCAATGCTGGATCCGGACGAGTGCGATGATGGAAAGCGTCAGTGAAAGCGGCAGGATCACCGCGGCCGGAAATGTCCAAACGGCGGTGAGGTCGATGAGAACGGTATGGCTGCGGTCGCGGCGCCTTTCCTCTTGCCGCTGGGTCAGCTGAATATGCGCCGTGGCGCCGACGGCGAGAATCGCGAATCGAACCCAGTCCGTTTTTCCCGGTGCCGTCGAATTCATCGTCGCGATGACCATGACCGCGATTCCGACCGCCTCCATGGCGAAAAGGAACGCGATGAAGCGTTTCGGCCGCTGCCACAGCGCCCACGCCCTGGGGTCGTAGGGATGACGTCGCGGCGGTTCGGCCTGGTCACCTTCCGGGCTTGTCCGCCCGCGTTCGGTCACCGGGACATCGCTCTCGGCGGCGGCTGTCGCAGCCACATCGTCACGGTCGCCGGTACCGTCGCCGTGCTGGCGGCGATCGCCGGTCTCGGCTGGCAATTGCTACCTCTTTTCCGCGCGGTTGGCACGGCTGAGTAATCTCACCGGTACCGACTGATACACCGTTCGTATTCCACGGCCGGTATCATCCCATCGCATCAGTTGTTCGACACCGGCAAGGGCGGCCGCGGCCGTGTGCCCCTGACTCGCCTTGCCCGCGAACACGGACCGGAGGTGGCAATCGTGTCCCGTGATTTCTGATCTTGCTTGCTGAATGTTTTTCGAGACGTGGTGTGGAAGGGGTGACCGATAGTGTCGAGCCGTGACTTCTGAGCCCGGACAAGGTATTAGTTCGCAGCGAGGTGTGCCGGAGGTGAGTGACCGTGTCGAGCCGTGACTTCTGATCCAGAGCCGTTTCAGGTCGGATGATTGTTTTAGACCGAGGTGCCCCAGCAGTGTCCCGTCGAGATTTCCGCGTACGAACCCGCCGGGCGGCCGTGCCGCCCCAGGGGTCGTCCAGTGTGGATTCCTCATGACAGCAGCGGTTCCGGGGTGGTTCCGTTGATGTGCCCCCAGCTGAGCGCGACCAGGACGGCCAGCAGCAGGCCGACCACGCCTGCCAGTGCGATGGCCGAGGTCGCGGCCCCGAGCCGATCGGCGGCGAGCCCGCCGAGTCCCGCCCCTATGCCCTGAGCCACCCGCAACCCCGTGCGGTACACCCCACCCGCACCGCCCCGGAGCTCGTTCGGGACCCAGGTGATGAACGTGGCGCTCACCGTGATCAGGTACGCCCCCGCCGCACCCGCCGCCGCCAGCAGCAGCAACGCCGGAATCAGCCCCGGCTTGAGCGCGAAGGCGATCAAGGCGACCATCGGCAGTGCCGCCAGCACACCGAGCAGCTTCCGCCGTTGTTCCGCAGAGACGAACCGCGAGAGCAGGAACGCGCCGATGACGAAGCCCAGCGGATCGGCGGCCAGCAGCCAGCCGACGGCCTGTTTCCCCACGCCCATCTCCGCGGCGAGCGGTGCGGCCAGTCCTTCGGGGATGACGGCGAGGCCGACCAGCCACGAGAACCAGACCAGCACCCGCAGGTGACGGTTGCCGAAGACCTGCTTCACCGCCCCGAACCAGCTGCCGCCGCCATCGGACGCGGCCGCCCGCCGGGATACGGAGAACCGGACGACGGCCGCGCTCAGCAGGAACGTCGCCGCGTCCAGCGCCAGTGCCCAGCTCGCCCCGACCTGCGACACCAGCAGACCGCCGCCCGCCAGGCCGAGCAGCATGGCGGTGTTGGTCGAGATACCGCGGATGTCCTGGCTCTTGAGATAGAGGTCGTCGTCGGTGAAGACCTCGCGCGTCAGCGCGTTCTGCGCCGCGTTGCCCGGCGCGTTCGCGAGCCGCGCGAGCACCACCAGCCCGCACAACAGCGCGAGCGGGGTGCCGGGGATCGCCATGATCGCGATCAGCACCCCCTGGATCAGGGACGAGACGACGAGAACGGTGCGCCTCGGATAGCGGTCGGCCAGCTGGGAGAGGCCGAGACCGCCTGCCAGCGCGGGCAGGAAGGTCAGGGAGTAGACCACCGCCGAGAGCAGCGCGGAACCGGTGCGGTCGTAGACGAGGATCGCCAGCGCGACGATGGTGAGCTGATCCCCGATCAGGGACTGCACCTCGGCGAGCCAGAGTGCGCGGAACTCGCGGTTCGCCAGGGCGGCGGTCATCCTCGGCGCCGCGTTCGTCCTCACTGCGTGACCACCTCCCCCCGATCGGGTGAACTTAGCTCCCTCGCATTCTTGCCTGCCCTGTTACGTGGCGGACTAGGGAGTCACTGCGGAGGGCCCGCCGAACAACGTTCAGTATGCCTCCGGCTACAGGGAGACGAACAGAAGACCGGTGATTCCTTCCCCTGTTGGGCCGATCGAGCTACGCCGTCTGATGGGCGAGTGACGTCGGTCTGACTCGTGCGTGGGTATCTGCGCACCGATCGCCCCGCACTCGCTCGGCGCAGCCGGGGCGCCGCTTGCCGCCGCCCGCGTTCCGGTTGGGCTGAATGGGCCAACACTGAGAGGAGACCGGTCTGGACGCTGAGGCCGGCCGGGTACAAAAGGGGTGAGGCCATGAACGGTTTGCTCGACGACAAGGCCGTCGTCGTGACCGGGGCGGGGCGGGGGCTCGGCGAGGCGTTCGCGGTGCACGTGGCGAGAGCGGGCGGGGCCGTCGTGGTCAACGATGTCGACGCCGAGCTGGCCGAGCGGACGGCGGAGAACATCCGCCGGTTCGGCGGCCGGGCGGTCGCCAGCGGGCACAGCGTCGCCGACCCGAAGCAGGCCCAGGAGATCGTCGACCTCTGCCTCGCCGAGTTCGGCGCCATCGACGGGCTGGTCAACAACGCGGGCCTGAACTACGAGGCCCTCCCGTGGGAGGACGACGTCGAGCAGGCCCGCGAACTGGTCGAGGTGAACGTCCTCGGCGTCATGTACACCGGCCTCGCCGCGATCAAGGCGATGGTCGCGCGCGGCACGCCGGGCTCCATCGTCAACATCTCCTCCGGCGCGTCGCTCGGCCAGCGCAAGCTCGGCGTGTACGCCGCCAGCAAGGGCGCCGTCGCCTCGCTCACCTACTCCTGGGCGCTCGACCTGGAGGAAAGCGGGATCCGCGTGAACGCGGTCTGCCCGCTCGCGCACACCCGGATGGTGTGGAAGTCCGAACGATCGCTGCGGGCGTGCCCGCCGGACCGGACGCCGTCGCGGATCGCGCCGGTGGTGCTCTTCCTGCTCGGCGCCGGATCCGACGGGATCACCGGGCAGATGATCCGCTGCAACGGGCCGCAGCTGCACGTGATGGGGCAGCCGTACCTGAAGGAACCCATCCTCGAGCGCCCGGTGTGGGACACCGAGACCGTGCAACGCGCCTTCGACGAGGTCTTCAGCGCGCACCTGGAGAACTACGGCCTCGAAAAGCGTGTCCCGCCCCGGTTGCGCAAGTGGACGGAGTCGACCCGGACCGCTTAGCCGACGACGAACGGAAGCTTCGCGGCCAGGTCGCCGAGTGCGGCCTTCTCCGCGTCGGTCGGCTGGCGACGTCCGGTGCCGATCAGCAGCGCGTCCGTGTCGGAGAACGACGCCGGGAACTTCTCCCCGGTGCGCTGCTCCAGGATCTGCCGAGTCTTGGCGAGGCTGTCGTCGGCAGGGCCCTTGAGATGCGGCAGGTGCGCGACCAGGTCGAGGTGGTGCAGCGTCCACTCGAGGACGTACGCGGAAAGGAAGTCGCCCGCGGACAGGACGATGTCCCGGGTGGCGACCCGCATCCCGGGGTCGGCGAGGTCGGCGGCCCGGCCGGCGGCGGAACCGACGTCGTCGAGGTGGAACTTGAGCAGCCGCGGCTCCTGGTAGGCGGCCGCGAGACGGACGATCAGCGCGTCGAGGTCGTCTTCCCCGGTCGGCGGCTTGTCGGAGAGCTCCCAGTAGGTGACGGCGTTGCGCGTCGGCTCGGTTTCGGCGGGGGTGGCGAGGGTGATCAGGACGTCCTGCGCGTCGATCACCAGGTGACACACCAGGTCCTGGACCAGCCACCCGGCGCAGCCGGACGGTTTGGCGAAGTCTTCGTCGGGGGTTTCGGCCACGGCGGCGAGGAGCGCCGCCCAAGAGCGGGAGAAGAGATCCACGGCGGCAAGTTAGCAGTGGCGGCGCTGTGGTGGCGACCCTTTTCGGGACGCTTCAGGAACCGGACCGCTACCGAACCCGCCCGTCGGTAGGTACCTGAAACACCTGTGGCTCTAGGCCGAATCGTCACTCATGACCCGCGGAGGCGTCGTGGGTGAAGGCATGGTCTGTCCCTGTCGGTCGGTCTATGTCCTGAGGTGCATGGTGTTGCGTCTGGGTTGGCCGGTGGGGTCGAGATAAGCGGGTGGGGTGAACTCCGGTAGTCCGTCTTGGGCGATCTGGACTTTCCATTCGCTGTGGTGGATCAAGCGGTGGTGCTTCGTGCAGAGCAGCACGAGGTTGTCGATCTTCGTTTCGCCGTGGTGTCGCCAGAAGATGATGTGGTGTGCGGTGCAGCGGGGTACGGGCATGTCGCAGCCGGGGAAGGCGCAGCCGCTGTCGCGGAGGGTGAGTGCGTATTTCTGGGCCAGCGACACGGTGCGTTTGGATCGGCCGATGTCCAGTGGTTCGCCCGCGGTCCCGAGGACGCCGGGTCGGACGCGGGCGTCGCAGGCGAGGATGCGGGCGTCGGTGGCGCTGATCGGCCCGACCAGGTCCAGATGTGCTTCACCGATGTCCCGGATCAGGTCCTCGTACGACAGGGTGACGAGAATGTGGGTGGCTTCCCCGGCCTGGCCGGGGAGGTTCCGGCTGGTGGTCTTGAGCCGCACGTAGTCGGTGAAGGCGTCGCCGTAGCGTTCGTCCTGGGTGCGGGAGTCCCGGACCCCGTCGATGGCTTTGTGGGGTTTGGCCATTGGGTCGAGGTCGGACTTCAACCGCGCGTAGGTTTCGAGGTCGAGTCTGGCTTTGAGGCCGAGTGTTCCGTCGCGGTGTTTGACGAACCGTAACTCTGGCCGGGTGTCTGTGGGGTCTTCGTTGCGGGGTTCTTTGCCGTCGGGATCGAGTGTGTCCAAGAGTCGTCGTCCGGCACGGGCGATCTGCCGAGGACCAGCACACCGGGCCAAGTCGACGAGGATTTTCTCCCCGCCCCGCACGGCCTCCTCCGGGACGGTGGAGGGGATGCGGGCGAGGGTGCGGATGATCGCGTCGATCTGCGCACCCCCGATCGCGCCCTCCGTGGCGGCTTCGGCGGTCAACGGCGCCAGCGGCGGCTGAGGGTCTCCGCCGATAGACGGCCCGGGATGCAACGCCAAGACCCGATCGGCACGGGCCCCGGCTTCCGCGTCCGTGACCTGGAAGTCTTCGAAGATCATCGCCGCCAGCGTGGAATGGCCGGAGCAGCCGCGGATACCGCGGGAATTGATTTCCGCGAGGATCGCGTACTGCTCTGCCTCCAACTGTCGCTTCAAGACTTCGATTTCCTGTTTGCGGGCGTGCAGCGTCGCAGTATCGGCACGCCACCACTCGGAGCGCACTACCTGGGGACTGTTTTCGCTGGCCACGACCCCAACAATACCGGTGCTCGAACAGGTGTGCCATCGCATATTCAGACTACTGCGGCAACGAAACTACGTGGAGTGCCAAACTTAAAGGCGCGTAGCGCGCGTAGGCACCTTCGCTGGGGCTTGAAACGTCACTGGCCGACCGAGATATGGAAGTGTCCTTTGTAGATATTGGTGCCTTTTTCCGCGTTGAAGTACATGAAGGCGTGCTGGTTGAGTTTCCTCGGCTGAGCCTGGGAGCTGCGTCACCGAAACTACGTGGAGCACCAAAATTAAGGGCGCGTAGGCACCTTCGCCGGGGCTTGAAACGCCACTGGCCGACCGAGATATGGAAGTGTCCCTTGTGGACATTGGTTCCGTTGTCCGGGTACTGGGAAGGCGTGACGGTCCAGTTTCCTTGGGTGAGCCTAGGAGCTGCGGCACCGAAACTACGTGGAGCACCAAACTTACAAGACGCGTAGTGCGCGTAGGCACCTTCGCTACGAAGCCTTCCGGCGGATGCGCCGAGGTGGTCGCAAGAGCCGAGTGCGGGGCCCGTCGCGGGCGATGAGCCTTCTTCATCCTGGGGTTAGGAGGTGTCGTTAGTGGTAAGTGTCGTTCTAACGACACTTACCACTAACGACCACCTTTCGGGCCCGGTGACGTGGGCGGTGGCTCTGACCGGCGGCGTTCGAGCGTGTCTCACGGGTCCTGACCTCGCAAGAGCACCGCCAACCAGGATGAAAAAGGCGCCATGAAAGGTCCTTTCCTTGCAAAATTTGCAAGGAAAGGACCTTTCATGGCGTTCTCGGGGCTCAGGAACCGGCGGCGGCCGGAGCAGGTTCCGGAGCGGCGGCGTAGAGATCGGCGATCGCGGGCCCGTACCGGTCGTTGATGATCCGCCGCTTCAGCTTCAGCGTCGGCGTCAACTCGCCGGTTTCCGGCGTCCACGCCTTCGGGATCACGTGGTAGCGCTTGATCTGCTCGATCCGCGCCAGCCGCGAGTTCGCCGACTCGACGGCCTTCTCGATCTCCGCGAGCACCTGCGCGTTGTCGGCGAGCGATTCGCCTTCGGTGAGCTGGACGCCGTTCGCGGTCGCCCAGCCCGGGGCGATCTCGTCGTCGACGACGATCAGCGCGGTGACGTAGGGCCGGTCGTCGCCGATCGCGACGGCCTGTCCGATCAGCGGGTGTTCCTTGAGCAGGCCCTCGATTTTCGTCGGGGCGATGTTCTTGCCGCTCGAAGTGATGATCAGTTCCTTCTTGCGGTCGGTGATCGTGACGAAACCGCGTTCGTCGATCGTGCCGATGTCACCGGTGGCGAGCCAGCCGTCGGCGTCGACGTCCGGTTTGATCGAGCCGTCCTCCTGCAGGTAGCCGAGGAAGACGATCGCGCCGCGGACGAGGAGTTCGCCGTCTTCGGCGACCTTCACCTCGATACCTTCCAGCGGGCGGCCGACCGAACCGGCCTTGAACGCCGACGGCGTGTTGGAGGTGACCGCGCCGGTGGTCTCGGACAGACCCCAGACCTCCTGGATCTCGACGCCGAGCCCGGCGATGAAGTACAGGATCTCCACCGGCAGCGCGGCGGCACCGCTGGAGGCGACTTCGATCTGGTCCAGGCCGAGCATGGCCCGCACCGGCGCGAGCGCGGCGGCGTCGGCCTGCGCGATCTTCTCGGCCAGTTCCGGCGGCACCTCCTTGCCGTCACTGCGCAGTTTGTAGCCCTGCTGCAGCAGTTCGTTGGCACCGAGCAGCGCGGCGCGTTTGTCCTCAGGTACCGAGCCGAGCAGGTTCTTCAGCCCCGCCACCATTTTTTCCCAGACGCGCGGGACACCGAAGAAGCTCTTCGGATGCACTTGGCCCAGCGCGCCGACGACGGCGCTCGGGTCGCCGACGGTGTGCACGTGCCCGGCCCACACGATCGGCATGTAGATCGACAGTTCGCGTTCGGCGATGTGGGCGAGCGGCAGGTACGCGATGTTCGTGGCGTGCATCGGCGAATCGTGCAGCCGCTGGACCGCGACGGCCTGGTAGATGGCGTTGCGGTGGGACAGCACGACACCTTTCGGGTCGCCGGTGGTGCCGGAGGTGTAGATCATCGACAGCGGATCGTCCGGGGTGATCGCGGACCACGCCGTCTCGAACGCCGCCGGATCGGCCGCGTGCTGTTCGGCGCCCGCCGCGCGTAGATCGGCGAAGGACAGGAACCTCTTGTCGTCCGGGGGAATCACGGACGCGTCGAGTACGACGACGTGCCGCAGCGCGGGCAGGTCGTCGAGGACCTGTGACCAGCGGCCGAGTTCGTCGGCACCGGCGAGCACCACGACACCGGCGGCGCTGTGCCGGGCGACGAACCCGATCTGCTCCGGGCTGAGCGTCGCGTAGGCGGTGCAGGGGATCGCGCCGAGATGGGCCGCGGCGAGGTCGGCGATCAGATGTTCGGGACTGCTCGGCGCCATGATCAGCATCCGGTCGCGGGCGCCGAGACCGAGCCCGGCGAGGCCGCGTGACACCTCGGCGATGGCGGTGCGGAACTCACGCCAGTTCAGGGTCGGCTTGCCCTCGATGTCGAGTGACGTGACCGCCGGCAGTTCACCGAACTCCTCGGCGTTGCGGTGAAGCAGGGCGGGGATGGTCTGGCCTTCGATCTGCTCGGCGACGGTCGGCTGGGTGGTCAACGCTGGCCTCCTCGATGCTGCCTGATCAGGCACACTGTAAGCGCTGTCGGCGGTGCTGGATAGAGAATCGCGGCCATGGTCGCGGGCTGCGAAATGTCCACATTTTCCGTTTTCATCGCGTCAGTTCCGAACGAAGGGGAGCCTTGACGATGACCGGTTCGGCACGTGAGCTGATCGACGCGGTGCAGGCGGAACTCGCACCGCACGACGACGACAACCGGCTCGTCCCGTTGGTGGGCCGGGGGAAGGCGGCACGAGAGGTCTTCGCCGCGATCGCGGCGGAGGAGTACCGGATCGTCCGCAGTGATTGGCGCAGCTTCCTCATGCTCGCGTCGCGCTCGCAGGAGCAGGGCGCGCGGGAGTTCTTCGCGACGCTGGCCTCGGGCGAAGGGCTCGCGCTCGGCAAGCTGCCTTCGCTCGCCGAGGAATCGCCTGATTTCGAGCCGCGCGCGGGATGCCAGGCGTATCCGGCGTTCGTCGCCTGGCTGGCGCTGAACGGCGAACCCGCCGAGGTCATCGTGGCGATCGTCGCCAACTTCGCCGCTTTCGGCCGGTACTGCGCCGCGATCGCCGCCGCGATGCGGGAGCGGTACGGCTTCGACGACGAGGCGTGCGCCTTCTTCGACTTCTTCGGCGCGCCGTCGCCGGAACTGGAGGAGCTGGCCGTCAAGGCCGTGCAGGCCGCGCTCGACGCCGGTCGTCTGTCCGAAAAGGACGCTCGGACGCATGCGCGGCTGTTCCAGGCATACGAGCTGGACTTCTGGAACACCCTCGCCGACGATTACCGCCGTGACTGACCTCGTAGCCGAGGCCGCGGCGCTGGACGCGGCCGATCCCTTGGCGCCGGTACGGAACGCCTTCGACCTCGACCCGGAGATCGCCTACTTCGACGGGAACTCGCTGGGCGCGCCGCCGAAGCACGTGGCGGAGCGGGTCGCCGCGGTCGTGCGCGAGGAATGGGGCGGACGGCTGATCCGGTCCTGGTCGGAGGGCTGGTGGGAGGCGCCGGTGCGGGTCGGCGAGCGGATCGCGCCGCTGGTGGGGGCCGCGCCGGGGCAGGTCGTCGTGGCGGATTCGACGAGCGTGAACCTGTTCAAGGCGCTGGTCGCCGCGACTCGGCTCAACCCCGGCCGCGACGAGCTCCTCGTCGACGCGGACACCTTCCCGACCGACGGTTACATCGCCGACGAGGTCGCCAGGCTGACCGGGCGGACGGTACGGCGGGTCGTCGCCGAGGACATGCCGTCCGAGGTGAGCGAACGGACGGCCGTCGCGTTGATCAACCACGTCGACTACGTCAGCGGACGCGCCCACGACCTGCCCGCGCTGACCGAGGCGCTGCACCGCGCCGGGGCGCTGGCACTCTGGGACCTCTGCCACAGCGTCGGCGCGCTCCCGGTCGAACTGGACGCGGCCGGTGTCGACCTCGCCGTCGGCTGTACCTACAAATTCCTCAACGGCGGGCCTGGCGCGCCCGCTTTCCTCTATGTGGCAACGAAGTGGCTGGACCGGTTCGAGCAGCCGCTGGCGGGCTGGGCCGGCGATCGTGATCCGTTCGCGATGCGCGGCGCGTATGAGGCGCACGCCGGGGTCGAGCGTGGCCGTGCAGGCACTCCCGACATCCTTTCGCTGCTCGCGCTGGACGCCGCCCTCGACGTCTGGGACGGCGTGGATCGCGCTCTGCTGCGGGAGAAGGGCCTCGCGCTCGGCGAGTTCTTCTTCCGGTGCGCGGACGAACTCCTCGGCGGCGCGACCATCCTGACCCCGCGCGGGAGCGATCGCGGGCACCAGATCTCGGTCGTCGACGACGACGCGGCCAAGACCATGGCCGCGTTGATCGAGCGCGGGGTGATCGGGGACTTCCGCCCGCCGAACGTGCTGCGGTTCGGGCTCGCGCCGCTCTACACCACCTACAGCGAGGTGCTCCGCGCCGTCACCACGCTTCGGGAGCTCCGGAGCTGAAACAATGAATTTCATTCGGGAATCGGTGGCAAAAAGGTGACCGCCCTCGCCCCTCCGGGGGAGACGAAGCGATCTTCCGCGAATTCGCTGTTAATCTCGTCTTTCGCTCTCGCCGCGTGTGTGACGTAGATCCTTCCCCTGTGGCGTAAGGGAAACCCACGTCGCCCGGCTCAGCGGCGAGGCGCGGGCCATGGCGCCGGGAGAAGGAGGGATTCGTGTCGCTCAACTACGTCCTCGTCGCCCTGTTCGGGATCGCCTCCGGTTTCCTGCTGAACGAATTCGGCGCGCGTTACCCCGTCGAGACAGTGCTCGTCGCGATCCTGATCTGTGGGGTGGCGACCCTCTGCTGGGCGGGAGTCCGGATGCTCCGGGACGCCTCCGGGAAGGTTGACGCACTCCTCGATGACGAGCTCGGCGACGCCGACGAAGATCATTTCGCCGAATCGGTGGCGATAAGTGTCCGTGATTCTCGATTTCGTGGTGCGAACGGCGTTACGACGGCGTTCCTCCGCGGTGATGTCGTTCGCAAACCGAACGGTATGTGGAGCGCTGGTCCGAAAGCGTGAGCGACGTCACGGCCAGTAGTTTTCGACGACTTTTTCACGGCGAAGCGAGCGTGACGAGACGTGACTCGATCGAGTCCGGAGAGCGTCGATCAAGCCGCTGCCTGCGGTAAACCGCCAGGTGACCTACTGGTGAGTCACTTGGCTGGTGCCCTGGTCCACGTGGTGGACTCACCAGGTCGACAACCCTCTGGTCAGAGAGTCACCGCGAGACGTGACTACTCTTCGCGTCTGGACTTGACTCACCCGTTTGGGTCTCCTAGCGTCTTCGCGGGCGGAGCGGACCACGCTGTGTTGATCCGGCTATCGGATCCCGCGGGTGAAGAGATCCCCGGCGACCCGACACCAAACTGCCGGAAGGAAAACGGACCACGGTGAAGCAAATTCCACTTCGACGAGGCCGCGGCTCATCGATTCGTTCGCGCGTTCTGACGATCGCGCTCATTCCGAGCATCGCGCTGATGCTCGTGGGTCTCGCGATCGGCGGTTACCTGATCTTCGACGCGGTCAACGGCCGTGACTACGCGCAGCGGATCCGGGCTTCGGAAGCGCCCACGGTCCCGTTCTTCGGTCAGATCCAGGAGGAGCGCCGTCTGACGCTGCGCGAGCTCGCGGGCGACCGTTCGCAGCATGCCGCGCTCGTGGAGCAGCGCGCCAAGACCGACGCCGCCACCCAAAACGTCGTCAGCTATCTCCAGACGTTGGTCGGCAACTCGCCCGACAGCGTGCAGCGCAACGTCGCCACGGTGAACGGGCTCTTCCAGAAGATGCCGCAGATCCGGCAGTCGGCCGACTCCGGTCAGTTGCCGCTGCTCGACGCCTTCACCTTCTACAACCAGATCGTCGACCAGTTCGTCGAAGGTCTCACCGGTTTCGCCCAGGACGCGCCGAACGCGGAGAACGCCTACCAGCGGATCACCGCGGTGCCGCTGTTCACCGCGATCGACCAGTTGCAGCGGTCGAACTCCCTCGCCGCCGCGGCCGTGGCGGGTGGCGGCTTCACCGACGAGACCTACCGCGCGTACGTCACCCAGGTCGGTTCGTACCGGTCTCTGCTCGAGTCGTCGGTGACGAGGATGGCCCCGGGCGTCAAGGCGAAGTTCGACCAGCTCGTCGCGAGTGACCCGTGGAAGGCCGTCAGCACGGTCGAGAACACCTTCCTGCAGAACAGCAAGGCCACGCTGCCGATACCCGAGCAGGTCTGGCTGCAGTCGGCCCGCGGCGTCGGTGACGCGATGATGCGGGGCTTCGTCGAGCAGAGTGGCGCGGCCACGACGGAAGCCATCGACGAGGCCGACCGGACGCTGATCACCTCGGCCATCGCCGCGGCCATCGCGCTGCTGATGGCCATCGGCGTGTTCGTCGTCGCCCTGCGGCTGTCCAACCGGCTCATCGGCAGGCTGGCCCGGCTGCGCGAGGACACCCTCGACGTCGCCGAGATCCGGCTGCCGGAGCTGGTGGACCGGGTGCGGGCGGGCGAACCCGTCGACCTCGACGACAAGGGTCACTTCCTCGACCACGGCGACGACGAGATCGGCCAGGTCGCCGAGGCCTTCAACAAGGCGCAGCAGACCGCCATCGCGGCCGCCGTCGAAGAGGCGAGGACCCGTGAGGGCACCAAGGCGGTGTTCCTCAACATCGCGCACCGCAGCCAGGTCATCGTGCACCGCCAGCTCAAGGTGCTCGACCAGGCCGAGCGCAAGCAGGAGGACCCGGAGCAGCTGGAAACGCTCTTCCAGCTGGACCACCTCTCCACCCGCGCCCGCCGCAACGCGGAGAACCTGATCATTCTCGGTGGCGGCCAGCCCGGCCGTCAGTGGCGCAAGCCGGTCACCCTCGCCGAGCTGACCCGTGGCGCCTCGGCCGAGACCGAGGACTTCGCCAGGGTCAAGACGGCGAAGATGCCCGCGATCGCGGTGCAGGGCCCGGTCGTCGGCGACCTCGTGCACCTGCTCGCCGAGCTGATCGACAACGCGACCTCGTTCTCGCCGCCGCAGTCGCGGGTCGAGCTGCGCGGCAACGTCGTCGGCAAGGGTGTCGTGATCGAGGTCGAGGACCAGGGTCTCGGCATCGAGCCGGAACAGGCCGCCGAGCTGAACGCGATGTTGGCCGATCCGCCGGACTTCGGCATCATGGCCCTGTCAGCCGAGCCACGGCTGGGCCTGTTCGTGGTCGCGCGGCTCGCCGCCCGCCACGGGATCTCCGTGCACCTGCGCGAATCCGCGTACGGCGGCACCAGGGCCATCGTGCTCGTCCGCACCGACCTGCTCGCGCCGGTCCCGTCTGATCAGCCGGAGGACGAGGTGGACCCCGAGAGCACCGAGGTGCCGGACGCCGCACCGCTGCGCCCTGGCCGTCGTGCCCGTCACCGCACCGAGCTTCCCGCGGAACGGCCGGAGCTCCCGGTGCCGATGCCGGTCGCGCCGCAGGCGCCGGTCTCGCAGTCGCCCGCGCATCAGCCGCCGGGACCCGATTCGCCGGGTGCCGCGCTGCCGCCGCTTCCTCCGCGGCTCCGGCCCGGCATGCCCCGGCCCGAGACGCCGCGCCCCGAGCCGATCCGGCCCGAGCCCGCGCGTGCCGAGGCACGGCCGCAGCCGGTGCAGCCGCCTGCCTGGCCGCCGGCCGATTCCCGACCGCAGGACGGCCGTCCGCCGCAGACCCGGCGGCCCGGCCCCGAGGCGCCCGGCAGGCCACCGCTGCCGCAGCGCCGACGTCAGACGAACCTGGTCCCCCAGCTGATGGAGGACCGGCCTGCCGCGCAGCAGGAGGAGGTCCGCGAGGACACCCCGGAGCTGGCCAGGAACCGTCTCGCCGCGTTCCAGCAGGGAACCCGGCGTGCCAGGGACACCGAACCCACCGACGACTACACCGACCTCGACATGTACGGAGATCGTGACTAGATGGCCAACGCGGGAGTCAGTGAACTCGACTGGTTGCTGGATGACCTGGTCAAGCGGGTCAGCGGTGCCGACAGGGCGGTAGTCCTCTCTTCGGACGGCCTGCTCATCGGACGGTCCGGCAACCTGTCGGAGCAGGACGGCGAGCACCTGTCCGCGGTCGCGTCGGCGTTCCAGAGCCTCGCTCGGGGCACGGGACGGCACTTCGGCGGCGGCAACGTCCGCCAGACCATGGTGGAGATGGACCACGCGTTCCTCTTCGTCACCGCGGCCGGTCGCGGCGCGTGCCTCGCGCTGCTGGCCAAGGAGGACGCGGATATGGGCCTCGTGGCCTATGAGATGAACCTGATGGTCAAACGAGTCGGCGCGGTGCTCACTTCGGCTCCCCGTGCCGCGACACCCACGTCGCCATGAGCGGGCGGCACGAGTCGTGGTTCGAGGACGAGGCCGGGCCGCTGGTCCGGTCGTACGCCGTCACGGGCGGGCGCACCCGCTCGGACACGATCGGCCTCGACCTGATCACACTGGTGGTCGCCATGCGCAGTGCGCACGAGGTCGCCGGTTTCGAGCCGGAGTACGGGCGGATCCTCACCCTCTGCCAGAGACCGACCTCGGTCGCGGAGGTCGCCGCGCGCATAGATCTGCCGTTGCCGGTGGTGAAGGTGCTGTTGAGCGACCTCATCGAACAGAACCTCGTGCTGTTCCGCACCGCGACACCGGTCACCGACACCCCCAACAAACACGTACTCCAGGCGGTTCTTGATGGCATCCGGAAACTCTGAGCCCCGGCGATCCTTGACCGCGAACGCGGTCAAGGTCCTCATCGCCGGCGGGTTCGGGGTCGGTAAGACCACGATGGTCGGTTCGGTCAGCGAGGTTCCCCCGCTGCGCACCGAGGAGGTCATCACCGCGGCGTCCGAGGGCGTCGACGACCTCACCGGTGTCGAGAAGAAGACGACCACCACGGTCGCCCTCGACTTCGGCCGGATCACCATCAACCCCGAGCTGATCCTGTACCTGTTCGGCACGCCGGGGCAGGACCGGTTCTGGTTCATGTGGGACGAGCTCGCCGAAGGTGCGCTCGGCGCCGTCGTGCTGGCCGACACGCGCCGACTCGACAGTTGCTTCGCGGCTGTCGACTTCTTCGAGCGTCGTGGGCTGCCGTTCGTCGTCGCGGTCAACTGCTTCGACAACGCGTACCGCTATGGCACCGAGGAGGTCCGGCAGGCGCTCGACGTCGGCATGGACGTCCCGCTGCTGCTGTGCGACGCGCGGGAGCGCGAGTCGACGAAGCAGGTGCTGACCGTGCTGATGGAGCACGTGCTCGCGCTTTCCGACCTGGCGGCGGGACTGCCTCAGGGCCGTTGACCCTCGCTCCCTGAAGGACGCTTTCCTTGTAATTTTCACCGGGAAAGCGTCCTCCACGGCATTCGGGAACGGTCAGGATCGACGGCGGCGAAGCAGGGTGTCGAGCGCGTACGTGCCCGGTCCCACCACCGCGAACAGCAGGAAGATCCAGGAGTACAGCGCTGCCGTTTCCCCCTTGTTCTGCAACGGCAGCAGTGCGTCCGGCTGGTGGACGACGAAGTACGCGTAGGCCATGGTGCCCGAGAGAAGCACCGCGACCGGGCGGGTGAACAGGCCTGCCAGGATGAACAGCGAGCCGACCAGCTCGATCACCCCGGCATACCAGCCTGGCCAGGTGCCGACCGGTATGGCCGGCTTGTCGAAGAAGCCCATCTTCTGCAAACCGTGACAGAGGAACAGGAACGCGACCACTACCCGGACGATGGAGAGGGTCAGGCCTTGCCACTTCGTTCTGGTCTGCCCGACCTCGGCACTCGTGGCGGCGGTTGTCTGGGTCATGACACATCCTTCCGGCTCAAGGTGGTCTAAACCATTAATAGGTGTTCAGGATGACGGATGGCCCTGCCTGAAGGGAACTTTCTTTCGTGGGTAATACCACGGCTCGTCTGACCCCAACAACGTTGTGCGCACGCGAAAAGAGGGCCCCTTTCCTGGATTCGTTCCAGGAAAGGGGCCCTTTCGTTTTCTTTGTTCAGCGGCGGCGGCGCAGGGTGTCGAGTGCGAAGGTGCCGGGGCCGATCGCGGCGATCAGCAGGAAGATCCAGCAGTAGAGGGTCGAAAGCTCGCCCATGTTCTGCAGCGGCAGCAGGCCTTCCGGTGCGTGGACGGTGAAGTAGGCGTAGGCCATGACACCGGAGAGAAGCACGGCGACCGGCCGGGTGAACAGGCCCACGAGCACGAGCGCGGCGCCGACGACCTCGATCACGCTGCCGTACCAGCCGGGCCAGGAGCCGAGCTCGACGGCGCCGCCCGCGCCGTCGACGCCACCGAAGAAGCCGAATCCCTGCAAGCCGTGGCAGAGGAAGAGGAACGAGACGACGATCCGGACGGCCGACTGGATCGCGCCCTGTGCCTTGGCGGACCGGCCGGTGGCGGTGGTCGTGGTGGCGGTGGTCTCGGCGGGGGTGATGGTCTGCGTCATCGTTCTGGTCCTTCCGGAGAGTCTGTGTGGCGGCTTCTGACAACGCGTCGGACGAGCACGACGCGATTCGACATCGCTGCCGGAACTTTTTTCCTGAGGCGGTCACATCACCCGATCGGCGCAAGGGCACACTGGACGCCGTGGCGGGTAAGACGAGTGCCGGGATCCTGCTTTTCCGCAGGTCGGGCGAGACGACCGAAGTACTGCTCGGGCATATGGGCGGACCGTTCTGGGCGAAGAAGGACGCGGGCGGCTGGTCGGTGCCCAAGGGTGAGTACGAGCCGGACGAGACGCCGGAGGCCGCGGCGCGGCGCGAGTTCCAGGAGGAACTGGGGCTGCCGGCACCGGAGGGGGAGTACCTCCCGCTCGGCGAAGTGAAGCAGTCCGGCGGAAAGGTCGTCACGGTCTGGGCGGTGGAGGGGGACCTCGATCCCGCTCAGGTGGTGCCGGGCACCTTCGAGCTGGAGTGGCCGCCGCGGTCGGGCCGGACGCAGGAGTTCCCGGAGGTCGACAGGGTCGCCTGGTTCGGGCTCGCGGAAGCCGAGGAGAAGCTGCTCAAGGGGCAGCGTCCGTTCCTCGCGAGGCTGGCGGAGTCGCTCAGCGGCTGAGTAACTCGCTCAGCGGCTTGTCGGCCAGCGATCCCAGTACGAGATCGGCGTGGTCGAAGTTGAGCACCGCGGTGATCGGATTCGGCACCGCGACGCACTTCAGCCCGGCGGCCTTCGCCGCGGTGACCCCGTGGGGCGAGTCCTCGAACGCGATCGCTTCGGACGGCGGCAGACCCAACGCCGCGAGTGCGGCAAGGTAGAGGTCCGGACTCGGCTTCGCCTCGTGGAGGTCGCCGGTGAGGACGGCCTCGAACGCGTCCGCGAGGCCCAGCCGGTTCAGATGCGTGGTGACCCAGTCGCCGGTCGAGCTGGACGCGATGGCCAGCCGCAGGCCCTGCTCCTTCGCCTCGTCGAGGTACTCCTGGACGCCGGGGCGCGGCCCCTCGGATTCCAGCAGTGCGGTGACCCTGGCGCGGACGCCGGTGCGGACCGCGATCCTGTCGAGGTTCTCGTCGTTCTTCTCGAGCAGCTCGAACATCGCGACCGCGGTGTTCTGTGTGCCGATCACGGTGTGCCAGACGTCGAGGGGGAGCTCGCCGCCGCGTTCGCGGAAGGTCTCCTGCCAAGCGGTGAGGACGGCTGCCTCGGTGTCGACCAGCGTTCCGTCGAAGTCGAAGATCAAGGCACCGGTCATGGGACGAGTCTATGTCTTGACTCACTGAGTGGCACGGATTACCGTACGCATTCGTTAGGAAAGTTACCAAACGAACAAGTGTTCACCGAACAAACGCCGCGCACCCGTCCCTCTCAACCCGCCGCCACGGATTCCCGGGGAGATCGATGTGAAGGCCCGAACCCGACTATTGCCCTTAGGCGCGGCACTCATCCTGCTGCCCACTCTGCTCAGCGGGAACGCTCAAGCCGCTGACGTGCTTTTGTCCCAAGGAAAACCCGTCCTCGTCTCCTCGGTGGAGTCCTCCAGCTACGGCGGACCGCTCGCCGTCGACGGGAAGACCACCACCCGGTGGGCGAGTGCTGAAGGCGTGGACCCGCAGTTCATCCGCATCGACCTCGGTGGCCCTTCCACCATCAACAGGGTCAAGCTGAACTGGGAAGCGGCGTACGCCACCGCGTACCGGCTGGAAGTCTCCAACGACGGCTCGGCGTGGACCTCGATCAAATCCGTCACCGGCGGCAACGGCGGAACCGACGATCTCACCGGGCTGTCCGGCCGTGGCCGGTACCTGCGCCTCGTCGGCACCAAACGGGCCACCAGCTATGGCTATTCCCTCTGGGAGATGCAGGTTTACGGTACGTCGGACTCCTCCGGCGACACGCAGGCGCCGACCGCGCCGACGAACCTCAAAGCGGGTTCGATCACAGCGTCCACTGTGGACCTGACGTGGACCGGATCGACGGACAACGTCGGTGTCACCGGCTACGAGGTGCTGCGAAACGGCCAGGTCGTCGGCACGACCGAGACCACGGCCTTCACCGACAGCGGGCTGAGCGCGTCCACCGCGTACACCTACACCGTCCGCGCGAAGGACGCCGCCGGCAACACTTCGGCGGCGAGCAACCAGATCCAGGCGACCACGCAGGCGGGCGGTTCTTCGTTCGTCCTCGCCGCTTCCGGTGACATCGCCGAACAGTGCACCGCCTCCTCGTCTTCGTGCGTGCACCCGAAGACCGCCGCGCTGGTCGGCCAGATGAACCCGGCCGCGGTGATCACCATGGGCGACAACCAGTACGACGACGCCCACATCGAGGACTTCACGAGCTACTTCGACAAGACCTGGGGCAAGTTCAAGAGCATCATGCACCCGATCCCGGGCAACCACGAGACCTACGACGACACCCCGCTGGGCGCCTACAAGCAGTACTTCGGCAAGATCGCGACGCCGAACGGGAAGACCTACTACAGCTGGGAAATGGGCAACTGGCACTTCGTCGCCATCGACAGCACGGAGTTCTCGCCCGGCCTCGCCGCGAACGCGATCAGCGATGAGCAGCTGAACTGGATCAAGCAGGACCTGGCGAGCAACACCAAGCCCTGCGTCGCCGCGTACTACCACCACCCGCGCTACACCTCGGGTGACCACGGCGACAACAGCAAGATGGCCACCCTCTGGGAGACCATGGTGCAGAACAAGGTCGACCTCGTGCTCAACGGGCACGACCACCACTACGAACGGTTCTATCCGCAGAACGCCAGCGGGGCCAAGGATCCGAACGGTCCGGTGCAGATCATCGGCGGTGGCGGCGGGGCGACCCTGTACCCGGTGAAGACGGAACACCCGGCCACGGCGAAGGCGATCTCGACCTACGGCGTGCTCAAGCTGAACATGTCGGACAACGCCTTCTCGACCCAGTTCATCGGGCTCGACGGCAAGACCATCGACTCGTCTCCCACCTACACCTGCCACTGATCCCCGTGATCAGGTGCCGGGTCGCGGCTCGTGTGCACCGCGGCCCGGCGCCTTCTCGCGGCGTTGGAGGTCTCCCATGTACATAGCCACCAGCAGGGCGGCGGTGGACGTACCGAAAAGCAGCGGTGTGAAGCGGGCCGTCACCGGGAACGTCGTCGCGCTCGGCCTGGTCAGCCTCGTCACCGACATCTCGTCGGAGATGGTGACCGCGGTCCTCCCGCTCTACCTCGTCCTCGGTCTCGGCCTGAGCCCGCTGCAGTTCGGCGTGCTCGACGGCCTCTACTCCGGTGTCACCGCCGTCGTCCGGCTCGCCGGCGGGCATCTCGCGGACCGGTGGCAGCGGCTCAAGGCGGTCGCCTGTTTCGGTTACGGGCTTTCGGCGCTGGGCAAGATCGGCCTGATGCTGGCGGGATCGTCCACCGTCGCGATCGGTGCCGTCCTGGCGGCCGACCGCACCGGGAAAGGCGTCCGGACCGCGCCGCGGGACGCGCTGATCACGTTGAGCAGCGATCCCGAACATCTCGGCCGCGCGTTCGGTGTGCACCGCGCGATGGACACCTTCGGCGCGTTCCTCGGCCCGCTGGTCGCGATGGCCGTGCTGTGGCTCAGTCTCGGCAGCTACGACTCGGTGTTCTTCACGAGCTTCTGTATCGCCGCGATCGGTGTGATCATCCTCCTGGTGCTGGTCAAGGACCATCAGCCGAAGCCTGGTGCCGAACGACCCAAGGTGTCCTTGCGGGAGACCGCGGGGTTGATCCGGCAGGCGTCGTTCCGCCGGATCTGCGTCTGGGCGGCGCTGCTGGGCCTGGTCACCCTCAGCGACTCGTTCCTCTATCTCGTCCTGCAGCGCCGATGGGATCTCGGCGCGGTCTTCTTTCCCTTGCTGCCGCTGGGAACCGCGGGCGTGTACCTGCTGCTCGCCGTACCGCTCGGCAGGCTTTCGGACCGGATCGGCCGCTGGAAGGTGTTCCTCGGCGGGCACGTCGCGCTGGTCGTCGCGCTGCTGGCACTGCTGGGACCGGTGGACGGCGGCGTCCTCGCGGTGCTGGCGCTGGTGCTGCACGGTGTCTTCTACGCCGCCACCGACGGGGTGCTGATGGCCGCCGCCGGACCGCTGCTGCCCGAGCATCAGCGGGCGAGCGGGCTGGCCCTCGTGCAGACCGGGCAGGCGACGACGCGGATGCTCGCGTCCGTCCTTTTCGGACTCGCTTGGACCGCGTGGGACCTGCGCACGGCGGTTTTGGTCGCCGTCGGAGCGCTGGCCGTCGTGATCGTCGCGGCCGCCGTCATCCGTCCTTTGCGGACATACGCGTGAAGGCGCGGATCGTGGGGGTGGCCGGGGCGGTCGTCCTGCTGATCGCGGCCGCCGTCGGCTACGGCCTCCATTCGCGGGATCGCGGCCCGGCCGTCAACTCCGTGGCCGTCGTCACCGGGCAGCCGGTTTCGGTGCAGGAGAAGGGACAGCTGCTGTTCCGCAACACCGCCGAAGGCCCCGACTTCGGTCATCTCGCCACGGTCCCGGCCGACCGGCCGGGCGAACCCCGGAAGGTTTCCGGGCTCAGCTGCGACCGGTTCGCCGCTTCGGCGGGGACCGCGCTGTGCCTGGCCGCGCAGCCGGGGGTGCTGCCGCCGATGACCGACGTCATCGTGCTGGACAAGGACCTCCACGAGATCCGCCGGGTCGAACTGCCCGGCACCCCCAGCCGCGGCCGGGTCTCGCCGGACGGGAAGCTCGTCTACTGGACGCTGTTCGTCAACGGGGATTCCTATGCGGAGACCGGGTTTTCGACCAGGGCCGGGATTCTCGACCTGAGGACCGGGAACCTGATGAAGAGCATCGAGGAGATGGGGCTCCTGCTCGACGGCAAGCCGTACTACGCGTCCGACGTGAACTACTGGGGGATCACTTTCGCCCCCGACGGCAAGCGGTTCTACGCGACCGTGGGGACGAAGGGGAAGACCTACCTGGTCGAGGCGGATTACGAGAAACTCGTCGCGAGGATGGTCCGGGAGAACGTCGAATGCCCGTCCCTCTCGCCGGACGGGAAGCGGATCGCCTTCAAGAAGCGGGTTTCCGCCGATCCCGCGACCCCGTGGCGGCTGGCCGTCCTCGACCTGGCGTCCGGGCAGGAGACCTTGCTCGCCGAGACGCGCAGCGTCGACGACCAGCCCGCCTGGCTCGACGACCGGACCGTCGCGTACGGGGTGGATGCGGGGATCTGGGCGGTTCCCGCCGACGGGAGCGGGGCGGCGCGGCTGGTGGTCGAGCGGGCTAGTTCGCCTGCGGGCGGGTAGCGAAGTACTCGATCAGGACCGGGGCCACCGCTTTCGGTTTGAGCATATGCGTCTGGCCTTCGATCGTCCGGTGTTCGGCGCCGGGGACGGCCTTGGCGAGCGCGGCGACGCCGTTGCGGATCCACGCCGGGCTCTTGCCGCCGTCCATGACCAGCGTCGGCATGGAGACGCCCGCCCAGCGGCCTTCGGGCAGCGGGGTGCCGTCGTGCAGGCCGTCGAAGAGCGCGGCGTCGTAGCGCAGGGTCGGCGCGACCTTCTTCAGCTTCGGCCAGGCCGGCATGAACCGCATCATGAACACGACCGGCGCGGGGACGCGGACGCCTTCGCGCATGAAGGTCTTGATCGCGGTGCCGGGGCGTCCGGCGGCGATGGCCCGCTCCAGCCGCTCCGCGTAGTCGGCCGGAACCGGCGGCCGGGTGTCGTCGACGACCAGCGGGAATTCGTACACCGCCAGTTTCGTGATCGGGAGCCCGGCGTTCGCGGCTTCGAGGGCGAGCGCGGCACCGGAGGAGATCCCGTAGACGTAGGCGGTGCCGCCCGCTTCCTTGATCAGCGCGTCGAGGTCCTCGACTTCGCGGGCGACGGAGAACGGCTCGGTGTCCGTGCTCCCGCCTCGGCCGCGGCGGTCGTAGGTGTAGACGGTGAAGTGCGCGGCCAGTTCGGCGGCCAGCGGGGTGGCCGGGCCGAACTCACGGTGGCACATGGCGCCGTCGACGAGGATGACGGCGGGGCCGGAGCCGGTGCGGGTGTAGGCGATGGTGGTGCCGTCTTGCGAGGTCACGGTGCTCATGGCGAGGATTCTCCTGGTTCGGGTCAGCGGGTGGTACGGAGGATGACGGCGGTGACCCAGCCCCAGGCCAGCAGCACGGCGGCCCAGAAGGCGAGCATCACGACGGCGTTCGCGTTGCCGGAACTGATCCCCGCGAAGGTGGCGAAGAACGCGATGCCGGTGGCGCGGGAGTAGAAGGCCCAGCCGCGGTGTCCCTCACGGGAGAAGCGACTCGCGAACACGAAGGTCGCCACGATCAGCGACAGGAAGCCGACCGAGCCGGCGGCCATGTGCAGGATCCCCGCGGTGCTGATCGTCGCCGGGCCGGTGCCGACGGGAAAGCCGTTGCCGGGGTCGGCCTTGAAGACCGCCGCGAAGAGCAGGCTGGCGCCGAAGAGGCCCAGCAACCGTGGTCCCCAAACGGTTCCTCTGCCCGGCTCCAGTGTTCGCCGCAGCCCGACCGCGCCCGCGATCATCAGGACCCCGGTGACCAGGAAGTTCGTCACCTGGATCCAGCCGGCGTCGCCATTGCTCAGCATGCTGGCCGGGTGCTTGGTCAGGTCGAAGCCGTCGCGGACGGCGGCCTGGGTGAGCGCGGTGAGGAAGTACAGCGGGCCCGAGACGGCGCCGCAGGCGAGCAGGGCGCGGGTCGGGATCGCGATGGCGGTCCGGGTGGCGGTGATGGTCATCGTCTCGGCCTTTCGGGGCGGGAGTTCGTTGAAGACCACTCTCGCTCCGAAGGCCGAAGTTGTCAAGACAAAAAAAGTTGTCGGTGATGCCCGTCGCAACGCCCGAGGACGTCGCATTCAGCGGACTAAACGCGGTTCCGCAAGGTCAGGAGGGTGATCTCGCTGGGCGCGAAGACGCGCAGGGGCGGGCCCCAGAAGCCCGTGCCTCGGCTCGTGTACAGCTGGGTGCGCTCACCGTGGCGCGACAAACCGGCCAAAACCGGCTGGTCGAGCCGGACGAGGAGATGGAACGGCCAGATCTGGCCGCCGTGGGTGTGCCCGGAGATCTGGAGGTCGATACCCGCCTCGGCGGCCTGCTTGACCTGCTTCGGCTGGTGGGCGAGCAGGACGACCGGCGTGCTCGCGGGGACGCCGTCGAGCGCGGCGGGCAGGTCCGGGCCATGGCCGGGGAGGCCGGAAGCGGCGCCCGTCGGGTCGTCGATCCCGGCGAAGACGAGCGTGTCCCCGCCCTGTCGCACCGGCACGTGCCGGTTGTGCAGCGGCTCCCAGCCGAGATCGCGCATGTGGTCGAGCCAGGCCTGCGCCTCGCCGAAGTACTCGTGGTTGCCGGTGATGTAGAACTTGCCGAGTTTGGCGCGGACCTTCCCCAGCGGCGCGACCTGGCCCTCGCGTTTGGCGACCGAACCGTCCGCGAGGTCGCCCGCGTGTGCCACGACGTCGGCGTCGAGTTCGTTCACCACCTCGACGACCTTCTCCGACCACCTCGTCCGGTTCAGCGGGCCGAAATGCGTGTCGGTGATGATCGCGAACCGGAGACCGTCGAGCCCGGCGCCGAGGCGGGGGAGGACGACGTCGAGCTCCTTGAGCCGCGGAACGCGCCTGGCCTCGACCATCCCGTACGCCGCCAGTGCCACGAAGGCCGCCACGACGACACCGGACACGATCTCCGCCGCACTGTCCACTCCGGACACCGCGAGCACGAGCCGCAGCACGTTTCCGAGTACGGACAAGGAGAACAGGAGCCAGATCAGGCCGAGGGCGAGATCGCCGATCTTCGCCGCGAGGTCGCGTTGCCACGGACCGTGGCCGAGGACCATGCACGCGGGCATCGCGAGCACCGCGACGGCGAAGACGATCGTGCCGAGGTACTCGAGCGCGGCCGGGAGTTCGGGGGAGCCGACGACCGTCCACCACGGCACCCCGAACAGCAGGGCGAGGGCGGCGACCAGCGTGAGAACGCGGACAAGGATGCGGGGCATGATGTCGGCCAGACTAACAGACCATTGGTCTCTACCGCCGGTCTCGCTGAGGGGTGTCTCAGGTACGTAGGCGGGCGTACGCGCGATGTCGCTTCCTGGCCGACGCTTTTCGCGGCGCCTCGGAAGACACTCTTCGGCATGAAGGAATTACGACCGATCGAGCGAGTCGCCTACGTGACCGGGGCGCTCCTGTTCCTCAGCGGCGCCGTGCACGCGGTCGTCCTGATCGCCTCGGGCGGTTCGTGGACCGGGCCGCTGTCGATGCGCAAGGCGGTGACGTTCGGCCTGTCGTTCGGGCTGACGCTGGCCACCGTCGCGTGGGCGACGTCGTACGTCGCGGTGCGGCCGCGGACGCGCGACGCGCTGCTCGGCGTCTTCACCGGGGCGAGTGTCGTCGAGACGGTGCTGGTGAGCATGCAGGCCTGGCGAGGAGTGCCTTCGCATTTCAACTTCGAGACCGGCTTCGACAACGCGGTGTCGACGACGCTCGCGGCGGGCGGCGGCGTGATCATCCTGACGGCCGTCTCGTTCACCGCCGCGGCGATGCGCGGCGAGGGGGAGACCACCGCCAGCATGCGGCTCGCGGTCCGGTTCGGGCTGGTCGCGCTACTGGTGGCGCTCGGCGCGGGCGCGGCGATGATCGCGAGCGGCGTCGTCGAGGCGAGGGGCGGGAACCCGCAGGCCGCGTACACCACCGCGGGCGCGCTGAAGCCGCTGCACGCGGTGGCGATGCACGCGATCCTCATCGTGCCGGGGCTCGCCTGGCTGCTGCGGCTCGCGGACTGGCCGGAACGGCGGCGGGTGTGGGTGGTGTGGGTGGCGATCGGTGCCTACTCGCTGCTGACCGCCGTGGTGGGGGTGGAGTCGGTGACCGGGGTTTCGCCGCTGGCGGCTTCTCCAGTCGAGATGGTGACTTCGGGGGTCGCCTTGGGGGTGCTGGGGCTGACCGGTGCAGCGGCCCTTCGTGAAGCGGTTCGTAGGCGCTCGCGAGTGCTATGAAAGGTCCTTTCCTTGCAAAATTTGCAAGGAAAGGACCTTTCATGGCGCGCGCTACCGCCCTACTCGCCCACGTAAGCGCGCAGGTGCTGTGCCGTGAGGGTGCCACCGGAAGCGACCAGATCGGCCGGAGTGCCGGTGAACACGACCTCGCCGCCGTCCACGCCTGCCCCGGGCCCGAGGTCGACGATCCAGTCGGCGTGCGCCATCACGGCCTGGTGATGCTCGATGACCACCACCGTGTTCCCGTCGTCCACCAGCCGGTCCAGCAGCGCCAGCAACTGGTCGACGTCGGCGAGGTGCAGACCGGTGGTCGGCTCGTCGAGGACGTAGGTCGCCGACTTCTCCGCCATCCGGATGGCCAGTTTGATCCGCTGCCGTTCCCCGCCGGAAAGGGTCGTGAGCGGCTGCCCGAGGCCGAGGTAGCCCAGCCCGACGTCGGAAAGCCGGTCCAGGATCGTCCGCGCCTGCCCTGAGGTGAAGAATTCGCGTGCCTCGGCGACCGGCATCGCGAGGACCTCGCTGATGTTCTTGCCCCGCAGCTTGTACGTCAGCACCTCCGCGGTGAAACGCTTGCCCTCGCACTCTTCGCAGACCGTCGCCACACCGGCCATCATCGCCAGGTCGGTGTAGATCAGCCCGATGCCCTTGCACTTCGGGCACGCGCCCTCGGAGTTCGCGCTGAACAGCGCCGCCTTGACGCCGTTGGCCTTGGCGAAAGCGGCGCGGATCGGGTCGAGGAGGCCGGTGTAGGTCGCCGGGTTGCTTCGCCGCGAACCGCGGATGGCCGACTGGTCGAGTACCACCACGTCGTCCCTTGTGGACAGTGAGCCGTGGATGAGTGAGCTCTTTCCGGAACCGGCGACCCCGGTGACCACGGTCAGCACCCCGAGCGGGATGTCGACGCTGACGTCCTTGAGGTTGTGCCGGGTGGCGTTCCGGATCGGGAGCTGCCCGGTCGGCGTGCGGACGTCGGTGCGCAGTCGCGCGCGGTGGTCCAGGTGCCGCCCGGTCAGCGTGCCCGACGCGCGCAGCCCGGCGACGTCGCCGGTGAAGCAGATCTGCCCGCCGTTCGGCCCGGCGCCCGGTCCGAGGTCGATGACGTGGTCGGCGATCTCGATCGTCTCCGGTTTGTGCTCGACGACGAGGACCGTGTTCCCCTTGTCCTTCAAGAGCAGCAGCAGCCCGTTCATTCGCTGGATGTCGTGCGGATGCAGGCCGACGGTCGGCTCGTCGAAGACGTAGGTGACGTCGGTGAGGCTGGAACCCAGATGCCGCACCATTTTCACGCGCTGGGCCTCGCCGCCCGACAGCGTCCCGGATTCGCGATCGAGGCTCAGGTAACCGAGGCCGATCTCCACCAGCGAGTCCAGTGTGCCGCGCAGGGTCTGCATCAGCGGGCCGACCGACGGATCGTCGAGTTTGCGGACGAAGTCGGCCAGATCGCTGATCTGCATCGCCGAACAGTCCGCGATGTTCAGCCCGTCGATCTTCGACGACAGCGCCGCCTCGTTGAGCCGGGCGCCGGCACAGGCGGGACACCCTTCGAAGGTGACCGCCCGGTCGACGAACGTGCGGATGTGCGCCTGCGTCGCCTCCTTGTCCTTCGCCAGGAACAGTCGCTTGACCTTCACCAGCAGGCCTTCGTAGGTGGTGTTCATCCCGCCGAGCTTCATCTTGGTGGCGGGTTTGTACATGAAGTCTTCCCACTGCTGGGGCGTGTAGTCCTTCAGCTTGACGGCGGGGTCGACGAAGCCGGACTCCGCGAGCCCCTTCCAGTACCAGCTGCCCGGTGTGAAGTTCGGGACGGTGATCGCCCCTTCGTCGAGCGAAAGCTCCTTGTCGACCAGCTGGTCGACGTCGATGCTGGAAACCTTCCCGAGCCCCTCGCATTCGGGGCACATCCCCTCGGGCAGGTTGAAGCTGAACGCCCCCGAAGTCCCGATGTGCGGCTTTCCCAGCCTGCTGAAGACGATCCGCAGCATCGTGTGCGCGTCGGTCGCGGTGCCGACCGTGGAACGGGAATTGGCCCCCATCCGCTCCTGGTCGACCACGATCGCGGCGCTCAGGTTCCGCAGCGCGTCCACGTCGGGCCGTCCGACGGGGGCCATGAAGGACTGGATGAAGGCGGTGTAGGTCTCGTTGATCAGCCGCTGCGATTCCGCGGCGATGGTGCCGAACACCAAGGACGACTTGCCGGAGCCGGAAACACCGGTGAAGACGGTGAGACGGCGTTTGGGGATGTCGACCGAGACGTCGGCGAGGTTGTTCTCTCTGGCTCCGCGCACCTGGATCATGTCGTGGCTGTCGGCGGCCGAAGGCATGGCTCTCCCCTGATTGGAACTCTTTAGCCTGTAAAGTGAGGGTAGCAGAGGTTAGTTTATGCTGTAAGGAGTTCGCAAGTGGTCGTCTACGCGGCGCAGGGGGACCCCCGGAAGTCCATGGCCCTGCTGTGGCGGACGGAGCAGGCCGACGTCGAGCGGCCGGGGCCGAAACCGGCGCTTTCGGTGGATCTGATCGTCGACGCCGCCATCGCGATCGCCGACGCCGAAGGCATGACGGGCCTTTCGATGCGCGCGGTCGGCGACAGGCTCGGCAGGACGGCCATGGCGCTCTACACCTACGTCCCGAGCAAGAGCGAACTGATCGACCTCATGTACGACAAGGCGCTCGCCGAACTGCCCGCCTCCCGTGACGGCGACGACTGGCGGTCCGGCGCCACTCAGTGGGCGTACGACCTGTGGGACTTCTACCTGCGGCATCCCTGGGTCCTGCAGGTCTCGCAGGCGCGGCCGGTGCTCGGACCGCACGAGTACGTCGTGCTGGAGTCGCTGGTGAGGATCCTGCGCCGGACCGGATTGCCGCCGGTGGTGCTGCGGCGGCTGGTCAGCGCGCTGTACTCGTGTGTCCGCGAGCCCGCCAGGACGGCCGCCGAGTCCCGGTCCGCGGAGAAGGTGACCGGGCAGGCCGACGACGAATGGTGGTATGCCCGCTCGGCGCTCCTGCGGGAGGTGTCGCCGGACTTCGCCGAGCGGTTCCCGACGCTGACCTGGATGGAGAGCGAGCAGGCGTTCCGGATGGAGGACGAGACGGTTTCGTATCTGGAGCAGGAGGCGAGGGAGGCCTTCGAGATCTCGCTGGCCGTTCTCCTGGACGGGATCGAAGTCGCGATGAAAGCGGAGTAGTCTTCTCCGCATGCCCAGTGATTTCGCCTTGAAGACCATGAACGCCGTCCACCGCGTCATCCAGAAGGTCAGTGGCGGCCGCGCCGGCTGGGAGGTCGCCGGGATGACCGTCCTGGAACTGACCACCATCGGCCGGAAATCCGGTCAGCCGCGCACGGTGCTGCTGACTTCGCCGCTGCGCGAGGGCGACGCGTACGTCATCGTCGCCTCCCGTGGCGGCGACGACCAGCACCCCGCGTGGTTCCTCAACCTCCGCGACAACCCCGAGGTCCAGGTCAAGCTGAAGGGCGAGACCGCCCGGCCGATGGTCGCGAGCGTCGCCGACAGCGAGCAGCGTGCCCGCCTGTGGCCCAAGATCACCGCCGACTACAAGAACTACGCGCAGTACCAGACCAAGACCGAGCGGGAGATCCCCGTCGTCCTGCTGACGCCGAAGGCGTAACACCCGGCATCCCCCGCGTGGGCCGGGTCCATCGGCCCTACCGGCGAGTCGGCAGGCCAGGGACCGTGGACCTCGAAGCCAATTGGCCACGAGAACGCGGGGATGCCGATGCCAGACTCCTTGGGTCTCGAGACGCTCGATCGCGAGCAGTGCGTCGCGCTGCTCGCGGGTACGGGGCTGGGCCGGGTGGTGTTCACCTCCCGGGCCCTTCCGGTGATCCAGCCGATGCGGTTCGTCCTCCACCACGGTGCGATCGTGCTCCGGACGCCGTCACAGAGCGCGTTGTTCGCCGGAGTACTCGACAGTGTGGTCGCGTTCGCCGTCGACGAGTTCGCCCCCGACCTGGGATCCGGCTGGTATGTCACCGTCCTCGGCCGTGCCTCCGAGGTGCGTGACCCGATCGTGATCGACGAGCTCGCGACCCTGCCGCTGGACTGCTGGACTGGTCAGCCGGACGCCCGGTACCTCCGGATCCCGATCGAGTCGGTCACCGGACGGAGGATCCTCGGCGCCGGCGGTAACGAAGCGCGGTCCGTGATCGACGCACCAAGTGAGCTTTCCGGGCGCGTTTGTCATTCCTGACCCCACTGCCCGGGGAGTTACTCCGGGACGGTGACGCCAGTGCGGCGGGTGAGTGCGGCGAGTAACGCCAAGGCGCCCAGGATCCTGGACGCGGTGGCCGGGATCGCCCACGATCTCAGCCTCTCCGACGTCCTGCGGCGGATGGTCGAATCCGCCTGCGAGCTGACCGGTGCGCCGTTCGGCGCGCTCAGCGTGCTCGATTCGGACGAGTTCATCCGCGTCGGTGACGCCTGGGAATCCCCGCCGTCGGAGGACGAGTCCCGGGTGATGCCCATCCGCATGCGCGGCCGCATCTTCGGGATGCTGTACCTCCCCCGCAAACCGGCGGGTGAGGAATTCACCGAAACCGAAATCGATCTCCTCGTCGCGCTCACCGCGGCGGCCGGTGTGGTGATCGAGAACGCCGCGCTGTTCGACCAGGTGCAGCGGCGCGAACGCTGGCTCGAAGCCTCCTACCACGTCACCGGCGCGCTGCTGGCCGACCAGGATCTCACCGCGACCCTGCGCCTGATCGCCGAACGCGCCCGCGTCGTCGCCGGTGGCACCGCGGGTGCGGTGGCCCGTCCTCGTGGCGACGGCCAGCTGGTCTTCGAGATCGTGGAGCCGCCTGGTCCCGACGCCGACAAACTCGCCGGGATCGCGGTGCCCATGGAAGGCACCGCGACCGGGATGGCGTTCACCTCGGGCAAACCCGTCGTTGTCCGGGACTACGGCGAAAAGGTGCTCGAGTACCAGGGTGACCGCGCCGCCTCGATGCCCGCGGTGATCAAGGACCTGGACTCCACGGTCGCCGTCCCGCTGATCGTCGGCGACGAGAAACTCGGCGTGCTGCTGGTGGCGAAGTTCCGCGACAAGACCCCGTTCTCCGCCTACGATGTCCAGCTCGCCGAGACCTTCGCCGCGCACGCCGCGCTCGCGGTCGAGTTCGCCCGCGCGCAACAGGACCGCCAGCGGCTCGCCGTCTTCGAGGACCGCGACCGGATCGCCCGCGACCTGCACGACCTGGTGATCCAGCGGTTGTTCGCGATCGGGCTCGGCCTGGAGGGACTCGGCAGGCTCGCGGGCGAACCCGCCGTCGCCGAGCGCGTGACCGGGTTCGCGCACGAGATCGACCGGACGATCCGCGAGATCCGCAACAGCATCTTTTCCTTGCAGGAACCCGCCGAGGCGCAGGGCAGCCTCCGGTCGGAGCTACTGCGCGTCGCGCTCGACGCGGGCTGCGCGTCCGAACCGAGGGTAGGGTTCGAAGGGCCGTTGGATTCGACCGTGCCGGACACGGTTCGTTCCGATCTGCTCGCGACCCTGCGCGAAGCACTGTCCAATGTGGTCAGGCACGCCGCGGCGACGGCGGTGTCGGTCGACGTCTCGGTCGACCGCGACGGACGGTGGCTGAAGCTTTCGGTGGTGGACGACGGGGTCGGCATGCCGGCCGAACCCGGCCATCGCAGCGGGGTGGCGAATCTCGCCGAACGCGCGGCCCGCTGGAACGGGTCGTTCCTCGTCGAGGCCAGGCCGGAAGGCGGCACGAGGCTCGACTGGTCGGTGGCACTGCCGGCCCGAGAGGGGAATGTGGGATGACGATTTCGGTGTTCCTGCTGGACGATCACGAACTCGTCCGCACCGGGCTGAAGACCGTCTTCGAGGCCGAAGACGATCTCACGGTGGTCGGTGAGGCGTCCACGGCGGCCGAGGCGTTCGTCCGGATCCCCGTGGTCAAACCGCAGGTCGCGGTGCTCGACGTCCGGCTGCCGGACGGGGACGGGGTCAGCGTCTGCCGCGAGATCCGCTCGTCCATCGACCCGCCGCCCGCCTGCCTGATGCTGACGTCCTATTCGGACGACGACGCGTTGTTCGGCGCGATCATGGCGGGCGCGGCCGGGTACATGCTCAAGCAGGTCTCCGGTGGCGCCCTGGTCAAGGCCGTCCGCACGGTCGCGACGGGCGGATCGCTCCTGGACAGCACGCTGACGGCGTCGGTGATGAACCGGCTGCGTGGCGACAGCGCCCTGCCGGACCCGCGTTACGAACAGTTGAGCCCGCAGGAGCGGCGGGTGCTCGACCACATCGCCGACGGGCTGACCAACCGGCAGATCGCGGAAAAGCTGTACCTGGCGGAGAAGACGGTCAAGAACTACGTGTCGTCCCTGCTGCACAAGCTCGGCTTCGAACGCCGCACCGCCGCCGCCGTCTACGCTTCCCAGCGCCGCAAGCCCACGTCGTGAGTGGCGATTCGGGTTCTGTTGAGGGGTAACCCAAATATGGCGTGATCCGCGCGACTGTCCACAAGGGATACCTTTCGGGAACTCGATGCCCGATTGATGCCGCTATGTGCGGTTCCGCGTGGGGGTCGTGAGTGGCGAATAGGGTTAGAACCCTCATTGCCACTCACGACCCTGCCCAAAACCGCACAAACCACCCAAGTCGGACAGTTCTCTTCGGAAAAGTGTCCCTTGTGGACGCTGGGGCGCGGCGCGGCTTCCGTCAGCCGGCCCGGTCCCGCGCCGGGGAACGCCATGTTTGCTTTACTCCTCAATAACCCGAATCGCCACTCACGACTTAGAAGAGCGTGAGCCCGTCGGCGAAGCCCGGGTCCTGACGCAGCACTCGGCGCAGTTCGTTGAGCGCCCGGTGCTGGGTGACGCGCACCGCGCCCGCGCTCGCCATGCCGAGCGCGACGGCGGTCTCCTCGGCGCTGAACCCGAGGATCACGCGGAGTACCAGCACGTCCCGCTGCTTCGGCGTGAGCACCTTGAACAGCCGCGCGAGCCGATGGCTCCGGTCCGCCTTCTCGACCTCTTCGAAGGTCGGGTTCCACGGCCCGTTCTGTTCCGGTTCCGGATCGGGCACCGGTGCGGACGGGTCACGGGCGAGGTTCCGCCGGACGTCGGCGACCTTGTGCGCGGCGATCCCGAACACGTACGGCAGGAAGCTGTCGTTCTGGTAGCTGTAGCGCGGCAAGGCGGCGAGGACGGCCATGAGGACTTCTTGCGCGCAGTCGTCGGCGCTGGAGATCCCCCGTGTCGTCACGCCCAGTTTGCCCACGCAGTAGCGGAACACGATCGGCCGGAGCAGGGTCAGCAGGTTCCCCATGGCCCGCCGGTCGCCATCGATGGCCGCGCGGATCAGTTCGCCGTCCGGTTCTCCCGGACGAGGCGAATAGGTCGGACGCACGGCTTCGGACACGGTCATCGTGCCGGATGAGTGGTTCTCGGCGTGTACCTGTGCGTTCCCATCGTCCCCACCTCCCTGAACCCCAGTCCTGCTTGATCCTTGAGACGTTACGGAAGGCGTAGGCGCGTCACACCGGTAATGCAGCCCGGAGTAGTCGGGTCTTTCGGCCCTGGTGCGGCCCGGCTCTGGACTTTCGCCAGATTGGTCTAGACAATTAACCGGATGCGGCAGTCGGCCGCCATGATCCGGAGAGGAATCGCGATGAGGCGTT
Organism: Amycolatopsis sp. NPDC033938; assembly: GCF_055575975.1. Taxonomy (NCBI): domain Bacteria; kingdom Bacillati; phylum Actinomycetota; class Actinomycetes; order Pseudonocardiales; family Pseudonocardiaceae; genus Amycolatopsis; species Amycolatopsis sp. NPDC033938. The sequence continues at coordinate 276,317 of NZ_JBVIRO010000002.1, forward strand.
CCAGATCCCTGGCCTTTCTGGCTGTTTTGGTGCTCACCTTCGCCGGTCTGATGACCGGTGGCGGCACCGCGAGCGCGGCCAATCTGCTCCTCAATCCCGGCTTCGAGGCCGGTTCGACGTCCGGCTGGTCCTGCGCGGCGGGCGCGGCCGTCACCGCACCGGTCCGTTCGGGCGGTTACGCCGTCTCGGTGACACCCGGCTCGACGACCGGGAAATGCGCACAGACGGTGTCCGTCCAGCCGAACACCACCTACGCGGTGTCCGCCTGGGTGAACGGGAACCCGGTGTACCTCGGGGTCACCGGCGGGCCGTCGACCTGGACCGCCGCGACCACCTACACACAGCTTTCACTGTCGTTCACGACGTCGTCGACGCAGACGACGGCCGAGGTGTACGTCCACGGCTGGTACCGGTCGGGCACCTTTTACGCGGACGACCTCAGCCTCGACGGCCCGGGCGGTGGCACCCCCGGCGCGCCGCCCACGCCGGGAAATCCCGCGGTGGGCGCGGTGACGAACTCGTCGATCACGCTCTCGTGGGGCGCGTCGGCGGGCACGGTGACCGGGTATCGCGTGTACGAAGGCGGCACGGTGCGTGCGACGGTGACCGGCACCTCGGCCACCATTCCGGGACTGACGGCCTGTTCTACGCACAGTTATTCGGTGGCCGCGTACAACAGCGCGGGTGAATCGCCGAAGACCTCGGAGGCCGGCGCGACGACCGGCGGCTGCGTCGACACCGGTCTGCCCAAGCACGCGTTGATCGGTTACCTGCACGCGAGTTTCGCCAACGGCTCCGGCTACACGCGGATGGCCGACGTCCCGGCGGCATGGGACATCGTCAACCTCGCCTTCGGTGAGCCGACGTCGGTGACCTCCGGCGACATCCGGTTCACGAGGTGCCCGGTGGCGGAATGCCCGACGGTGGAAAGCGACGCGGACTTCATCGCGGCGATCCGCGCGAAGCAGGCGCAGGGCAAGAAGGTCCTGATCTCCATCGGCGGCCAGAACGGTCAGGTCCAGCTGACCACGACCGCCGCGCGGGACGCCTTCGTCAGCTCGGTGTCCGCGATAATCGACCGATACGGGTTGAACGGGCTCGACATCGACTTCGAGGGCCACTCGCTGTACCTCAACTCCGGTGACAACGACTTCCGCAATCCGACCACGCCGGTGATCGTCAATCTCATTTCGGCGCTGAAGACGCTGAAAGCCAGATACGGCGCGGGATTCGTGCTCACGATGGCGCCGGAGACGTTCTTCGTGCAGACCGGTTACCAGTACTACGGCGGGCTCGGCGGTGCCGACAACCGCACCGGTTCGTACCTGCCTGTCATCCACGCGATGCGGGACGCGCTGACCGTGCTGCACGTCCAGGACTACAACTCCGGGCCGGTGATGGGCCTGGACAACCAGTACCACTTCATGGGCGGCGCGGATTTCCACATCGCGATGACGGACATGGTCAAGGCCGGGTTCACCGTGGCCTCGACCGGGTTCCGGTTCCCGGGCCTGCGTGAGGACCAGATCGCGTTCGGCCTGCCCGCCGCGGTGAGCGCCGGCAACGGGCATACCGCGCCCGCCGCGGTGCACTCGGCGTTGACCTGCCTGGTGAAGAACTCCGGATGCGGGTCGTACACGCTGCGCGGCGGTGCTTCACCCGCGCTGCGCGGGCTGATGACGTGGTCGATCAACTGGGACCGGTACTACGGCTGGGAATTCCAGAACGCCCACGAACCCTTCCTGAACGCCCTGCCCTGATCGCTTCGGTCCGCGCGTGAAGGCCCCCTTCCCTCGGCTCAGCCGAGGGAAGGGGGCCTTCACGCGCAAAGGGACGTCAGAAGGCCGCGGTGATCCGCGTGAAGTCCCAGTCGTTCTGCGCGATGCCACTGCAGTTCTCGGCGACCCCGCCGTTCGGGCAGCCACGGTCACGGTTCGTCGACCAGAACGCCAGCCTGGCGATCTTGTTGGTCTTGGACCAGTTGGTGATCCGGGTCCAGGTGTCGAGGCTGGTCAGTTCCCGCTGGTCCGAAAGGCCGTTCATCCCGCTGATGCCCAGGTGGCCGTACGCCGTGGCGTCGGTCCAGCCGAACGTCGACTTCAGCTTGTCCCGCAGGCCGTTCGCGGCGCTGATGGTGTTGCCGTACATGTCCGCGCCACCGCCGAAGTCGAACGGCATGATCGTGTAGACGTCGATCCCGGCGTTCAGCGCCTTCGACTGGTCGATCAGCCGCTGGCCCCAGGAGTTCGGGCCGCTGGTCGTCGTGCCGAAGGTGAGAATCGTCTGGATACCGGGGTTGTTCGCCTTCACGATCTTCAGCGCGTTCAGGACGCGGTCCTGCACGGTCGCGTTCTCGAACTCGTCGGTGTTCTCGATGTCGATGTCGATCGCCTTGAGGCTGTAGGCGTCGATCACCTTCTGATAGGCACCGGCGAGCGCTTCCGGCGTCGAGCAGTTCGGACCGAGCTTGTTGCCGCTCCACCCGCCGAAGGACGGTACGACCTGGCCGCCCGCCGCCTTGATCTGCGCGATCGCGTTCGCGTCGGCGCCGCCCTGCAACGGCCTGCTGCCGTCCCACGCGGGGTTGCAGCCGCCCGAAGACAGCACGAACGCCATCGTGAACCACTTGATCCCGGTCGCGTTCATGACCGTCTGCGGGTTCGGCGGGCTGCCCCAGCCCATGTACAGATACGGCGCTCCACGGCCGCCGGGCAGCGGCGGGTTGCTCGTGGTCGTCGTGGGCGGGTTCGACGTCGTGGTGGTCGGTGTGGTCGGCGTCGTGGTCGGAGTGCCGCCGCCCGGGTCACAGGAGCCACCGTTGATCTTGCAGTTCGCCGGGGCGACGTAACCCCCGGAGTACTTGACGTTGAAGCCGAAACTGGTGGAACCACCGTTGGAAAGGTTGCCGTTCCAGGTGTTCTTCACCGTCACGTGCTGGCCGGAGACCGAATAGCTGCCGTCCCACAGCGAAGCGATCGAATGCCCCGAGGGGAGATCGAATTCGACCGTCCACGTGGGAAGGGACGAACCCGAGTTGTTGCTGATCGTGTATTTGCCTTCCCAGCCCGAGCCCCAATCGGAGCCCTTGCTGAAGGCCGCACCGATACCACCGGCCGCGGAGGCCGGCGCGATCACGAGGACCGCGCCGGCCGTTGCGGCAGCGGCGGCCAGGCCCACGGCCTGGATCCAAGTCCGCTTGCCCACTGTCAAACCTCTCAGTTCAGGCCGTTGCGCATGGCTGTCACGAGCTCACCATTGGAGGTGTCACCACTGAGCTCCCAGAAGAACGCGCCGCCGAGACCCTGGTTCTTGGTCCAGCCCATCTTTCCGTTGATGGTCGCGGGAGTGTCGTAGCTCCACCAGTTGTTGCCGCACTTCGCGTACGCGGTGCCCGCGATCGTGCCGGTCGACGGGCAGCTGTTCTTCAGGATCTTGTAGTCCTCGATGCCCGCCTCGTAGGTGCCCGGTGCCGCGCCGGTCGCGGTGCCGCCCGGGGCGTCCTGCGTGACGCCGGTCCAGCCGCGGCCGTAGAAACCGATGCCCAGCAACAGTTTGCTCGCCGGAACACCCTTGGCCTTGAGCTTCTGGATGGCTTCGTCGGAGTTGAAGCCCTGCTGCGGGATGCCGGGGTACGCGGTCAGCGGCGAGTGCGGGGCCGTCGGACCCTGCGCCGCCCACGCGCCGAAGAAGTCGTACGTCATGACGTTGTACCAGTCGAAGTACGCCGACGCGGGGCCGTAGTCGGCGGCGTCGATCTTGCCGCCGCCGCTGGCGTCCGCGGTGATCGCGGCGGTGATCAGGAACGAGGAGCCGAACTTGGTGCGCAGCGCCTGCGCCACGTTCTTGATCGCGCCGGGGCCGCTGGTGTCACAGGTGAGCCCACAGGCGTTCGGGTACTCCCAGTCGATGTCGATACCGTCGAAGACGTCGGCCCAGCGCGGATCCTTGATCAGCTTGTAGCAGGATTCCGCGAAGGCGGCCGGGTTCTTCGACGCCTGGCCGAAGCCGCCGGACCAGGTCCAGCCACCGAACGACCACAGCACCTTCAGGCCCGGGTACATCTTCTTCAGCTTGCGCAGCTGGTTGAAGTTACCGCGCAGCGCGCCCGCGTCCCAGGTGTCCGCGACACCGTCCACACTGGACCCGGCGTCGTAGAACTTGTCGTAGTCGGCGTAGGTGTCGTCGTTCGCGCTGCAGGAACCGTTGGTGACGTTACCGAACGCGTAGTTGATGTGCGTCAGCTTCGCCGCGGAACCGGAAGTGTGGATGTTCTTCACGTGGTAATTGCGGCCGTAGACGCCCCACTGCACGAAGTAGCCGAGGTTCTTCTTCGCGCCCGGGTTCGGGTTCGAAGTCGTCGTCGTGGTCGGCGGGTTGCTCGTACTGGTCGACGTCGGGGGATTGGACGTCGTGGTGGTCGGCGTGGTCGGCGTCGTGGTCGGGGTGCCGCCGCCGGGGTCACAGGAGCCGCCGTTGATCTTGCAGTTGGCAGGCGCGGTGTAGGTGCCGGAGTACTTGACGTTGAAGCCGAAGCTGGTGGAACCGCCGTTGGAAAGGTTGCCGTTCCAGGTGTTCTTCACGGTCACGTGCTGGCCGGAGACGGTGTAGCTGCCGTCCCACAGCGAAGCGATCGAGTGTCCGCCGGCGAGGTCGAATTCAAGGGTCCAGGAGGTGAGGGCTGCCCCCGAGTTGTTGGTGATCGTGTACTTGCCCTCCCAGCCGGACCCCCAGTCCGACCCCTTGGTGAGCGTGGCGCCGACCCCGCCCGCCGCGTTCGCCGGAACGGTCACCAGACCGACAGCCAGCGCGGCGACGGCCGTGAACAGGCCGATCAGATGCCATCTTTTTCTCGACATTTCACTCCTTACAACCCGGTGCAGGGAAATGATCTTGGAGAGGATTTCGTCAACGCGAAATCAGCGACATCGCGTTGCCTCGGCCGAAGCCGGGCAGGCGGGGATGCGTCTTCATCGACCACCTCCATGGCGGAACGCTTTGTTGCCGGAGACGGTACGTGGTCTGGACCAATATGGGAAGCGTCACTACGGAGAGTGGTAATTTTCCTGCGAACGGCCTAATACGTTCGACAGCGTTAGTCGTTCACTGGTTCGGTGCCGCTATCGGCGAGGTTCGTCCATTTCCCCGAGCCGGGCGATATTCGCGGATTCGCACGCGTCGGGCGCTATACCGGAAAGGAACACGTCGGTGATTTCGACGGCCACATCGGGGGCGAGCCGTTTGAGGCTCAGCGCCAGCACGTTGGCGTCGTTCCATTTGCGCGCGCCCGCGGCGATCCAGGTGTCCCAGGCCAGCGCCGCGCGGACGCCGGGGACCTTGTTGGCCGCGATGGCCGTACCCGTCCCCGTCCAGCACATGACGATGCCGTAGTCGGCCTCGCCGTCGGCGACCGCCTTGCCCACCGCCGCGCCGAGTTCCGGCCAGGCTTCCGACGTCACCGGCAGGAGCACCTCGTGACCGGCTTCGGCGAGGAAGGCCCGGACGGCGTCCGTGGTCGAGTTCCGGTCGTCGGCCGCGAAGGCGATCTTCATGCTCGGATCGTACGCCGCGTCGACAGGTGACGAACCGGAACTCGTGGGAGGATCTCGACGTGGACTCGTTTGCCGAGGAGCGCCAGGTCCAGCGCGATCAGGAGATCGCGAGGAGGCGGATTCTCGACACCGCCGCCCGCCTCATCGGCGAGGCTGGGTTCGCCCGGCTCAAAATCGGCATGATCTGTGCCAGGACCGGCTATCCCAGCGGCGTCGTCTACCAGCTGTTCGGCTCGAAGGAGACGCTGGTTCAGCGGCTCGTCGAGTTCGCGGCGGAGAAGTTCGCCGACGCCTTCAGCGCCGCCGTCGCCACGAGGACCGGCGGTCTGACGCCGAGCCCGATGGACATGCTGCGAGCGTTGCTGGACATCTTCTTCGAGCTGCTCACCGACATGCCGCCGCTGAACCGGGCGTTCGTGGTGCTGTGGACGGACGCGACCGTCGGCGATCCGGCGGTGCGGTCGGCGATGACCGAGGCCGATCGCCGGTACCGGTTCGCCATCGCGCAGACCGTCGCGGCCGGGATCGCGGACGGATCCATTTCGGGTGTCCGCGATCCCGACGCGTACGCGGCGGCGATGGTCGGGCAGCTGCGGGGGATCGCCGTGGCCTCGATCATCGATCCGGGCGGTATCGATCTGCGCGCCGTCCGCGCGGAGCTGGAGTACGCCGTGGATCGCCTGGCTTAAGCCGATTTGCTCAGCTTGGCCGCGCCGAAGGAGACGCTGAACCGATCGCACCAGATGGTCACGCTCGAATAACGCGCCAGATCGGTGCCGGCCGGCAGGGTGTAGTTCTGGCTTCCCTTGTTGCCCTTGAGTTTCCCGGCGCTCACATACGCGCCGTCGTCAAAGACGAACCAACCGTCCTTGCCCGGCAGGACCGGCGCGTCGGTGAGCCAGACCCGCAGATCCGGGCCGTTGCTCGTGTCGAGGTTCTCCAAGCGCAGCACCAGTGATCCGTCGGCCGCGCGCAGGATCTTGACGCTGCCGCTGGTCGCGTGCTCGTGACTGATCAGTTCGCCGGTCGCCACGACGGCGGGCTCCTTCGGGGCGGAAGCGCTACTTGGGGGAGCGGTGCTCTCCGAAGACGGGGTGGCGGTCTGGACGGCGGGCAGTGCCTCCTGGACCGTCTCGTTCACCCAGAGCTTCCAGGGCTGGAACCAGTACAGCCCCGCCGCCACCACCACGACCAGCCCCACCGCCAGGACGGTGAGCACCCGCTTGCGATTCATGGCCGTCATTCAACCGTGTGCGGAGTCCGGAATGCCGGGTTGGCGCGCTTACCGATCTCTTACGGCGTGAGCACCACCTTGCCCGCGACCGTCCCCACGCCACCCCGGCTCACGACTCAAATCCCGAACCGCGCGCAAGCGTCCCCGATGGCCTCGTCCAGCACGGCGATCCCCTCCGCCAGTTCCTCCTCGGTCGCCGTCAACGGCGGAGCGATCCGGAACACCCCGCCCATCCCCGGCAGCTGCACGATGTTCATGTGCAGCCCCAGTTCCAGGCAGCGTCGCGTCACCAGCGCGCCCAGCTCGTCCGAACTCCGCTTCGTCGCGCGGTCCACGACGAGTTCGACGCCGACGAGCAGGCCTCGGCCGCGGATGTCGCCGATGACGGGATGGCGGACGGCGAGGTCGTCGAGGCCTCGGCGAAGGAAGGCGCCCAGTTCGGTGGCGCGTTCGTCGAGACGGTCGCGGGTGAGGACGTCGAGCACGGTGTTCCCGACGGCCGCCACCAGCGGGTCCGCGACGTGCGTGGTGAAGAACAGGTAGCCGCGGTCGTGTGCCTCCTGTTCGATCTCCGCGCTCGTGATCACCGCCGCCAACGGGAGTCCGGCGCCCAGGGTCTTGGACAGGGTCAGGATGTCGGGGACGACGCCGTCGCGTTCGAAGGCGTACCAGTTTCCCGTGCGGCACAAGCCGGTCTGGGCTTCGTCGAGGATCAGCAGCATCCCGCGTTCTCGGCATTTTTCTCGCAGAGCGGCGAAATACCCCACGGGCGGTTCGACGATCCCGCCCGAGCTGAGGATCGGCTCGACGACGCACGCCGCGAGACTGCCGACGGACTGGGCGTCGATCATCTCGAACCCGAAGTCCAGCTGGCGCCTCCAGTCCAGCTCGCCGTCACCGTCCACGAAGTCCGGACGATAGGAATTCGGCGCGGGGATCGCGAAGTTGCCCGGCGCCGACGGGCCGTATCCCTTGCGGCCCGCGCTGTAGGTCGCGCTCGCCGCCGCGTGCGTCATCCCGTGCCACGACCGGGCGAACGACACGATCTCGTGTTTCCCCGTGACGAGCTTGGCCATCCGGATCGCGGCCTCGTTCGACTCCGCCCCGGTGGTCAGCAGCAGCGCTTTTTCCAGCGGTGAGGGCAAAGTCTCGGCGAGCCGCCGGGCGAGGTCGACGACGGGACGGCTCAGCATCCCGCTGAAGAGGTGGTCGAGCGAGCCGATCTGACGCCGCACGGTGGCGACGATCTCGGGATGTGAGTGACCGAGGATCGCGCTCATCTGCCCGGACGTGAAGTCGAGGATCCGCCGTCCGGATTCGGTGAACAGATAGCTCCCGGCGGCGTGGTCGATGATCTCGCGGGTGAAGTCGCCGGCCCCGGCGTAGCGCACGAGGTGCCGGTCGGCGTCGGCCCAGAAACGGTCCGCGGTGGACAGGTGGGTGGTCGGAGCAGCCATGTCCCGACGGTAAGGCGCGGCCGAGCGACACGTCCAGCTCACAATTCCGGCTGTGCTGTTCGGCTGATCCGTACAACAATGCTTTCATGCTCAACCCGTGGAGGCTCAGCCTGCTGAGCCGGCTGGACACCCTCGGCACCGTCCGCGCGGTGGCGAAGGCGGCCAACCTGAGCGCGTCCAGCGTGTCGCAGCAGCTCGCGGTCCTCGAAGCCGAGACGCGCACGCAACTGCTGGAGCGCACCGGCCGCCGCGTCCGGCTGACTCCGGCAGGGCTGATGCTGGCCCGCCGGGCGAGAGCGATCCTCGATCACATGGAGACCGTCGAGGCCGAGTTGCGCAGTCTCGGCGAAGCACCGGCGGGACTGGTCCGCCTCGGTGCCTTCCAGAGCGCGATCCACACCATCGCCGTCCCCGCGGTGACCCGGCTGGCCCGCTCGCATCCGCAACTGGACATCGAACTGCTCGAACTCGAACCGCACGCCAGCCTGCCCGCGCTCCGGGTCGGTGACGCCGACGTCATCATCACCACCACGGATTTCGTCGAGCAGCCGCTGGGGCCGGACGTCGACCTCGTGCCGATCGCGACCGATCCGATCGTCCTCGTGGTCCCGCCCGGCCATCCGGCCGCGGGCCGTGGTCCCGCCGACCTGTCCGCCTACGCGAACGAACCCTGGGCGTTCGACATCCCCCAGTCGTACATGGCGAACCTCGCCACCCGGCTCTGCCGTGAAGCCGGGTTCGAGCCGCGGGTGGTGTGCCGGTTCAGCAATTACATGCTGACGTTGCAGCACGTCGAGGCCGGGCTCGCGATCGCACTGCTGCCCGGCCTCGCCGTCGACAAGCGCTACCGTGTCGCCACTCGCGAACTCGCGACGCCGGTCAACCGCTCCATCACCGCGGCGATCAGGCGCGGGTCCGCGCCTCGCGCCGCTGTCGACCTGGTTCTCGAGGCGATCCGGAGTCATCCGGAACTGCCGCTGTGAACCCGTTCCGCCGTGCCAGCAGGACCACGGCCAGCGTCGGTACCAGCAGTACCAGCACGCTCCAGGGGAACGACCCGGCGCCGAAGCCGTCGAGGAGGACACCGCCGGCGATCCCGCCGCCCGCCATCGCGGCGTTCCACAGTGTGACGAGCATGGCCTGCGCGATGTCCGCCGCGCCGCCTTTGTCGCCTGCCTGCGCGGCCGCGGTCTGCAGCAACGTCGGGACGCCGCCCCAGCCGAGCCCCCACAGTGTCACCGCGAGGTAGACCAGTACCGGGTTTTCGCCCAGCAGAGCCAAAATCGTCGCGCCGAAGGCGACGAGGACGGTGCTCGCGACGGTCAGGAAGCGCAGCCGCCGGTCGATGAAGAGACCGACGACCCAGATGCTGACCATCGACGCCAGCCCGAACACCAGGAGGATGCGGTCGACCGAGCCGCCCATCGACACAGATTCGAGGAAAGTGGCGATGTAGGTGTAGAGCACATTGTGCGCCAGTACGAAAGTCAGCGTCACGAAGAGAACCGCCGCCACACCGGGGACGGTGAGGGTCGCCCGCACGGGGAGCCTGCCACCCTTGCCCTGTCCCGGGAAGTCGGGGACGGCCAGCGCGATCCAGCCGAGCAGGCCGAGCGCGATCACCGACATGATCGAGAACGTCACCTGCCAGCCGAAGGCGCCACCCAGGAACGTGCCGGCGGGGATGCCGAGCGAGAGCGCGAGCGGGATACCCGTCATCACCACGGCGATCGCCTTGCCCTGCACCGGCTCGGGCGCCAGCCGCCGCGCGTAACCGGCCAGCAGCGCCCAGACCACACCTGCGGCGACACCGGCGACGAAGCGCGCGCCGAGGGTCAGCAGGTAGTTCGTGGACAGTGCCGTGACCGTGTTGGCGACCGCGAAACCGGCGACGCCGGTCAGCAGCAAGCGTTTGCGCCGCCAGCCCGACGTGGCCGCGGACAGGGGGATCGCGGTGAGCGCGGTGCCGATCGCGTACACCGTCACGAGTTGGCCGGTCGCGGCTTCGCTCACGCCGAGACCGGCGCTCATCGCGGGCAGCACGCCCGCGGGCAGGGCTTCGGTGAGGACGGTGACGAACGCCGCGGTGGTCAGTGCGAGGAGCGCGCCGAGTGGGAGTTTCGGAGTCATGATCCGTATGCTCGAACCATCACATAGATGTGAAGGTCAAGTCGGCCGGGGTGAGGTGGCGCACATGCGGATCGGAGAGCTTTCGGAACGGACGGGGACGTCGCGTCGTCTGCTGCGGTACTACGAAGAACAGGGTCTGATCGTCTCGCGACGGCAGGCCAACGGCTACCGGGATTACGACGAGTCGTCCGTCGACAGGGTCATCCAGGTCCGTGGCCTGCTCGACGCCGGGCTGCCGACGCGGATCATCAAACAGATCCTGCCGTGCCTCGACAAGCCCCGGCAGATCTACTTCCCCGACGCGACCCCGGAAATGCTCCAAACCCTGGAGGCCGAACGCGACCGGATGACCCGGCGCGCCGAATGCCTGCTCCGCAACCGGGACGCCATCACCGAGTACCTCGACGCCGTCCGGGCCTACTCGTGAGTGGCGATTCGGGTTCTGGCCAAGGGTGTTTTAGGTATCTACGGCGGGCGAGCCTGGTATCGGCCGGGCCGTGAAGGACTCCTTGAGGGACCCAGAGTCCCTCACCTGTCGCGGACGACCATCACGAGCCTCAGTAGCACCACCCGCCGCAACGGCTGCGCGTGAAGGCCCCCTTCCCTCGGCTCAGCCGAGGAAACTCGACCTTCACACCTTCCCCAGTACATGATGGCCCCCTTCCTTGCGCTAGGCGCAAGGAAGGGGGCCATCATGTACCTCACGTCGGCAAGTCCGCAGGACACGACTAGGTACCTGAGAGGGTTCGCTCTAACCCGAATCGCCACTCACGACCCGCTGTACCGACGCCTCACCGCCCGGTCGCATTCTTGACGGACCCCCGTTGATCGTTATTCTCGGCTGAAACGGTCAAACGAACAGGCGGAGCGATGCGAGAGCTGGGTGGCGACCGGCGCCGGAGGATTCTGGCGGCCGTCGAAGCGCGCGGAGAGGCGCGGGTGGCCGATCTCGCCGCCGAACTCGAGGTCTCCGTGGTCACGGTGCGCCGTGACGTCGAAGAACTCGCGCGCGAGGGCAGGCTCCGGCGCGGGCACGGTGTGGCGAAGGCGCTGGTGCCGCATGTCGTGGCGAAACCGGCGCGTGAGGACGGCGGCGGCGCGGTCGCGCTGGTGGTCCCGGAGCGGCATGCGTACCTGAACGAGGCCGTGCACGGCGCGAGGTCCGCGCTCGAAGAGGCCGGGATGCGGGTGGTCCTGCACATCGCGCCCCGGATCGAAGGCGGCGCCGAACATTCGATCGTCGAGCGGGTGCTGGCGGACGACGTGCGCGGCCTGCTGATCGCGCCCCGCTGGCTCACCGTCGAAGCGGAAGAGGCGGACTACGGCTGGATCGCGGAAATGCCGGTACCCACCGTGGTGATGGAGCGGCGGCCGCGCGCCGGCAGCGTCCTGCACGCGACGGATTCGGTCTGCACCGATCACTGGTACGGCGTCCACCTCGCGGTCGATCACCTCGTTTCCTTGGGACACAAGCGGATCGTCCTCGCTGCCCGCGACGACAGCCCGACCGCGCGCGCCTTGCGGACCGCGTTCGCCGAGATCGCGGTCAGGCCGGAGATCGAAGAGAGCACCGTGATCCTCAGCGCTCCGGACGCCGGTCCAGGACATCCGGCGTCGCCGCGTGACGAGCGGGAACTCGCGGAACTCGTCGGCGACGGCGGGTTCACCGGCGCCGTCCTGCACGGGGACGTGGACGCGTTGATGCTCGTCGAGCGGCTGGCCGAAGCCGGTCTCCAGGTGCCGCAGGACTATTCGGTGGTGGCCTACGACGACGTCGTCGCGGCGCTCGGCAGCACTCCGCTCACCGCCGTCGCGCCGCCGAAAGCCGAGGTCGGGCGGGTGGCCGCCGAACAGTTGCTCCGCAGGCTGGCAGGCGGCGGCCGTCCTCAGCGCGTCCAGCTGATGCCGGAACTGAAGATCAGGGGCTCCACCAGGGCGATCTGATCGTTTGACCGTGTTAACCGAAACTATTGACCGTAAAACGCTCAGGCGATCAGAATGCGCTATCCGAATCGCAGGAGGCATCGATGCCTGGTCGACCGAGCCGACGGTCCGTTCTCGCCGCGAGTCTGGCGCTCCCACTCGGAGCGGCACTAGGGGCCTGTACGTCGACGGCGGCGCCCACACCGGCCTCGGGACGGGCGACCAGGATCGTCTTCTGGTCCGCGCTGCGCGGCAGCCAGCAGGTCGTCGACGCGTTCAACAAGGCGCAGAACCGCATCCAGGTCGTCTTCCAGCAGATCCCGTCGGCCGATTTCGGCGGCTACGCGAAATTGAGCAACGCCGCCCGCGCCGGTAACGCGCCCGACGTCGCCACGATCGAATACCCGCAGGTGCCCGGCTTCGCGATCGATGGCGTGGCAAGGGATATCACCGATCTCGTCAGCGATTCCCTGCGCGCGAAGCTGCTGCCGCAGGCGCTGAATCTGACCACGTTCGCGGGCAGGGTGTTCACCGTTCCGCTCGACATCGAGCCGATGGTCCTGCACTACCGCAAGGACCTGTTCGACCAGTTCGGCTTCGCGGTGCCGCGCACTTGGGACGAATACGCGGCCTTGAGCCGCGAGATCCGCGAGAAACTGCCCGCCTCGCGGGTGGGTGTGTTCCCCACGGACGGCGCGACGCAGTTCGCCGCGTTCTCCTGGCAGGCCGGCGCCCAGTGGTTCGACACCCGTCAAGGCGCGTGGAACGTTTCGATCGCCGACGCGCCGACCCGCAAGGTCGCGGACTTCTGGCAACGCCTGGTCGAAGGTGGCGACGTATTCATCAACGCCGCCTCCGGCAGGCAGTACGACGCCCAGCTCGCCCAGAACCTGGTGCTCACCAAGCTCAGCGGTGCCTGGGACGCGGGTGCTCAGATGAAGTCACGGCCCGGCCAAAAAGGAAAGTGGCGGATCGCGCCGATGCCCCAGTGGGATCCGGCGAACCCGGCCGTCGGCACGCATGGTGGTTCGACGTTCGCCGTCACCAAGGACAGTCAGCATCCCGAAGCCGCCATGGAATTCATCGAATGGCAGGTCTCGCATCCCGACGCCCTGCGCGCCAGGCTCTCCAGCGGCGCCAGCAGCCAGTACCCGGTGGCGCCCGCGCTCGTCGACGTCGGCAGGCAGGCCTTCGACCGCGCCTACTACGGCGGCCAGGACATCTACAGCCTGTTCTCCGAGGAAGCAGGCAAGGTTCGCAACGGCTGGACCTGGGGGCCTCGGATGTCCGCGACGAACCGGGTCATGCAGGACGGTTTCGCGAAGGTGGCAGGCGGCGACAGGACGATCCTCGACGCCGTCCGCGACGCGCACGACGGCACGATGCCGGACCTCAAGGCACTCGGCCTTGCCATCACCGAACTCAGTTCCTGAACCGCCGAAAGAGAAAGGTGGTGCCCCCTCGATGACCGCGACCCTGTCCCCACCAGTCGCGCGGCCGCCCGCGAAGAACGGGCCACGCGTGAGATCGCGACGCCGCGAGCATTTCGCCGCCGGTGTGCTGATGACACCGTTCTTCGCCCTCCTCGTGACGATCTTCCTGATCCCGGTCGGCACCGCCGTCTGGCTGAGCTTCTTCGGTGACGACCAGCCAGGACTCGGTTTCGGCCCGGAGGCCACGGTGTTCGCCGGGTTCCGCAGCTACGCCGCCGTCCTGTCCGATCCGACGTTCCTCAGCGGACTCGGCGTGGTCGCCCTGTACTGCTTGATCTACATCCCGCTACTGGTCCTCGGCTCGCTCGTGCTGGCGCTGCTGCTGGATTCCGGCGCGGCACGGCTGCGCGCGTCGGCGCAGCTCGCCTTGTTCATGCCGCACGCCATCCCCGGCATCATCGCCGCGCTGATCTGGGTCTACCTCTACACACCGGGACTCAGCCCGGTGGTGGAGCTCTTGGGCAAGGCCGACATCGAGGTGAACTTCCTCGGGGTGCACGGTGTCCTCCCGTCGATCGTGAACATCGCGCTGTGGAGCAACCTCGGCTACTACATGGTGGTCTTCTACGCCGCGCTGCAGGCGATCCCGCGTGAGGTGATCGAGGCCGCGGTGGTGGACGGCGCCGGTCCGGTCCGGACCGCGGTGCGCATCAAGGCGCCGCTCATCCGGTCTTCGGTGGTCATGGTCGTGCTGTTCGCCCTGATCTGGGCACTGCAGCTGTTCACCGAACCGATGCTGCTCAGTCAGTCGACGCCGATGGTCGGTGCCCGCTTCTCGCCGAGCATGTACATCTACGACGCGGCCTTCACCCGCAACAACTACGGGCTCGCCGCGGCGGCGTCGGTGATCCTTCTGGCCTGCACCATCGCGCTGTCCTACGGCGTGACGCGCTGGTCCAACCGAGACCGGGGAGAGAACAGCTGATGACCGCTCCCGCCTTGAGGCCGCGTCTGCTCGGCCGGTCGGCCGTCAACGTCGTCGTCGGTGTCTCCGTGCTGTACACCGTGCTGCCGATGTTGTGGCTGGTGCTCGCCGCGTCGAAGGATCGTGACGCGCTCTTCGGCAGTGATCTCTTTTCCGCCAAGGGTTTCTCGTTCCTGCAGAACGTGGGCGACCTGTTCGCGATGGACGGTGGGATCTACGGCCGCTGGTACGTCAACAGCCTGCTCTACGCCGTCGTCGGCGCCGCGGTCGGTTCGCTGGTGAGCATCGCCTGTGGATACGCCTTCGACAAATACCGGTTCCGGCACAAGGAGAAGCTCTTCGGCCTGGTGCTGGCCGCGGTGATGGTGCCGCAGACGGTGCTCGCGCTGCCGCTGTACCTGATGGCTTCGGAAGCGGGTGTGGTCAACACCTTCTGGGCGGTGTTCATCCCGGTGCTGTTCAACCCGTTCGGCGTGTACCTCGGCCGGATCTTCAGCCAGGGCTATGTACCCGACGAGGTGCTGGAAGCCGCGCGGATCGACGGCGCGAGCGAGCTGAAGATGTACTGGACGGTCGCCCTGCGCATGCTGGCGCCCGGCGTGGTCACCGTCTTCCTGTTCCAGCTCACCGCGATCTGGAACAACTTCTTCCTGCCGATGGTCATGCTTTCCGACCAGAAGCTGTACCCGGTCAGCCTCGGTCTCTATTCCTGGAACAGTTCCGCGTCGGTCTCGCCCGAGTACTATCCGGTGGTGATCATGGGTTCTCTGCTCGCTGTCGTCCCGCTCGTCGTCGCTTTCGCGATGCTGCAACGGTTCTGGCGATCCGGGCTGACCGCGGGGGCGGTCAAGTGAGGGTTCGCGCCGCGCTGGCGATGAGCAAGGAGGCCGCGGCCGCCGTGCTCACCCCCGCACCCTTGGCCGAACTGGGCCGGGTCTGCGACCTCGTCGCGGATCCGGTGCTCGACGACTTCACCACCCCCGAAGCGCTCGACGTGCTGCGGGACGTCGAGGTACTGGTCACCGGCTGGGGCTGCCCGCCGCTCGACGCCGCCGCGCTGGCGGCCGCACCACGGCTGCGCGCGGTCGTCCACACCGCCGGATCCGTGCACGGGCACGTCACCGGCGATTGCTGGGACCGGGGGATCGAAGTGTCGTCCGCGGCGTCGGCCAACGCGCTCCCGGTGGCCGAGTACACGGTGTCGATGATCCTCCTGACCGGCAAACGCGTCTTCGAAAGCGCCCGTGACTACCGGAGGACCCGAGAGCGGAAAGACTGGCTTTCGACTCCGGCCGACGTCGGGAATTTCGGCCGTACCGTGGGGATCCTGTCGGCGTCGCTGATCGGGCGCCGGGTGATCGACCTGCTGCGGCCGTTCGACCTCCGGATCCTGCTGCACGACCCCTACGTGACCGACGCGGACGCGGCGGCGCTCGGCGTGGAGCGGGTCGGGCTCGCCGAGCTGTTCGCGCGCGGCGACGTCGTCAGCGTGCACACCCCGCTCCTGCCCGAGACCCGTGGCCTGGTGAGCCGGGAGCTGCTCACCGCGATGCGCCCCGACGCCGTCCTGATCAACACCGCGCGCGGGGCGGTCGTCGACCAGGACGCGCTCGCCGACGTCACCGCCGACGGCCGGATCAGGGCCGTCCTCGACGTCACCGATCCCGAGGTGCTGCCGAGCGACCATCCTTTGTGGACCATCGAGAACGTCTTGATCACCCCGCATCTGGCCGGATCGCAGGGCAACGAATGGCGGCGGCTGGCCGATCTCGCCGTCGCCGAGGTCGCACGCTGGGCTTCGGGTGCGGGCTTCGCCCATCCGGTCAAGCGCGAAAGGCTCGGAAGGATCGCATGAAGGTCCCCGCTGAGGACAGGGAACTGAGCCCGCACACCGGGTACACGCGGCGGCACTGGGAGGCGGTCGCGGACGGTCTGCTCGACGCGGCCTGGCGCTGGACGAGCCCTGGTGGCGCGTTCCTCGACCTGCCGGGCAGGCCGTCGGGCAGCGGTGTCCGCTCGGACGGGCTGGAGGGTTACGCGCGTACCTTCCTCGCCGCGGCGTTCCGGGTGGCCGGTGCCAAGGGCGACGATCCGCACGGCTGGCTCGGCCGGTACGCCGAGGGGATCGCCGCGGGTACCCGCGAACCCGGCCGCGAGGACGCCGAATCGTGGCCGCTCATCCTGGACCACGACGTCCAGGGACAGCCGATGGTGGAATCCGCGTCAGTCGCCCTGGGGCTGCGACTGACCAGGGAATGGCTGTGGGACCGGCTCGACTCGGGCGTCCAGGACCGCGTCGAACACTGGCTGCGGGGCGCGCTGCGGCAGGTGCCCGCGCCGAACAACTGGTACCTCTTCCCGTACGCGGTCGCGGGTTTCCTGGAGGCGGTCGGGCGAGGTGACGCCGAAACCGCCCGTGCCCGCGAACGGGCGCTGGCCCTGCTGGAGACCTGGTATCGCGGCGACGGCTGGTACGCGGACGGTGACGGCCGCGCGTTCGATCAGTACAACGGCTGGGCCTTGCATCTGTATCCGGTGCTCGACGGGTATCTGGCGGGGGAGACGTCGGTCCACGGGCAACGGCTGCGTGAACATCTGGAGGGTTTCCGGCTGCTCTTCGGCGGTGACGGCGGGCCTGTCTACTTCGGACGGTCGATGGTCTACCGGTTCGCCGCGACCTCGGCGATCGGCCTCGGGGCGCTCACCGGGCATACGCCGCTCGATCCCGGTGTCTCGCGGCGCCTGATGAGCGGGACGCTGAAGTACTTCCTCGATCGTGGTTCGGTGGGTGAAGACGGGCTGCTGAGCCTCGGCTGGCACGGTCCGCACGACGCGTCGTTGCAGCACTACTCGGGGCCGGGCTCCCCGTATTGGGCGTCGAAGGCGTTCGTCTGCCTGCTGGCTCCGCCGCACGATCCTTTGTGGACAGATGTCGAGGGCAGGGCGCCGAGCGAGGGGCCGGATACGGTGCTGGCCGTACCGTCCGCCGGTTTTCTGGTGCAGACGACGCGAGCCGACGGGGTCGTCCGGCTGCACAACCACGGCAGCGATCACGTCCGCCCGTACGAACCGGACTCCGCCGAGGGCGAAGACCCGCTGTACGCGCGGCACGCCTACTCGACCAGGACGGGGCCGACGGCGGCGGGCAATGTCCGGGACAACCATTTCGCCGTCGTCCTCGGCGGCGTGCGGAGTGCCCGGCGCCGGATCCAGCCGCTCGGGGCCGGGAACGGGGACGGCTGGGGGTGGGCGGCGTCGTGGCACAAGCCGGTCTTCGTATCCGGGCCGCCGATGGTCCCCGGCCTGCGGGTCGAGAGCGTGACGGTCGCGCGAGGCCGGTACGAACTGCGGGCGCACCGCGTGCTCGGCTCGCCGCCCGGGGCCAAGGTCGAACTCACCGGCTGGGCCACCGACCCTGGCGAGTCGGTGCTGCGACCGCTGCACGGCTGGACCGGGCACGACGAACTCCGCGCGCCACAGGGCACGGCGTTCACCCGGTGGGCCGTGGTCCCGCGGCTGACCGCGGAGGTCGAAGGCACCGGGATCTACCTCGCCCTCGCGTCTCTTTCCGCCGAACCGCCGGAGGACGTCGAGGTCGTCACCGGACCGGCCGGTTTCGAGGTCCGTTGGCCCGACGCCTTCGTCACCCGGGTCACCTTCGACCCGATCGAGGTGACCAGTCCCTCACTTGACACCGTGAGAAAGCGCTTTCAAGATTGAGCGGCACCGGTCGAGGGAGGGTATGTGAACCGACGGTTCGCCGTGAGCACACTGGGTATGCCCGGTGTGCCCGTGGCCGTGGCGGCCGAGGTCGCCGCCGCCAACGGCTGTCACGGGCTCGAACTGCGGGCACATCCCGACGAAGCCGTCCATAGTGGACTTTCCGAACGCGGAACGGCGCAGGTGCGGGCGCTGATCGCCGACGCCGGCCTGGAAGTGGCCTGCGTGGCCGGATACGCGAAGGTATGCGCTCCTGGCCCGGACGAGCCGGTGATCGCCGAATTGCGTGCGCTGATCAACCTCGCGCACGGTCTCGGTGCCCCTTCCATCCGGGTCTTCCCCGGCGGCGACGGCCCTTCGCACGACCGGATCGCCGCGGTGCTGGAGGAACTGGCCTCCGCCGGCGTTCGCCTGCTGGTCGAGACCCACGACTCCCATCCGACCGGCAAGGCCGCGATGGGGCTGGTCGAACCGTTCGGCGACCCCGCCCGCGTCGCGGTGCTGTGGGACGCGCTGCATCCGTGGCGTTCCGGCGAGACACCCGCCGAGACCCGGGCGGCGCTCGGCGATCATCTCGGATATTTCCAGGTCAAGGACGCCGTCTCGGCCGTGGACACGACACCCGTCCCGCCGGGGGAAGGCGCGGTCCCGCTCGGCGAATGCGCCCGACTGCTGCGGGATTGGGCGGGCTGGATCTCCCTGGAATGGGAGAAGGCGTGGTACCCGGACATCGCGCCGGTGGTCGCGCCGTTACGCGCGGCCGCCACCTGGTTCTTGAGTCTCGATAGTGAGAAAGCGCTTTCAAAGGAGAACGGATGACCACGCGGACACTCGGCGTCTTGATGAACGGCGTCACCGGGCGGATGGGCTACCGTCAGCATCTGGTGCGCTCGGTCCTGGCGATCAACGAGGCGGGCGGCGTCGAACTGTCCGACGGGTCACGGGTCCGGCTGGAGCCGGTACTGGTGGGCCGCAACGCGGACAAGCTCGAAGAGATCGCCACGCGGCACGGGCTGACTCGCTGGACCACGGACCTCGACGCGGCACTCGGCGACGACGACCTCCCGCTCTACTTCGACGCGCAGCTGACCGCCGTCCGGGAGAAGTCGATCGTCCGCGCCATCGACGCGGGCAAGCACATCTACACCGAGAAGCCGGTCGCGGAATCGGTCGAAGGCGCGCTCGCCTTGGCGCGGCACGCGGAGGCGGCCGGGGTCAAGAACGGCGTCGTCCACGACAAGCTGTACCTGCCCGGTCTGCTCAAGCTGAAGCGGCTGCTCGACAGCGGCTTCTTCGGCCAGGTGCTCTCCGTGCGCGGCGAGTTCGGGTACTGGGTCTTCGAGGGTGACTGGCAGAGCGCGCAGCGTCCGAGCTGGAACTACCGCGCCGAAGACGGCGGCGGCATCGTCGTCGACATGTTCTGCCACTGGAACTACGTGCTGGAGAACCTCTTCGGCGCCGTCAACGCCGTGACCGCGAAGGCCGTCACCCACATCCCGGAGCGCGTCGACGAGAAGGGGGAGCGGTACACGGCCACCGCCGACGACGCGGCGTACGCGATCTTCGAGCTCGAAGGCGGCGTCATCGCCCAGCTCAACTCGTCCTGGTGCGTGCGGGTCCACCGCGACGAACTGGTGGAGTTCCAGGTCGACGGCACACGCGGGAGCGCGGTCGCGGGACTGCACCGGTGCGTCATCCAGCCGAGGGAGGCCACGCCGAAGCCGGTGTGGAACCCCGACCTTGCCGAGACCCAGTCGTACCGCTCCCAGTGGCAGGAGGTGCCGGACAACGAGGAGTTCGGCAACGGCTTCCGCGCCCAGTGGGAGCAGTTCATCCGGCACGTCGTCGAGGACGCGCCGCATCCCTACGACTTCATGGCGGGCGTACGCGGCATCCGGCTCGCGGAGGCAGGCCTCGAGTCGTCACGGGAGAACCGCCGGGTCTCGCTGGCCGGTTCGTGAGTGGCGTTTCGAACGTGCGGCACTGTGTGGATTTTGTTTCATCTAACGCATCAAAATCCACACAGTGAATCGCGCTCTCGCCGAACCGGCACTTTGCCTTACCTGCCTAGCGTCCGAAGACCGCTCCCGGGTCTTCGGCGATCAGCACCGAGATCTCCCGGATCTTCCGGTTCGTGTGCTGTGACGCCTCCGTGAGCCACCGGAACGCCTCGTCGGCGTTCAGCTCCAGACGCGCCATCACGATGCCCTTCGCGGTGGCGATGGCGTCCCTGGTCTCCAGCGCGGCGACCAGGGTCGCCGCCTGCTTTTCGGCGGCGGCCCAGCGGGACGCGGTCAGGATGATCGCCGAGATCGCCGAGGTGAACATCGCGATCAGCGCCGACTCGACCGGGTCGAAGGCGTTCTCGGTGTAGCTCCAGACGTTGAGCGCGCCCGCCAGCGGCTCGGTTTCGCGCCGCCGGTAGCCGTGGCCGTCGTCGGGGAGGAACAACGGGCAGGCCAGCGCGGTCCGGACACCGAGTTGCTCGGCCGCGGCCGCGAAATCGGGCCAGCGGACGGCCGCGGTCTCCAGCCGGGTCCGGACGATCGTCCCGGTTTCGGCCGCGGTCAGGCACGGCCCCTCGTCCGCGCTGTACTGGGTCTTGTCCAAGGGAAGCAGGGAATCGTCGGTGGCGGCGACGGTGCTCGGTTCGTTGTCCTCGTAGAGCGTGACGGTGGCCGCGTCCGCTTGGGGCAGTAGACCGACCACTTTCTTCGCCACCCGCACCAGCAGCTCGTCGCGGGACTCGTCGAGCCGGATCGACTCGGTGAGCTCTCGCAACGCCGAGGTGGTGTCGCGAAACTGATCCATCATGTCCCTTCCCCCTGGCCGGCCTGGTTGCGCCGGCCTTCCGAACTTACTCGGTCCGGGTGCGGGGGCATTGCACGATTCGGCCTAACCATGGGCCGGTGGCCGCCCGGCTCACTGGTCAACAGGCCCTCGCCGTGGGAAAGCCCGGGAAGTTGCCGTTCGAACCGGGTGACCTGTCCGGTCGGGAGGGTGCCGGTCAATTCGGCCCGGTTGCCGCGGAGCACCGAACCGGTGACGACGCCGCCGAGTTCGATCAGCCGGGACAGTGTCGCGTTCACCACATCGGCGGGCAGCTCCAGTTCGACGCGGCTGATCGGTTCCAGCACCTCGGTCCCCGCCTCCGCCAGTGCCTCCCGTAACGCGAGCGGAGCGACCTTGCGGAAGTCGCCCGCCGCGCTGACCGGGCTGAAGTAGCCGGTGCGGGTCACGGTCACCGCGCAGTCGACGACCTCCCAGCCGGACGGCCCGTGCCGCAGTGCCGCCTCGACCGTCTCCTCGATGGCCTTGTGGAAGGCGAGGGGGAGGGAGCCGAGTTCGACGTCGAGGCCGAAGGTCAGTCCCGAACCGGGAGCGCCGGGTTCCACACGGAGGCCGAGCGTCGCGAAGTACGGGTTCCGCGGCTCGGTGATCTCCCACAGCGAGGATCCGGTGCCGATCGGCCGCTCGACACAGATCGTCCGCGTGGCGGCGAACCCGACGTCGAGACCGTGCTGTCCGGCGAGTGTCTCCGCGATGATCTCCTTCTGCACCTCGCCGTAGAGCCGTACGGAGATCTGGCGTGTCTCGTCGTCCTGCCGGACGGAGATCAGCGGATCCTGTTCCGCCAGTTCTTGCAGGGCGGCGAAGACCGAAGGCGTTTCCCCGAGCCGCGCGGGAACGACCACGGTCTCCAACGCGGGCGGCGGGAACTGGGCCGCGGCCCCTTCGGCGTCGAAGACACCGACCTGGTCGCCGATCCGGATCTCCTTGAGGCCGGTGACCTTGGCGATCCGCCCGGCCCCGGCGCGGGCCTCCACGGTGCCGTCGCCGACCTCGAAGACGCGCACCGCGCTCACCTTCGCCTCCGTCGTGATGACCCCGCCGGGGCCCCGGCGATGGAACCGGACGACGTCCCGCGCGCCGATCTCGCCGGAGAACACACGGAGGTAGGCGATCTTCTCGTGGGCGCGGCCGCGTTCGATTTTGAACACCGTGGCCCGCAGCCGGTCGTCGATCGCGGGTTTCGCCGTCCCCGCGAGGAATTCGCGGATGCCGTCGGTCAGTTCGGCGATCCCCTCGCCGCTGTGCGCGGATCCGAAGAAGACCGGGGAGACGACGCCGCGCCGGGTCTGACGGACGACTTCGGCCCGGTAATCCCGGGCGGTCGGCATCCCGTCGAGGTACGCGGAGAGGAAGTCGTCGCTGTGCTCGGCCAGCGTTTCGGCGAGCCCTGCCGACGGTGAGACCGGTCGCGACCGGACCCTCGCGGCCGCCGTGCCGAGGTCGTCGACGTCGGACATCGGCACGCACGCGACGCCGAGGCGTTCGGTGAGGTCGGCGAGGAGCCCGTCGTAGCGGGCACCGGCGCGGTCGATCTTGTTGGCGAAGATCACCACGGGGAGCCGCAGCCGGGCGAGGGCGCGCATGAGTACCCGGGTCTGCGCCTGTACTCCCTCGACGGCGGAAACGACGAGGACGACGGCGTCGAGCACCCGCAGCGCGCGCTCGACCTCGGCGATGAAGTCCGGGTGCCCGGGGGTGTCGATCAGGTTGACCCGCAGGTCACCGACGCGGAAGGCGACGACGGCCGAGCGGATGGTGATGCCGCGGCGGCGTTCCAGCTCCATCGTGTCGGTGCGCGTGTCCCCGGCGTCGACGCGGCCGAGGGTGCCGATGGCCCCGGTGTGATGGAGCAGGCGCTCCGTCAGGCTCGTCTTACCGGCGTCGACATGGGCGAGAATTCCGATGTTCAGGTGTTCCATGGATGAACGGCTCCAGGGCTGTCGAAAGGTCCGTACGACTCGGGGACTCGACAGCGCACCGCACGCGGTTCTCCTTCTCTCGGAAACACCTGGCCGGGCCGGACGTTAGCAGCGTGTTTCCGGCCGGTCACGCGATTTACCGACGGAGCGTTGACTTGGCGCGGCCCATGAGCTGTAATTCTCGAACAAATTAGTGCAAGAACCTGACAAGAGTCAGGAAGATCCGCTCAGCTCTCCCTCCCTTCCCCGGATCAGAGGAATGCCATGAGCACGAAGCGCCTTCTGTCGCGCGCGGTGACGTACGCCGCCCTGTCCCTTCTCCTGGCCCCACCCGCCATCGCGGCGAGCGAAGCTCCAGCCACCGTCGCGACCACTGCCGCGGTTGAAACCGCCTCGGCGACCTACACCGCCAGTAGCCAGCTCGCCGGATATCCCGTCTCGAACGTCGGTGACGGGAATCAGGCCACCTATTGGGAGAGCACGAACAACCAGTTCCCGCAGTGGATCCAGGCCGATCTGGGCGCGGCGACGAACCTCGCCAGGCTCGTGCTCAAACTGCCCGCGAACTGGGAAGCCCGCACCCAGACCATCGCGGTGCAGGGCAGCGCGAACGGCACGGCCTTCACCGATCTCGTGCCCTCGGCCGGCTACCGGTTCGACCCGGCGGCCGGCAACACGGTCAACGTCGACCTCACCGGGAACACCCGCTTCGTGCGGTTGAACATCACCGCCAACACCGGCTGGCCCGCCGCCCAGCTCGCGGAGTTCGAGGTGCACGGCCCGGCCGGTGGGGACACGCAACCGCCGTCCGCGCCCGGGAATCTCGCCTACACCGAGCCGTCGAGCGGCAAGATCCGGCTCACCTGGACGGCGTCGACCGACAACACCGGCGTCGCCGCCTATGACGTGTACGCCAATGGCCGGCTCCGCGGCAGCGTCGCCGGGGACGTGCTGACCTACACCGACGATCAGCCCGACAGCGCGACCGTCGCCTACGTCGTCCGTGCCCGCGACGCCGCCGGGAATTACTCGGCGAACAGCGGCACCGTGACCCGCCCCGGTACCCAGGCCGGCACGAATCTCGCGCTGGGCAAGCCGATCACGGCGTCCTCCGTCCAGCATTCCTACGTCGCGGCCAACGCCAACGACGACTCCGTGACCACCTATTGGGAAGGCTCGGCGTACCCGAACCTGCTGACCGTGGCGCTCGGCGCGGGTGCCGACCTCGACCGGGTCGTGGTGAAACTCAACCCGGATCCGGCCTGGAGCCGGCGGACGCAGACGATCGCCGTCGAAGGGCGTGACCAGGGTGCGGCGGACTTCACCACGCTGGTGCCCGCGCAGACGTACACCTTCACTCCGTCGAGCGGAAACACCGTCACCATCCCGGTCGGTGGCCGCGCCGCCGACGTCCGCCTGCGGATCACCACCAACTCCGGTGCGCCCGGTGGGCAGGCCGCGGAGTTCCAGGTCTTCGGTGTCCCCGCGCCGAACCCCGACCTGACAGTCTCCGGCGTGTCCTGGTCGCCGCGGAATCCGGTGGAGTCCGACGAGATCACGGTGTCGGCGACGGTCCGCAACGCCGGGACCGCGGCCTCGGGCGCGACGAACGTCAACCTCTACCTCGGTACGACGAAGGCCGGGACGGCGCAGGTCGGCGCCCTCGCGGCCGGGGCGTCGACGACGGTGTCGGCGAACATCGGCACCCGGGACGCGGGCAGCCACCAGGTCACCGCGAAGGTCGACGAGGCCAACGCCGTCATCGAACAGGACGAGAACAACAACTCCTACACCGCTTCGACGGCACTCGTCGTCAGCCCGGTGGCCAGTTCCGACCTCGTCGCGGCCACCGCCTGGTCGCCGAACAACCCCACAGCGGGTGACACGGTCACCTTCAGCGCGACGCTGCGCAATCAGGGCACGGTCGCCTCCTCGGGCGGGGCACACGACGTCACGGTGACGATCACCGACCAGAACGGTGCCGTCGTCAAGACGCTCACCGGCTCCTACACCGGGGAGATCGCGGCCGGTGCCACCGCCGCGCCGGTGAACGTCGGCACCTGGACCGCGGGCAACGGCCGGTACACGGTCAAGACCGTCGTGGCGAACGATGCCAACGAGCTGCCCGCCAAACAGGGCAACAACACGAGCACCCAGGCGCTGTTCGTCGGCCGCGGCGCGAACATGCCGTACGACATGTACGAGGCCGAAGACGGTGTGGTCGCGGGCGGCGCGTCCGTGATCGGCCCGAACCGGAAGATCGGCGACCTCGCGGGTGAGGCGTCGGGCCGCAAGGCCGTGACGCTGAACGCGACCGGCGGCTCGGTGGAGTTCACCACCCGCGCGGCGACGAACACCCTGGTGACCCGGTTCTCGATACCGGACGCCGCGGGCGGTGGCGGGCAGAACTCGACGCTGAACGTCTACGTCGACGGCACCTTCCTCAAGGCCATCGACCTGACCTCGCGCCACGCCTGGCTCTACGGTCCCGAAGCGTCCCCGCAGAACTCGCCGGGGGCCGGGCCGGCACGGCATGTCTACGACGAGGCCAGCATGCTGCTCGGCACCACCGTGCCCGCCGGGCACAAGATCAAGCTGCAGAAGGACGCGGCGAACGGTTCGACGTATGCGATCGACTTCGTGAACTTCGAACTGGCGACCGCGGCCGCGAACCCCGATCCGGCGCGTTACGCCGTCCCGGCCGGATTCAGCCAGCAGGACGTGCAGGCCGCGCTGGACAAGGTCCGGCAGGACCCGAACCTCACCGGTGTCTACCTGCCGCCGGGGCAATACCCGATGTCGAACAAGGTCACCGTGTACGGCAAGCCCATCACGATGATCGGCGCCGGGCCGTGGTTCACCAGGTTCACCGCGCCGTCCGGGCAGGAGAACACCGACATCGGGTTCGACGCGCAGGCGAGCGCGAGCGGGTCGACGTTCGGTGGGTTCTCCGTGTTCGGGAACTACACCTCGCGTATCGACGGTCCGGGGAAGGTCTTCAACTTCACGAACGTCTCGAACATGACCATCGACAACATCTGGGTGGAGCACCAGATGTGCCTGCTCTGGGCGACCAATGTGGACAACACCACGGTGAAGAACACGCGGATCCGCGACACCTTCGCCGACGGGGTCAACTTCACCAACGGCAGCACCGGGAACCGGATTACCAACAACGAGGCCCGCTCCACCGGTGACGACAGTTTCGCGCTGTTCACCGCCACGGACATCAACCAGGGCAACCAGTACGACAACGTGTTCGAGAACCTGACCGTGCTGCTTCCGTGGCGTGCGGCCGGACTGGCGGTGTACGGCGGGTACGACAACACCTTCCGGAACCTCTACATCGCGGACACGCTGACGTACTCGGGGATCACGATCAGCTCGCTGGACTTCGGCTATCCGTTCCTCGGGTTCGGTCCGCGGCCGACGACCGTCCAGAACGTCTCGCTGGTCCGTACCGGTGGTCATTTCTGGGGGCAGCAGACGTTCCCGGCGATCTGGATGTTCTCCGCCTCCAAGGAGTTCCGTGGTATCCGGGTGTCCGATGTGGACATCCAGAGCCCGACGTACAGCGGCATCATGTTCCAGACCAAGTACACCGGCGATCGTGCGGAGTTCCCGGTCGAGGACACGGTGCTGACGAACGTGTCGATCACCGGCGCGCAGCGCAGCGGTGACGAGTTCGACGCCAAGTCGGGGATCGGGATCTGGGCCAACGAGCTGCCGGAACCCGGTCAGGGTCCGGCCGTCGGCTCGGCGACGTTCACGGGGCTGACCCTGAGCGACAACGCCGAGGACATCCGCAACAAGACGACCACGTTCACCATCAACCGCAACTGAGTGCCCCGCGGTAGTCCTCTGAGTGCCGCGCAAGTGCCGCACTCAGAGGACGAAACGCGGCGTTGCTGAAGTGCGGAATCCGTGCTTCACTCTTTGCGTGCCGTACCGACGTACCCCGAAGACACAGGCCAGGCTGGATTCCCAGCGCGGGGAGATCCTGGCCGCCGCCATCGCGTTGCTGGCCGAGACCGGCTACGCGGGGTGCTCCATGGCCGCGGTCGCCGCGCGGGCGGGCGTCGGCACCGGCAGCGTCTACCGGCAGTTCCCGTCCAAGGCCGATCTGGTCGTCGAGGTCTTCCGTGAAGTGGTCTCCCGGGAGGTCACCGCCGTCGAGGCCGCCGCGTCCCGAGGCGACGTCCGGGAGCGGGTCGTCGCGGTGATCGAGACGTTCGCCGGCCGGGCGTTGAAGGCGCCGAGGCTGGCGTACGCGTTGCTCGCCGAGCCCGTCGACGCCGTGGTGGAGGCCGAACGGCTGGTGTTCCGCCGCGCGTTCCGCGAGGTCATCGCCAGGAACATCGCCGACGGCGTCGCCAGGGGATTGCTGCCATCGCAGGACGCGGAGGCGACCGCCGCGGCGCTGGTCGGCGCGGGCGCCGAAATGCTGGTCGGCCCGCTGGCAGGCGACGGCGGTCCGGACACGATCCCGCACCTGGTCACCTTCACCCTCCGTGCGCTGGGAGGCTCCGATGGCGTTTGAGACGCTCACTTATCGCGTCGAAGACCGAAAGGCCTACCTGACGTTGAACCGCCCCGAGCGGCTCAACGCGATCAACGACGTCATGCCCGGCGAGATCCGCCAAGCCGTGGAGCGGGCGAACGAGGACGACGCGGTCCGGGTCATCGTGGTGCGCGGCGAGGGCCGGTCGTTCTGCGCCGGATACGACCTCAAGCAGTTCGCCGAGGGAGACCGCGAAGGCCGCTGGAATCAAGGCCCGGTCTGGGATCCGGTCAAGGACTACCGGGTGATGAAGCGCAACACCGACGACTTCTTCAGCCTGTGGCGGTCGCTGAAACCCACGATCTGCCAGGTGCAGGGACACGCGATCGCCGGCGGCAGCGACATCGCGCTCTCGTGCGACGTGCTGATCATGGCTTCCGACGCGCGTATCGGCTATCCGCCCGCACGGGTATGGGGGTGTCCGACGACCGCGATGTGGGTCTACCGCGTCGGTGCCCAGCGCGCGAAGCGGATGCTGCTCACCGGCGACACCATCGACGGCACCACCGCGGCGGACTGGGGGCTCGCGCTCGACGCGGTGGAACCCGATCGGCTCGAAGCCGCCGTCGAAGAACTCGCCGACCGGATGGCGGGCGTGCCGACGAACCAGCTGGTGATGCAGAAACTGATGATCAACCAGGCCTACGACAACATGGGCCTCTCCGGCACCCAGACCCTCGCGACCTTCTTCGACGGCGTCACCCGGCACACCCCGGAAGGCCGCTGGTTCCGCGAGTTCGCCGAACGCGACGGTTTCCACGAGGCGGTGGCCTACCGCGATTCCGGACAGGTCATCCCGGACGGCGGCGGACCGCTGCCGGACAGTACCGATTCGAGGAGGTCGTCATGACCGCGAACACCGAAAGCGAACGGGTCGCCGAACGCCTGCAACGTTCCTCCGCGCGGCTTTCCTACGACCCGGACATCGACGTCGACTGGCAGGCGCCGCTGGTCGAAGGCGCGTACGGCAAGGCTCCGGAACGCTGTTCCTTGTACGGCACCGAATTGTGGGAACGCCTCGACGAAGACCAGCGGGGCGAACTGAGCCGCCAGGAGGCCGCGGCCGCGGCGGCGTCGGGGATCTGGTTCGAGCTGATCCTGATGCAAGGCCTGGTACGGCACGTGTACAACAGCGACCCGACCACGCACAACGCCCAGTACGCGCTCACCGAGATCGCCGACGAATGCCGTCACAGCACCATGTTCGCCCGCTCGATCGCGAAGACCGGCGGCGTCGTCCGGCGCCCCAGCCGTTCGGCGCACCGGGCGGGCAAGGTGTTCGGCGCCCTCTGCGGCCCGGCGTTGCTGTTCGCCGGAGCCATCTACGTCGAAGAACTCGCCGACGGCATGCAGCGCGAGATGATGCGTGACTCCGACCTGCAACCGATGATCCGGATGATCTCGCGCATCCACGTCCTCGAAGAAGCCCGGCACATCAGCTTCGCCAAAGACGAACTGGGCAGGGCCTGGGCCCGCCACGGCCGTGTCGGCCGCGAGCTGATCCGATGGGCGATCGCCGCCATGGCCTATGTCGCGACGTCGGAGTTGTTGCATCCCAAGGCATACACCTCGGTCGGACTGGACCCCCGCGAAGCCCGCCAGGTCGCCGCCGTGAACCCGCACTGGCGCCGGACCAAGGCGACGTGGGCGGCCAAGGCCGTCGACCACTTCACCGAAATCGGCCTCATCGGCGGCCCCAGCCGTCGGCTGTGGCGCCGCGCAGGCGTCCTCGACTGAACGAAAAACCGGAAAGGTAACCCATGTCCGCACGTACCGGCCAGGTCCTCGGCCTCACCATCGCCGCGACCGGCCTCGCCCACTTCGCCGCCCCGGCCGCCTTCGAACCCGTTACGCGGATGGCGTTCGCGGACGACGTCCGTAACTGGACCTATCGCAACGGTGCCACCGAACTCGCCATCGGACTCGCGATCGCGGCCCGGCCCACGCGGAAGGCCGGTGCCGCGGGGCTGGCCGTCTACGCCGGATGGCTGGCCAGGCGGGTCCTTTCGCGGCGTTGAGGCCGTCGCGGTCAGGAAGATCCGTGAAGGCCTCCTTCCCTACTCTCAAGGTAGGGAAGGAGGCCTTCACGGACTTCGCGGGGAGAGGTCAGCCGGTGACGTCGAGGTGAGCCTTGGCCGGGGTGGGAGTGGGGGCCTTGCCGTCGGCGGTGGGCCTGTCGCCGGCGGGCTTCGTGGTGGTCGAGGTCGCCGGGACGCTCGGCTTGGCGGTGGTCGGCTTACCGTGGGTCGGCTTGCCGGAAGGCGGCTCGGTGGTCGAGCCGTCGCCGTCTCCGATGCCCGCGGCGCAGGTCACCGAGGCGAGGTCGAGCGTCTGGATTCCGTCGACACTGATCGACAGCGCGGTGACGGTGAACGAGCCGTCCTTGTGTTTGACCTGCTTGTTCAGCGTGACCGAGGCCAGCCCTTCGACGCCGACGGCGGTGTTCGGTGCGGCGGCGACGTCGAGCTTGGTGGCGCCGATGCTCGCCTTGGCGAGCGACGAGGTGCCCTTGCCGTTCTTGCACTCCGCTTCGATGGCCGACGCGCTGACCAGCGGTTTGCCCTGTTCGCCGATGAGCCCGCCGAGGTTCACGCTGACTTCCTTGATGCTGGCCTTGGCCCTGTCCTCGCTCGCCCGCGCGTTGAGCAGGTTGAGCTTGACCAGCTGCAGCGGCAGGGAGAATTCCGCGAGCGACTTCTGCTGGAAGCCGTCCGAGCCGTCGACTGCGGGGACCGGGTCGATCTTCAGCAGACCGGAGGCGGACAAGGCGAACGCCGAGCTGCCGTGGCCGGTGGCGCCTGCCGCGGGTGCGATGGCCGTGAGCGCCACCAGACTGAGGGTGACTCCGCCGACGAGAGCTTTTCTGGTGAACAAATCATTACCCTTTCAAGAATTGTTCAGACGATGTTGACAATGGCGCCCAAGGGAACTTTCGCGAGCTCGTCGAGTGCCGCCTTCGGGACGCGGATACAGCCGTCGCTATTCGCTTGCCCGAGGAAACTGTCGTCCGGCCAGGTGTGGATGCCGACCGTGCCGGGACCACCGCCGAACGTCTCGTGTGATTCCGAATGCGCACTCAGCGGCAGGACTATCGGGCTGTACTTGTTCACGGTTTCTTCGATCGACGCCAAGAGGAATGCCCGGCCTCGCGGGGTCGGATATTCCGGTTTCCCGGTGCCGATCGTCCACTTGCCCAGTGCCTCGCCCGAACGCGTGAGCTCGAGTGAGAAGGCCGCCCGGTCGACGTTGATGGTGTAGTCGTTCTGGGCGGTTTCGACCTTGGCCGGGTCGAGGTGTATCCAGCCCGCGGAAGCGTTGGGCCTGGTCGGGAGCAGGATCTCCGCCCACGGGCCCTGTTCCGCGATCACCGGGACCCAGGTGGGGGAGCCGACCTGGATCGACGGGAGCTTGGCGACGGCCTTGCCGCCGATGCCCTGGTAGACGACGAGGTCGTCCTTGGGGTGCACGACCTTGCCGGTGGCCGCGCCGCCGGAGTCCTTGGCCGCGTCGGCGAGCGTGCCGAACGTGGTGGCCTCGGGCAGCTGGGTCAGATCCTCTTGACCGACCGCTGCCGGGGCCGGGAGCACCGGGTCGCTGCCGCAGCCCGCGGCCAGCAGAACGATCAGCGCGGCGAAACCGCGGATTCGCGCCCGGCGACGCTTTCGCGGCCGGGGGTAGGCGACATCACTGCTTTCCATACATCCCAATCCCTGAACGGTGAGAATTGACGAGCAGGCAAAGAAAGTGTGGCCTGATCAGGCGACGCGACGAGAGCGTAGCGCCATCGATATCCCGGTCCAACCCGGGGCGCGTAAAAATTGAAAGAAAGGTGTTTTTGTTATGCGTATACGAAAGCGCGGTGCGGAAATACGCACATCCGGCCGCTCATCGATCTTCTCGGGACGGGCCGGCTGCGACGGCGTCGAAGATGAGGGGGAGGAACGCCCGGTCGAGGCTGCCCGGTGGCAGCTCGCCGGGTTCGACGTAGCTCTGCGCCAGGCCACCTTCCCGGATGGCGATGAACAGCCTGGCGAGCTGGTTCAGATCGACGTCGGTCGTCCGGCCGGTCCTTTGGAGCAGCGCTTCCAGGACGCGGACGATCTCGGCGCGGATGCGGGCGTCGTGCTCGGCGAGCCGTGCCGCGGCTTCGGGGTCGCGGATGGCGTGGAGGGTGAACTCGGTGCTGACCAGGAACCAGCTCCGGTCCTCCTCGTCGGTGTGTGAGATCAGGACCGCGAGTTCTTCGAGCGTCCGTACTTCGAGATCGGCGGCGATCGCGGTCAGCCGGTCGATCTCCTTGGCCGCGTGCCGGTCGAAGAGGGCGAAGAACAGCTCGTTCTTGCTGGCGAAGTTGGAGTAGAAGGCGCCGTGGGTGTAGCCGGCCCGGCGGCAGATCTCCGGGATCGTCGCGGCGTGGAAGCCGAGTTCGGCGAAGGCGTCGAAGGCCGCGTCGAGCAGGCGGGCGAGCGTTTGCGGTCGCCGTTTGGTCGGTCCCTTCGGCACGGCGCCCTCCCTCTCGACTTGACAGCGGTGGCTGCGCCGCTCACGATACAACAACCAATCGGATTGGCCGACCAATCCTTTAGCGTCGACTCTGAACCGGAGATCCGCTCATGACCGAATTCGAACCCGATGTCATCGTGGTGGGCGCGGGCCTGGCCGGACTGGTCGCGACGCACGAACTCGCCCTGGCAGGCCGCCGGGTGCTGGTGCTCGACCAGGAGAACCGGGCCAATCTCGGTGGGCAGGCGTTCTGGTCGCTGGGCGGACTGTTCTTTGTGGACAGTCCCGAGCAGCGCAGGCTCGGTATCAAGGACTCCTACGAACTGGCGTTGCAGGACTGGCTCGGTTCGGCCGCCTTCGACCGGCTCGATGACGAAGACGTTTGGCCGAGGAAGTGGGCCGAGGCGTATGTGCGGTTCGCCACCACGGAAAAACGCCGGTACCTGAGGGATCTCGGCCTGCGCGTGCTGCCCGCGGTCGGCTGGGCCGAACGCGGCGACGGCAGCGCCGACGGGCACGGGAACTCGGTCCCTCGGTTCCATCTGACCTGGGGCACCGGCCCGGAGGTGGTGCGGGTGTTCGCCGAGCCGGTGCTGCGTGCCGAACAGCGCGGCCTCGTCAGGTTCGGCTTCCGGCATCAGGTCGACGAACTCCTCGTCGAGGACGGCCGCGTCACCGGCGTGCGCGGCACGCTGCTGGAGGAAAGCGACCAGCCGCGAGGCATCGCCTCGTCGCGACGGAAGACCGGTGAGTTCGAGAAGCGCGCCGCGGCCGTCGTGGTGACCTCCGGCGGCATCGGCCACAACCACGACCTCATGCGGGCGAACTGGCCGGCCGAGCGGGTCGGCCCGGCGCCGGAACACCTGATCAGCGGTGTACCCGCGCATGTGGACGGCCGGATGCTCGCGATCACCGAACAGGCGGGCGGCCGGGTCGTGAACCGCGACCGCATGTGGGCCTACGTCGAAGGCATCCACAACTGGGATCCGATCTGGCCCGACCACGCGATCCGGATTCTGCCCGGCCCGTCGTCACTGTGGTTCGACGCGAACGGCCGCCGGCTGCGGGGGATGTCCGGCGTCCCGGGCGCGGACTCGATCGGGAGCATGAAACAGATCCTGGCCACCGGATACGACTATTCGTGGTTCGTGCTCACCCAGTCGATCCTGGAGAAGGAGTTCATGTTGTCGGGCTCCGAACAGAACCCCGATGTCACCGGCAAGGACGTCAAGGAGCTGCTGCGCGCGAAGCTGGGCAAGGGCGCACCGGGCCCGGTCGAGAAGTTCGTCCGGCACGGCGAGGACTTCGTCGTCGCCAACGGTCTGGCCGACTTGGTCGCCGGGATGAACAAGATCACCCGCGGGCCCGAACTGGTCCTGGAGGACCTCGAACGGCAGATCGCGGCGCGGGATCGTGAGCTGGACAACCCGTTCGGCAAGGATCTCCAGCTGATGGCGATCCACAACGCCCGCCGCTCCCGTTCGGACCGGCTGGTCCGGGTCGCCAAAC
The DNA here is from genome assembly GCF_055575975.1 of Amycolatopsis sp. NPDC033938. Lineage (NCBI taxonomy): Bacteria > Bacillati > Actinomycetota > Actinomycetes > Pseudonocardiales > Pseudonocardiaceae > Amycolatopsis > Amycolatopsis sp. NPDC033938. Next base: position 310,093 of record NZ_JBVIRO010000002.1, read on the forward strand.
CGCACAAGATCCTCGACCCGGCACACGGTCCGCTGATCGCGGTCCGGCTCAACATTCTCTCCCGCAAGACACTCGGCGGGCTGGAGACCGATTTGGACAGTCGCGTCCTGCGGGCGGGCGGGGACCCGATGCCGGGGCTCTACGCGGCGGGCGAGGTCGCCGGCTTCGGCGGAGGCGGGGTGCACGGCCACAACGCGCTCGAAGGAACCTTCCTCGGCGGCTGCATTTTCTCCGGCAGGGCGGCGGGCCGCGCGCTCGCGAAGGCTTTGCCCTGACACATACCCGAGTTCTCAGCTGGTAGCGGTTTTCCGGGCCCTTTTGAACTCTTTCCCGGCTTTGGTGCCTCCGTCGACGAGGATGTCGACACCGGTCAGATAGCCGGGGGCTTCGCTCGCGCAGAACGCGAGAACGGCAGCGACCTCCTCGGGTTTGCCGAATCGTTTGATCGCGGCCGCCTTCACCAGTTCGCCGGCGCCGTGGTTCTCTTCGAGGCGTCCCATCGCGGTATCGAAGCTTCCCGGGGAGACGGATACGACCCGTGCACCGCGCGCGCCGAACTCGGCCGCGAGGAAACGGCTGTACCACTGGACGAAGTTCTTGCTGATCGCGTAGGCAAGTCCGGGCTTCAGCTTCCGGCCGGCGAATTTCGCGCGGCTGACGATCGCCTTCTCGAAGTCGTCGGGGCGTTGTTCGGCGAGGTGGAACGCGCGGAAGGGGACGAGGATCCTGGGAATACTGTGCCCGGCGGTCGAGGCCACGTTGACGAGTGCGTCGCCGTCGGCGGCTCGCGGGAGGAAGGCTCGTGCGATGGTGACGGTGCCGGTCGCGTTGATACGGGCCATGCGTTCGGCCGTACCCATATGCGGACTGACTCCGGCGGCGTGGACCACCGCGCGGACGTGACCACCGCCGGCCTCAGCGCGCTGGAACAGTCGCTCCACAGACGCCTTGTCGGTGATGTCGCAGACCACGCCGGTCGCTTCCACGTCGGCTTTGGTCAGCTCCCGCACCGCGTCGTCGAGGCGCGCCTGGTCGAGGTCCGCCAGCACGATCCGGTGGTCGCGGCCCATGAGCTTCGCCGTCGCCAGTCCCATACCGCCGGTCCCGCCGGTGATGATCGCGGCGGGTTGTGCAGTCGGCATGTTCGATCCTCGTCGTCGAGAGCGGAGTCCGGAATTGGGGGCATCCTTCCCCAGCTCCGCCATCGCCGCTCGCTCAGGGATCACCTTCGGACATGGGCTCGGCCCTCCCGTTGGCGTTGAGTGCGGTGTCGATGGTGTCCTCCAACTGCGCCCGCAGAACGGGGCAGTCTCGAATGGGGTCGTCGCGGGGACAGGTGAGCAGGTGCTCGAGGACCTGTTGCGCCGCACGGAGCCGCTCCATCTGGTGGTGCATCACGCGGATGGACTCGGTCACGACGTGCCTGGCCGCGCCGCCGGGCGGGTTGTCGGCGAGTGTGGCGGCGGTGTCCGCCAGGCTCATCATCCCGTCGTGGTGGAGCAGCTGGACGAGCGCGAGCCGGCGTAGCTCATCACGGCCGTACATGCGGACGGTCCCGCGTCGCCCGGCCGGATGCAGCAGACCGACCTGGTCGTAGTAGCGCAGCGCGGAGACCGCGATACCGAAGTACCGCGCTACCTCGCTGATCGAGTAGCGCACCACACGATGATCGCACGTTGCGCTCAAGTCCACTTGAGCGAGCACGGTGGACCCAGCGTGATCAGTGAGGAGAACACCGTGGAGCGATACGAGGTAGTGGTGGCCGGCGCCGGGCCGGTGGGGCTTTCGACAGCGTTGTTCCTGGCGGATCGGGGGATACGGGTGCTGGTGGTGGACAAGCGTGACCCGCTCGGCGGTCCACCGCGCGCCAGTACGACGATGCGGACCCTGGAGCTGTTCCGGGCCATCGGGCTGGGGCCGACGCTGGACCGCCTCGGCTGCGACGGCCCGCGGCCGATGCGGTCGATGGTCAAGGACAGCGCGGTCGGAACCGTCCTGCACCGGGCGGCCCCGCCGCCGGGCCACGCGGAACTGCTGGACGCCTGCAGCCCGGTGGATTCCCGCCACGCGATGACGCAGGACGAGGTGCAGCGAATCGCGCTGACGGAGTTGCTCCGCCGCGGCGGGCAGGTCCGGTTCGGCGCCGAGCTGGTCGAGTTCACCGCCGACGCCGAGGCCGTGCGCGCCAGGGTGACCGAGGCAGGCACCGGCCGCGAACACCAGGTGGTCACCAGCTATCTGATCGGGGCTGACGGTGCCCGCAGCCGAGTGCGCGCGTCACTCGGCATCGACCTGCCCGACCGGCGGGTCGACGCCAGGCTCAACACGGCCTTCTTCCGCGCCGACCTGCGAAGCCTGATGCCGGAGTCGGCAACGCACGCCTGTTTCATCCGCAACGAACAGGTCTACTGCACGCTGTTCGCGAAGGGCGAGGCCGGTGACCGCTGGTCATCGCACATCATGGACTATCCCGGCAAACCCGCCGAGCTCGCCCAGCTGTCGCCGGCGCGGACGCTGCGACTGCTGCGCGCGGCGATCGGCGACGACACGGTGCCGATCGACCTGATCGAGTGCAACGCCTGGGAGGCCGCGATCGGCATCGCCGCGGCGCTACGGCGCGACCGGGTGTTCCTGGTCGGGGACGCCGCCCACGTACAGAGCTCCGCCGGCGGGCTCGGCATGAACACCGGCATCCAGGACGGGCACAACCTCGCCTGGAAACTCGCCGCCGTGCTCCGCGGACAAGCCGGCGACACCCTCCTCGACAGCTACGAGCCCGAACGCCGGGCCGCCGCCGAGGCGTCCCTGGCGCTGTCCCGCCGCCTGCTCCGCGGATACCAGGCCCAGCAGGACACCAACCAGTTGTACGCGCAGGCGGCCACCGACTACCTGCGCGGCATGATGTTCTATCGCTACAGCTCCAACGCCGTGCTCACCGACGAGACCGCGACGCCCGACATCCTCGACAACCAGGCGATGCCCGGCTTTCGCCTCCCGCATCGATGGCTCACCGGCAGCGAACGCCGACTGTCCACACTCGACCTAGTCGGTGTGCGGTGGACCCTGCTGACCGGCCCGAACGGCACCGGCTGGCTCACCGCGAGCACAGACGACCTTCAGGTGCGGCAGATCACCGAGGCCATGGTCGACGGCGATCCCGCGGCCTTCACCGAGATGGCCGGCACCGACCCGGATGGCGCGCTCCTGGTTCGCCCCGACGGCTTCGTCGCCTGGCGGTCGCGCAGCCTTCCCGCCGATCCGAACGGCACCCTCCGCTCCGTCATGCGCACCCTGCTCGGACAAACCTGAGCGCGCCATCCAGCAGGTGGAATGGGAGCCGAGTTCGCGTTGGCGGGCTTCGCTTACTTGCCGCGGTGTAGCGACAGCCGATGGCTGGGGTGGCAGGAATTCATGCCACCCCAGCCATCGGCGAATACAGCGGTTCAGAACAGCAAACCGCACTCACTCCGAAAATTGCGAAACCTTCTCGACAACGAAGCCATGTTTCTCCGCGGCCGCCAAGATTTCGGCCCGGCAACTCTCGACCACGTCGGCGGCAACAGGCTCGTTCAGGTAGCTCAGGTTCAAGTACCAATGCGTCGCATCGGTTCGCCACAGTGACAACTTGACAAAATTGTCGGGCTCATCTCGAAGGTAACGGTAGCCAAACTGTGCATCTTCGTCGTCAGTAAGACGGCCGCGCTTCGTCAAGGTCAGCGACTTGCGAAGAGCTTCCAGCTTGTCCTGGGGCATGGCCCCGGCAAGGCGGACATCGAGTAGGCGTTTCATGGGCATTTTCAGGCACCTCCTGGCCGGTGGACGATCCAGTCGACGTCGTCGCGGAAATGAGTGTCAAAGTTTGGGTCGAATTTTGGCCCAGTCGACGGAAACACTGCATGAGACACCTCGCGACCCAATCGCTCCGTCCATTCCTCCGCCCATCTCGCCAGGTTGGGGAAAACTTGTTCAGCGATGTCTTTGTTCACATATTCGTGCGTACCAGAGAAGAAGCTTTCAGGGCGTTCCTCCTCCGGTAGTGATTCATAGTATTCCTTGGCTCGCTCGACCAGCTTATCACCTGAGATGTTCGTATCATAGTCACTCGGTTCGCCACCTTGATCCTTGCCGACGCCAAAATGATATCCCGAATCAAAGGGACGGTGCACCAATCGGCCAGGTTCGCCATCAAGCCATTCGCGAATTTTGGCCAGCGCTTGGGGCCTGGAGGCGAGATCCTCATCGGACCACAACGGCTTGTGCGGGCCAGAGAAACCCAGGGTCGATGAGCCGAGCAGCCGAGCATCATAATCGTCAGGCGTGATTCCGTCGCGTCCCAGCGCCTCTTGCAGGCTCTGCGCCCATTCATTGTACTCTTCGGGAGTCATACCCATCGGTGCCGCGCCACTCATGAAGTTCCGAACCGACTCCATGCTCCATCCGAGCATCTTGAGATCACGCCCGGTGAGCGGGTTGCCCGTGGTCGGATCGGCAGGCCAGTCCCGGCGAACACCGTATGGATGCACAGAATCCACTGCCCCGAGTTGCTCTCGCACTTCGTCGTCAGTCGCGTCCAGGTCACTATCACCGGCCTCACCCGGATCAGCACCAGTGTCGGACGTGGAGTCGTCCGATGAGCCCGACGAGCCCGACGAGCCCGACGAGCCCGATGGTGGCCCATCCGCTGAGGCCATCGGAAGCCCGAACGGAGGCAAGGACACTGGCAGGGTCAACGGTATCTGCGGCACTGGCAGATCCGGCGGGGCGACTTCAGGTACCTCAGGATCGAAATCGGGTGAAGGCGCGGTCGGCGGTGAAGGCGCGTCCGCGGGAGGCGCCACTTCGGGTCCGCGCGGCTGTTCCGGCGTGTCCTCCGGATCGTCGTCGGGTGTACCGAACGGAAGAGGGACAGGGACCGGCGGACGTCGTTTCGGCGCTGGTGGCTCCGGCGCCTGATCAGGTGCTTTGTCCGGGGGAATGATCAGCGGAGGCTCCGGCGCAACCGCTGGGGCCTCGGGGATGGGCAGCGCCGGCACCGGTAGCGCCGGAGCGCCAGGTGCCGGCCGTGCTGGGACGTCGGGCACCGGCAAGGTCGGCAGGACCGGGGTCGGTGACTGTACGAAGGGAGCCTCGGCCGGTTTGGCGACCGCAGGCGGATTGGCCCGCTCGAACTCTTCCATCGATTTTGCGGCGAGATCGGCGATACCAACCCCGGCGAGCGTCGCGCCCGCGCCCGTCAGCACAGCTGAGCCGCCCGCCACCGGCACACCTACCGGCGCGCCGACACCGGTCGCGGTGGCCGCAGAGCCCGCGGCGACCCCGGTGGCGCCCGCCGCGGCCATCGCTCCGCCACCGATGATCGCCGCCACATCGGCAGGGTTGTTCACCATGGCGGTTCCCACGGCGTGGGCCGCCGGCGGGATGAGCGCGGCAACGGTCTTTCCCGTCTCCAGCACTTGCTCTCCCCAGCTGGGGCGCCCGACCGGTGGAGTCGGCTCAGCCGGGGGCAGCGCCGCATGCCGCTGCACCGGTGAACCGGGGACCGGAGACCCCGCTGTTCCCGTGCCCGCGGGACGCGGCCCCGTGCCAGTGCCTGTGGTGGTGCGAAGCGCCAACGCCGGATCTACCTCGGTACCAGGCTTTCCACCGCTCTTCGAGCCCGCCAGGCCCATCGCCGCGTTCCGGATGACCGGTACGGAAGCCGGAGGCGCGGTGGCCACAGTGGGGTTCCCGACACCAGGCATCACCACGGGCTTGTCGTTCAGCGACTTCAGCCCCTCGGGCTTCACCTCACCCGACTTCACCTCCGCCAGCGTCACCTGCCGCCGCACAACCGGAGCGACAGCCCGTGCGGACGCCTCCCGGTCAAGGACCCCAGGACGCGGAACCGGTGCGGCCGAAGCCAGACTCGGATCTGCCAGGCCGGTCTTACCGCCCACCGATCTCAACGCCTCAAGCTTCACCTCACCCGAACGCGCCTCAGACCGAGCCACCCCCAGCTTCGCCGCTGGATCACGCCGCTCGGCAGGCAACTGGCTCTTCGGTAGCTCCGAATCCGCGGAAAGAACCGCCTTTTCCTTGCCCCCGGTGTCCTTGCCCTGCGGCGTACCCAACTGCCGCGCGGCCTCCACCACCTTCCCCACAGAACCAGGCCGCCCTGCAGGCAACTGCTTCTTCAGCAGCTCCGCACTCACCTGAACAGCCGCCTTGCCCTTAGCTCGTTCATCCTGTGAACTCCCCAGCTGCCGTACAGCAGCGGAGTTCTTCAACGAAGACTTCCCGCCCGCCGACTTCAGCGCCTCAGGCTTCACATCACCCGATCGCACATCCGCCCGCGACACCTCAGGCTGCCGATCCTTCGCGGCGTCGCCTGCTTCCCGTGCCTGCCCAACCTTCTGGCCCGGCAACGACGTTTGAACACTGTCCTTGCCGTTGCCCCTACCGGGGCTTCCCTTGCCCTGCGACGTGCCTAGCTTCTTGCCGGCAGCCTTCAACGTGGCCTGGCCATCCGCCGACTTCAGCGCGTCGGACCTCACTTCACCCGACCGCGTCTCCCCAGACCCCCGTGAAAATGCCTGCACGATCTCCTTATCGCCGCGCTTACCGGCATCTTCACCGGCGGCCTTGTCTTTACCCTTGTCAGAATCACCCTTATCGTGCGAAGCACCTGACTGCCACGCAGCAGCGGAGTTCTTCAACGAAGACTTGTCACCCGCCGAGTTCAAGGCCTCAGGCTTCACATCACCCGATCGCACGTCCGCCCGCGACACCTTCCGCTTCTCGTCTGTGACAGCCCCCTTATTGTCGCCAGACCCCCGCGAAGATGCCTGAACAGCTCCCTTGTCGTTGCCCTTTTCCTTCACCGCTCCCTTGTCGTCCGGGGCGGATTTCTGCTTCGAGTCTTTCTCCGGTGCGGACTTTTTCTCTTGCGCGGCAGGTTTGTTCGCCCTCGTCTTGACGTCGCGCAGCTCTTTCTGTTGCTGCTGCGGGGTTCCACCAGGAGGAGTTTTCGACGGCGGAGCGGTGCTCGCAGCCTTGCCGCCACCACCGGCGTCCGTCGGCATCTTCGGGCCGGCCTGGGCGGCGCTGGCTCCCAGGACGCCGAAGACCACCGAGATGAAGCCGCCGGAGACGGTGTACAGGATCGTTCGTCGGACTCTGGTGATCTTCATGGTCTAATCGCCATTCGTGACGGAGACGGAGACCGAGCCGTTCGAGGTGTTTTTGGTGATGGTGCGGCTTTCGCCGGGCTTCACGTCCGCGGAGCTGAGCTTGATTTCGACCTTGCCGGGCTTCTTCTGGTGCTCGGTGTGCTTCTCGCGCGGCTTCTTGCCGAAGTCGCGGTCGTGCTGGCCTGCCTTGCGCGCCTGGTCCAGTTCCCTCTTGGCTTCCTTGAGCTTGGACTTGGCCTCACCAAGGGATTTCTCGGCCTCGCCGACGTGCTTCTCCGCCGTGTCGACGGCGGCCTTCGCCTTGTCCAAACGGGACTGCGCGGGCGGAGCGACCGGCTTTTCCGGGATGACGGCAACGAAATTGGGCTTTTCGGTGGCCTGCGGCGGTCGCACTGCCTGGCGCACCGGGGAGCGCTGTGGCTGCTCCTTGACCACCGGAGCGACCTTCACCACAGGAGCGGGCTTCTTGACTCCGGGTTTCACCCCGGCCTTCGGGGCGACCGCGGGGGCGGCGATGGCCGGGGCCACTACGGGCGCCGCCACCGGGAGCACTGGAGCGGCGGCGGTTTTCACCGGTGCGGGTTGCGCGGCGGCGGTTTTCACCTGCCCCGCGTCGCCGTCATCGCTCATCAGGTTGGCCGTGGTCACTCCGACCGCCACTCCGGCCAGTCCGGCCACGCCCGCAGCGGCTACCCGCTTCACCATGTTCGACGTCATCGGTCACTCATCTCCAGTTCGCTATTTCGTTTCGCTTTGCGGTCACTGGCCTCTTCGGCCAGAGAACTTCCCATCAGGCCACCGAAAACTCCGGCGGCCTCGCCCGGGACTCATGGCCGGGCGGGCAGGCACCTCGGTCATGAAGCGCCTGGCCGACGATCTGCTCGAGGTGGGTCTTGTGGTGCTCGCGCAACTTCTTGCCGGACTCCGCGACCGTCTTCTTGCCGTCGGTCACGGTGGCGTAAGACTTCGCGGCCGGGCCGCTGGGGCCGGTGCCGCGGCGGTGATCAAGCCCGCCATCCCGCAGACGTCGGCGCGCTTCGGGTAGTTCGGTTTGGGCATCGGGCACCCCTCATCGGTCCGGACGGCAGCGCCGCCATCAGTTCCGGGAGAGCGTGGTCCCGGCCGGTCCAGCGGCCGTACATCGCCGATACATCCGCGCACGAAAAAACGCCATGGGCTCGGTCGGAATCAGCCGAGCCCATGGCGTCGAACAGGAGGATCACTCCGAGGTGAAGTCACCGGCCGGAGCGAGCGCGCGGGCACGTCCTTGGCCCACGGTCCCAATCTTTGCGGCCCGCACCGTCACGCGCTGATGGTGCTCGGACCACGGAACGAGGCGCAGCCATGCTTTCCACGATCGACGCGCTGTGAGCTCGCCGGCGAAGCGTCGGGCGCGGGACCGGACACAAAGGACAGTAAAGAAGTGGAAGAAAGACATCCGCATAGCACAAAGCCCCACGTCATCGACCTGAAAACGTGGGGCTTGAGTGTGCGCCATCAGGGACTCGAACCCCGAACCCGCTGGTTAAGAGCCAGCTGCTCTGCCAATTGAGCTAATGGCGCCTGCTTGTTCCCGCCGCTTTGGTGTTCCCCTCGGCGACGTGGAAAACATTAACACAGGGTTGCTGACCCCCGATTCAGGGGGGTCCCCTAACGGCGGGCCGGGACGGATTCGGCCATCCGGCCGCAGGCGTTGCGGCCGGTCAGGCAGACTATAGCCAGACGTTGGGGTTGGTACCACGCGAAACGGGCGGTGTGCATGAGGGTCTGGGGAGCGACGGGGCGGTCGCGGGTGGGGTTGGTGGCTGTGGTGGCCGGGTTCACACTCGCCGCGTGCAGTAGTACACCGTCGAGTGAACCGCCTGCCCCGGGTGGCGCTCCCGGTGGTTCGCAGCAGAGCAGTGTGGCCGCTCCGGCCCCGAAGCCCGCCGTGATGACACTGACGCCGGCGCAGGGCGCGGCGAATGTGGCGCCGGGCGAGCCCGTCACGGTCGCCGTCGCCGACGGCAAGGTGGGCGAGGTGAAACTCACCGGTACGGACGGCAAGGTCGTCGCGGGCAAGCCGAAGGAGGACGGTTCGGGCTGGGAGTCGGCGGAACCGCTCGGCTTCGGCAAGACCTACACCGTCACCGCGGCCGCGACCGGGACCGACGGCAAGCCGGTCACCGCGACCTCGACGTTCTCCACGGCCAAGCCGGGTCGCCAGATCGGTGTTTCGATCAACCTCGTCGAAGGCGAGACGGTCGGTGTCGGCCTCCCGCTGATCTTCAGCTTCACCGGCAACGTGCCGGACAAGGCGGCGACCGAGAAGATGCTGAAGATCGTCACCGAGCCGCAGGCCGAGGGCGCGTTCCACTGGTTCGGCGAGAAGACCGTGATGTGGCGGCCCAAGGAGTATTTCAAGCCGGGCACGAAGATCTCGGTCAACGCGGCGATCTACGGCAAGAACCTCGGCAACAACACCTTCGGCCGCGAGGACAAGCCCGCCAACGTGGTCGTCGGCGACAAACTGGTCGCGACCGCCGACGGTGGCACGCATCAGATGAAGGTCGTCGTGAACGACCAAGAGGTCAAGCAGATGCCGATCTCGATGGGCAAGCCGTCGAGCAGCACCCCGGCCGGGACCTACACGGTGATGAGCGAGCACACCGGCTACACGATGGACTCGAGCACCTACGGCGTCCCGTCGGACAGCAAGGCGGGCTACCGGACCTTCGTGAAGTACGCGGTGCGGATGTCGAACAGCGGCATCTTCTACCACTCGGCGCCGTGGTCGGTCGGTTCGCAGGGGAAGCGGAACGTGAGCCACGGCTGCATCAACCTCTCGACCGAGAACGCGAAGTGGCTGATGGACACCTCGAAGAAGGGCGACATCATCACGGTCACCAACTCGGGTCCGCAGGTGCTGGAGCCGACCGACGGCTGGTCGGTGTGGCAGATGTCGTGGGACGACTGGAAGACCGGCGGCGACCGGAACTGACCTGAGGTCATGTGGGGTCCCCCATGGGAGATTTTAGTCCCAATGGGACCCCACAAGGCCTTACCGGCGGAGGAGTGGCGTTTAGGTTAACCCACAGCCTTTAGCCGCAGGTCGTTTAAAGGCAAAAGATCG
>NZ_JBVIRO010000002.1:320383-549970 GCF_055575975.1 Amycolatopsis sp. NPDC033938
GGGGGCCCCCCCCCGCGGGGGGGGGGGGGGGCCTGTGGGGGGGGCCGCAGTGCCCCCGGGGCGGCCCCCGCACCCCCCCGGTGTTCTGGGGGGCCCCCATGGGCCCTTTTCCCCCCCCGGGGCCACCCCACATGGCGTTCCGGGCGGAGGAGTGCCGTTGAGGTACTCCCACTGCGTTTCGCCGCTGGTCTTGTAGCGGCACTTCTGCGTGGTGGTGTCCCAGGTCTTCTCCGGGTCACGGCGGCACCTCTGGTACTCCAGGTCGGCGAGATACTTCTGCGATTGGGCCTTCGTGCAGTTCGGATATCCGGGCTCGCATCGCCACGGTGACTTCGTGGCGGAGCTCTTGGAAGGCGGCGGGGCCGGGGTCACCGTGACCGTTATCGGCGGCGCCGTCGAGGTGGACGGTGGGGCGGTCACGGTCGTGACAGGTCTGGGCGCCATCGGCGAAGTCGGCGCTGGGTCCGGTGAGGAGGTCGTGCAGGCCCCGGCCAGTACGCAGAGCCCGAAGATCACCGAGATCGGCCAGCGTCCCATGGTGCCCTCCACGTGAGTTCGCTCTGAACTCGCGCCAGCACCACGCCGCGTTACCGATGACCCCGGAAAAAGCGAAACCCCAGCCTGTCAGGAAGGGGCCCGAAGGCCCCGAACAGGCTGGGGTGATGGGGTGAGCGACGGGTTTCGAACCCGCGACCTCCTGGACCACAACCAGGTGCTCTACCAGCTGAGCTACGCCCACCATCGCCGGGCTCGGGAAGCTTCCCCATCACCTCGGCCGCACTATATTAGCGTGCCCGTTTCCGGGGCCCGCAACGGGTTACGGTTAGTGGCGTTCCTGCACTTCAGCGGCCGCGGCCTTGGCCTGTTCGGTGGTCGGGCCGGGCTGCGGGACGAAGGCGACGCGGCGGTAGTAGTCGAGTTCGCCGATGGACTCCTTGATGTCGGCGAGCGCGCGGTGCGCGAGGCCCTTTTCGGGCTTGGCGTAGTAGATCCGCGGGTACCAGCGCCGGACGAGTTCCTTGATGGACGAGACGTCGACCATGCGGTAGTGCAGGTGCCCGTCGAGGTTGGGCATGTCGCGGGTGATGAAGCCGCGGTCGGTGCCGATGGAGTTGCCGGCGAGCGGCGCGACGTTGGCCTCGGGTACGTGCTCCCTGATGTACTCGAGGACGCGCTGTTCGGCCTCTTCCAAGGTGACGGAGGAGCGCCGGACCTCTTCGGTGAGGCCGGATCGCGCGTGCATTTCGCGGACGATCTCCGGCATGCCGGCGAGGGTTTCGTCGTCGGTGTGGATGACGATGTCGACGCCTTCGCCGAGGACGTTGAGTTCGGCGTCGGTCACCAGCGCGGCTATTTCGATCAACGCGTCCTTGCCGAGGTCGAGCCCCGTCATCTCGCAGTCGATCCAGACTAGGCGGTCGTTCACCCCGGAACCCTAACCCGACCCGGGGATTCAGGGCGCGCGACGTGCGGGTGGAGCCCGTTACTGGCAGCGTGTGCATCCTCAGGTGAGCCATCTCACAGATCGGGGAGCGACAGTGGCCGAACAGGGTCCAGCCCAGGAGATCGCGCAGGGTTACGTGAGCGAGGGCGCCGCGGTCGAGCTCGGCGCCGTCGTGATCGACGGCAAGGCCGACGCCGGTGCGGCGGTCCGGCTGCCGCTGGCGACGCTGAACCGGCACGGGCTGGTCGCGGGCGCGACCGGTACCGGCAAGACGAAGACCTTGCAGCTGATCGCCGAGCAGCTGTCGGCCGCCGGGGTCCCGGTGGTGCTGGCGGACGTGAAGGGCGACCTCTCGGGGCTCGCCGCGCAGGGCGAGAACAACGACAAGATCGCCAAACGCGCGGAAGAACTGGGAGACCAGTGGGAGCCCGCCGCGTTCCCCGTGCAGTTCCTGTCGCTGGGCACCGGTGGCAAGGGCTCGCCGATCCGGGCGACGATCACGAGTTTCGGTCCGATCCTGTTGTCGAAGGTGCTGGGGCTCAACGAAACCCAGGAGTCGACGCTCGGCCTGATCTTCCATTGGGCCGATCAGCGCGGCCTGGCCCTGCTGGACACCAAGGACCTCCGTTCGGTCATCACGCACCTGACCAGTGACGAGGGCAAGGAGGACCTGAAGGGCATCGGTGGCGTCTCGGCGGCGACGGCCGGGGTGATCCTGCGGGCGCTGTCCAATCTGGAGGCCCAGGGCGGCGAGGACTTCTTCGGTGAGCCCGAGCTGGACGTCCACGATCTGATGCGCCAGGTCGACGGCAAGGCGATGGTGACCTTGCTGGAGCTGGACAACCTCCAGTCGAAGCCCGCGCTGTTCTCGACGTTCCTGATGTGGCTGCTGGCCGAGTTGTTCGAGGAGCTGCCCGAAGAGGGCGATCTCGACAAGCCGAAGCTGGTGTTCTTCTTCGACGAGGCACATCTGCTGTTCAACGACGCGTCGAAGGCGTTCCTGGAGCGCATCGAGCAGACCGTGAAGCTGATCCGGTCGAAGGGCGTCGGCGTGTTCTTCTGCACACAGCTTCCGACGGACATCCCGAACAACGTCCTGTCGCAACTGGGCGCTCGGGTCCAGCACGCGTTGCGCGCCTTCACCCCCGAGGACCAGGCGGCGCTCACGAAGACGGTGAAGACGTACCCGAAGACGAAGCACTACGAACTGGACTCTGCGCTGACGTCGCTCGGCATCGGCGAAGCGATCGTCACCGTGCTGTCCGAGCGAGGCGCGCCGACGCCGGTCGCGTGGACACGGCTGCGCGCGCCCCGTTCGAAGATGGGGTCCATCGGCGCCGAAGCGATCTCCGCGGCGACGACGTCTTCGGACCTGCACGCGAAGTACTCCGAGACGATCGATCGCGAGTCGGCTTACGAGAAGCTCGCCGCGAAGGTGGCCGCGCCGCCCACCGATGAGGTCCCGCCGGAAGCACCTCCGGCTCCGAAGCCGGAGAAGGAAGGGCCGGGGATGGTCGAGCAGGCCATGAAGAACCCGGCGGTGAAGTCGTTCCTCCGCTCGGCGGCGAGCGCGCTCGGCCGGGAGATCACGCGCGGCTTGTTCGGGAACCGGAGGCGCTGAGGAATACCTGACGCGTTCTGTCAGGTATCTCCGGCAAGGTCGACGCCATGAACAACACCGCGACAGCCTCGTTCACTGTGGACGGCTGGGAGCCGCAAACCACCGAGAAGGCCGAGGGCACCGAGTTCTCCCGCGTCTTGCTCGGCAAGACCTTCACCGGTGGCGTCGAGGGCACCAGCACCGTGGAGATGCTCACGGCGGTGAACGAGAAGTCGAGGGCGTACGTCGCCTTCGAGCGGCTTGCCGTGTCCGTCGACGGGCGTAAGGGTGGCTTCGTCCTGCACCATTCGGCGGGGGAGAACGGCCATCACCTGATCGTCTTGCCGGGCTCCGGTCACGGGGAACTGGCCGGCATCACCGGCACCGCCACGATCATCCAGGACGATAAAGGCAACCACACCTTCGCCCTCACCTACGAACTCTAGAAGTCCGTGAAGGCCTCCTTCCCTACCCTGAAGGTAGTGAAGGAGGCCTTCACGGACAGTGCCGGCTGGGCCGCCCCCTGACGCGGTCCAGGCGGCCGGGGTCAGCCGACGATCTGCTCGACGATCTTCTTCGCGTCGTTGATGGGGATCGCGAAACCGATGCCGATGCTGCCGGTCGAGGTCGGGTTGTACAGCGCCGAGTTGATGCCGATGACGTTCCCCTGCGCGTCCACCAGCGCCCCGCCCGAGTTGCCCTGGTTGATCGGCGCGTCGGTCTGGATCGCGGTGTAGCTCGGCCCGCTCTCGTTCGTCGTCCGGCTGTAGGGCGAACGCCGGTCCTGGCCACTGCTCAACTCGTCCAGCTTGCGGTTCAGCGCGCTCACGATCCCGGTGGTCACGGTGTTCTGGAGCCCGCCGGGAGAACCGATCGCGACCACCTGCTGGCCGGTGACGAGTTTGCCGGAGTCCCCGAGCGACGCGGCGGTCAGCCCGCTCGCGTCCTTCGCCTGCAGGACGGCGATGTCGGCCTTGGTGTCCGCGCCGACCACGCTCGCCTTGTACTGCTTGCCGTCCGAAAGCGTGACGGTGACGTCGCCCTCGGCGTCGGCCACCACGTGGGCGTTGGTGAGGATGCGTCCGTCCGACGTCAGGATGACGCCGGAACCGACGGCCTCACCCTGCGCGGTGGTCACGTTCACCTGGACGACGCTCGGCGTCACCTTCGCGGCGACCGCGCTGACGTCACCCGAAGTGGTGTTCCCGACCAGTTGCCCGTTGGCGACCGCGGAGGTACCCGTACCGGACGCCGACGACGCGGAGCCGAAACCCACGATCGCCGCGCCACCGACCCCGCCGACGAGCGCGGCGCCGAGTGCCGTCGCGCTGACGAGGACGGCGACGCGGCTCGCCTTCTTGCGTGGCGGGGGCGGCGGGGTGAAGAGCGGATTCGGCGCGGCCTGCCAAGAGGTGCTGTATCCGGGGTGCTGCGGCGGCTGGTGCCCACCGGTGGAGGCGGGGCCGGGCCGACTCTCGTTCTCGGTCATGGCACCAGATTCGCGCCCGTACTTGTGAACCGCCTGTGGAAATCCCCTGCGCTTTCCTGAGAAGAATCAGCTGAGAATCCTCAGTCGAAGAACGCCGGTACATCCAGTGCGCCGCCCGACGCCTCGAACTCCTCGTGCACCGCCGCGCGGAGTTTCGCGTCGGCCAGATAGTCGACGGCGGTCAGTGCCAGGCCGAGCGCGCCGTCGACGACCGCCC
Source organism: Amycolatopsis sp. NPDC033938 (assembly GCF_055575975.1). Lineage (NCBI taxonomy): Bacteria > Bacillati > Actinomycetota > Actinomycetes > Pseudonocardiales > Pseudonocardiaceae > Amycolatopsis > Amycolatopsis sp. NPDC033938. The sequence continues at coordinate 325,134 of NZ_JBVIRO010000002.1, forward strand.
GATCGCCGTCCGGAGAACCGGCCGCGGCCGCGAACTCCTTGGTGTGCAAGGCGGTCGTCGGTCCGGCGATGGCGATCATCGGATGGATCGCCGGCATCCGGTAAGAGAGGTTGCCGAGGTCGGTCGAGCCGGTGAGGAAGTCGGGCACGATCCCCGGCGGCAGTGGTTTGCGGCCGGCGTCCACCTGATGCACCGACCAGCGTCCGGCGAGTGTGGTGTTGAACCGGATCGGGAGGTACGCGGGCTGGCCGTCCCAGTGCAGTTCGACGCCGCAACCGGTCATCTCCGCCGCGCCGCGCGCGATCGCCGAGATCCGTTCGGCGAGGTCGCGCAGCGTGTCCGGTTGCGAGGACCGCAGGTAGAACAGCAGCGCGGCGCGTTCGGGGACGACGTTCGGCCGCGCGCCACCGTCGGTGAAGACACCGTGGACGCGGTCACTCGACGGCAGATGTTGCCGAAGTGCCGCGACGCCCTGGTACGCGGCGACGGCGGCGTCGAGCGCGTTGCGTCCCATGAACGGCTGAGCCGAGGCGTGCGCGCCGACGCCGTGGAACACCATCTCCAGCTGACGCCTGCCGAGGAACGGGTGCATGGCGATGTCGTGACTGAAGGGATGCAGCATGAGCACTGCGTCGACGTCGTCGAAGACACCCGCGCGGGCAAGGGTTTCCTTGCCCCCGCCGCCTTCTTCCGCCGGAGTGCCGATCAGCGAGACCCGGCCGCCCAGCCGTTCGGCGACCGCCGCCGCGCCGAGGAACCCGCCGGCGCCCGCGGTGCAGATGACGTTGTGCCCGCAGCCGTGGCCGAGGCCGGGAAGGGCGTCGTATTCGGAGAGGACCGCGATATGCGGGCCGCTTCCAGGGGTGCTCGCGACCAGGGCGGTGTCCAGCCCGCCCGCGCCGATCGTCACCTCGTGACCGTGGCGGGTGAGCAGCTCGCCGAGCGCGCGAACCGAACGGTGCTCGGCGAATCCTTCTTCCGGGTGAGCGTGTAGGTCTTGGCTCAGTTCCACCAATTCCGCCGCCAGCGCGCGGATCCGGCCACTGACGGCGTCCCGCGTGGCGGGATCCGCGCCGTCATGTGGCGAGCCGAGGGGTTCGGCCGCGGCGACGGCGTCCGCGGTCGCTTCGACCAGCGAACGGAGATAGCTGTCGTCGGGCGGAATCGGCGAAGCGTGCTCAGAGCGGATCATGGCCGGATGTTAACCGGTAGCACGCCCGAGACGATTTGCGTGACACCGGAGAACCGCTCCTCCACGTCGTCGAATCCGCGCCGGGACAGTTTCCTCGCGATCTCGCCGCGGTCGAACATCCGCTGTCCGCTCACCCTGCCGAGGAAGGTGTCCGCCAGCCGCATCGGCTGGTCGTTGTGCCGGGCGCTGGTCAGCAACACCACTGAGCCGCCGGGTTTCAGCACGCGGGCGAAGGAGTCCAGCGCGGCGTCCGGATCGGCGAACATGTGCAACGCGGCGAAGCAGCAGACCGCGTCCACAGTGGAATCGGCGAGCGGCAGGTCGACGGCGTCGGCGCGCAGATAGGCCACCGAAGCCGGATTGGGCTCGGCGAGCGCCTTCTCCAGCATGGTGACCGAACCGTCCAGTCCGATCGACAGCCCGTCCGGGCCGACGGCTTCGCCGAACGCGCGGGTGAACCGGCCGGTGCCGCAGGCGACGTCCAGCGCGACCTGCCCGGGGCGCAGGCCGAGTGCTTCGATCGCGATACGGACCTCGCCCGCCATGCTCGGGCCGTTCAGTCCTTTCGCGACCCTGCCCAGCGCCGGACGCCAGTACCGCTCGTAGATCATCGGCACGGCGGAGGTGCGCATCAGCCGTTGCGCGAGGCCTGTCGACGGCCCCGCCTGCGGGATTTCGCCCAGCAGATCGAGAAAACCTTCCGTCGCTTCGGTGGGCGTGGTGCCCGGCCGCAGCAGGCCCACGAGACGTTCGCGATGGTCCGGCATGGCTGCTCCCTTCACGGTCCTCACCCGAGAATCTGCCATGACCGGCCCGTTCGCGACATTCCCGGCGCCGCGACCCGAAACTGTCGGTGGCCGTCTCTAACGTCGGAGGGAGTCGCCGTTCCCCATCCGAAGGAGCCCGAAAATGACCGGCTCGATCCTGCAGCACACCGCCACGACCACGCTTCGCATCCCGGTGCGCGGCCCGTTCGACCTCGACAAGTCCATCCGGTTCCTGACCGATTTCCCGCCGGCGTGCCGCACCGACGCCGGTGCCGAACCCGGCACCTTGCGCCTCGCTTTCCCCGCCGAAGCGGGCTGGGAGCACGTCGGCGCGGCCGTCAGACAGAGATCGCCCGGCTCCATCGAGGTGGAGGTCTTCGCCGAAGAAGGGCTCGCCGTCGAGGTCGGCGCCCAGGTGCGGCGGATTCTCTCGGTCGACATCGACGGCGTCGGTTTCGCGAAGGTCGGCAGCGCGGACCCCGTGGTGCGCCGCCTCCAACAGACGTTCCCCGGGTTTCGGCCCGTCCTGTTCCATTCGCCGTACGAAGCGGCCTGCTGGGCGATCTTGAGTCACCGGGCCCGGATGTCGCAGGCCGCCGTGGTGAAACGGCGGCTCGCCGAGGAGTTCGGCAGGCCGGTGGATGTCGGCGGGAAGATCCTCATGTCGTTCCCGGCGCCGGACGTCCTCGCCTCGCCGGAGGCCGGGCGCGGCCTGCCGGAGGTGAAGGCCGAGCGGCTGTGCGCGGTGGCCAACGCCGCCAAGGACGGTCTGCTCGACGCCGCGTATCTGCGCGCCATGCCGGTACCGGACGCGTTGCGCTGGCTGCAGCGGTTGCCGGGGATCGGTCCGTTTTCGGCGCAGCTGATCCTGATCAGGGGAGCCGGGCATCCGGACGTCTTCCCGCGTGACGAGCCCCGGCTGCAGGAAGCCATGCGGACCGCGTACGACCTGCCGCTGGCCCCGCCCGAGGAGCTGGAGGAACTCTCCACGGCGTGGCGGCCGTTCCGCAGCTGGGTCGCCTTCGCCCTGCGCAACGACCGTGAGTTTCGCATGCGCGGGATCGGGGGTTCGATGACCGCCTGACACGGGACGTATCCGGCTTGTGGTGAGCTGATGAGGTGAGCTCGTCTCCCGCCGAAACGGTTTCCGACATCGCCCAGTCCACCCCGCCCGGCACGATCACCCTGGTCACCGGTGGTCTCGCACTGCTCGTGGTGCTCTCGGGCAGGCCTTGGCGGATCGCCCGCAACCTCATCACGCTCGTCCACGAGGCAGGCCACGCGCTGGCGGCGGTGCTGGTCGGCCGACGGCTGCAGGGCATCAAACTGCATTCGGACACCTCCGGCGTCACGGTCTCCCGTGGCAAGCCCGAGGGGCCGGGGATGGCGTTCACCGCGTTGGCCGGGTACCCGGCGGCCGCGGTGCTCGGACTGGTGTTCGCCGGGCTGCTCTCGTCCGATCTGATCACCGTCGTGCTGATCGTGATGGCCTTGATGCTGCTGGGTGTGCTGGTGATGGTGCGCAACACCTACGGCGTGTTCGCGGTGGTCAGCAGCTCGGTGGTGCTCGGCTTGGTCGCGCTCGCGGCGCCGTCGTGGTTCCAGGCGATCTTCGTCTACCTGCTGACCTGGTTCCTGCTGTTCGGTGGCGTCCGGCCGGTGTTCGAGCTGCAGATCAAGCGGCGCCGGGGTGCGGCGAGGGATTCGGACGCCGATCAGCTCGGCAGGCTCACTGGGATGCCCGCCGTGCTGTGGGTGCTGGTGATGGCCGTGCTGACGGTGAGCTGTCTCTTCGCGGGCGGGTTGTGGCTGCTGGAGCCGACCGTCGCCTGAGCGGGGCGGTACGGCAGACTGGTGGCTCGTTCCGCGCGGAAGGAGTCACCAGATGGACGAGGTCGCCAAGGCCGTCGAGGAATGCGCTCGATCGGCGAAACGGGCCGCGCCGTCACTGGCCGCCGCGTCCGCGGAGGCGATCGACGCCGCGCTGAACGCCATGGCGGACAAGCTGGTGGAGCACGCCGACGCGGTTCTCGAGGCGAATCAGGCCGACATCGCCAAGGCGCGCGAGGACGGCATGAGCGCCGGTCTGCTCGACAGGCTCACCATCACGCCCGAGCGGCTGACCGGAATGGCCGAACAGCTCCGTCTCCTCGCCGGTGCGCCCCACCAGGAGCGGTCCGTCGATGTGTCCACTTTGGACGGCGGGCTGAAGCTGGTCGAACGGCGTCGTCCGGTCGGCGTGATCGGCGCGAACTACGAGGCGCGCCCGAACGTCACGGTCGATGTCGCTTCACAGCTGGTGAAGTCCCGCAACGGCGGCGTGCTCCGCACGGGTTCCGCCGCGCTCGGCTCTGCCCAGCGCCTGCGCGAGACGGTGATCGCCCCCGCGCTCGTCGACGCGGGTATCGACCCGGACGTCATCCAGCTGGTGCCGCGCGCCGAGCGCGAAGCGGCTTCCGCGTTGGTGCGTTTCCCCGCGCTCGTGCCGCTGGTGATCCTGCGGGGCAGCGGTGACAGCACCCGCGCGCTGGCCACCGAGGCGGCCGTCCACGGCGTCCGCACGCTCGCCCACGCCGACGGCGGCGGCGTGCTGTACGTCGACGAAGCGGCCGACACCGACAAGGTGCGCGACCTGGTCTTCAACAGCCTCGACCGGCTCGGCGTCTGCAACCGGCTGAACCTGCTGCTGATCCACGAGGGTGCCCACGACCGCGTCTGGCCCGGCATCTCCGGCGCGCTGGCCGAACGAGGTGTCACGCCGTCGCTCGCCCCGCACGAGCACGCCATCGGCTACGAATGGGCCCTCGACTCCGACCGCGAAGCGACCGTCACCGTCGCGAAGGTCGCCGGCCTGCTCGAAGCGGTCGAGATCGCCAACGAGCAGACCTCGGGCCTGGCCGCCGGCATCGCCACCGAAAGCAGCGAAGCCGCCGACGCGTTCTTCGACGCCTACACCGGCACCGGCGTCTTCTGGAACGCCCCGACCCGGCTGCTCGACGGCTTCAAGCTCCTGGCCGTCCCCGAGACCGGCATCAACCTGGACAAGGTCCCCGGCCCGCGTGGCCCGGTCACCTACACCGACCTCTACGTGCGCCAGTACGCCGTCCTGCCCGCCTGACCGCAAGCGGACGACACCAGGGAGTGCCCGGCGGCAGCGGCGATACCAAAAGGTCCCTTGCCGCGCTCAGTCTCATGAGTGCTGTCCGGATACGTTCCGAGACCGGCCCGTAAGTCGAACGCACATATCCCCACACTGGAGGTTCCATGGCCAAGGGCTACTGGGTCAGCGTCTACCCCACCATCACAGACCCTGAGGCGCTTGATGCCTACAGCAAACTGGCCGGTCTGGCCGTCAAGGCCGCAGGTGGACGGACGTTCGCCCGCGGCGGCAGCCGGGTCGTCGCACACGAAGCGGGAATCGCCGAGCGCGTCGTCCTGATCGAGTTCGACAGCTTCGAACAGGCGGTCGCCGCATACGAGAGTGCGGCCTACCAGGAGGCGCTGGCCGCACTCCCCGACGGCTTCAAGCGCGATTTCCGCATCATCGAAGGCCTTGGCTGACGGTCAAGGCATCTCCCCGGTGGTGAGCGGCTGGTTGCGCGCAGGTGATCGAAGCCTTCAGCGCCGCCGGCGCTTCGATCGGGGCCGCGGCTGAGGCGGCAACGAGTCCGCGGTGGCGTCCTCGACCTCGTCCGGAGCTGGGTCCGAAGCGTCCGGAGCCGGGGCGATTCCGGGCGCCAGCCCCAGCATCTCCGCAGCGAGCTGCTGCGAGGACGCGAACATGCCCGAAGGCCGTTCCCGCGCCCGCCGCAGGGAAGAAGGCCGCAGCCGGTTGTAGCCCCGCACGGAGACCGGCCGCCGGGCACGCACTTCGTAGGGGTCGAAGGCGGCCAGCTCGGTGGCGAGTTCCTTGTCCACCAGGATGGTGCCCGGCCGCGCGGTCGAGGTGAGGCGGGCGGCGATGTTCACGACCGAGCCGTAGACGTCGCCGAACCGGCTGAGGATCCGGCCCGAAGCCATGCCCGCCCGCACGCCGGGCAGGGTCTCGTCGGCTTCGGCGCGTTCGGACAGCGTCAGGGCGATCTCGGCGCCGTCGACGGCGGAATCGGCGACGAACAGCACCTCGTCCCCGATCATTTTCACGATCCGGCCGTGGTGTTCGGCGACCACCTCGGTGGCGAGGGATTCGAACCGGTCGAGGACGGCGCTCAGCTCGTCTTCACCGATCTGCCTGGTCAGCCGGGTGTAGCCGACCATGTCGACGAATCCGACGACCTCGGTCCTGGCTTCGAGGTCTTCGTCCGTGGCCGCGAACGCGCGTCCGGCGTACGCCGCGAGATGCCGCCGCCAGACGAAGTTCTGCACCTGTTCCAGCTCGGGCAGCAGCCGGTCGACCAGCCGCGCGATCTGGCGTTCGCTGGTGCCGACGTCCTTGTTCTCGGTGATCATCGTCCACAGCATGTGGACCTGCCATTCCGCGAGCCGCGAGAGGTGCTGGCCCAGCGCGCGCGTCACCGCCAGCTCGATGCTCGGGTCGATCAGGCCCGATTGCATCAGCTGGTCGGCCGTGCGGATCGCTTCGATGTCGGCGTCGGTGAAGACGACCTCGTCGTCGTCGACGGTCGCGAAGCCCAGAGCACGCCAAAGCCGCCGAGAACGCTCTTCGGGAACGCCCGCCTTCTCGGCGACTTCGAGCCGGGTGTACTTGCGTCTGCCGCCGAGCAGGATCCGTTCGAGACGCTGCTGAAGCGCGTCGGGCGCGGGCTCGCCGGTATCGGCCATTAGGTGGTGTGGACGATGAGCACGTCCACGCCCGACTTCCGGGCGACTTCGGACGGCACTGAGCCCAGGATGCGGCCCGCGAGCGTGTTCAGCCCGCGGTTGCCGACCACCAGCAGGTCCGCCGAGCGGTCGGCGACGACCTTGCGCAGCGAGTCGACCGGGTCACCGACGACGGCGGCGGTCTCGATGCTCTTCGCGCCGGCCTTGGCGGCGCGGTCACGGGCGGAGAGCAGGGTGTCCTCGGCCGGGGCCGAGCCGACGACCTGGTACGCCTCGTCGCCGAGGACGTCCTGCGCCTTCTCCACGTCGCCCTTGTTGGCGGGGTAGTAGGCGCACACGATGACCAGGGTCGCTCCGGAGTCCCCGGCGACCCCCGCGGCCTTGTCGACCGCGGCGAACGAGGAATCCGATCCGTCCGTGCCCACGACCACGGTCCGATATGCAGCCATCCGCAACCTCCACCGATCTGTCTGCCGCACCAGCGTGCGAGCAGCGACGATAACCGCTCGTCGGCGGCCTCGCAGGCCGTCGTGAGCTCGGTCGGGTGAAAAGGTTACTCGCCAGTCGGTTTCTGCGCTGCCGCAGGTCGAGGTGAAGGCTTCGCGCCGGATGTGGCCTTCGGCACATCGGCCGTCCGGAGCTGCACGGTGGCCTCCGAATCGGGTGACGGCTTCGCCTTCAGGTCCGCCGGGATATGCGGTTCGTCGCCGAGCACGTGCGTCGCCTCGGCGAGCGCGGTCCGCGCGGTGCGGACCTGCTCGGCCAGGCTGGAGCGCACCTTGCGGAGCGCTTCGACCCGTTCGGTGGCCTGGGTGATCCGCCGGTTGGACTCCTCGGTGGCCTGCCGGACGCGGCGGCGGGCCTCGTCGGCCGCCTCGGCGAGCCGGGCGTTGGCCTCGGTGATCGAGTCCTGCTTGCGCTTGTTGGCGTCGGCGACGGATTCGCGCTGACGGCGTTCGATGTCGGCCTTGGCCGCCGTCTCCTCTTCGAGCACCTTCGCGCGGATGGCGGCGGCGTCCTCGGTGGCCTCGCGGACGCGACGGGCGGCCTCGGCCTTGCTCGCGGCCTCCTGCTCGGCCAGCGCGTGCATGGCTTCGGTGCGCCGCGACGCCATCGCGATCTCGAAGTCCTCTTCGACCTGAGTGCGGCGCTGCTGCGACTCGGCGTCGAGCTTGTCCCGCTCCGCCTTCGCCTTGTCGGTGATCTCCTTGGCCTCGGCGCGCGCCTTCTCGAGCACGCCGCGGTGCTCGGCCTCCATCTCCTTGCGGCGGAGGTCGAGCTCGTTGAGCAGCTGCTCGTAGCGGGCCCGCATGGCGCTCGCGTCGGTCTCCGCCTTGGCGCGGATGTGCCCGGCTTCGGCTTCGGCGCGCGCCTTGGTGTCGGCGGCCTCGTCCTGCGCGAGCCGCAGCATGCGCTGCAGGCGCTCGGAAAGGCCTTCGACGCTCGTCGGCGGCTGGGCCAGCCTGTCGACCTGGCCGCGCAGGTCGGCGATCTCGCCGCGCGCGATCTCCAGCTGCCGTGCCAGGTCGCCCGCCTGTGCGATGGCGGCATCGCGATCGGCGGTGAGCATCTTCAGATCGGCGTCCAGCCGTTCGAGATGTTCGTCGACCTGTGCACGGCTGTAACCGCGCTTCGCCACGTCGAAGCCGGCTCCCAGCGGCACTAGCTCCCGTTCCTCGCCAAGGCTCATCCTTCTACCGTAGTCGAGCTGGAGTCACGGAAGGGTGAGCACCCACTCCAACGCGCGGCGAAAGTGCGTTCTGGTGCGCTAAACGTTCCTGAACGCGTTGATCCCGTCGATGTGCTTCTCGCGCAATTCGTGGTTCCGGACGCCCAGACCTTCTTCCGGCGCAAGGGCCAGCACGCCGACCTTGCCCTGGTGCGCGTTGCGATGCACGTCCAGCGCGGCCTGTCCGGTGTCTTCGAGCGAGTAGGTCTTCGACAGCGTCGGGTGGATCAGACCTTTCGCGATCAGGCGGTTCGCTTCCCACGATTCGCGGTAGTTGGCGAAGTGGCTGCCGATGATCCGTTTCAGGTTCATCCACAGGTAGCGGTTGTCGTACTGGTGCATGAATCCGGACGTCGACGCGCAGGTGACGATCGTGCCGCCCTTGCGCGCGGCGTAGACCGAAGCGCCGAAGGTCTCGCGGCCCGGGTGCTCGAAGACGATGTCCGGGTCCTCGCCGCCGGTCAGTTCGCGGATCTTCTTGCCGAACCGCTGCCATTCCTTCGGGTCCTGGTTGTGCTCGTCCTTCCAGAACTTGTAGCCCTCGGCGTTACGGTCGATGATCAGCTCCGCGCCGAGCTTCCGGCAGATTTCCGCCTTTTCGGGGCTGGAGACCACGCACACCGGGATCGCGCCGCCGTTGAGCGCGTACTGCGTCGCGTAAGAACCGAGACCGCCCGAGGCGCCCCAGATCAGGACGACGTCGCCCTGTTTCATGTCCGCGCCGTTGCGCGACACGAGCTGCCGGTAGGCCGTGGAGTTCACCAGGCCGGGGGAGGCGGCCTCCTCCCAGGTGAGGTGGCCCGGCTTCGGCATCAGCTGATTCGCTTTGACGAGCGCGATTTCGGCGAGCCCGCCGAAGTTCGTCTCGAAACCCCAGATCCGCTGTTCGGTGTCGAGCATCGTGTCGTTGTGCCCGTCCGGGCCTTCGAGTTCGACGTTGAGGCAGTGCGCGACGACCTCGTCACCCGGCTTCCAGTTGTGCACGCCGGGTCCGGTGCGCAGCACGACGCCGGACAGGTCCGAGCCGACGACGTGATAGGGCAGGTCGTGGCGCTTCGACAGCGGCGAAAGCCGCCCGTAGCGCTCCAGGAATTTGAACGTCGAGACAGGTTCGAAGATCGAGGTCCAGACGGTGTTGTAGTTGATCGCGCTCGCCATGACCGCGACCAGCGCCTCGCCTGGGCCGAGTTCCGGCGTGGGGACCTCGTCGACGTGCAGTGATTTGCGCGGGTCCTTGTCGCGGCTTTCGAGGCCTTCGAACATGTTCGCCTCGTCCTTGTGCACGGTCACCCCGCGATAGGTCTCCGGCACGTCGAGCGACGCCACGGCGCCGAGGTCATCGTTCAGAATGGCCTGCTGGATCTCGCCGAGCTGCGACATCGGAACCTCCGCGAAAAAGGGGGACGGCGTTAGCGGCACAAATTACTCACCGGTAACCAAGTTCACAACTGTACGAGACGTGGAGCACGTACACATCCCGAAGTGTTATCGACCGGTCTTGACCGGCTGGCCAACCAAGCGGACCATGGGCCGTGGAGATCTCTCCGACCTGCAGGTTTCGTCGATTCTCGGAGGTGAGCACGCATGAATGAACCCACGACGCGCCCTTGGACCCGGCCCCATGACTGGGCGGAGGTGGTCATCGGTGTCGTCGTCGCGCTTTCACCCCTCTGGATGACCACGGACAACACCGCCCTGTGGACGCTCGTCGTCCTCGGCGCGCTGGTCGCGCTCGACGGCCTCGCCTCGCTCGCGATGCCTGGCATGGTCTACGGCGAAGGCATCCAGATCGTGCTGGGCGCGTTGCTGTTCATTTCGCCATGGGTGATGGGCTACTCCGACCTCATGGGCGCGTCCTGGACGGCCTGGATCGGTGGCGTCCTGACCGTGGTGGCGGGCGCGGCCGCGATGCCGATCGCACAGGCGACCCACCGGACAGCGGGACAGCACTGACCCAGGAGGAGACGGCGTGAAAGAGGATTCGGCGAAACAGCGCATCCTGCGAGCCGCGGAGGCGCTTTTCGCCGAATCCGGTTTCGACGCGACACCCACGTCGCGGATCGCGGAGCGGGCCGGTGTGCCCAAAGGGCTGGTGCACTACTACTTCCGGCGTAAGTCGGATCTGCTGGCCGCCCTGGTCGCCGAACTGCCCGACGCCCGGATCGAACCGGCCGTCGTGGTCGTCCCCGGCGACCTCGCGGGCAGCCTCCGCGGCCTCGTCAGGGAACTCGACAGGCGGTTCAACCGGTCCTTGGCGCTGTCACATCTGTTGTGGCGCGAGGCCGACACCCATCGCGCGGTCCGCGACGCGCTGGCCGAACGGTTCCAGCAACTGGTCCGCCAAGTGAAGGCGGTGATCGTCGCCGCGACCGGCGGCAAACTCGCGGTCGCCGACATCGATTCGGCGTCGGGGCTGCTCGCGAGGGCGGTCAGCCATCGGCACGCGACAGCACGGCACAGCGAAGACGGGGACCCCGCCGAAATCGATCGTGAGGTCCTCTTCATCGCTGAAGCGTTGACGCGCGGTCAGTGACCGTCCGACGCGGGCTCGACCAACTCGACGAGCACGCCGCCGGCGTCCTTGGGGTGGACGAAGTTCACCCGGCTGTTGGACGTGCCGCGTTTGGCCTCGCTGTAGAGCAGCCGGAGTCCCTGCGCGCGCAGTGCCGCCGCGGCGGCGTCCACATCGGACACTCGGTACGCCAGCTGCTGCAGCCCGGGGCCGCTCTTGGCGAGGAACTTGCCGATCGCCGAGTCTTCGCGCAGCGGCGCGAGGAGCTGGATCGCGGTCTCCGTGCCGGCGGTGCCGGGCGCGCGCAGCATCGCCTCGCGGACGCCCTGCTCCTCGTTGACCTCCTCGTGCGCCACCTCCAGGCCGAAGTGCTCGACGTGGAAGGCGATCGCGGCGTCGAGGTCGGGTACCGCGATGCCGACGTGGTCGATGGCGGTCACGAACGGTTTCAGCGCCTGGTTCATGCAGAGCAGGATAGGTGCGCGGGCGGACGAACCGGCGTGCGCCGCCTCACACTGGCTCCATCAAGAAGGCCGTGACGCGGGTATGGTCGCGAAGACCGCCTATTGCCCTTGCGCCGATGCTTGGAGGACGCCGTGTCCGGTTCCGTGATCCTGGGTGCCGCCCGTACACCGATCGGGCGATTGCTCGGTTCCTTGAAGGATTTCTCGGGTGCGCAACTGGGCGGATTCGCGATCAAGGCGGCGCTGGAGCAGGCGGGCGTCTCGCCGGACGCGGTCCAGTACACGATCATGGGCCAGGTGCTCACCGCCGGCGCGGGCCAGATCCCGGCGCGCCAGGCCGCGGTCGCCGGCGGCATCCCGATGACCGTCCCGGCGCTGACCATCAACAAGGTCTGCCTTTCCGGTCTCGACGCGATCGCGCTCGCCGACCAGCTCATCCGCGCGGGTGAGTTCGACCTGATCGTCGCGGGCGGCCAGGAATCGATGACCCAGGCGCCGCATCTGCTGCCGAAGTCCCGCTCCGGCTTCAAGTACGGCGACACCACGCTCGTCGACCACATGGCCTACGACGGTCTGTTCTGCGCCTTCGACCAGGTCGCGATGGGCGCGTCGACGGAGAAGTACAACAGCCGCTACGGCGTGACCCGGGAACAGCAGGACGAGTTCTCCGCGCGTTCGCACCAGCGCGCCGCCGCCGCCATCGCGGAAGGCCGTTTCGACGCCGAGATCGCGCCGGTGTCGATCCCGCAGCGCAAGGGCGATCCGGTCGTGTTCTCGAAGGACGAGGGCGTCCGCGCCGACACCACCGTGGAAAGCCTCGCGAAGCTGCGCCCGGCGTTCGCCTCCGACGGCACCATCACCGCCGGTTCGGCGTCGCAGATCTCCGACGGCGCGGCCGCGGTCGTCGTGGCCAGCAAGGCCAAGGCCGAGGAACTGGGCCTGACCGCGCTCGCCGAGATCGGCGCGCACGGCGTGGTCTCCGGTCCGGACGCCAGCCTCCACGAGCAGCCGTCGAACGCGATCCTGGCCGCGCTGGCCAAGGAGAAGCTGACCGCGGACGCGCTCGACCTGATCGAGATCAACGAGGCGTTCGCCGCCGTCGGCCTGGTCTCGGCCGACAAGCTCGGCGTCGACGTGGACAGGGTCAACGTCGACGGCGGTGCCATCGCGCTCGGCCACCCGATCGGGGCATCCGGGGCCCGGCTGGCCGTGCACCTGATCCACGAGCTCCGCCGTCGTGGTGGCGGCCTCGGCGCGGCCGCGCTCTGCGGTGGCGGCGGTCAGGGTGACGCCCTGCTGCTCCGGGTCCCGTAAAGCCCTTGCCGGTACAGCTGGACATCGACGAACTGGTCGATCGCGCGCGGGACGGCGTTCCCCGCGCGATCGCCCGGTTGCTGTCGCTGGTCGAGGACGCCCATCCGCAGTTGCCCGAGGTCGCGGCGAAGCTGACCCCGTACACGGGCAACGCGCGGGTCGTCGGGCTGACCGGCCCACCCGGTGTCGGTAAGTCGACATCGACGTCCGCGCTGCTCACGGCCCTGCGGGCGCAAGGCTTGCGGGTCGGGGTGCTGGCGATCGACCCGTCGTCGCCGTTCTCCGGCGGAGCGCTGCTCGGCGACCGGATCCGGATGACCGAGCACGCCACCGATCCCGGCGTGTTCATCCGGTCGATGGCCACCCGCGGCCACCTCGGCGGGCTTTCGTGGGCGACCCCGCAGGCGGTCCGCGTACTCGACGCGGCCGGTTTCGATGTCGTGCTGATCGAGACCGTCGGCGTCGGCCAGTCCGAAGTGGACGTCGTGAAACTGGCCGACACCACGGTGGTCCTGCTCGCGCCGGGGATGGGCGACGGGATCCAGGCGGCGAAGGCCGGGGTGCTGGAGATCGCGGACGTGTTCGTGGTCAACAAGGCCGACCGCGAGGGCGCGGACGCGACGGTGCACGATCTCAAGCAGATGATCTCCTTGGTGCGCCGGGAGATCCGCGGCCCGAGCTGGCGTCAGCCGATCGTGCGAACGGTGGCCTCACGCGGTGAAGGCGTCGACGACGTCGTCCGCGCGCTGGCGGAACACCACGATTGGCTGGTCCAGCGGGAAGAACTGCCCCGCCGCCGCGCGGCGCGGGCGCGGGACGAGGTCGAGGCGATCGCCGTCCAGCGGCTGCGCGCGGAGATCGTCGACCTGCGCCACGGCGACCGGCTCGCCGAACTGGCGAGGCGTGTGGTCGCGCGGAAGATCGACCCGTTCGCGGCGGCCGACGAACTGATAGCCGAGCTCCACTCGTGAGTGGTAATGACGGTTGGAATCGTCATTACCACTCACGAGGCTTTCAGAGGATTTCGATGACGCGGACCTTCGGCGGACGGTTCGGGAAACTGATATCGGTCCATCGGTTGATTCTCACGTCAGCGCCATTGCTGTCGTAATAGATCAGATCGTTGTTCCCGGTGTAGATCCGGTCGATCCACCAACCCCCGAAGCTGATCCTCCCGCGGTTGGCGTAGCAGTCGACGCTGGTGCTCCCGCCGAGGTGTGACCAGATCTTCAGGAAGTTCTCCCCGTCCCGGCAGGGGATGTGGTCGATGGCGAACGAGGTTCCGGTCGGCGTGATCATGGTGAACATGGCGGCAGCGGCGGCCGCCATGGTCGCGATCCGGCCGACTTTCTTCTTGCTCGGGATCACAGGTTCTCCTTCGGTGGAAATCCGAAAAAAGGAGCTTCACCCCGAGCGTCCCGATGGTGGGCGAAGATTGTCAATTCACCCGCTGTTTCGCGGGACCGGACGGACAACCAACTCTGTCCGTCCGGGCAAGGGTTGAGGGAGGTAAAGCGAAGCCGGGACGCGGACAAACGTGTCCACAAAGGACACTCTTTGGAAGAGAGGTGTACGGTTTGAGTGGTATGCGTGGTTTCGCGCAGGGGTCGCGAGTGGCGAGTAGCGTTCTATTGAGGGGTAAGTCAGGCGTGGCGTGATCGGCTCGCCTGCCTGGCAGTAGGCGAGGACCTCCCCGTTGAGGCGGGGGGCGACTGTCCACAAGGGACGTCCTTCGGGGACTCGGCGTCCGATTGATGACGCTATGTCCGGTTCCGCGTGGGGTCGTGAGTGGCGAATAGGGTTAGAACCCTCATTGCCACTCACGACCCCCGGCTCGGAACCGTGCAAACCACCCAAGTCGGACAGCCTTCTTCGGAAAAGTGTCCCTTGTGGACGCTGGGGCGCGGCCCGGCTTCCGTCGGGCAGCCGGTCCCGCGCAGGGGGCGTGAGTGCTAAGTAGTGTTCTAACCCTATATAGCACTCACGACCCAGCGCGGAACCGTGTATATAGGTACCAATCGGACACTGTGTGGGCAGTAAGAGTCCCGGTGGACGTTGAAGGCGCGGCTGACTCCCGTCGCCCAGGCCGGAACCCGCCGCGACGCCCTCTGACACCTTGAAGCAGCAGAGCCTCCGCCGCATTTGGCTTACCCGGCTAGAATTCGACGTACATCTTGATGTCGCCGAAGTCGCTGTCCAGGTTGTCCAGATGGGCGATGGCGTCCTCTTTCCAGACCTCGAGCTGGTTGGTCTCGCCAAAGGTGAGCTGTTCCCCGTCGGCGACCTTGTTGGCGTAGTTCGTGATCGTGACCGTCTGCCCCCGGCAGAACTCGACGCGCTCCAGGAACCGGTCCGCCATGTCGGGGTCGAAGACGCGGCCCATCCGGACATAGCCGTTGTTGATGTGCTCCTCGCAGTAGAAATGCGCCGCGGCCGAGGCGATCCACTCGGTCAGCGAAGGGTCGCGAGGCGGCCACTTCTCGCGGACGTGCGACTTGATCTCCCTGGCGAGGCGGATGACCCGGCGCCGCTCGAGGTCGGTCAGCCCGTCCTCCTTGCGGAAGTCGAGGATCATGTCGTCGACGATCTTGGCGAGCCGGAGGACCCGCGGTTTGTCGAGCTCGGCGGGTTTGTCCGGCGGCAGCCCGGCCATGACCCGCTCGTGCACCAGGACGTACTGCGTGTACGCGTAGAGGAAGGTCAACGCGTTCAGCTGCCATTGGTGTCGTTCGGCGATCTCCACGGCTTCGACCCTAACCTCGGACCTACTTCCGGACCTGTGGAAGCGGCGGGGATTCACCCTATGCTCTCTTCTTCGTCCACGGCTGGGAGGCAGGAACCGTGCAGAGGATCGCGAAGGTCGTTGTGAGCGTGCTGGGTGCCGGGCTGATGCTCGCGGCCGGTACCGGGACGGCGTCGGCGGAGGCCGTGCCGCCGAAGGTCACGAAGGGGCCCTGCCAGTACACGGAGACTCCGGACGAGCCGGCCGCGCGGCCGGTCCCGCTGCCCCCGGACCCGCGTCACACGCCGAGCCGGGGCACGGTCCCGGTGCAGCTGAAGACGAACCAGGGCAAGATCGACCTGACCCTCGATCGGGCGAAGGCGCCGTGCACGGTGCAGAGTTTCCTGCATCTGGCGGTACACCGGTTCTACGACCGCACGACCTGTCACCGGCTGACGGCGTATCCGACGCTGAAGGTGCTGCAGTGCGGTGACCCGAGCGGCACCGGGGAGGGCGGTCCCGGCTACAAGTACAAGGACGAGCTGCCCGTCGGGCTGCCGCCCGCGCCGACCGACCCGACCGGCGCGCGGAAGGTGTACTCCCGCGGCGTCCTCGCCATGGCCAACGCGGGCCCGGCGACGAACGGCAGCCAGTTCTTCGTGGTGTACGGCGATTCCGCGTTGCGCCCGAACTACACGATCTTCGGCACCGTGGGCACCGACGGCCTCGAAACCCTCGACAAGGTCGCAGCGGGCGGCATCCAGCCCACGCCGGAGAATCCCGCCCCGGTCGACGGCGCTCCCGTGCTGAAGACCGACATCCTGCGGGCCCGCCCCTGGTACTGCTGACGCAGGGGGTCAGGTGACCTCGAAGATGGCCTCCCGCAGGGCTTGGGTGGCGCCGTTGAAGGCGTGTTTCGCGGCGGCGCCGTACCCGACGATGAGCCCTTCACGCTGGGGCTCGCCGATCCAATAGCCGCTGAGTCCTTCGAGCCCGATCGCGCGACGGCGGCAGGCGGCGATCACCTCCATCTCCCTGGGCAGTTCGCCCGGGAACTGGAGCACCAGATGCAGCCCGGCCGAGATCCCTTGCGGCAGCACGGAATCCGGGAGCGCCGCCAGCAGCCGGTCGCGACGGGAGCGGTACTCGGCGCGGCAGCGGCGGATGTGCTGGTCGTAGGCGCCCGACTCGATCAGCTCGGCCATCGTGAGCTGGTCCAGCAGCGGGGGCCGGGCCCCGCTCGCGGCCATCTCCGCGCGCACCGGTTCGACCAGGAACCTCGGCAGCACCATCCACCCCAGCCGCAGCGACGGCGCGAGCGTCTTGCTCGTCGTCCCCACGTACACGACCCGTTCCGGCGCCAGCGCCTGCAACGCGCCGACCTGCTGATGGTCGAACCGGAACTCGCCGTCGTAGTCGTCCTCGATGACGACGGCGCCGGTTTCCGCCGCCCACCGGGTGAGTTCCGCCCGCCGCCCCGGGGCGAGGGTGACCCCCAGCGGGTACTGATGCGCCGGGGTGACCACCGCCGCCGGACTGTCCAAAGCGGACACCGTGATCCCGTGATCGTCCACCGGGACACCGGTCACCCTTGGCCCGTTGGCCGCGGCGATCTCCCGGTAGATGTGCAGTGACGGGTTCTCGAACGCGATCTCGTCCGCGCCGCGTGCGTGCAGCACACGCGCCAGTATCGCGATGGCGTGCGAGAACCCGGCGCACACCAGGATGCGCTCGGGGTCGGCGACGACCCCGCGGCTGCGGGCCAGGTACACGGCGAGCGTCTCCCGCAGTTCCGCCGCGCCGGACTCGGCCGTGTAGTCGAACGCCGACATCGGCGCGCGGTGCAGTGCGCGCCGGGACGCCGCGAGCCACGCCGTCCTGGGGAACGCGGACAGGTTCGGCCTGCCGGGGCGCAGGTCCCAGCGGGGCGCCGGGTCGCGAGGGATGGGCTTCGGTGGCGACGCGGGCAGCGCGCCCGCCGTCGCGACGCGGGTCGGCGCGCCCTGCGAGGTCCGCAGGTAGCCCTCGGCGGCGAGGTCGGCGTAGACGCGCGTGACCGTTCCCCGTGCGACTCCGAGGTCCTGCGCCAAGGCCCTGGTCGACGGCACCGCCGCGCCCGCCTGCCAGCGTCCCTCCCGGATGGCCGCGCGGATCGCCGCGGCGAGCCCGGTCCTGCCGCTTTCGGGACGCCAGTCCAGATGGACGTCTATTCCCGAACTGGACCACGATTCTGCCATGTGACTGGACCATACTCGTGGGCCAGTTGTCGCTAGATTCAAGGTCATGACCAAGCGAATCCACGTGGGCAAACGAGTGCCCGAGATCTACCAGGCCATGGCCAAACTGCAGGCCGAAGTCGAGAAGGCCGCCGCCAACGCCGGGGTCGACCAGAAGATCCTCGAACTGGTGAAGATGCGTTCCTCGCAGATCAACCACTGCGCGTTCTGCCTCGACATGCATTCCCACGACGCGTTGCAGATGGGCGAGTCGCCGCGGCGGCTGTTCGTGCTGCAGGGCTGGCGCGAGACCGAGCTGTTCACCGAGCAGGAGCGCGCCGCGCTCGCGCTGACCGAGGCGATCACGAACGTGGCGACCCTGCACGAGGTCCCGGACGACGTCTACGAAGAGGCCACGCGCGTCTTCACCGAGGACCAGTACCGCGCCGTCGTGTGGGAGGCCATCGCGATCAACAGCTGGAACCGGATGTGCGTGACCAGCCACGCGCCGCTGCCCGAGCGCGCCGAATGACCGCGGCGCGGCTGCGGGAACTGCACGTCGCGGGCACCCCGCTGCTCCTGCCGAACGCGTGGGACGCCGACAGCGCGCGTCTCGTGGAAGCCGCCGGGTTCCCCGTCGTGGCGACGAGTTCCTTCGCCATCGCCAAGGCTCTCGGGTACGACGACGGGGAGGCCGCGCCTGTCGAGGAGATGTTCGCGGCGGCCGCGAGGATCGCGCGGGCGGTCTCGGTCCCGGTGACGGTCGACGTGGAATCCGGTTACGGACTCGAAGCGGGAGACCTCGCGGCGAGGCTCGCCGAGGCGGGGGCGGTCGGCTGCAATTACGAGGACACCGATCACGTCGCGGGCGGACTTCGATCGCTGGAGACACAGGCGGATCAGATCGCGAAGTTACGTGAGGCCGCCGGAGACGCGTTGGTGATCAACTCCCGCGTCGACGTCTTCGTGAGCGCCTCCGACGAGCGTGCCGTACTGGACGAGGCGATCGTGCGGGCCAAGGCGTATTTCGAAGCGGGCGCGGACTGTGTCTACCCGATCCTGGCGAAGTCGCCGGAAGTGCTGGGCGACTTCGTCAAGGCGGTCGCGCCCGGTGCGGTCAACGCGATGCCGCTTCCCGGCGGCCCCGATCTCTCCGCGCTCGCCACACTGGGGGTGGCGCGGATCTCGCTGGGCACCGGGCTGTGGAAGTCGGTCCGCGCCGATCTCCGGGCGAAACTGACCGAACTGGCGGCGGGGAAACTGCCGTATTAGGGAAATGGGAACCGGGGCGTGCGGCCGGGGGGCGTAAAGGATGCCCGGCCGCACGCCCCGGCGACTAGTGGGAGATCGCCTTTTCGGCGCCCGCGCCGGTGAGGGAGCGGACCTCCATCTCGGCGTACTTCTTCTGGTTGTGTTCCTTGGACAGGACCGTGCCGAGCCAGCCGAGGAAGAACGCGACCGGGATCGAGACGAGGCCGGGGTTGTCGAGGGGGAACCAGTGGAAGTCGACGCCTTGGATCATCGAGGCGCTCTTGCCGGTCTTCGGGTCCACGGGCTTACCGGAGACCGCGGGTGAGAAGACGATCAGCAGGACACAGACCGCGAGACCGCCGTAGATGCTCCACAGCGCGCCCTGGGTGTTGAAGCGTTTCCAGAACAGCGAGTACAGGATCGTCGGCAGGTTCGCCGACGCCGCCACCGCGAACGCGAGCGCCACCAGGAAGGCGATGTTCTGCCCGTTGGCGAGGATACCGCCGAGGATCGCGACCGCGCCGATCACCAGCGCGGTGATCCGGGCGACCTTCACCTCCGAGGCCGGGGACGCCTTGCCCTTCTTGATCACGTTGGCGTAGACGTCGTGCGCGAACGACGCCGACGCCGTGATCGTCAGGCCCGCGACCACCGCGAGGATCGTCGCGAAGGCGATCGCCGCGATCAGGCCGAGCAGGATCGGCCCGCCCAGTTCGAGCGCCAGCAGCGGAGCGGCCGAGTTCACCCCGCCGGGGGCGGCCTTGATCTTGTCCGACCCCACGAGCGCGCCGGCACCGTAGCCGAGCACGAGGGTGAACAGGTAGAAGATGCCGATCAGCGCGATCGCCCAGACCACCGAACGACGGGCTTCCTTAGCGGTCGGCACGGTGTAGAAGCGCATCAGCACGTGCGGCAGCCCCGCGGTGCCCAGCACCAGCGCGATGCCCAGCGACAGGAAGTCCAGTTTGGTCGTGCCGGTCTTCCCGTACTGGTTACCCGGCCCGAGCAGCGCTTCACCGGCCTTGCCCGCCTTGTCCACGGCACCCTGCAGCAGCCCGGAGAAGTTGAAGCCGTACAGCGCGAGCACCCAGACCGTCATCGCCAGCGCGCCGGCGATCAGCAGCGCGGCCTTGATGATCTGGACCCACGTGGTGCCCTTCATGCCGCCGATGAGCACGTAGGCGATCATGATGATGCCGACGATCACGATGATCGCGGCCTGCCCGGCCTTGCTCTCGATCCCGAGCAGCAGCGCGACGAGGCCACCGGCGCCCGCCATCTGCGCGAGCAGGTAGAAGAACGAGACGGCCAGCGTGGACGTCGCCGCCGCGGCCCGCACCGGGCGCTGCTTCATCCGGAAGGCCAGCACGTCGCCCATGGTGAACTTGCCGGTGTTGCGCAGCAGTTCCGCCACCAGCAGCAGCGCGATCAGCCAGGCGACCAGGAAGCCGATGGAATAGAGGAAACCGTCGTAACCGTAGACGGCGATCGCACCCGCGATCCCGAGGAACGACGCGGCGGACAGGTAGTCGCCCGCGATGGCGACGCCGTTCTGCGGACCGGTGAACGCGCGGCCCGCGGCGTAGTAATCCGACGCGGTCTTCGTGTTCCGGCTGGCCCGGAACACGACGAACAGCGTGACCAGGACGAAGAGACCGAAGATGGTGATGTTGAGCGCGGGGCTGCTGCCCTCGACTCCGGCGGCGAGGGTCATTTGGTCTCACTCTCGATGTCCGTGCGGATCTTTTCCGCGATGGGGTCGAGTTTCTTGTTCGCGTAGCGGACGTAGAGCCCGGTGATCAAGAAGGTCGATACGAACTGCAGCAGGCCGAAGACGAGGCCGACGTTGATGTTGCCGACGAGCTTCGTGCTCATGAAGCCGTGCGCGTAGTCGGCGAGCAGCACGTAGAGCAGGTACCAGACGAGGAACAGCGCCGACACCGGGAACACGAACCGGCGCAACCGCGAACGCAGCTCTTTGAACTCGGGGCTGTCGTGGGCCTTGTCCCAATCCGTCTCCGGCGGACTGGGCGCGTCCGTTTCAGTGCTCATGGTGGTCTCCTTGCTGTTCACGAGAACGACCACGGCCGGGGGACCGGGAGAAGCCAGATGCACTCGTACGCACATCGTCTTCCCTTCGCCGCGCCGCGAATGTGTTCCGCGCCACGTTAAGGAGGCCTCAGGCGGACCGGAACCGTCAGCGGTTCAAACGCCTGCCGAGACGACGAACGGTCGACGAACGGTACTCAGACCACGACGAAGGGGTTTCGGCTGTGCGATCGTCCAGATGCAGCCGCAACATGGCGGCCGTCGACCAGGAAGGAGGCCTGCCCCGCAAGGAAACCACGATCATTACGCCGAATGCCAGTGGTACCGACCACGGGGCGGGCTGCGACACCAGGATCGCGGGCAGACCGCTCAGCGCGGGACCGAACAGGGCCACGAGGATCGAGCCGGAGGACGCGACCAGTCCGGTGAGGACACCGCTGATCGCACCCGCCGCGGTCAGCCGGTTCCACCAGATGCCGAGTACCAGCAAGGGACAGAACGTCGACGCGGCCACGGTGAAGCCCCAGGTGACGAGCACACCCGCGTCCAATCTGGCCGAGGGAAGCGCGAGCAGGACCATCACCGCCGCCGCGCCGAGCACCGACCAGCGCAGCCGCCGCAGCCCGCCGGGCATCAGATCGTGCGCGATCGCGCCGGAGATCACCAGCAGCAGGCCCAGCGAGGTCGCGAGGAAGGCGGCGAACGCGCCCGCCGTCAGCAGCCCGGTGAACAGTGAACCGGCCCAGCCCTGGTCGACCTGGGACGGCAGCGCGACGACGACGATGTCGGTCGCGCCGGAGACGTACAGCTCGGGCACGAGCACTCGGCCGAGTACCCCGTAAACCCCTGGGAACAGGTAGAAAACGCCGAGCAGGGCGACGGTGATCGCCGCCGTCCGGCGGGCGGCGCGGCCGTCGGGGCTGGTGTGGAAGCGCATCAGGACGTGCGGCAGGCCCATCGTGCCGAGCATGGTCGCGATCAGGATCGCCCAGGTGCCGAGCAGCGGGTAGCCGTGGTCGCCGAGGTCGAGCAGTGGCCGCTGCCAGTCCGGCCCGCCCAGCGGGGCGCCACCGCGGACGGCGGGAACCGGTGTGCCCTGGGCGAATTCCAGCACCTCACCGCTCCTGGCGATCAGTTCTCCCGGCGGCACCACGTGTTTCTCCGGGCTGAGCAGGGTGGTCGGCTCGCGCAGGGTCAGCGTCACGTCGATCTCGAACGACAGCTGGGTATCGCGGGCGAAGTGGGTGAATTCCACTGGATGCACCGAAGCCGACCGCTCCTCTGGCGCGATTTGGGAGACCAGCCAGATCGCGGGAATGAGGAACAGCAGCAGTTTCAGCACGAACTGGAACGCCTGGACGTAGGTCGCCGCGCGCATCCCGCCGAGTGCCAGTGTCGCGCTGACCGCGGTGCCCGCGATCACGACGCCGACCCAGTACGGCGTCCCGCCCACCGCGGTGAGCACCAGGCCCGCGGTGCGGAATTGCGGTACCAGGTAAAGGGTTCCGATCACGAGGACTACGAGTGCGGCGAGGCGGCGCAGCGCGGGCGAGGCGAGCCGCGCTTCGGCGAAGTCCGGCACGGTGAGCGCGCCGGATCGCCGCATCGGCGCCGCCACGAGCACCAGCATCGCGATGTAGCCCGCGGTGAACCCGACCGGGTACCAGAGCGCACCGATACCGTCCTTCACCACCAGCCCGGCGACCCCGAGGAACGACGCCGCGGAAAGGTATTCGCCGGAGACCGCCGCGGAGTTGACCAGCGGCGAGATCCGGCGCGAGGCGACGAGGAAGTCCGACGTCGTCCGCATGGCGGCGACCCCGCGCAACCCGATCAGTAGGGTGATCAGGACGACGGGCGCCACCGACAGCACCGCGACCACTAGTCGTCCTCGATCTTTTCGGCCCGGCGCAGCTGCCACCACGACAGCAGCGCCATCGCCGGATACGGCAGGACGGCGATCATCAGCCAGGACAGCGGGATATCCAGCAGCCGTACCGAATCCAGGCCGGGGAAGACGCCGAACACCAGCGGCAGCCCGAACACCAGCCCGAACATCCCGCCCAGCGCGGGGAGGCCGCGGCGACGCTGGGCGCGATAGAGCCTGTCCGCGCGTTCGGCGTCGTTCACCGCCAGCCGGGGCACGCGCCAGCGGCCGCGCGACCGGCGCCGCGAATGCGCGAGCCGGGTCTGCGGGCTGGTGACGGCCACCCGTTTGACGCGGCTCACGCGCGGTTCCCCCGGCCGAGGTCGCCGCGTTGCGCGGCGGCGAGCAGCCGGTCACGCAGGTCGCGCGCGTGGCGGCGGCTCACCGGGACGTCACCGGCCTCGGTATGCGCGAGCAGTCCGCCGGTGGTGTCGCTGCGCAGTTCCAGTACCGCGTCGACGGCGAGCAGGAAGCCGCGATGCACGCGGGTGAATCCCGTTCCCTCCCAATACTCTTCGAGCCGGGAGATGGGCATCCGCGTGACGTGGACGCCGGATTTCGTGTGCAGCCGGACGTAGTCGCCGTGGGCCTCGACGAACTGGACGTCGTCACGCCGGACGTACCGCGTGCGGCCACCGGATTCGACCGGCAGCGCCGACATCGCGTCCGGTGCGGGCTTCTGCTCTTCAGTCTGGTTGCCCGCCATCCTGACCACTTTGGACAGTGCGGCGGACAGTCGTTCCGCGCGCACCGGTTTGAGCAGGTAGTCCACGGCGCCGATACCGTAGGCGGTCACGGCGTGACCGTCGTGCGCGGTGACGAACACGATCACCGGCGGCTCGCTGAGCCGCGCCAGCAGTGAGGCGAGTTCGAGCCCGTCGAGTCCCGGCATGGAGATGTCGAGGAAGACGGCGTCGAAATGACTGGCCTGCAACAGTTTGAGCGCCTTGAGCGCGTCACCGGCCGCGACCACCTCGGCGACTTCCGGTGCTTCGCGCAGCAGGCTGCACAGTTCGTCGAGGGCGGGTGGCACGTCGTCGACCGCCAGTACCCGGAGCCCGTTCGTCACGGCAGCACCCCCGGCTGGAATCGGGGCACGCGCACCACGACCCGGGTACCCGCGCCGACCTCGGTCTCCACCGTCAGTCCGTACCACGGCCCGTAGACACTCCGCAGTCTCTTGTCCACATTGGCCAGTCCGACGCCGCCGTCGTCGCCGCGCCCGGCCAGGATCGCCGCCGCACGGGCGGGGTCCATGCCGAGTCCGTCGTCCTCGACGCTGATCACGCAGTCGTTCCCTTCCGCCATTCCCTGTACCTGGATGAACCCCGCCTCCGAACGAGGTTCGATCCCGTGCCGGATCGCGTTCTCCACCAACGGTTCCAGCACGAGATACGGAACCGCGACGGCCAGCACCTCCGGCGCCACCCGCACCTGGACCCGCAGCCGTTCGCCGAGTACCGCCCGCTGCAGCGCCAGATAGGTCTCGATGGCGCGGAACTCCTCGGCCACCATCGTGTACTCGCCGTGCCTGGCGAGGCTGTAACGCGTGTACTCGGCGAAGTCGAGCATCAGGTCGCGGGCGCGATCCGGATCGGAGCGGACCAGCGAGGAGATCACGGTGAGCGCGTTGTAGACGAAATGCGGCGAGATCTCGGCCCGCAGCGCGCGCAGTTCCGCCTCCGCGGCCTGCTCTGCGGACGCCTCCAGGCGCCCGCGTTCGAGCGCGTGGACGACGAGTTCGGCGGCCTGGCGGGCGACGGCGGTCTTTCCTTCGGTGACCAGGAGGACACCGGCGAGTTCGTCGTGGACGTGCAGCGGCAGGGCCAGCAAGCCGGGCTCGGACACCGGTGTCTCGGAGTGGAGGACCTCGTCGAGCGCCGAGACGACGACGTCGTCGGCAGCGGGACGACCGGACCAGATCAGCGAGCCGGAGAGGTCGGTGAGCCCGAGGCCGGGGACGCCGAACAGCCGGCGGAGGCCGTGCGCGGCGTGACGGGTGCGGGGTCCGGCGAGGCCGTCCATGAGATCGTCGGAGACGCGCTGGGCGGCGGCGAGTACCGGCACCGGATCGGCGCTCGCGGCGGGGCGCCAGGGCAGACGGGTGGTCATCCGGCCTCCTCCGCGACGTCGAGGGCTAGATCCTAACGTCGGTGCGTGGTTTCGGCGGTTACGCTCCGGGCATGGTCGTTGGGGATGCCGTGGTGCTGCGCCTGGACGTCGTGATGCGGCGGCTCGCGTGGGTGGGTTTCGTGGTCTTCGGCGCGGGCGGTTTGGTGGCCGTCGTCGTGTCGCTGTTTTCGCGCTCGATCCCCGGGGTGGTGTTCGGCCTGCTCAGCGTGGGTTTCGCGGGGCTGATCCTGCTCGGGCTGCGGCGGTCGGCGGGGTCACTGGTGATTTCCGCCGCGGGGTTCTCGGTTCCGGAGGTCTTCGAGGTCCGGTGGACCGAGGTGACGCGGCTGCGGGTGTGGCGGGAGAAGCGGCGGGTGGGGCGGTGGACGCACTGGTGGCACTACCGGCTCGAATGGACCGGGTCGGGACCGGATTTCCTTCTTGAGGGTGACGAGTACGCGTACGCGCTGGGTCACCTGGGTGGGGGCGCCAGGCTGTATGCGGCTCTCACGCTCTTCGCACCTGCTGGAGTGGTCGAGCTCGCGGAGTGAGTGGGTCCCGAACGCCATGAAAGGTCCTTTCCTTGCAAAATTTGCAAGGAAAGGACCTTTCATGGCATTACCGAAGCGCGTCAGCAGCTCTGCTTGTAGAAGTACTGCGCGTTAGCGTCCATGTTCGCCTTGGTGATGGAGTGCAGCGAAGCGGTCAGGTTGCGCGTGACCGGCTTACCCTCCAGCGCCGCGATGGCCTGCTGCACACCCTGCTGCCCGATGGCGGCCGGGTCCTGCGCGATGAGGCCCTGGTACTCGCCCTTCTTCAGCCCCTCGATCTCCGACGGCGAAGCGTCGAAGCCGATCAGGTTGACCGCGCCGATCTTGCCCGCGTTCCGCAGGCCGGTCGCGGCGCCCTCACCTGTGTTGAGGTTCGTCGCGAAGATGCCGATCAGGTCCGGCGTGGACGCCAGCGCGGCGGTCACCTTGGACGCGGCCTGGTCCGGCTCGTTCTGGGTGAACTGCACGCCCGCCGACTTCAGGTTCGGGTAGTTCTTCAGCTCGTCCTCGAAACCCTTCGCGCGGGTGTTCGTGGTCGAGGTACCCGCGATGGTGTCGAGCACCAGCACCGAACCGGTCTTGCCCACGGCCAGTTCCGCCATCGTCTTGGCGGCGAGCTTGCCGCCCTCGGCGTTGTCCGAGGAGATGGACGACTCCGCCACGCTGGTGTCCTTCAGCGCGGTGTCGACCTCGATGATCTTCGCGCCGCGGCCCTTGACCTGCTGGATCGGCGCGAGCATCGCCTGCGCGTCGGTCGGCGCGATCAGGAGCGCGGCGGGCGGGTTGGAGCCCAGTGCGTTGACGAGCTGTGTCTGCATGGCGGCGTCGAACTTCTGCGGCGCCTGCGTGGTGATCTCGTAACCGGCCTTCTTGGCCTCGGCCTCGGCTCCGCACTGCATCGAGATGTAGAACGGCTCGGCCTGCACCCCCGGGATCAGGGACAGTTTCTTGCTGGTGGTCTTGGCGCCGGAGTCGCCCGACGACGATCCGCCGACGGTGCCACCGCCGCAGGCGGTCAGCAGGAGGGCCGCGGAAACGGCGGCACCGGTGACGAGCAGGGTCTTCTTCATGGGATGCACCTCTTTGTGCGTAGGAATCATCGAGAATTGCGGCGACGACGGCGCCGCTGGTCGAACCAGACCGCGGCGATCAGCACCGCGCCGACCGCGATCATCTGCCAGAAGTCCTGGACGTGCGTGATGTTGAAGCCCTTCTTCAGCACGGCCGGGATGAACACGCCGATCACCGTGCCCAGCACCGAACCGACACCGCCGAAGAGGCTCGTGCCACCCATCACCGTGGCGGCGATGGCGTTGAGGTTGTCCGTGGTGTGCGCCGAAATAGTCGTCGACGCGTAGTACGCCAGCGACAGAAAACCGGCGACACCGGCGAGGAAACCGGTGAGCGTGTACACCTTCAGCAGATGCGCGGTCACCCCGATCCCCGCCCGGCGCGCGCCCTCGGCGTTGGAGCCGACGGCGAAGGTGTAGCGGCCGAATTTGGTGGTGTGCAACAGCCAGGCACCGATCAGCGTGATCACCACGGCCACCAGCACCAGGTTCGGCACCCCGCCGAACGAGGTCCCGTAGCCGAGCGTCTTGTTGAGCTCGGTCGGCACACTGCGCACGTCGGAGCCGTTGTTCAGCAGGTACGCGGCACCGAGCGCGGCACCCATCGTGCCGAGCGTGACGATCAGCGGCGGGATGTTGGCCACCGCGATCAGGAAACCGTTGATGAGGCCCCAGATCGTGCCCGCGACGACCGCCGCCACGAGCCCGGCGGTGATGACGCCCCAGCCTGCCTTGGTCGCGTCGCCGTCCGGGCTCAGCGCCTCCATCGTCTTGCCCGCCACCATGCCCGCGAAGATCAGCACGGAACCGACCGAGAGGTCGATCCCCGAGGTGATGATCACGAACGTCATGCCGACCGAGAGCACCAGCAGCACCGAGGTCTCGATGAGCAGCGTCTGGAAGGTGAACAGCGTCGCGAATTCGGCGGGCGCGATCGCGGTGAACACGATGACGAGCGCCAGCAGCACCAGCGCGATCCAGAAGGTGTTGGCCCCGATCAGCCGCTGGCCGATCGAGCGTTTGCCGAAACCACCGTCCACAGTGGTCTGGATCCCGGGGTCCTTCTTCGCCGGAGTGGACACGGTCACGCCGCCTCCTCTTGTACGAGCGCCCCGGTCATGGCGGCGACCAGGTCTTCGAGTTTCGTGTCGGCGCCGGTGAACCGGGCGACGCGCTTGCCGAGCCGCAGTACTTCGATGCGGTCGGACACCGAAAGCACCTCCGGCATGTTGTGGCTGATCAACACGACGGCGATGCCCTTGTCCCGCACCTTCTTGATCACGTCCAGCACACGTTCGCGCTGCACCACGCCGAGCGCGGCCGTCGGCTCGTCCATGAACACGACCTTCGAGGCCCACACGACCGAGCGCGCGACCGCGACGCTCTGCCGCTGCCCACCGGACAACGAGCCGATCGGGACGTCGGGACTTTGCAAGGTCACGCCGAGCCGCTGGAACTCCTCCACGGCCTGGCGGCGCATTTCCTTCTTGTCCAGCATCCCCAGTTTGCCGAGGATCCCCTTGCGGTGGATCTCCCTGCCGAGGAAGAGATTCGCGGCCGGATCGAGTTCCGGTGCGACCGCGAGGTCCTGGTACACCGTCTCGATCCCCATCCGCCGGGCCGTGGTGGGGGAGTCCAGCACAACCTCGGAGCCGTCGAGCAGGATCTTGCCGGACGTCGGCTGTTCCGCGCCGGACAGGCATTTGACCAAAGTGGACTTCCCGGCGCCGTTGTCGCCGATCAGCGCGGTGACCTCACCGGCCCGCGCCTGGAACGACGCGCCGCGCAGCGCTTCCACCGAGCCGTAGCGTTTGACCAGGTCCTGTGCGTCGAGCAGGAGTTCGCTCACGATCGCTCCCTCTTCTCCGGTGCCGGCGGCCTGCAGCGGATGACCGTGACGTCGCCCTCCACGCTTGCCTGACCGGCGTCGTGCGGGACTACGTAGGTCTCGCCCTTGCCCAGTGCGTACTCGCCGCCGTGTTCGGTGCGGAGCGTCCCCGAACCGTCCATGACGACCAGTACCGCGAACGACGGGTCGAGTGACAACGTTGTCGACCTACCGGAAGCAGCGGGACGGAGCCGGTCGGCGCGGAAGTACGCGTCGCTGCCGTCGGCGAGCAGGTCCACAGTGGACGCTTCGTCGCCGGCGGTGCGTTTGATGATCGAGCCAAGCCGTTCTTCGTCCCAGCCCGAGGTGTCCAGTGTCTCGATGGCGGTTTCGAACCCGATCCCGAGATGCGCCTTCTCCGGGTTCGCCAGGAAGTCGCGCCACTCCAGGGTCAGCGAGAAGTCGGTCGGCTGCTGGAGTTCGACGACGAACACGCCCTCGCCGATCGCGTGCGGCAGGCCGGCCGGGATGTAGACCGTGTCACCGGGCGTGACGGCCACGCTGTTCAAGGCTTCGAGCATGGCGGGCGCGTCCTGGGTGCGGGCCCATTCGTTGACCGTCGCCTTGTCGACCGTGTCCTGGAAACCCGGGTAGACGCGCGGGTCGTCGCCATAGGTGCCGACCACGATCCACGCCTCGGTCTTGCCGAAATGCGAGTCGAAATGCCGCCGGGCGAAGGCGTCCGAGGGGTGGAAGTGCACCGGCAGGCGCTGGCCGGCGTCGAGCAGTTTCACCAGCAGGCCGGTCGAGTCGCCGAGCGCCTCGACGTGTTTGGCGCCGAGCCAGGCGGAAGGGTTCTCGCGGACGGCGTCGCGCAGCCAGACCCCGTCGGGGAGTTTGGTCAGGCCGTTGGTCTCCTGGCCGAACATCGTGGTTGCCGAGCCGACCCAGTCCTCCGGGCCGTATTTGGATTCGGACGACGCGCCCCGCAGCGCCGCGATGGCGTCGCCGCCGCGGTAGAACTGCGGCGGCTGGTTCGCCGGCAGGCGGATCGGTGAGAGGTGGCCGCTCATGACGGGGCGACCTCCCCGGAACCGCGGGCTACGAGATGCACGGGCAGAACTACCTTTCTCGGTGCGGATTGATCTCCCTGGACCCGGGCGAACAGCAGTTCCGCAGCCGCCCGGCCCAAGGCGCTCACGTCGTGCGCGATCACGGAAACCGGCGGATCCAGCAGATCCGCCAGCTCGAAGTCGTCGAAGCTGATCATCGCGGGCCGCTTTCCGGCGTGTGCGAGCGCGCGCAGCAGGTGCACGGCGACCCGGTTGTTGCCCGCGACCACCGCGGTGGCCGGATTCGGCCCGGTGAGCAGCCGGCGCACGGCGTCGCCGACGCTCTCGGCCGTCGGCGTCCGCATCACGACGAGGCTCTCGTCGTAGGGGATCCCGTTGCGGACGCAGCCTTCCCGGAATCCGCGCAGTCGTTCACCCGCGGTGAAGATGTCCGGGCTGTCGGCGAGGAACGCGATCCGGCGGTGGCCGTGTTTCGCGAGGTGGGCGACCGCTTCGATGGTGCCGCCGATGTTGTCGACCAGCACGGTGTCGGCCACGATGTCGCCGGCCGGCCGGTCGAGGAACACCACGGGCGTGCCCGCGCGCATCTCGGGCACCAGGTAGCCGTGCTGCATCCCGGCCGGGACGACCAGGATGCCGTCGACGCGGCGGGAACAGAACTCGAGGACCAGCTCGCGTTCGCGATCGGAGTTCTCCTCCGACGAACCGGTCAGCACCTGCCGCCCGAACGAGGTCGCGATGCGTTCGACCGCCCGGTTGAGTTCCGAGTAGAAGGGGTTCCCGACGTCCTCGACGATCAGGCCGATCGTCCCGGTCGTCGAGCCGCGCCGCAGATTCCGCGCGCCGAGGTTGCGCCGGAACCCGAGCTGCTCGATCGCCGCCATGACGCGCTCCGCGGTGTCCGGATGGACGGCGGGCTCGTCGTTCACTACCCGCGAGACGGTCTTGATGCTCACGCCCGCGAGCCGGGCCACGTCGCTCATCGTGGCCCGTCGGCTGGTGGTGCGGTGGCCGTTGTCCGGGCCGCTGGAAGACAACGTTGTCATAGTGGCGGGAATTGAACTTGAGCGACGCGATGATGTCAATGCCCGGTTCGCCGGGGAACCGCTTTCCGAGTTCGAACCGTTACGACGTCCTAGTGACCGTCCGTGCGCCGTCCGGTGAGGGCACCTTCGCCCGAACGGCCCCTTACGCCACAAGATCACTGAGTTACCTTGGTCACATTCCTGTGGGCCACGGGGGAGGCGAGTGGGGGATGGGGAGCACGGTTTCGGCCATGGCGCAGGTGCGGCCGCTGGTGTTCCCGAACGTGGAAAGCGTCGTGTCCGGGTATCTCAAAAGCCGGCCGGAGCTGACCGGAGTCCCCATCGGATCGCTGCCTCCGCCGGGTTTCGACGGGACACAGCGCGCGGTCGTGCTCACCCGGCTCGGCGGTCATTTCGCCGACGACGATCTGCTCGACCACGCGGAAGTGCGGATCGACTGCTACGGACCGGACAAGCCCGCCGCGCACACGCTCGCCTTGGCCGTGCGCGGGGTGCTGCCGTTGATCACCGGGGTGGCGCTGGCGGACGACGTCGTCCTGCCCGACACGACCGAGCTCCAGGGGCCGTGCTTTTCGCTCGACCGCAGATTCTCCAACGCCGCCCGGTACCTCATGAAGTACCGGTTCCTGCTCGTGATCAGACAAAGACCGGCCTGACCGGGCCGGCTGAGACTGGGAGGGGCTCTCATGCCAGGACTGAACGCCAGCGAGATCCGGGTGGCGGGGACCGGATCCCTGTTCGTGGCACCCGCGCACACACCCGCTCCGGCGGATTTCACCAAGGACTGGGCGGCACCGTGGGTGAACCTCGGCTACACCAGTTCCGACGGGGTCAAGTTCGTCAAGAAGGACAAGCTCGATCCGGTCGACACCTGGCAATCGGTGGCGGCGATCCGCTACGTGTTCAGCGACCGCGACTTCTCGGTGAAGTTCGCCCTCCTGCAGATCAACAGCGACACGCTGACCTTCTTCTTCAGCTCACCGGCGCCCGCCACCCCGAACGTCTTCAACATCGACGCGGCACCGCGGGTCGACGAACGCGCGCTCGGCATCGAGTTCAGCGACGGGCCCACCGTGCGGCACCGGTTCTACATCCCGCGCGGAGTGGTCACCGAAACCGATGAAACGTCGGTGACGAGGACCTCGGCGATCAAACTCGGCGTCACCTTCACCGCGCTGACGCCGATCAAGGACAACAAGTTCGAACCGCTGGCGCAGTGGTCGATGAACGCCGCCGCGCCGTCGGCGGCCGAGACCGAGAACGAGCCCGAAGAACAGCCCGCGTAAGCAGAGCCAGGGGGAACACCGGAAATGGCGAAGTACAACGTCAACGCCGCACGCGCGCAACGGCTCGAAGCGCTCGGCGAGCGGTGGGAATTCGAACTCGACGGCGAGACCTTCTCGCTGCCGACCGAGCTGCCGAGGGATTCCGTCGGCAGGCTCGCCGCGCTCGATCCGTCCGATTTGGACGGTCTCTTGCAGGTCCTGCTCGGCGACGAGCAGTTCAAGCGGCTCGACGAACACGCCGTTTCGGTGCAGGACGTCCAGGCGCTGCTGGAGGCGTACGGGCGCGACACCGGCATGTCGCTGGGGGAATCTTCGGCCTCGACGAGCTCCTGAAGGAGCACGGCGAGGCCGTCGAAGCCGATCTTCTCCGGTTCTACCGGGTGGATTTACTCGACTACTACCGCGGCCGGCTTTCCGCGAGACGCCTGCGGGTGCTGATCCGGCATCTGCCGAGGGAGTCCGCGCTGGTGCGCGCGCTGCACGGCGACGTCGCCGACTGGGGCATCGCCGAACATCTGCTCGCCGGCGCGGTCGACGAACTGGCCGTCGGCAACTGGCTGTTCGTCTCCGCGAATGCCGACGAGAACGCCGAACGGCCGGAGCGGCCGCGTCCGGTGCCGAGGCCGGGTGTCGAAGGGGAGGAAGAGGTCGTGGCGACAACGCCTGAGCAGCTCGCCGCCTTCTTCGGCGCGCCGGTGCCGGGAGGTGGCCGGTGAGCATGCCGATCGCCCCGATCCCGGCGACCGACATCGTCGGCGGGTTCAAGAAGGTGGCCGACGAGATCGGCAAAGGGCTCGTCGAGTTCGCGAAGAACGTCAAGGCGAGCGCCCAGTACGTGAAGGCGGACGCCCAGGGCATCAAGGCCGACGCACAGGCGATCAAGGTCGATCTCAGCGGGATCCAGCTCAAGAGCATCAAGGACATCAAGGACGCGGTCGGCGGGCTGGCGAGCGGTGCGTCCAAGGCCTTCGGCACCATCGGATCCAAGGCCACGGAGGCGGGACGGGCGGTGTCCGGGCTGGCCACCTCGGCCAAAGGCACCGCCACGTCAGCGATGACCAGTGCGGGCAAGGCGGCGGCGAGCGCGGGGCAGTCCGTCGGACGACTGGCCACCAACCTTCGCGGCGCGGGGGCGGCCGCGCTTTCCGGGGCGGGATCGGGGCTCAGCAGGTTCGCGACCGGGGTCCGCGGACTGGCGGTCGCCGCGGCCGCCGGAGCCCGGGAAATGATCAAGCTGACGGTCGCCACCGCGAAGAACGCCGCCGCGTCGGCGATCGCGACCGCCAGAACGATCGCGCAGACCGTCGCGCAACGGGTCGTCGCCGTGGCGACGAGGTTGTGGGCGATCGCGCAGACGCTGCTGAACGTGGTCATGCGGCTCAACCCGATCGGCCTGATCATCACGGCGATCACCCTGCTCGTCGGCGCGGTCATCCTGGCCTACAACCGGAGTACGACGTTCCGGAACATCGTCAACGCCGTCTTCACCGCGGTCAAGAACGTCGTCGTCGGCGCGGTGAACGTGGTGCGGAACATCATTTCCGTGGTCTGGCCCTACGTCGCCAAGGTCATCCAGGTCGCGGTGACGGTCATCCGGACCTACGTCACCACCTACTTCACGGTCGTCAGGACCGTCGTCACGACGGTGTTCAACGCGGTGCGGTCGATCATCTCCGGCGCGATCAAGTTCGTGGTCGGCACGATCCGCGGGGTCGGTCAGGTGGTCGGCATCGTCCGGAACGCGTTCAACCAGGCCAAGGACGCGGTCAGTTCGGCGATCTCCGGCGTCATCGGCTTCGTCCGCGGCCTGCCGGGGAAGATCGTCGGCGCGCTCGGCAACATCGGCCGCACGCTGTACGGCGCCGGGAAATCGCTGATCACCGGGTTCATCAGCGGTATCCGGGACATGGCCGGGAACATCCTGTCCGCGATCAAGAACTTCATCGTCGACAAGATCCCCGGTCCGATCAAGAGCTTCCTCAAGATCTTCTCCCCGTCGCAGGTGATGGCCGGGATCGGCAGGAACATCGGCGAAGGACTGATCGTCGGCATCGACGGGACCGGCGACAAGGTCTCCACCGCGATGAAGAAACTCGTGCCTGTCCCGAATTCGGCGACCATCAAACCCGCCATGGCCGCGTTGAGCACGACACTCGCCGCGACCGTGACCGGACCGCTCGGCCGGGCCGCGGCGGTGCGGGAGGCGGCCGCCGCGGTGACGGTCAACGTGCATCCGAGGGCGGGCCAGTCGGAATACGAGATCGGCCGGGTGGCGGCCAGGGAGGTGGCATGGGCGGCGAAGCGGTAGCCGAAAGCGTCCTCGCCTTGCCCACGTACACAGTGGACGGCTGGGCGGGTAACACGGTCGACGGTGACGGTGTCGAATGGTGGGTGACCAAAGAGGACGGCTGGTCCAGCGCGCCGGGAGTGCGGCTCGAACTTTCCGACCGTCCCCAGCGTGACGGCAGTTTCGACGCGCCCTCGTTCCGGTCGGCGAGGGTGATCACCTTGGAGGGCACGGCCGTCGCGCCGGACGAGGACGCCCGCGAGCGGGCGAAGGACCGGCTGGCGGCGGTGCTCGCCGACGGTTCGGCACTCGCCGAATTCGCCGTCGCCGAACGGACGGTGACCCGGCGCGCGCTGGTCCGGCTCACCGCGGGCACCAAGGTGGTGGACACGACGCCGGTCAGTTTCGACTTTTCCGTCCAGCTGGTCGCACCGGATCCGCTGCGGTACGGCTCCGGCGTCCACGAGGAGTCCTGCGGGCTGCCGCGACCGGGCACCGGACTGACGTTCCCGCTCACCTTTCCGCTGGCGTTCGGGGAATCCGTCGACGGCGTGATCGCGGTCACCAACGCGGGCACCGCCACCGCGTGGCCACTGTGGACGATCACCGGACCCTGCACGCAGCCGGTGATCCGCAACGACTCCGGCGGCCAGCGGCTCGCGTTCTCCTTGAGCCTCGGAGAGGGGGACGTGCTCGTGGTCGACGCCGGGGCGAGGACCGTCTTCCTCGGCGGGGCGTCGCGGCGCGCGGCGCTGCTGCCGAGGTCGCGATGGTTCGGTTTCCCGCCCGGCAGCACCACGATCGGTTTCGATTCGTTCGACGACTCGGCGTCCGGGAGGCTCACCGTGAGCTGGCGCGACGCCTGGATCTAGGGGAGGCAACGGCGATGGCAGAACGGCGTCCAGGCTGGGGAAACGGGGTCGAAGCCGCTGACGCGAGGCTGGTCACCGGCGCGCTCGTGCAGGCGCAAGGCATCGGTGACGCCCTCGATCCGCTCCGGGTACGGCCGGGGATCCGCGACAGCGCCGGCACTCCAGGCAACTGCGTACTGGCGAGCAACAAGGTCACGGTCAACCCGTTCCAGGCCGTGCTCGCCGATCCGGCGAAACCCGGTGACGGCGCCTACATCGTCACCCTCGACGCGGCGAGGGAACTCGCGTTCGGCGCGCAGCACGCGTCACTGCGCCGGATCGATCTGGTGGTCGCCGAGATCACCTCCGACGGCCGGTTCGCGGTCACCCTCTACGCCGGGGAGAACTCCGCGACGCCGGTGCGCCCGGTGCCGTCGGGAAGTCCCTACCTCGTGCTCGCCGAGATCACCGTCCCGCCGGCGGGGAGCGTGCCGGGACCGTCGCTTGTGGACAAACGGCAGTTCACCGCGGCGGCGGGGGCGATCCTCCCGGTGCGCGGCGAAGCCGACCTCCCGCCGGTCGGGCCCGCACACGGCAGCCAGTTCGTCTACCGGCTCGACACCGGCCAGCTCCAGGTCAAGAAAGGGGGCGCCTGGGTCGCCTACCGGCCGCCACGCGGCGACACCTGGCATGCGGCCACCCTGCAGAACGGCTGGCAGAACTACGGTTCCGGGTTCAACACCGCCGCGTACACGCTGATGGACGACGGCTGGGTGCGGCTGCGCGGGCTGGTGCGGTCGGGCACCTTGGACAAGGCGATCTTCACGCTGCCACCGGGCTTCCGCCCCGCCGGGCGCTGGCTGCTGCCGATCAGCACCGCACCCGACACGATCGGCAGGGTGGACATCATGCCCGATGGGACGGTGATCGCCAGCACCGGCAACGCGGGGTGGATGAGCCTCGACTCCCTGACCTTCGCCACCTACTCGTAGGCACCCGATGGGCACGACGTACACCTACCTCATCGCGGATCTTCGCGAGGGCACGATCCTGGACGAACTGCCGCTGTCGGGGGTGTCGTTCGACAAGAAGCTCAACGACACCGGGACCCTGCGAGGGCAGGTGCGGGTCGACGACCCGGTGCTGCGGGCACGGGAGCCGCGGGTGCTGACCGAACCCGGCCGGACGGCGATCTACGTCGATCGCGACGGAGATCTGTTGTGGGGCGGCATCGTCTGGACGAGCCGGTACTCCGCGGCCAAGGGCACGCTGGAGCTCGGCGCGTCGGATTTCCTGTCCTATTTCGACCATCGGCTCGTGCTCGACCCGGCCGATCCGACCAAGCCCGTGACCTTCACCAGTACCGACCAGATCACTGTGGCGCGGGGCGTCGTCGGCCTCGCGCAGTCCCATGTGGACGGTGATCTCGGAGTGACCTTCCTCGGTGCCACCGCTTCGGGGGTCGCGCGGACGGTGAGCTACGCGCCGGCCGAAGCCAAGGCGGTCGCCGAGGTGCTGCGGGATCTCGCGGGTGCCGACGACGGGTTCGACTTCACCTTCGACGTCCGCTACGACGGGAGCGGGGCGATCGAGCGTTTCCTGCGGTTCGGCCACCCCCGGCTCGGGCAGCCGGGCGGACCGCATGTCTGGGAGTACGGCGCGAACCTGATCGACTTCACCTGGCCGAGCGACGCGGCGAGTATGGCGACGCGCGTGCTCGGGACCGCGAGCGGGCAGACGGGCGCGCCGGTGATCCGCGCCGATCCGACCGCGTCCGCGGCGGGCTGGCCGCTGCTGGAGGCCACCGCGCCACAGCTGGACACCGCCGACGCCGCCCTGCTGGCGGCGCATGTGGCCGGTGAACTCTCCGTCCGGCGGCGACCGGTGGTGCTGCCCGAACTGACCGTGCGGGCGGATCTCGATCCGGTCGTCGGCTCGTACTCGGTCGGCGACGACGCTCGGGTGCTCGTCGACGACCCCTTCTTCGCCGGAGACCTGCTCGACGTCACCGTCCGGATCCTCGGCCTTTCCGTCACTCCCGGCGACGACGCCGGGCAGGAGGAGGTCGTGCTGACCGTGGCACCGATACTGGGTACCGGATGAGCGCGTTCCCTTCCCGG
Organism: Amycolatopsis sp. NPDC033938; assembly: GCF_055575975.1. Lineage (NCBI taxonomy): Bacteria > Bacillati > Actinomycetota > Actinomycetes > Pseudonocardiales > Pseudonocardiaceae > Amycolatopsis > Amycolatopsis sp. NPDC033938. The sequence continues at coordinate 362,283 of NZ_JBVIRO010000002.1, forward strand.
CCGGAGGCGGTATGAGCAAGGTCTACCAACCCGACACGCTGGTGTCGGAGCTGCGCGAGATCCAGCGACGGCTCCGGTTGCTGGAGGCCGGCGCGCCGCGGGTCGCGATGGCGATGGCCGCCGCGGCCCCGGCGGGTATCGCGCTGGGCGAGCCGTTCGCCCCCGCGCGGCCGTCGGACTGGCCCGGCACGGAGTCCACGGAGTGGGAACCCCTGCTGCGTGCCTTCGTCACGCCTGGCCGGGTACGGCTGATCATCGAGACCGTCGCGGGTGCGGGGACCGTGGGTCGCGTGCGCCTGCTGATCGACGGCGATTCGCTGGCCACCGAGCTGGGCGCGGGCGAGGACGTCTCCCGCGAGCTGGTCGAATTGGACATCGAGGACGAGCTGACCGAGATCGTCCTGGAAGGGCTGCGGCAGTCGGGGCCGGGCGCGGTCCGCGTCGCCGCCTTCGTGGTTCCGCTGTCCTGAATCGGACAGGGTTTGACGGACCTCTTGACCGGGCGGTCGGTTCTTGTCGAAGGTGAGCGGGCAGCGACAACGTTGTCAGGAGGCGGCCTTTCCCATGCCTGCACGCACTTCGACCCGCGTCGCCGGGTTGCTCACCGCGCTCGTCGTCCCGGCCGGGCTTTTCACGCCCGTCGCGGCGGCGGCGCCCGGCGGCGACCCCGTGGACGCGGTCAACACCTTCATCGGCACCAAGGACGACGGGAACACCTTCCCCGGCGCTTCGGCGCCTTTCGGGATGACGCAGGTCAGTCCCATCTCGTCGCATTACGCCGGCTATCGCTACGACGACACCGCGATCCGCGGCTTCGGGCATTTCTTCCTGTCCGGCGCGGGTTGCTGGGAGCAGGGCGGCCTCGTGTCGACCCTGCCCACCACCGGCGCGGTCGGCCCCGGCGCGGCGTTCGACACGGGCAAACCCGAGACGTTCGACCACAAGCGGTACGCCTCGCCGTACACGCACGAGGGCGAGGTCGGGAAACCCGGCTACTACAAGGTGCGGCTCACCGGCTACGGCGGCGTCGACGCGGAGACCACGGCGACCACGCGGACCGGTGTCGAGCGGTACACCTTCGCGAAGTCCGGTGACGCGAACGTCTTCGTCAACGTCGGTCAGGCCAATGACAAGGAGCCGGTGACGGCGAGCCAGATCCGCGTCGTCGGGGACCGGACGGTCGAAGGGATGGTGGAGTCCCAGGCGTTCTGCGGCGGGAAGCCGTACAAGACCTGGTTCACCACCACGTTCGACAAGCCGTTCAAAGCGTTCGGCACCTGGTCGCCGACCGGCGGTGCTCCCGGTTCGAAGGAGTCCTCCGGCGGCGAGGGACTGCGTGGCGCTTGGCTGACCTTCGACGGCGGGCAGGTCACCGCGACGACGGCGATCTCCCATGTGGACGCTTCCGGTGCCCGGCTCAACCTCGCGTCCGAGAAGAACCGTTCGTTCGACGCGGTCCGCGACGGCGCCCAGCGCGCCTGGCGCAAGGAATTGTCCTCAGTGGACATCCGCGGCGCGGCGAAGGACGACCGCACGGTGTTCTACACCTCGCTCTATCACGCGCTGCTGCAACCGTTGACGGGCAACGACGCCGACGGCCGCTACCGCGGGTTCGACGACAAGATCCATCGCGCGCTGGGCTGGACGTACTACGAGTTCTTCTCGCTGTGGGACACCTACCGCACGCAGAACCAGTTGCTCGCCCTGCTGCGGCCGTCGCGGGCGAAGGACGTCGCCAAGTCCGTGCTCGCGATCCACGACCAGGGCGGCTGGCTGCCGCGGTGGGCGTACGCGAACCAGGAGACGAACACGATGACCGGCGACCCGGTCACGCCGTTCCTCGTCGACCTGTGGCGGTTCGGTGCGTTGTCGGGGCAGGAACTGAAGGCGTACCAGGCACTTCTGCAGAACTCGCGGGAGATCCCGCCCGCGTCGTCGCCGTTCCAAGGCCGTTCGGGCAACGCGAGCTATCAGAAGGACGGCTTCGTCCAGTACGACAAGGACTTCCCGAAGAAGGGCCAGGACACCGACCCGAACCACGGTGCTTCGGCCACCTTGGAATACGCGCTCGCGGACTGCTCACTGTCCATCATGGCCGCCGGGCTCGGCAAGAAGGACGACGCGAAGGCCTTGGCGGACAAGGGACGGAGCTATCGCACGCTGTGGGATTCCTCGGTGACCGACCGCGGCTTCACCGGGTTCTACCGGCCCAAGCTCGAAGGCGGCGCATGGTTCAGTCCGGCGGGCAAGCCGTTCGACCCGCAGAGCCAGGACGGATTCCACGAAGGCACGTCGTGGCAGTACCAGTGGCTGACCCAGCAGGACGTCCCCGGCCTGGTCGACCGCATGGGCGGCAAGGAGAACGTCGGCAAGCGGCTCGACGACTTCTTCGCCTACGGGGATCTGGTCAAGGATCCGGCGAAGACCGTGCGCGAGGAATGGGTCGTCGGCCCGTACAACTACTACAACCAGTTCCGCTACAACCCGAACAACGAGCCGGATCTGCACTCGCCCTGGATGTACACGCTGACCGGGCAGCCGTGGAAGACCTCGGCCGTGGTGCGTGCCGCGCACACGTTGTTCACCAACGCGCCGAACGGTGTCACCGGGAACGACGACCTCGGGACCATGTCCGCGTGGTACGTCTTCAGCGCGCTGGGCCTCTATCCGGCCGTACCCGGGACGGGGCAGTTCGTGCTCAACGCGCCGCGGTTCGAGAAGTCGGTGGTGCATCTGGAGAACGGTCGCGACATCACGATCAAGGCCGACGGCGCCGACGCGTCGAAGCTCCAGTACGTCCAGGGACTGGGATCCGGGTCACAGCGGGCATATGTCGGTTTGGAACAGTTGACGCGGGGGACCACTTTGGACTTCCGCCTCACGGACGATCCGGCGAAGGCCACCTGGGCGACCGGTCCCGAAGGCGCGCCGAAATCGCCGTGCGCCGGGTGATCCGACTGGTTTAGACCGGTTCGCACCGGGGGTCGTGAGGAGCATCACGGCCCCCGGTGTTCCGGTGAGGGCCGTCACGCCTCACACTGGTATTACCACGTCCGACAGCGCTGTTGACGTTCTTGGCGAGTCCGCCTTGGACAGTGCTAGTCGGACGTAGTCATGTGTGTACGCATAGTGGTGAGACCCCACAGGAGGAGAAAGTGTCCAGCAAGGCCGCTCTAGTATTCCGCGTGGCCGCGGTAGCCGAAGCCCTCTCGTGGGCCGGGCTGCTGGTCGGGATGTTCCTCAAGTACGCCGTCAAGCTCGCCGAGGGCGGCGTTCCCGTCCTCGGCATGGTGCACGGCGTCGTGTTCGTCCTCTACGTGCTGGTCTCCCTCTCCGTGGCGAAGCCGCTCGGCTGGCGCCCGAAGACCCTGATCCTCGCGCTGCTCTCCAGCATCCCGCCGCTGTTCACCTGGCTGTTCGAGTCCTGGGCGCTGCGCAACGGCAAGCTCGACGGCCCGCAGCGGCTGTCGCACGGCGGTGTCGGCCTGTTCGCCCGCACCCCGGAGACCGCTGCCGCCGCCTGATCTTCCTTTAAGCGCGTGAAGGCCCCCTTCCCTCGGCTCAACCGAGGGAAGGGGGCCTTCACGCGCTTCCGGGGTTATTCGGTGAAGTCGCCGGTGGCCTTGCGGACCTTGGTGAGCAGGTCGGTCAGCTGCTCGGTCTGCTTGCCGGTGAGCCCGGTCAGCCCGAAGTCGATCTCGGTGACCGCCTTGGTGGCCTCTTCGCGGCGTACGCGGCCTTCTTCGGTGATCTCGACCAAGGTGGTGCGGCGGTCGGTCGGATGCGGGACCCGCTTGACCAGACCGTCTTTTTCGAGCCTGTCCACGATGTTGGTGACGCTCGTCGGATGCAGCTGCAGCCGCTCGCCCATCACCCGCATCGGCAGGCTGGACGCGCGGGCGAAGGTCAGCAGGACCAGTGCCTCGTACCGGGCGAACGTCAGCCCGTGCGGTTTGAGGGCACCGTCCACCGCGGACTGGATGATCTGCTGCACGCGCATGATCCCGGTCACCGCGGCCATGGTGGAGGACGGCCCGATACGGGCCTCCCACAGCTGCGCCGCGCGGGCGATCGGGTCGAACGGCAACGGACGGCTCATGACGTTCGAAGTTACCAGCGGGTACCCGTGCCATGCCGCACGACCGGGTGTTATGCGTGGGAAAAGTGTCTGAACGAGGAGCAGAACATGATCGTGGCCTTCAGTGTCAGCCCGTCCGCGACCGAGGAAGACGGCGGGGTCAGCGAAGCGGTCGCCCGCGCGGTGAAGGTGGTGCGCGAGTCCGGCCTGCCGAATTCGACCAACGCCATGTTCACCAACATCGAGGGCTCCTGGGACGAGGTCATGGACGTCGTCAAACGGGCCGTCGAAGCCGCGGGTGAAGGCTCGTCGCGGGTCGGGCTGGTGCTCAAGGCCGACATCCGGCCGGGTTACGAAGGGCAGCTGACCGCGAAGGTGGAGCGCGTCGAGAAGCACCTGAGCGAGTAGCCCAGGCGCTTTCGTCAGGGGAGCGGTGGGGTGAAGGAGACCATCCACAGCTTGTCCTTGACCGCGATGGCCACCGGATAACCGAAGGAACTGCCGTCGCCCAGTTTCCCGCTGACGGTCGCCGAAGTCGGCGCGAGATCGTTCGGCGCGAACTTCACCGTGACGTCGTGCGCACCGCGGCCCGCCAACGCGTCGATGTAGGACTTCGCGAAGTCGTCCGCCGACGCGGGCGGATAGTCGATGAGCTCGGAGAGGGCCTCGACGTCGTGCCGGTTGAGCGCGGTGGCGAGGTCCTCCCGGAGCTGCCCTGGACTGCCGACACCGGGGTCGGGCTGATGGGCGATCAGGACGGTGATCACGGCCACCCAGGTGACGGCGATGGCGATCGCGGCGACCACCGTGGCCGTCCTGCGTGTCGGAATGTCGATCACCCCCTCGCAGCGAGCCTGCCGGAACGGACCCGTCCTGCCAAGCGGGCAGCCGGGGGCACCTGCGGTGAAACGCTCGGCGATGCGTGCCAGGATGGAACCGTGACACACCCACGCGGATCAGCAGCGAAGACGGCGGCGATGTCCGCCGCGCTTTCCGGCGCGGTCGACCTTTCCGCACTCAAGGCACGAGCCGAAGCGACTCAGAAACAGCCCCCGGCGCCACCGCGGCCCTCATCGGACGGCGCCGCACAGCCCGGCCCGGCAGCGGGCGGCGCCGTGATCGAAGTCACCGAAGCGACCTTCCAGGCCGAGGTCGTCGAGCGATCCCTGCAGCAGCTGGTGGTCGTCGACCTGTGGGCCGAATGGTGCGGGCCGTGCAAGCAGCTCAGCCCGGTGCTGGAGCGCCTCGCCGCCGAGTCCGGCGGTGCCTGGGTGCTCGCGAAGGTGGACGTCGACGCGAACCCGCGCATCGCGCAGCTTTTCGGCGCGCAGTCGATCCCGACGGTCATCGCCATCGGCGGCGGCCAGCCGGTCGACGCGTTCTCGGGCGCGCTGCCCGAACCCGAGATCCGCAAGTGGCTCGGTTCACTGCTCGACGCGCTGCGCGACCGGCTGCCCGGGATCAAGGCGGCCGAGGAGAACGGCGGCGGCGTCGAACAGCCGGAGGACCCGCGCTTCACCGAGGCCGAGGAGGCCTTCGAACGCGGTGACTTCGCCGCGGCGCAGGCGGCCTACGAGCGCATCCTCGACGTCGAGCCGGCGAACGAGGAGGCGAAGACCGCGCTCGCGCAGGTCAAGTTCACCGCGCGCGCCGAGGCCGCCGGCCCGGACGCGATCGCGAAGGCCGACGCGGACCCGGCCGACCTCGACGCCCAGCTCGCCGCGGCCGACCTCGAGGTCGCCGGGCAGCAGCCGGAGGCGGGTTTCGCGCGGCTGGTCGCGGCCGTGCGGCGTACCGCGGGCGACGACCGCAACAAGGTGCGGGAGCACCTGGTGGCGCTGTTCGACCTGTTCGACCCGACCGACGAGCGCGTCATGAAGGCGCGCCGGGACCTGGCGAGCGCTCTTTACTGAGGTATCGCAACCCCCGGATGCTATGAAAGGTCCTTTCCTTGCAAATTTCGCAAGGAAAGGACCTTTCATAGCACTTCAAGGACCCGTCACCGGGCCGTTCACGATCAGCCGTACTGGGTCGAGCACACCGCGGAGCTCTCCAGGTAGCCCTTCCGCAGCGCCTCGATCCGCTCGAAACCGTTCTCCACGCGCTTGCCGTTGACGTCGGCCGAGACGAGGCTCTCCGGGCTCAGCAGATCCGAGATGGCCTCGTCGAGGTCGCCGGCCGAGAGCCGCAGGGTCGCGCCGGGCACCGTGCTGGCCTTCGCCCACGCGCCGACCAGGCAGGCGGTGCGCAGCCCGGCGTTCGCGTTGTCGATCGACGCGCCGACACCCTTCTGGATGCCCATCGCGTAGCGGGACGCGATTTCCGAGAACGCGGCGAAGTCGCCCTTGCCCTCGCTGTGCCCGCTCTTCCACTCGGCTTCCTGGTCGACCGGCTGGGCGAGTTCGCGCAGTTTGGCCATGTCGATGCTGACGGTGTTGTTCGACGCGCAGTACGAAGCGGGCGGGGTGCTGGGGCCGCCGGGGCAGCTGCCGTTGCCGTCCTCGGTGATCTCCGGGCCGGGGACGCCGGCGCCCTTGAAGGCCTCGTCGAGGCTCTTCTTCAGGATCCCGACGATCTCGGCGTCGAGCTTCGCGTCGCCCTTGCCCTTGTCACCCTTGTCGAACGGGCGCTCGGTGATCCGCGCCTTGATGTTCTCCTCGTTCATCGCCGCGCATTCCTTCGGGCCCTTCTCGAACCCGACCTGGAACGCGTACGTGCGGTCGAACGCCGTGCCGTGCGCGCCCTGTTTCGTCGCGCTGGTGCCCGCCTGGTCGCGGATCAGGAACAGCGACGCCATGACCTGGTTCAGGCCCTCGGAGGTGGAGACGCGGTAGAACTTGCTCTTGTCCTCGGCGACCCAGCGGAAGTAGCCGCCGGCGAAGCAGTCGGCCTGCTGCTCCTTGACGATCGAGGGGGTGTTCTTCTTGATGTTGGCCTTCTCGCCGAGCCGGTACTGCACGGCGTGGCCGAGTTCGTGCGCGAGCACGACGGCGCTCGCCATTTTCCCGAACCGTTCGCGCAGCATCGGCAGCAGCACGCCGCGGTCCCACGCCACCGAATCGTCCGGCGGGCAGTAGAAGGCGTTGACCAAGCCCTTGACGCTGCCGCATTCGGTTTCTTCGGTGTCGGACCGCGCGCTGTAGGACAGCAGCGACTTCAGCGGCTCGTACTGCTGGCCGAAGTCACGCGGCATGACCTCGGTCCAGTAGGTCTGCGCGTCGGCGATCGCGGCGATGGCGAGCGTGTCGTCTTCGGACCCGTCCTCGTTGCGGACCTGCAGATCCGGCTTGGGCGCGTCCGGCTTCAGGCCGCTTTCGAAATGCGTGACCGGCAGTCCGGCGATGTCACCGGCTCCCGGCTGGCTGCCGTCCTTGCCGGTCGAGCTTCCCTTGTCGCCGCAAGCGCTCAGCCCGAGGGCCAGCACCGTCACGACCGCGATCAGAGCCGGGCGGCGCAAGCCCCGCACTCCCCCTTGGATCATGTTCACTCGCTTATCATCAAGGCCCCGACCGGGCCGCGTACTCCGGCAAGCAGGGACCATACCCAGCGCTTATGGCCCGCGTGCAGGTAATCCCCGAAGTGGGTCTTGAGCGGGGCGGGGACCGTGGCGATATGGTCGCTCCTCATGAGAGCTGTCCGCCGGTTCACCGTCCGCGCGAGCCTGCCGGAGTCGCTCTCCGGCCTCGGTGACCTCGCCACGAATCTGCGCTGGACCTGGCATCCGCCGACCCGCGACCTGTTCGCGTCGATGGACGCGGACCTGTTCAACCGTGTCCGCGATCCGCTGCGGATGCTCACCGCCCTGCCACCGGCCCGGCTCGACGAACTGGCCGTCGACGACTCCTTCCTCGCCCACGCGCGCGAGGCGGTCGCCGATCTGGACCGCTATCTCGCCGAGCCGCGCTGGTACCAGAAGCAGGACGACGCCGAGCTGCCGTCGGCCGTCGCGTACTTCTCGATGGAATTCGGCGTCACCGAGGCGCTGCCGAACTACTCCGGCGGCCTCGGCGTGCTCGCCGGAGACCATCTCAAGGCGGCGTCCGACCTCGGCGTGCCGATGATCGGTGTCGGGCTGCTCTACCGCGCCGGGTACTTCCGGCAGGCGTTGTCGCTCGACGGCTGGCAGGTCGAGCACTACCCGGTGATCGACCCCAACGCCTTCCCGCTGGAGCTGCTGACCGACGGCGGGAAGCCGGTGCTCGTCGACGTCGCGATGCCCGCCGGGCGCACCCTGCACGCGCAGATCTGGAAGGCCCGCGTCGGCCGGATCCCGTTGCTGCTGCTGGACACCGACACCGACGCCAACGACGAGGACCTGCGCGCGGTCACCGACCGGCTCTACGGCGGCGACGCCGACCATCGCATCCGGCAGGAGATCCTGGCCGGGATCGGCGGCTTCCGCGCGGTGCGGCGCTACTGCGAGCTGACCGGACATCCGCAGCCGAAGGTGTTCCACACCAACGAAGGCCACGCCGGGTTCCTCGGCCTGGAACGCGCCCGGGAGATCATCCAGGCCGACGGGCTGGCGTTCGACGAGGCGCTGCCCGCCGTCCGCGCGGGCACCGTGTTCACCACGCACACCCCGGTCAGCGCCGGGATCGACCGGTTCCCCGTCGACCTCGTCCAGCGGTACTTCACCGACGGCAGGCTCGTCCCGGACGTCGACCCGCGCCGCGTGCTGGCGCTCGGCGCGGAGGACAACCCCGGCCTGTTCAACATGGCGCATATGGGATTGCGGCTCGCGCAGCGGGCGAACGGCGTCTCGGCGCTGCACGGCAGGGTGTCGCGGCGGATGTTCTCCCGGCTGTGGCCCGGCTTCGACTTCGACGAGGTGCCCGTCTCGTCGGTCACCAACGGCGTGCACGGGCCCACCTGGGTGGCGCGTGAACTGAGCGCGCTGCTCGGCCGCAACCACGAGGAGTGGGGCCTCGACGGCACCCAGGGCAAACCGCTGCGCGACGGCGTCAGCGACGAGCAGCTGTGGGCACTGCGGCGTGAACTGCGCGAGAAGCTGGTCGCCGAGGTCCGGCGCCGGGTGCGGGCCGCGTGGATGCAGCGTGGCGCGTCCGCGCTCGAACTCGGCTGGACCGACACGGTCTTCGACCCGGACGTGCTGACCGTCGGCTTCGCGCGCCGCGTGCCGACGTACAAACGGCTGACGCTGATGCTGCGCGACCCGGAACGCCTGCGCGCGCTGCTGCTGGACGAGAAGCGCCCGATCCAGCTCGTCGTCGCCGGCAAGTCGCATCCCGCCGACGAGGGCGGCAAGCAGCTGATCCAGCAGATCGTCCGGTTCGTCGACGATCCCGAGGTGCGGCGCCGGATCGTGTTCCTGCCGGACTACGACATGTCCATGGCGCGCTACCTCTATCGCGGCTGCGACGTCTGGCTGAACACGCCGGTGCGGCCGCTGGAGGCGTGCGGGACCTCGGGGATGAAGTCCGCGCTCAACGGCGGCCTCAACCTGTCCATCCGGGACGGCTGGTGGGACGAGTGCTACGACGGCAGCAACGGCTGGGCGATCCCGACCGCGGACGGCGTCACCGACCCGCTGCGCCGGGACGAACTGGAGGCCGCGGCGCTGTACGACCTGCTGGGCCACCAGATCGCGCCGCTGTTCTACGACCGCGACGCCGACGGTGTGCCCGGTGGCTGGCTGTCGATGGTGTGGCACACGCTGGAGACGCTCGGGCCGCGCGTGCAGGCGTCGCGCATGGTGCGGGAGTACGTCGAATCGGGCTATCTGCCCGCGTCGCGGATGGTCGCCGAGGCGACGGGTGACGGGTACCGCGGCGCGCTGTCGCTGGCCGACTACCGGACCAAACTCGACGTCGCCTGGCCGCGTGTGCGGATCTTCGACACCGAACTGCTCGTCGAGGACGCCGCGCCGATGGTCACCGGGACCGAGGTGACCATCCGGGCGCGGATCGACCTCGCCGGTCTCGAACCGTCCGAAGTGGACGTCCAGGCCGTGGTCGGGAAGGTCGGCGACGGGGACGAGCTGAGCGAACCGGTCACCGTCGGCATGTCCGGCGACGGGATCGGCGCGTTCTCCGCGCGGCTGAAACTGCCGCACCCCGGCTCGATCGGCTACACCGTCCGCGTGCTGCCGAAACACCGGTTGCTCGCGACTCCGGCGGAACTCGCGCGGGTTGTCCTGGCCTGAGTGGCTGTCAAGCCGGTGCCGAACAAAGTAAAACCCTGATCTTCGATTTCCGCCGAACAATGACAAACAAGCAGGTGAAATAGACTTTGCCGGGCCTATCCCGAATATCGGAGGAATGGTGGCTTCGGCGAAGGAAACGAAACTGTCGCGCCGGGCCAAAGACCGGCTGCATCACATCCACGCCCGCGCCGGTATCCGGCAGGAGGGGCTCGCCCGCGCGCTCGGGCCCGAACTGCGCGCCATCTGGGGCATCGCCGAGGACGCCGAGCCTGCCCGGGTGCGCGAGATCGTTCTCCTGCGGCTGAACCGCGTCCTCGGCCGGTCCGCCGACCCGCTCATGCCCGAGATCGTCTGGACCGCCTACAACCTCGGCGTCGACCCGGCCGACGGCGAGTCGGGAATGGTCGGCAGGCTCCGGGGGCTGGTCGCCCGCGGCCAGGTCACCGTGTCCGAACGGACCTGTACCCGGCGGTTCTACGAATTCCTGGGGAGCGTCAAGAACAGCCTGGACGGCTTTCAGGAGGACCTCACCGGAGAAGACTTCAGGCTCGCTTCGCAGTGGCTCGCCAGGAACGTCCGGCCGGATCGGGAAGAGCTCGCCAGTCCCAGCGCGCTTCCCGAGGTCGCCCGCGAGCCGGTGTCCCCGGTACTGCGGACCTTCCTCGAGCGCTCGGTGTGGGGTCCGGCGGACCTGGCGGGCGCGCCGCTCCCGGCCCGGCTCGGTACGCACGGCGACTGGTTCTGCGTCTTCACCGACGAGCGGCTGCTCGCCGAGTACCGCGCGGCCACCGGCGCGGGCTGGCCCCGGATCCGCCGCCGGACCGGGCGCGAGGTCGTGGCGGCCGCCGCCGGACGAGCCGTGGCGACCGGCGTCCTGGTCAATCCGCGCCCGACGCGGGGTTCGGCGATCGACGCGGCCCTGCCGCTGTCCCCGGACTCGGTCGCCAGGCTGACGATCCGGTAGGCGTCAGGGGACGGCGGGAGTGCCGCCTTCCCGGACCGGGAGGCCGGCCGAACGCCAGGCGCGGAACCCGCCTTCGAGGTCGGTCGCGCCCGGCAGGCCGAGCCGCCGAAGGTCGGCGGCGGCCAGGCTGGAGGCATACCCCTCGTTGCACACGACGATCACCGTCGAGTCGGGCTTCACCTCCGGCAGCCGCCATTCGCTGTCCGGCGCGAGCCGCCATTCGAGGTGGATCCGCTCGACGACCACCGAGCCGGGGATCTCACCCTCTTCGAGCCGGTTGACGTGCGGACGGATGTCCACGATCAAGGCGCCGTCACGTTGCAGCCGCAGTGCCTGCCCGGGCTCCGCCCGGTCCAGTCCGGACCGGGCGGACGCCAGCAGGTCGTCGATCGCACTCATCGACCCAGTATCGGGGCCAGCGAGGGGATCTCGGCGGGAACGTCGGCGAGCGTGCGGTACTCGCGGGTCGCGACCAGCGGGGGCGAGTAGGCGTGGACGCTGGCGGCGGGCTCGGTGCCGATACCGGTCACCTGGTGCGCGCGGCCCGCGCCGAAGCCGATGCTCTCACCCACGACGTGCGTGCGGCGCCGGATCGGGCCGCCGGGGTAGCGGTACTCCTCGCCGAGTTCCCCTTGCAGGACGGTGAACGAACCGGACGCGCCACCGTGGTCATGCGGTTTGGTCCGCTGGCCGGGCAGCCAGGACAGCAGCCACAGCTCGACGCCGTCGGTCAGCGCGAGCCGGGCCCACCAGCGGCGGTCCTCGTCGAAGCGCAGCAGGCCGCGCAGGCCGGTGGTCAGTTCGGTGGCGACGGTGGAGGTCAGCTCGGCCAGTTCCCGCGGCGTCCAGAGCAGGCGCTCGGGGTGCAGCAGCTCCGGTAGCAGCGGGTCGACCAGCTGCGGGTGGGTCTCGAAGTCCTGGCGTGGCGAAAGGGACGTGGTCAACTTGGGGCTCCTCGTGAAGACTCGCGGGCTCGGGAAAGCAGGGCCGAACGCGGCGCGACACGGGGTGGGAGTCGGAAGAGCCGGGACTCAGCCGTGTCGCGCGGTGGTACACCCACAGGAGGCGACGAGGAGCAGGTCGATGGCCCGGCGGCGCCAGAAAGAGCCCCCGATGACGGGGAAGGCGGCGGACACGGACCTGATCATGCCTCCGATCGTGCCACAGCCACCCCGCCGGGGACGCCGCGTCCCACTTCCTGGACCAGCCGCTTTCCGCGGACCGGCGGCCCGGTGTTCACGCGCGCGCGTGTGCGGACACAATGGGCGCGTGAGTGAGCCGATCCAGCCCAGCGAACTTGACGACCTCGTGGTGAGGATGACCGGTGTCGGGGTCCGCCGAACAGGCAATGATCTCCTCGCCGACCTCGACTGGACCGTGGAACTGGACGAGCGATGGGTGGTGCTCGGCCCGAACGGCGCGGGCAAGACCACCCTGCTCCGGCTGGCCGCGGCCGAACTCCACCCGACCTCGGGAACGGTCGACCTCCTCGGCGACCGGATCGGCAAGGTCAACATCTTCGACCTGCGCCCGCGCATCGGCTTCACCTCGGCCGCGATCGCCCAGCGGGTGCCCGGTGAAGAGCGCGTGCTCGACGTCGTGGTGAGCGCCGGGTACGCCGTCGTCGGCCGCTGGCGTGAGGAATACGACAGCCTCGACACCGACCGCGCCCGTGAACTGCTGGGCGCGCTGGGCATCCCGCACCTGGCCGAGCGCACCTTCGGGACACTCTCGGAGGGCGAGCGCAAGCGGACCCTGATCGCGCGGTCGCTGATGACCGACCCGGAGATGCTGCTGCTCGACGAGCCGGCCGCCGGACTCGACCTCGGCGGCCGCGAGGACCTGGTCGCGCGCCTCTCGGAGCTGGCGCTCGACCCGGAGGCCCCGGCCATGGTGCTCGTCACCCACCACGTGGAAGAAATCCCGCCGGGATTCACCCACGCGCTGCTGCTCCGCGACGGCCGCGCGGTCGCTTCCGGCCTCATGGACGACGTCGTGACCAGCGACAACCTGTCCAAGACGTTCGACCAGGACCTCCTGCTCGAACGGTCCGGTGAGCGCTACTTCGCCCGTCGCCGTTGACGGGTCGTACTGACCGGTAGCCTGCAATCTGTCTTGGACTGTTAAGGAGGACTGGCGTGGGAGAGTTCGTAAGCCTGGAGGTCGAGGGCGGGGTCGGCACGATCCGGCTGGACCGCCCGCCGGTCAACGCGCTGAACAACCAGGTGCAGGCCGAGTTGGCCGAGGCGGCCCGTGAGGCCTCCGAGCGCGACGACGTGCGCGCCGTGATCCTCTACGGCGGCGAGAAGACCTTCGCGGGCGGCGCGGACATCAAGGAGATGGCCGAGCGCACGTACCCCGAGATCGCGAAGTTCGGCGCCGCGCTGACCGCGTCGCTGGCCACCATCGCGAACATCCCGAAGCCGGTCGTCGCGGCCATCACCGGCTACGCGCTGGGCGGCGGCCTCGAACTCGCGCTGACCGCGGACCGCCGGATCGCCGGCGACAACGTCAAGGTCGGCCAGCCGGAGATCCAGCTCGGCGTCATCCCCGGCGCCGGTGGCACACAGCGCCTCGCGCGGCTCATCGGCCCGAGCAAGACCAAGGACCTCGTGTTCACCGGCCGGTTCGTGAAGGCCGAAGAGGCGCTCGCGCTGGGCATCCTCGACGAGGTCGTCGCGCCGGACGACGTCTACGCCGCCGCGCACAAGTGGGCCTCGCAGTTCGCGAACGGTCCCGCCGTGGCCCTGCGCGCCGCGAAGGCCGCGATCGACGGCGGTCTCGACACCGACCTCGCGAGCGGTCTCAAACTCGAAGCGCACCTCTTCGCCGCGCTGTGGGCGACCGAGGACCAGCGCAACGGCATGAAGTCGTTCATCGAAAACGGTCCTGGCAAGGCCACCTTCGAGGGGAAGTGACCCGGATGACCCAGGTGAACGATCCGGCGCCGAACCCGCACGCCACCGCCGAAGAGGTCAAGGCCGCTTTCGACGACCCCAAGCTCGCCAACGTGCTGTACCACGACTGGGAAGCCGGGACCTACGACGAAAAGTGGTCCATCTCCTACGACGAGCGGTGCATCTCCTACGCGACCGACGTGTTCAACGCGGTCGCGGGTGAAGACGGCCAGCCGTACCCGACCGCGATGGAACTGGGCAGCGGCACCGGTTTCTTCCTGCTGAACCTGATGCAGGGCGGCGTCATCAAGAAGGGTTCGGTCACCGACCTCTCGCCGGGCATGGTCCAGGTCGCGCTGCGCAACGCCGAGAACCTCGGCCTCGACGTCGACGGCCGGGTCGCCGACGCCGAGCGGATTCCCTATGAGGACAACAGCTTCGACCTCGTCGTCGGGCACGCGGTGCTGCACCACATCCCGGATGTCCGCGCGGCGTTCGCCGAGGTGCTGCGGGTGCTGAAGCCGGGTGGCCGGTTCGTGTTCGCGGGGGAGCCGACGAAGGTCGGCGACTTCTACGCGCGCAAGCTCGGCCAGCTCACCTGGTACCTCACCACCAACCTGACCAAGCTGCCGGTGCTGAACGGCTGGCGCCGCCCGCAGGAGGAACTCGACGAGTCCTCCCGTGCGGCCGCGTTGGAGGCCGTGGTCGACATCCACACCTTCGACCCGTCCGAACTGGAGTCGATGGCTCGTGGCGCCGGGGCGCAGGACGTCCGCGCGGTCACCGAAGAGTTCGCGGCCGCGCTCGCGGGCTGGCCGATCCGGACCTTCGAAGCCGCCGTGCCGCAGGAGAAACTGACCCTGCGCTGGCGTCTGTTCGCGTACCGGCTGTGGCTGCGGCTGTCCGCTTTGGACAAGAAGCTGCTCGCGAAGGTGCTGCCGCGCGAACTGTTCTACAACGTGATGATCACCGGTACCAAGCGGTCGTAGGTGCCGTATCGGTTCTCACTCGACGACGTCGCCTTCCTGCGCTCCGGCGCGGGAAGCGCGGCGCTCGCCGAGTGCTCGTCCCTGCCGCTGACCGACAAGACCCGCATCGCCGATGTCGCCGCCGTGCGCCGGATCGCCCCGGACCACGCGGCCGCGGTGCTGGAAACGGTGGTACTGCGACGGAAGTCCGCGTCCAAACTGGACTCGGCGGGCTCGTGGCTGTTCACCGGCGACGCGCTCCAGCAGGCCAGTGCCACCGAGGTCGCCCGGCACCGGGCCGCGCGGCTCGCCGGCCGTGACGTCCACGACGTGACCTGTTCCGTCGGCGCGGACCTGATCGAGATCGCCCGCGTCGCCTCTCGGGCACTGGGCTCGGATCTGGACGAGGTCCGGCTGGCGATGGCGCGGCACAACGCCGTCGAGGCCGGGGTTTCCCCTGGCTTGCTGCGGGCCGACGCGCTGCGGCCGGTCAGCCGGTCCGCTGTCGTCGTGGCAGACCCCGCCCGTCGTGACTCGGCCGGGCGGCGGGCGTGGAAACCCGCCGATTTCCTGCCACCACTGGACGGACTGGTCGAGGCGTACGCGGGCCGCGAACTGTCGGTCAAATGCGCGCCGGGTCTCGATTTCTCCATCGCGCCTTGGGCCGACGAGGTCGAACTGGTCTCTTTGGACGGTCAGGTCCGCGAGGCGTGCCTCTGGCGCGGGGTGGGATCCACCGTGTCGCGCCGGGCGACGGTGTTGCGTTCGGACGGTGCACAGTGGACGGTGACCGACGCCGACCCCGACGAGATCCCCGTACGTGAACCGGGTGAATGGATCGTCGACCCCGACGGCGCCGTCGTCCGAGCGGGACTCGTGCGGCATTACGCCGCGCGGCATGGCCTGTGGCAGCTCGACGAACGCATCGCGTACCTGACCGGCGACGCTCCGCCGCCGGGAATCCGGGCGTTCCGGGTATTCGAGTACGGACCGTACAGTGAGAAGAATCTTCGTGTACTGCTGAAAAAACACGATATCGGTCGGTTGGAGATCCTCGTCCGCGGTCTCGATATAGACCCGGATGCCTTGCGCCGCAAGCTGAAACCTCGCGGTGGTGAAGAAGCGACTTTGGTACTGACCAGAATCGGTCGTTCTGGAGTAGCGTTCCTTTGCCGCGCACAGCTGACGTGAGGAGCATTTCCATGAGCCGGTTCACCGGTCTGCTGAAACTGGCCGCCGCCGCGGCCGCCGGAGCCGTCCTCGCCGGCGGCGCCACCGCCGTCGCGAACACCGACGACGCCGCCTGGCACCGCGGGCACGAGCCCGCCAACATCGGCCAGGTCAAACTCGACGTGAAGGCCTACTACGGCGATGTCGTCGACAGCGCGGGTAAGCACCACTACTCCGACAACAGCCGCTTCGTGTCCGACACGAAGCGGCAGGTCGAAGACGCCAAGCGTTACCTGAACCGGCGGCTCGACCACGGTGTGAAGAACCCCTCCATCGTGCTCGACGTCGACGACACCTCCGAGGTCACCTACGGCTGGGAGGCCGACAACGACTTCGGCTTCGACCCGAAGAAGCAGCAGGAAGCGATCGACAAGGGCACCTTCGTCGCGAACAAGCCGGTGCTGGAACTGGCGAACTGGGCGGCGCAGCGCGGCGTCAAGATCTACTTCCTGACCGGCCGCAACGAGTTCCAGGGCCCGCAGTCGCTCAAGAACCTCGCGAACGAGGGCTTCCCTGCCCCGGCCGGCGCGTTCTTCAAGCCGAAGACCACCGCGCCGGACTACCTGCCGTGCGGGCTCACCTGCACCACCGTGCAGTACAAGGCGGGCACGCGGAAGCACATCGCCTCGACCGGCGCGACCATCGTGCTCAACTTCGGCGACCAGTTCAGCGACCTCGAAGGCGGCTACGCGGAGTTCCCCGTGAAGCTGCCGAACCCGATGTACTACCTGCCCTGAGGGGAATATCCGCGCGGGCACGGTCGCTGTGCCCGGTATCGGAAACCCCCGAGGGAGCTGATCCATGTCTGACAAGAAGGTGCTGAAGCCCAGCGCGGACCACCCGATCACGGTGTCGCCGAACAAGGCGCGGGTGGTCGTCACGGTCGGCGGGAAGGTCGTGGCGGACAGCGCGAACGCGCTGACGCTGCAGGAGGCGAACTACCCGCCGGCGCAGTACATCCCGCGCGCCGACGTCGACTTCGACCTGCTGGAACGGACGGAACACTCGACGTACTGCCCGTTCAAGGGCGACGCCTCGTACTACAGCATCCGCACCGGCGACGGCCTCGCCGAGAACGCCGTGTGGACCTACGAAGCGCCGCACGACGCGGTCGCCGAGATCAAGGACCACGTCGCTTTCTACCCGTCGAAGGTGGACGCGATCGAAGAGCGCTGACCCGCCTCTCGTAGTGCCATGAAAGGTCCTTTCCTTGCAAAATTTGCAAGGAAAGGACCTTTCATGGCACTTGAGGGTCTTCTGGATTGCGGCGTGATCTTACTCCGCGTAGCCGTCAAGGGAGCTGGTTGATCCGGTCGGCGTCCGCGGCGAGCGAGGTGTCGGGTTCGATTCGCCAGGCCTCCAGGCCGGGCGTTTTGAGGAGTGCGTCGATCAGGGCCTCCTCGCCTGCCACGAGGGTCGAGTCGAAGTCGACTTCGGTGGCCACGCACCACGCCCGGTCGTCCGGCCAGAACAGGTTGGGTGACTGTGCCTCGAACCAGTTCGGCCGCGGCCGCCAGCCGAGTCGCGTCGCTGCCGTCAGCGGCCCGGTGAACAGCAGGTAGTCGCGGCCGGGATGCCGCAGCCGGGGAGCGTCCAGGTGTTCGCGGGACAGCGTGGCCTCGTCGGCCCAGCCGTAGCCCTCCCACAGACAGAACCAGGCGTCCGAGGTGGACGTATGGTCACCCAGGACGGCCAGCAGGGCCGTGAGGCTGTGCGACGGCAGAGTGCCGCGGCCGGGCGGTGAGCCCCGCCAGAGCGAGCCGGTGAGGTTCACCGGATCCGGGGAGCCCACGAGGGCGTGCCACTGCATGGCGCCGTGTGCGCGCCGGCCCGTTTCCGCCGCGGCTTCGCTCCAGCTCGCCCAGCCGCCGCGGTCACGTTCGGCCGGATGGCAGATCCGGGCGTAGGCGGCATATCCGCGGGGGACCGTGCGGCAGGCCGCGCCGAACGCCCCACCGAGTCGGGCGGAGATCCACTCGGCGGGGGACGGGTCGAGTACCGGCCGCAGCACGCTGGGCAGTCTCCAGCAAGATCAAGTGACGCGCATCTTGTCGGTGGGCGGGGGCATACCGCCGGTGGTGGGGGTTCCGCCGCGCCCGCCGTTCGGGGCGGTCGGCGGTGTGGTCGAGAGCTCGCCGCGGTCACCACGGTGAGCGGGGTGCTGCGGTTCCATCGGTTCCTCGACCGGGTCGAGGCGTGGCGCGGACGCGTTCGTCGCTCGCCGACGTCGCCGCCGCGCTCGGAAACCGTTTGACGGTCGGCGACGTCCGGCGGTCAGATGTTCGCCGTGAGTACCGGGCAGAGGAATCCCGTCGACGAAGATCTCGTACGGCGGTTGATCGCGGCACAGTTCCCCCATTGGGCCGGGCTCGCGGTCGAACGGTGGCCGTCCGGTGGCACGGTCAATGCCATGTTCCGGCTGGGTGACGACCTCGTCGTGAGGCTGCCGCTCGGCGAGAGCGGTGCCGAGGACGTGGCGCTGGAACAGAAGTGGTTGCCCCGACTCGCGTCTCGGCTGCCCGCGCCCATTCCCGAAGTGGCCGGGGCGGGCGAGGCGGACGAGGGCTATCCATGGCGATGGTCGGTATATCGCTGGCTGCCGGGGGAGCATCCGCGGGCGGGTGCGCTGAACCGACCCGTCCAGTTGGCCGAAGATCTGGCGGAATTCGTGACGGCGATGCGCAAGATCACCCTCCCGGGGGCGCCGACGGCACACCGCGGCGGACCACTCGCGACGCTCGACGCGGAGACCCGTGCGGCCATCGAGCACCTACGCGTGATTCAAGAGGAGAACGTCGACTGTGACGCCGCCATCGCAGTCTGGGAGAAGGCTTCAGCAGCCGCGGACTGGGACGGGCCACCGGTGTGGCTGCACGCGGATCTGATGCCGGGCAACCTTTTGGTCGACGACGACAGGCTTTCCGGGGTGATCGACTTCGGCTGCCTGGGGATGGGCGATCCGGCCTGCGATTTGTTCCCGGCCTGGAATCTGCTGCCCGCCGAGGCGAGGGAGGTCTTCCGTGAGTCGTTGCGCGTGGACGACGCGACCTGGATCCGCGGCCAAGGACGGACGCTTTCGCAAGCGCTGATCGCACTGCCGTATTACCGGAAGACGAACGCCGCGATGGCAAGCAACGCGCGGCACGTGATCCGTGCGGTGCTGGAGGAGTGTGGTCATTGAGGGGTGAGGCGAAAGTGCCGCGTCGGGTGCGGGGCGGCGAAGGCGGTGAGGTTCGAGGCGAGCTGGCTCCACGCCGGCCTGGGCGAGGGGGAGGATTGTGGTTCGCACCGATCCCGCGTTCTTCACCGGCTGGATCCTCGCCGCGATCCGCGAGGCGGATGCCTAGTTCTTCATCACCGCACAGAAAACGTGCACACCAAGGCCGCGATCGACGACAGGGCGAGGGCGCACCCCACGCAGGCCGATTCCACACAGAAGCTCAGCAGCTTCGGTCTATGTCCTGAGGTGCATGGTGTTGCGTCTCGGAGCCCCGGTGGGGTCAAGATAAGCGGGTGGGGTGAATTCGGGGAGTCCGTCTTGGGCGATCTGGACTTTCCATTCGCTGTGGTGGATGAGCCGGTGGTGCTTCGTGCAGAGCAGCACGAGGTTGTCGATCTTCGTTTCGCCGTGGTGTCGCCAGAAGACAATGTGGTGCGCGGTACAGCGCGGCACCGGCATGTCGCAGCCGGGAAACGCGCAACCGCCATCGCGGAGGGTCAACGCGTACTTCTGGGCCAGCGACACCGTCCGTTTCGACCGGCCGATATCCAGCGGTTCGCCCGCGGTACCCAGAACACCGGGCCGGACACGGGCATCACAGGCCAGGATCCGCGCATCGGTAGCACTGATCGGCCCGACCAGATCCAGATGCGCCTCACCAAGGTCCCGGATCAAGTCCTCATACGACATGGTGACGAGAATGTGGGTCGCTTCCCCGGCCTGCCCAGGCAGATTCCGGCTGGTGGTCTTCAACCGCACATAGTCGGTGAACGCGTCCCCGTAGCGCTCGTCCTGGGTGCGGGAGTCCCGGACCCCGTCAATGGCCTTGTGGGGTTTCGCCATCGGGTCGAGGTCGGACTTCAACCGCGCATAGGTTTCCAGATCCAGCCGGGCCTTGAGGCCGAGGGTTCCGTCACGGTGCTTGACGAACCGCAACTCCGGCCGCGTGTCCTTGGGATCCTCACTCCGGGGTTCTTTGCCGTCGGGGTCGAGTGTGTCCAAGAGTCGTCGTCCGGCGCGGGCGATCTGCCGGGGCCCCGCGTGGCGGGCCAAGTCGACGAGGATTTTCTCCCCACCCCGAATCGCCTCTTCCGACACCGTGGACGGGATGCGGGTGAGGGTGCGGATGATCGCGTCGATCTGCGCACCGCCGATCGCGCCCTCGGCGGCGGCTTCCGCGGTCAACGGCGCCAGCGGCGGCTGGGGGTCTCCGCCGATAGACGGCCCCGGATGCAACGCCAGAACCCGGTCGGCCCGGGCCCCGGCTTCCGCGTCCGTGACCTGGAAGTCCTCGAAGATCATCGCCGACAGTGTGGAATGGCCGGAGCAGCCGCGGATACCGCGGGAATTGATTTCCGCGAGGATCGCGTACTGCTCCGCCTCCAACTGACGCTTCAACACCTCGATTTCCTGCTTACGGGCATGCAGCGTCGCAGTATCGGCACGCCACCACTCGGAACGCACCACCTGGGGACTGTTTTCGCTGGCCACGACCCCAACAATACCCGCACTCGAACACCTGTGCTATCGCATATTCAGACTATAAGTGTTTTCCCTCGGTGGGTGCATCACCTCAAGTCCGGCAACACTTTGCCGGCCCATGTCCTTGAACTTCCCCACAACGCCGGGTACGCACCCCGTAGACAGGTGCGCGAGAAGTCGACCTTGTGCTAGCGTCTCTTTCGCGCCCCGTATGGGCCTATGCATGGAGGTAGCGGCTACTCAGCCACCAGAGATCGGCACACACCGTCTCTCGTAATCCGCATCCCCTCGTCGTGGGATGACGCCTTCATGCGGTGTATTCGGGATCCCTTGTATCAGTGGGTCATCGTCGTCGTGCCCTTCTTCCAGTGGCGATTCCGCCCTCCTGTCGACACAGTGATGGAAAGGAACGCGTTGACCGGTTTCAACGACAGGGTGATCGAGGAATTCAGGCAGAGCAAGGGAAAGTTCGAAGGGTGGGCGCTGATCCTGCTGACCACCATCGGAGCCAAGAGCGGTGAGCGCCGGACGAATCCGTTGGCGTACCTCGAAATCGACGGTAAGACCGTCGTCGTGGCCTCGAACATGGGAGCGTCGAGGCATCCCGGCTGGTATCACAACATCCGGCACGATCACCGGGTCACCGTCGAGACGGGAACCGGGACCTACGAGGCGATCGCGGCCATTCCGGCCGGGGCGGAGCGCGACGCGCTGTTCGCGAAGGTTATCGCCGCGGAACCGGGATTCGCCGAGTATCAGGCGAAAACGTCACGGGAACTACCCGTCGTGATCCTGCACCGGATCGACGACCGGGTGCGGGGGTTGGGGGATTTCCTGGTGGAGGTCCACGAATGGTTGCGCGGGGAGCTCAAGACGCTCCGTGCCGGAGTCGACGACCTCGTCGCCGGTCGCGCGGATTCGCTCACTATGGAGAAAACCCTGCGGGCGCACTGTGTTTCGTTCTGCGAGGCGCTGACCAAACATCATACCGGCGAGGACATGGGGGCGTTTCCGATGCTGGCACAACGGTTTCCCGCGCTCGCGCCGACGTTGACGAAACTCGGAGAGGACCACGTCGTCGTCGCGGCGCTGCAGAAGCGGATCCGCGACCTCGTCGAGGGATACGTCCACGGCGAGAGTGACCCGGTCCGGCTGCGCGACGACTTCGACTCGCTCGCGGGCAGGCTCGAAGCACATTTCGCCGATGAGGAGGATGCCGTCGTCGCCGCGCTGAACGTGACGGCGCCGTCAAACGGCTGATCGAGGACGGACGCCCTGGGGTTCCGGCCCCGGGGCGTGTATCCTCGGAGGTGGCGCCGCTCTTCCAGCGTGACGCCGATCCGGCACGAGACGGGCGGAATTCGCCCCCGGCCTCGCCGAAGACCGCTGATGAGCGGTCCCCATTCGAAAGGTTTCACCGTCAAAACTCACAGCATGGACAGTGCGCTGTTCAGTCACCCGCTCGACACTCAGGTCGAGCGACACGACCACACGGCCCCTCAGGGCGAGCGATACGACGACCTGTTTCGCGAGCCCTCCTACCCCAACACGGAACCTTCGGACGACACCGTTCGTTGAACGGGGTAGCTCAACGTTTTGGGTGTCGTGTTGTCCAGCACGCTCGCGCAGAATTCGTCGCGGGCGTCGCCTTTTCGCGTCGCGCCGTGTCACCGGCTGAGCCAGCCGGTACCAGTCCCGGCCATCGACAAGAAACGACGACATGACCTCAGTTCTCACCCCTCCGGACAGTGCGGAGCGGCAAGCGCCGCAACCGCTGTTGTCCGGGGAGCAGTCCCGCACCGAAAACCTTCTCGTCAAGCTGTTCGCGGTGGTGCCACTGGTGGCACTGGCCGCCTCCGTCCCCTTCGCGTGGGGCTGGGGACTCGGCTGGGTGGATCTCGGCCTCGCCGTCGGGTTCTACTTCCTGACCGGCCTCGGGGTGACCATCGGTTTCCACCGCTACTTCACCCACGGTGCCTTCAAGGCCAACCGCGGCCTGCGGATCGCGCTCGCGGTCACCGGCAGCATGGCCATGCAGGGCCCGGTCATCGGCTGGGTGGCCGACCACCGGCGTCACCACGCCTTCGCCGACCGAGAGGGCGACCCGCACTCCCCGTGGCGGTTCGGCACCACCCCGGCCGCGCTGGCCCGCGGTTTCTGGCACGCCCACATGGGCTGGCTGTTCGACCGCGAGAAGACCAACGTCGAACGGTTCGCGCCGGATCTGCAGGCCGATCGTGACATCGCCCGGATCGATCGCCTGTTCCCGGTGCTCACCCTCGTGACGTTGCTGGCCCCGGCCGTGCTCGGCGGGCTGATCACGATGTCGTGGTGGGGTGCGCTGACCGCGTTCTTCTGGGCGAGCCTGGTCCGGGTCGCGCTGCTGCACCACGTGACGTGGTCGGTGAACTCGCTGTGTCACCTGATCGGTGACCGTCCGTTCGCCGCCCGCGACAAGTCCGCGAACTTCTGGCCGCTCGCCATCGCTTCGATGGGCGAGTCCTGGCACAACTCCCACCACGCCGACCCCACGGGCGCCCGGCACGGTGTCCGACGCGGTCAGCTCGACATCTCCGCGCGGCTGATCTGGCTGTTCGAGAAGGCGGGCTGGGCGACCGACGTCCGGTGGCCCAAGGCCGACCGCCTCGGCCGCAAGCTCAATCCCGGCCGCTCCTTGTCACTGCGCGGGAGTGCTCAGGCGAGCAGGGCTTCGTCAGCGGAAGGCCGAAGCTCGGGAACAGGGCCGGGTCGAGGAACGACGTGATCTCGCGGATCCGTTCGTCCCGCAGCGAGAGCACGTTGATCGACCAGGCGTGGTGCGTGGCTTCGGCCGACTCGCCGACGTAACAGGCCACGGCGGGCTGGCCGTTGGCGGTGATGATCTCGCTGCGCCAGCTCGGGCACCGGCCGAGCGGAACCTCGACGGCGAAGTCGGTGACGGCCTCGATGCCGCGGTACCAGTGCGAGAGCGGCGGCATGGACCAGGTGACGTCCTCGGTCAGCAACGCCACGAGCGCGTCGGCGTCACCGCGTTCCAGCGCGGAGGCGAAGTCCGCGGCGATCCCGCGGACCCTGGCGTCTTCGAGCTTCCGCAGGGTCTGCTGCTGGCTGGGGGAGGGCACCTTCTCGGCCACGATGGCCCGCGCGCGTTGCAGCGCGCTGTTCACCGCCGCGACCGAGGTGTCCATTGTGGACGCGATCTCGGCGGCGGAGAAGCCGAGGACGTCGAAGAGCACCAGCGCGGCCCGCTGATTGCCGGGCAGATGCTGCAACGCGGCGACGAAGGCCAGCTCGACGGCCTCGCGCTGTTCGTACAGCGTGTCGGGTCCGGCGGGGCCTCGGCCGAGGCTCCCGTCGGGATACGGGCCGAGCCACGCGACCTCGGTCACCGGCACGTGCTCGAGTACGGCGCGTTCGCTCGACGGGCCCAGATCCATCGGCAGGGCGCGTTTACCGCGGGCGGCGGCGGTGTCGAGACAGGTGCGCGTGGCGACGGTGTAGAGCCACGTGCGCATCGAACTGCGGCCCTCGAACCGCTCCAGTCCCCGCCAGGCCCGCAGGAGCGCGTCCTGCAGGGCGTCGTCGGCGTCGTGGGGCGAGCCGAGCATGCGGTAGCAGTGGGCGTGCAGCTCGCGGCGCAGCGGCTCCACCAGGCGATCGAACGCCGCGGCGTCCCCGTTGCGGGCTTCGGCGATGTCCGGGGCCTCGGCGCGCAAAATATCTTCGCTCACGATCGACGATTGTGCCCTTACGCGGTGCGAAGTGCCGTCACGGCCGGGGTGAACATCGTGGTCTTGATCGCGGAAATGGTGCCGCGGTCCTTTCCGGCGAGCGGACGGACGACGTCGGCGGCGTACTCCAGCAGCGCGGGCTCCTCGGCGACGGCGTCCACGAGCCCGAGGTCTCGTGCGTCCGTACCACCGAAGCGGCGGCCCGTGGTCATCGAGGCGATCGCCGCGGCGGGGGTGAGCTTGCCCTGGATCAGCGCGGCCATCCCCGGTGTGAACGGGATGTTGATGTCAGCTTCGGGGAAGCAGAAGTACCCGCGGTCGGCGCGCATCACCCGGAAGTCGTGCGCCATCGCCAGCATCGCGCCGGCGCCGAACGCGTGCCCGTTGATCGCGGCGACCGTGTGCACGCCGAGGGTGAGCACGCGGGCGAACAGTTCGTGGACGTCGGCGACGTATTTCCCGGCCTGGTCACTGTTGGCGGTGAGCCATTCGAGGTCGAGTCCGTTCGAGTAGAACTTCCCGGAGCCGGTGGTGACCAGCACCGCCGGATCGGGATGCGCGACGACGGTGTCCAGCAGGGAATGGACGGTCTCCAGCCACGACGGAGAGAAGCGGTTCTCGTCGTCGCCGAGGTCGAGCACGAACACCGGGGCGTCATCGCGGAGCGTGGGCATTTCGGTCCTTTCGGGGTGGGAGCAGCAGTACGGCGCGGACCGCGGCGGCGAGCCGGGCACGAGAGTCTTCGGAGATCGGCTCGCCCGCGGTGAACGCGCGGCGGAACAAGGCCGTCGGCAGGTCGACCACGCAGGTCGTGAGCACCTCGACGGCTTGGGCGTCCCGGCGGTCCCAGAGCCTCTCGGCGAGCCTGATCAAGAGCGCGACCAGGCGTTTGTCGACTGTCAGGAGGTCGTCGGCGAGATCGTCTGGGACCTGCGGGCCGAGCAGATGCTCCTTCTTGACGGTGAGGAGCATTCTGGCCGCTTCGGGCCTTCGACCGGCGAACGCGGCGGGTGCGTCCGCCGCGGCCACGACGGCGGCGACCGGGTCTTCCGCCTGGTCGGCCAGTTCGGTCTGGAGGTCGAGGAAGTCGCCCGCCGCACGTAGCCAGACGCGCGCCAGCAACGCGCCGAGTGAGCCGAAGGCGTGGTAGATCGTGCCGTTGGGGACTCCCGCCGCGGTCGCGAGGGACCGGACGGTGACTCCTTGGGTGCCGACCTCGACGACGAGGCGCTCGGCGGTGTCGAGCAACCGGTCCAGATCGTGCACGCGGGGACGTGGCATGGGGCGAGAGTAACAGAGCGCTTGCTCTAAAACTTGCCGTCGCGGGTTGTGACGTGGTTCACGCGCCCTGCTGTCACATCGGTCCGGTGACGGGTGTCAACCCGACGAAGCACCGAGAACCAAGGGAGAAATCGAAATGTCCACCGCTTACGTCATCGTCACCGTCGTCGGAGCGTTCATGGCCGCCTTCTCGGCCGCCTCGATCTTCTTCCGCGCCAAGTGGGTCGTGCAGCCGCTGGCCGACTACGGCGTCCCGCACTCCTGGTGGAACCTGCTCGGTGTCGCCAAGGCCGCGGGCGCGCTCGGGCTGATCGCAGGCCTCTGGGTGCCCGTGATCGGGGTCGCGGCCGGGATCGGCCTGGTGCTCTACTTCGCCGGCGCCGTGATCACCGTGCTCCGCGCGCACTGGCCCTCACACGTCGCGTTCCCGCTGATGTACCTGGCGCCCGTGGCCGCGTCACTGGTGCTCGGGTTCGCCGCTTGAGCTCAGGCGTCCCGGGACCACACCGCCAGTTCGGCGCCGCCGGGCTCGCGGAAGTGAAACCGGCGCCCACCGGGGAAGGCGAACGGCTCGACCGTGACGACTCCGCCCGCCGCCTCGACGGAATCCCTCGCCCGTCCGAGGTCGTCGGTGCGGATCGTCACGAGCGGCGCCGCGGGCTGCTGCGCGGCGTCCTGCTGGAAGCCGAGCGAGACCACGCCGCCGCTCTGGACGTCGCTGTATTCCGGACCGTACGGCGTCGCCGTCCAGCCGAAGGCCTTCTCGAAGAACCGGCCCGAGTCGTCTGCCGAGTTCGACGGGAACTCGACGAAGTCGATTTCGTACATGGGCCGGAAGCTACTCCGGCCCACCGACAGAAACTCAGACGCTGCGCAGCACCGAGACCACGACCCCGAGCACGGCCGCGCGATCCCCGTCGATGACGTCGTAGGCGGGGTTGCGCGGTTCGAGGTACACGTGGCCGTCGCGACGGCGGTACACCTTGACCGTGGCCTCCTCGTCGATCATCGCGGCGACGATCTGGCCGGAATGCGCCTCCTGCTGCTGCTTCACCACGACGATGTCGCCGTCGCAGATCGCCGCGTCGATCATCGAATCACCACGCACCCGCAGCCCGAAGACGTTCCCGCGACCGGTAAGTTCACGCGGAAGGGTCATCACGTCGTCGACGTGCTCGACGGCCGAGATGGGCGTTCCCGCGGCGATGTCACCGACGACGGGAACCGGCACGGAGTCCTCTGTGGATTGTGGCGACCGGGTGCCGTGCAGGAACGCGCGTACGTCGATGGGCCGGGAAATCGAGCTGCTGCGGCGGAGAAAACCCTTCTCCTCCAAGGCCGCCAGATGCTTCGACACCGAGGACGTCGACCGCAGCCCGACCGCTTCGCCGATCTCACGCGTGCTCGGCGAGTATCCGTGCTCGACCACCCATTCGCGGATGGTCAGCAGGATCTTCTGCTGGCGCTCCGGCAGGGAAGCGGCTTCCTCGAACACGTCAAGATCGTGGTAGGCGGTCATCCGCGGAATGGTAGTTCGTGCACCGCGGCCGCGATCGCCGCGGTGTCCCAATAGAACGGCCACACCTCGGTGATGTGCCCCTCCTCGACGGTGATCGTCTGCAGGATCGGGAAGTCCAGTTCACGGCCGGTGGCCCTGGCCCGGACGTGCACCTCGGTCAAAACGACCAGCGGGCTTTTCCCGCTCAAGAAGCTCTGCTCCACCATGTCGAAGACGTCCCAGGTCTCGTTCATGGCGAGGAAGAACCGCTCCATGCCTTCGTGGCCGCGCCAGATTCCGCCGTATGGCAGGCCATCCGCCTGATGCAGTACCACATCGGGGGAGAAGAACGGGGCGAGCGGCGCGAAAGACGCCTTACCGGGACCGCCCGCGGTGAAGTAGGCGGCTTCCGCCGCGTACATGCCTTTGAGTACGGACAGGGCATCGAGTGTTCTGGTCACGGTCACCACCGTGGACCACGGCGCGCGCGGGTGCTGGCGGTTATCCGCCGTGAAGATCGGCCGGATGGTCGCCCGGCGGGGCCGAAAGACCGATCCCGCCGCCATTTTCCGTCCGCTTGACTCGATCGTATGAACATGAAGATCACGGCGGCGGCGCTCGTCGCCGCGACGGCGACGGTCGCACTGGCCGGATGCGGTCTCAAGGAAGGCCTGACCGAAAAGGCGAACGGTCACGTCAAGACCGTCGGCTACCCGACCGGCGCGGAAGGCAAGCGGGACGAGAACGCCCGGCTGCCGGAGTGGGTACCGGACAAGGCGGCGTCGGTCACCGAGGTCATCCGGACCACCGGTTCGGAGCGGCTCCTGCGGTTCACCGGCGGGGAACTGCCCGACCTCTGCGTGCCGGGCCCCGCCGCGCCTCAGGCGGCCACGCTGGTCGCCCCGTGGTGGCCGCGAGGCCAGGAAAGCCGGACCGACAAGGTCTGCGGTGAATGGCATGTGCTCGTCCAGGACGGCGCTGTCTACGCGTTCAAACCGGAAACGCTGGTGAGCCCCAGGTCCTGAGCCGCGTCGGCAGACAGCGCTTGCCAGGTCCGTGCCAGCGCGGTGTGCGTCACCTGCCAGGGAGCCGCGACAGCATCTGAAAGGTCATTTCAGTCGCGATTCACGAGGGGTAACCATGCACACTCCGGTCACGATCATCGGTGCCGGACTCGGGGGCCTCACCCTCGCCAGGGTGCTGCACGTTCACGGGATTCCGGCCGTCGTCCACGAGGGGGAACCCTCGCCGATGGCCCGGTCACAGGGCGGGATGCTCGACATCCACGACTACAACGGTCAGCTCGCCGTCGAGGCGGCAGGCCTGATGGACGAGTTCCGCGGGCTGATCCTGGAAGGCCGCCAGGCACTGCGCGTCCTCGATTCGGACGGGACCGTCCTGTTCGAGAAGGGCGACGACGGTACGGGTGGCCGTCCCGAGGTCTACCGCGGCGAACTGCGGCAGATGCTGCTCGACTCGCTTCCGGACGGCACCGTGCGGTGGGCGAGCAAAGCCGTCGGGGCGCGGGCACTGGACGACGGCCGCCACGAAGTGACCTTCGCCGACGGCAGCACCACCGTCACCGGTCTCCTGGTCGGCGCCGACGGCGCTTGGTCACGGGTGCGGCCGCTGCTCACGGACGCCACCCCGGAGTACACCGGCACGTCCGTCGTCGAGACCTATCTGTTCGACGCCGACACCCGGCACGTCGCCGCGGCCAAGGCGGTCGGCGGCGGTTCGATGTTCGGGAACGGGGCCACGCCGGGCAAGAGCATCAACGCCCACCACGAGCGGGGTGACACCTTGCACGCCTACGTGGAGATCACCGAACCGCTGGACTGGTTCGAGGCCATCGACTTCACCGACACCGCCGCGGCCACCGCGCGGATCGCGCGCGAGTTCGACGGCTGGGCACCGGAACTCGTCGCGCTGATCACCGAAAGCGACATCGCGCCGATCCATCGTCCGTTCTTCGCCCTGCCGACCGGGCGTCGATGGGACCGGGTGCCGGGGGTGACCCTCGTCGGCGACGCCGCGCATCTCGGGGCACCGAACGGGGAAGGCGCCAACCTGGCGATGCTCGACGGCGCCGAACTCGGCAAGGCCCTCGCCGCCCGTCCCGGCGACGTCGAAGCCGCGCTCGCCGAATACGAGGAGGCCATGTTCACGCGCTGGGAAACCCCGCTCGACGCGGACTTCCTCATCGAGAGCCTGTTCGGTGACGAGGTCCCCGCACGGCTGCTCGATCTGTTCGGGGACCGGGATCACGCGTCCTGAACCTCGGTCGATGGGTGGAGCTCGAGCATCGCGGCGGCGATCCCGTCGGCGGCCGCGGCGGGATCGCCGCCGCGGCCTGTTCGAGATGGTTAACTGGAAACCATGCTGGTGGGAGCGCACGAGGTCGAGGCATTCGAAGCGGCGAGGGCGCGGCTGGAGGCGATCGCGTACCGCCTGCTGGGGTCGGCGAGCGACGCCGAGGACGCGGTGCAGGACACCTACCTGCGCTGGCAGTCCGCCGACCGGGAGCTGATCGAGACGCCAGAGGCATGGCTGACGAAGGTGCTCACCAACCTCTGTCTCAACCGGCTCACCTCGGCGCGGGCCAGGCGGGAAACCTATGTGGGCCAGTGGCTTCCCGAGCCGGTCTTCGCCGGGGACCGGATGCTCGGCCCGTCCGAGACCGTCGAGCAGCGTGAGTCGGTCTCGATCGCGATGCTCACCCTGATGGAACGGCTGTCGGCCAAGGAACGCGTCGTCTACGTGCTGCGCGAGGCGTTCGGTTACTCGCACGGCGAGATCGCCGAGGTCCTCGACCTCACCGAGTCGAACTGTCAGCAGATCTACCGCCGTGCCAAGCAGCACCTGGCCGCCGACCGGCGCCGGGTCGAGGTCGACGCGGACGCGGCCCGCAAGATCGTCGAGGAGTTCCTCGCCGCGGCACTCAGCGGCAGGACCGACTCACTGGTGCGCATGCTGACCGACGACGCGATCCACGCGGGCGACGCCGGTGGGGTGTTCTTCTCGCTGCCGCGGCCGATCACCGGTGCGCTCCGGGTGGCGAGGTTCCTGCGCGGGCTGTTCCGGCCCAGTGCGGCCAGATGGGAGCTGATCGGCGGACGGCCCGTCCTGTTCGCCGCGGTCGCCAACGGGATGCCCTCGCTGGTGCTGACGGTCGGAGGCCGGGTCGTCATCGTCCTCACCCTCGACGTGACCACCGACGGCATCGCGGCCGTCCACACCCAGGCGAACCCCGCCAAACTCGATCGCGCGGCCCGCCAATGGGCCGCCTCGGACCGCGGGGAGCCGCTCACCGACAACTGGTGACCTGGATCACAACTCGCGTCTGTCAGGTTTCGTGCCGCTGTCCGGTTCAGGAAGCGAACACCGACCAGACAGGAGCGAGACCATGAAGCACCGCATCGTCGTCCTCGGGGCCGGATACGCCGGAGCCAACGCCGCCGGGCGCCTTGCCAAGCGGCTGCACCCCGCCGACACCGAGATCACCCTCGTCAACGCCGACCCCGAGTTCGTCGAGCGTGTCCGCATGCACCAGCTGGCGACCGGCCAGGACCTGAAGCCCCGCGCGCTGACCGACGTCTTCGCGGGCACGGGCGTGCGGGTGCGGATCGCCAGGGTCGCCGCCGTCGACGCCGAGCGCAAGACCGTCGCCCTCGCCGATGGTTCCGGCGAGATCGCCTACGACACACTCGTCTACGCCCTCGGCAGCACCGCCGCCGAGCACGGCGTTCCCGGCGTCGCCGAGCACGCGCACCACATCGCCGGCAAGCAGTCCGCGCTGCGGCTGCGTGCGCGGCTGGCCGGCCTCGGCGCGGGCGGCACCGTGCTCGTCGTCGGTGGTGGCCTCACCGGCATCGAGGCCGTCACCGAGATCGCCGAAGCCCGGCCGGACCTCGAAGTCGCACTCGCCGCCCGCGGCGGCCTCGGCGACTGGCTGAACGAGAAGGCGCGGCGCCACCTGCGCGAGGTGATCGACCGGCTCGGCATCACCGTGCACGAGCACACCGGCGTCGCGAACGTCGGGCCGGACGGCGCGGTCACCGTCGACGGCCGCGAGATCCCGGCCCAGGTGACCGTCTGGACGGCGGGCTTCGTCGTCCACCCCATCGCCGCGGCCACGACCCTGGAGGTTTCCGCGACCGGGCAGATCGTCGTCGACGAGACCATGCGGTCGGTCTCGCACCCCGACGTGTACGCCGTCGGCGATGCCGCGTTCGCTCCGGGCGGGAACGGCGACACCTTGCGGATGTCGTGCGCTTCGGGAGTTCCCACGGCCTATCAGGCGGCCGAGGCCATCGCCGCCCGGCTGACCGGAGGCCCGATTCCCCCGAACAAGATCGGCTACACCGCTCAGTGCGTCAGTCTCGGTCGCCGCGACGCCGTCGTGCAGTGGGTGACCCCGGACGACAAGCCCAAACCGTCCGCGGTCACCGGCAAGACGGCCGCACGGCTGAAGGAGATGATCTGCAAGGCCGCCGCCTGGAGCGTCTCGCACCCGACGTCGATGCTTCCCGCGCGTCGCCGCCGCATCGTCCAGGCCGAAGAGCCCGTCAGCGTCTGACCACCCGCCCTGCCGAACAAAGGAACGATCATGATCCTGATCACCGGAGCGAACGGCGTCGTGGGACGTCAGGTGATGAATACGGTGCTGAACCAAGGAATCGACGTCGCCGCGGTGACGCGTGGCGACGGGTCCGGGCTCCCCGGCGCCGCGAGAATCGTTACCGGGGACCTGTTTCGCCCTGGCTGGATCGAAACGGCGCTGGAAGGCGTCGAAGCGATCCAGATCAGTCCGCGGGCGACCGGCCCCGGCCTCGAAGAGCTGCTGAAGCTGGCGGCCGGACGGGGGGTGCGGCGGGCGGTGCTGCTGTCGGCCACCACCGTCGAGTACCCGGCAGGGGAGGCGCGTTTCGCCGCCCAGTTCAAGAAAGCCGAAGAACTCGTCACCCGCTGCGGTCTGGAGTGGACGGTTCTGCGCCTGGCGGACTTCGACGCCAACGCGCTGGCCTGGGTGCCACAGCTTCAGGCGGGTGACGTGGTGCGCGGCGCGTACGGACGGGCGGCCACCTCCCCGATCCACGAAACCGACATCACCGCGGTCGCCGCGCGAGCCCTCCTCGGCGATCTCCCGGCCGCGTCGGTGTACACGCTGACCGGCCCGGGATCGGTGGACCAGCACGAAAAGGTGCGGCTCATCGGCGCGGCCGCCGGCCGGGAACTGTCCTTTCAGGAGCTTCCGCCCGAGCGAGTGCGCCAGGGGATGCTCGCGCAGGGACTGCCCGAGGAGGTCCCCGCCCGCCTGCTCGGTTCCCTCGCCGACTACAGCGAACGCCCCGGGCCCACGACCGGCACGGTGGAAGACCTCCTGGGACGGCCCGCGCTCACCTTCGCCGACTGGGCGCGCGACAACGCGCCGGCCTTTCAGGCGCGGCGTCGCCGGAGTGCTTGAACGCTCGTCCTAAGCCGCCGGGCGGCCCGCCCCGGCGTAGTCGTCGCCCTGCTTCCGGTAGGTGTGCACCTGCACCGCCTGTCCGGTCTGCGGGGCGTCGATCATCTGCTGGTTCCCGATGTACAGCCCGACGTGGTGGATCTTCGTGTTCGGTTCGCCGTAGAAGATCAGGTCGCCCAGCTGGGGATCGGTCACCTTGGTCACGCTGTGGTACTGCGTGTGGGCGGTGCGCATGAGCTTGACGCCGGCACTGGCGTACGCGGCGGTGGTCAGGCCGGAGCAGTCGAAACCGGGGTCGCCGCCGCCGGTGCCGTTTCCGCCCCAGACGTAGGGCAGGCCGATCTTGTCGATGGCGAAGTTGACCGCGCTGAGCGCCGCGGCGTTCGGCGGCTGCGGGCTCTGGCCGACCGTGCCGTAGACGTTCACCGTCGCGAGCGTGCGGTGCATCAGCAGCGGCGCGGGCTGCAGCGTGCTCACCGCGTTCCACCAGGTCTGCCCCTGGCCGAGATCGCGGCCGCCCGCGCACAGCGCCCGGCCGGCGGTGAGCGTGGCGTCGTCGATGTTCTGCGGATCCGGTTTGCCGCCGCTCGCCGAGGCCTGGAACCGGCTCCAGATCGCGGGCGCCAGCTGTAGCGGGCCGCTCGCGTTCTGGACCGACACGACCTTGTTGTAGAAGTCGCGGACCTCGATCATCCCGATCGGCACGGTCATCACGCCGTCGGCGTTGATACTCGAACCGGTGGCCCGGCCGTGGTCCGACGCGATCTTCCCGAGCGCCGCCAACGTCACCCACGACAGCCGGCAGCCCGGCGTTTCCTTGCTCAGCGCCACGGTGGTCTTCGCGTAGCCGGTCATCGCGCGCAGCGGGATGTCGAGCCAGCCGCTGGTCTTCGACACCCAGGCGTCGAACTCCTGCCCCATCTGCTGCGGGACCTTCGGCTGTTCCTTCGGCATCTCCGCGGGGGCCGACGACGGCGGCGCGGACGGGACCGAGGACTGGACGGCGGCGGCTTCCGGCTTGGTGTCGTCCTTCGGCGCGAAGGTGATGGCGGCGACCAGTGCGGCGCCCGCGACGACGACCGCGGCGACGATCACCGGAAGTCTGCGGCGGCGGGAGGTTTCCTGTTCCATCAGCGGCCGCCGATGATACGGCCGAGAACGAAGTCGCGGAAGGCCTCGACGTCGGTGGTCAGCGCGACGTCGATGACACGTCCCGGTACAGCTTGCGGATCGGTGCTTCGCAGCCTTCGCCGGTCGACGAGGGTCGCCCCGCGCGCGGGGCCGAAGCCGCAATCGACGTCCACCGGATACGACTCGGTGTCGAGGATGCCCGGCCGGATCGCCTCGGCGACCGCGACCGCGTCGTGCATGACCATCCCCGGGAAACCGAGGATCGGGCTGTAGTGCTCGACGTAGGTGGGGGTGAGCCCTTCGAGTGCCGCGCCGAGCGGGCCGGACGCGGCGAGTTTGCCCAGCCAGGTGGTGTCGACCGTGCACTGATGCGTGATGTCCAGCGGGACCAGCACCGTCGGGACGTCCTCGTCGGCCAGCACCCGGCGCGCGGCCTCGGGATCGCTCCAGATGTTGAACTCGGCGGCCGTGGTGGAGTTCCCCTTGGTCACGCCGCCGCCCATGATGACGAGGCGGCCGATCTTCTCGCGCAGTTCCGGATGGGCGGCCAGCAGCAGCGCGATATTCGTGAGCGGGCCGATCGGGGCGATGGTCACCGGTTCGTCGGCGGCTTCCAGCAGATCCGCCAGCAGGCGGACGGCGCCGCGTTCGTCGAGCGGGCGCGTCGCCTCCGGCAGCAGGCCGGCGTGCCCGGACAGGCCGTCCTGGCCGTGGACGAAACCGGCGGCTTTGGCGTTGTCGTAGACCAGCGGCCGCGCCGCGCCGGCGGCGACGGGCACGTCGTCCCGGCCGAACAGCCGCAGCAGACGCCGCGCGTTGGCGGTGGTGTGGCTCAGCGGGACGTTGCCGAACACCGTGGTCACGCCCAGCAGGTCGACGTCGTCGGACCGCGCGGCGAGCGCCAGCGCGAAAGCGTCGTCGACCCCGGGGTCGGTGTCGATGATCAGCTTGGTGCCCATACGCGTGCTCCCCTTTGCGGTCAGCGGCCTGATCACAGGTTACGGTCACCGGTATGACGTCCATGTGGGGTGCGCCCGCGTTGTCGAGGCTCCGCGCCTGGGGCCAGGCCCGTCGCGACCCGAGGCAGGCGAAGTTCCTGACCGCGGATTCGCTGCGCTGGGTGCTGCGAAACCGCGCTTACACACCTTGGTACCTGGTCCGGTACTGGCGGCTGCTCAAGTTCCGGATCGCCAATCCGCACATCATCCTGCGCGGCATGGTGTTCCTCGGCAAGGACGTCGAGATCCACTGCCGTCCCGGCTACGGGCGGCTGGAGATCGGCCGCTGGGTCCACATCGGCGACGGCAACGCGATCCGCTGCCACGAGGGTTCGCTGCGCATCGGCGACAAAGCCGTGTTCGGCCGCCAGAACGTGCTCAACGGCTACCTCGACATCGAACTCGGCGCGGCCACGCTCGTCGCGGACTGGGTCTACATCTGCGACTTCGACCATGTCACCACCGACATCACCGTCCCGATCAAGGACCAGGGCATCGTGAAATCGCCGGTGCGGATCGGTCCGGACACCTGGATCGGCACCAAGGTCTCCGTGCTCAAGGGCACCAGGGTCGGCCGCGGCTGTGTCCTCGGCGCGCACGCCGTGGTGCGGGGCGACATCCCGGACTACTCGATCGCCGTCGGCTCGCCGGCCCGCGTGGTGCGGAACCGGCAAGACGACTACGCCGCCGACGCCGCGCGTCGCGAAGCCGTCGCGGACATGGCGCGGAAGGCGAACAAGGCGCTTCAGAAGACCCTGGGCGTCGACAGCTAGCCGCGTAGCTGCTCCCGGACCTCCATGAGCGCGAAGCCCAGCAGGTTCTGCCCGCGCCAGTAGTCGGGGCGCGTGGCGTTCTTGTCGTCACGGGCGACGCCGCTACCCCAGATCAGGTCCATCTTGGACGCCTCGACGATCACCTTGTCGCCCGTGCTCAGCAGGAACTCGCGCAGTTCGGCGTGCTGGCGGAACTTCTCCAGGTTCCCGTCGACGACGATGTCGAAGCGGTGCCGTTCCCATTTCTCCGCGTCGAAGTTCGCCACCTCGCGGCCGAGGATCTTGGCGGTCTTGGGGTCCGGCGCCTCCCGGATCGCCCGTGCGGCGTCGTAATCGCCGAACAGTTCGGCCTTGCCCGCCATCATGTAGTGCTCGGCCGTCGGGTAACGCTCGCCGCCCGCGACGAACGGCGCCACCCACCACTGGCTCAGGCAGGCGGCGTTGATCCGGCCGCTCTTGAGCGGGGTGTGGCCGTAGAAGAGCTGGTACCCGGGCTCCGCGCCACTGTGGACCAGCTCGCGCAACGCATCGAGACTCCGGACTCCGTCGACCTTGCTCACCATGACGACCAGTGGACCACAGACCACCGACAACCCGTGCACTGGACTGGAGACCACTCTCCGTCGTGGCCCGGGGTGGTCAGTACATTCAGCATTCGTGCAAGGGATCGAAACGGTGAGCGCCCGAACGGTCGAAGAGGCCGCGAAACGACTGGCCGGGGTGGTGACCCGCACGCCGCTCGAACCGAACGAGCGGCTCTCGGCGCGGGTCGACGCCCGGGTCTGGCTCAAACGCGAAGATCTCCAGACCGTGCGCTCGTACAAGATCCGCGGCGCGTACAACTTCATCGTCCAGCTCGACGTGGACAAGCGGGAACGCGGCGTCGTCTGCGCGAGCGCGGGGAACCACGCGCAGGGCGTCGCGTACGCGTGCCGCCGTCTCGGCGCGAACGGCCGCGTCTACGTCCCCGGCACGACTCCCCGGCAGAAGCGCGAGCGGATCGCGACCTTGGGCGGTTCGCATATCGAGGTCATCGTCGTCGGCGAGACCTACGAAGACGCCTTCACCGCCGCGAAGCAGGACGCCGAAAGCACCGGCGCGACGCTGGTCCCCGCGTTCGACGCGCCGGAGACGGTCGCCGGACAGGGCACGGTCGCGATGGAGGTCGTCGCGCAGCTCGGCTTCGTCCCGGACGTCATGGTGGTGCCGGTCGGCGGCGGCGGGCTGCTCGCGGGTATCGCCGCGTGGGCCGCCGAACGCGCGCCGGAGATGCGGATCGTCGGCGTCGAACCGGCGGGCGCGGCCTGTATGGCCGCCGCGCTGGCCGCCGGTGAGCCGGTGCGGCTCGAAGCCGTCGACACGTTCGTCGACGGCGCCGCGGTCGCGCTGGCGGGGTCGGTGACGTATCCGCTGGTCCGCGACGGCGGGGTCGAACTCACCGAGGTCGCCGAGGGCGCGATCTGCACGGAAATGCTCGCGATGTACCAGTCCGACGGCGTGATCGCCGAACCCGCGGGCGCGCTCGCGACCGCGGCGCTCGGCACGACGGTGAAGATCGATCCGGGCCAGATCGTGGTGTGCGTCGTCTCCGGCGGGAACAACGACGTCAGCCGCTACGGCGAAGTGCTCGAACGGTCGCTGATCCACGAAGGACTGAAGCACTACTTCCTGGTGGGGTTCCCGCAGGAGCCCGGCGCGCTGCGGCGGTTCCTCGACGAGGTCCTCGGCCCGGACGACGACATCACGCGGTTCGAGTACGTGAAGCGCAACAGCCGCGAGACCGGGCCGGCGCTGATCGGGATCGAACTCGCGCGGCCCGGTGACCTGGAAGGGTTGCTGCACCGGCTGGAGGTGAGCCCGCTGCAGGTGGAGCGGGTGGAACCGGGCAGCCCCCTCTTCCACTTCCTGGTCTAGACGCGGGGCTGGCGGAAGGCGGCCAGGTGTGCCCGCGCCCAGTCGGCGAACGGCCGCGCGTCGCGGCCGGTGAGGTCCCGGACGGCGGAGGTCACCGCGGAGTCGTCGAACTCGCCGTCGGCGAAGAAGCGGAAGAACGCGTCGACGTACTTCTCCGGCATTTCCGCGCTCATCTTCACCCTGGCTTCCTCATCCGGAAGCGGGGACAGCCGCAGGTCTCGCCCCAGCAGTTCGCCCAGGACCCGCAGCCGCTCGGCGGGCCGAAGCGCCTCCGGTCCCGTGATCGCGTACGCCCGCCCTTCGTGCCCCGGCGTGGTCAGGGACTCCGCCGCGACGGCCGCGATGTCGTAGGGATCGATCGTCGCCACCGGCACGTTCGCGAACGGCTCGCGGACGACGTCGCCCTCCTTCAGCTGCGGGATCCACTGCAGCGTGTTCGACATGAACCCGCTCGCCCGCAGGAACGTCCAGGCCAGCTCCGACGCGCGTACTGACGCCTCGGCGGCCATGTGCATCCCGGCGACGGCGTTGTCCTCGCGGCCGCCGACGACCGACCGCGACGAGAGCAGCGTGACCTGCTCGACGCCCGCGTCCCGCATCGCCGCGAGCGCACCCGGCATGTCGTCGTAGCCGCCGAGCAGGAAGACCGCGCGCACGCCCTCCAGCGCGGGTTTCAGGCTCGCCGGATCGTTGAGATCGCCCGGCACGCCTTCGACGCCGTCGGGCAGCGGCCGCGGCGTGCGGACCAGCGCCCGGACGGGATGTCCGCCTCGGGACAGTATTCCGGTCAGTTCCGAGCCGACGTTCCCGCCCGCTCCGGTCACCAAGATCATTCGGTTCTCCCCAGTGTGGTGGCCGCTGTCACCGGCGGCGGCCGTCGTCGGCAACCCTGCCAGGGAGATCGAGAGGGCTCAAGGCGCTTTGGGCACCGCCGGGTACGGGACGAAGGTGCTGGTGTTCTCGTCCACGGTCAGCTGCTTGCCGATCGTCGGGAACGCGCGCTGTGTGCAGGCCGGGCGTTCGCAGACTTTGCAACCCATGCCGATCGGCGTCGCCGCGGCACGGTCGTCGAGGTCGAGACCGGTCGAATAGATGAGCCGTTTCGCGTGCCGTAATTCGCAGCCGAGCCCGACGGTGAACGTCTTCCCGGGACTGCCGTAGCCGCCGATGTTGCGGGACACCGTCCGCGCGACCCAGAAATAGCTCTTGCCGTCCGGCAGGGTCGCGATCTGGGTGAGGATCTTGCCGGGCTGGGTGAACGCCTCGTAGATGTTCCACAGTGGACAGGCGCCACCCACGCGGGAGAAGTGGAAACCGGCCGCGGATTGGCGTTTCGACATGTTCCCCGCCCGGTCGACGCGCACGAACGAGAACGGCACGCCGCGGTTCTTCGGTCGCTGCAAGGTCGAAAGCCGGTGGCAGACGGTCTCGAAGCCGACGCCGAAGTGGTCGCACAGCCGCTCGATGTCGTAGCGGAAGCGCTCCGCCGAGGACAGGAACGGTCCATAGGGGAGGATCAGCGCGCCCGCGAAGTAGTTCGCCAGCCCGACCCTCGCCAGCGAACGCGCCGCCGGGCCGGAGAACGCCCACGAGTCGGCGAGTTCGGTGATCAGGTCGTCGTATTCGAGCAGCGCGATCTGCGAGGCCATCCGGAACGCCTGCTGCCCGACGCGCAGGCTCGGTGCCAGTCGCAGCACCCTCGGCCCCGGTTCGTACCGGTGCTGCTCGCCGTTGGACTCGTCGATGCCCTCGTTGGTGACGTCGACGCCGTAGCGCTGGGTCAGCGTCTCCTTCAGTGCCGCGAGCACCTGGCCGCGTTGCAACGGGATGTCGTGCGCCATCCGTTCGGCGCGTTCGTCCAGCTCGGCGACGTAGTTCTCCCGTTCGTAGAAGAAGTCACGGACCTCTTCGTGCGGCAGGGCGGTGGCTGCGCTGCCATGCAGGCCGAGGCCGTTTTCCGTGGTCAGCGCGGCGGTGTTCTCGACGGCGTTGCGATAGCTGCGGTGCAGTTTGACCAGGGCCTGGGCGATCGTCGGCAGGTTCGTGGCGAGGTCGTTCAGCTCGCTGGTGGTGACGTCCACGCCGAGGACCTCGTCGAGCAGCGCTTCCTTGACGTCCGCGACCAGCCGCGCGGTGTCGTTGTTCGCGAAGAACTCGGTGTCCACTCCGAACGCTTGCGTGATGCGAAGCAGCACCGGGACGGTCAACGGACGTGAGTTGTGCTCGATCTGATTGAGGTAACTGGGTGAGATCTCCAGCACACGAGCCAGATCGGCCTGGCTCATCGACCGGCTTTCGCGCAGATGCCGAAGCTTCGCTCCGGCGAAGGTTTTGTCCACGCAGGCCTCTCTGTCCGCAAGGTTTCCGGGCCTGAACGATTCAGTGAACGGTTAAGCCCGTGATTTTTCGTCCTGCTTGCGAACCAGCGATTCGCAACCTTTGCAGAATGCTACGGAAGCTTCGCAGAAATTGGCAAATTGGAGGCCTGGATCGGGTTTCCCCTGTCGTGTCAGGGTCTGGTCAGGCAAGGCGATCACTCGCAAACTTCGCAACACCGGGAGAATCCGATGACTGAGCACGCGCAGCAGCTGGAGCAGGCGGCCGCCGAACTGACCAAGCAGTGGGAGAACGACCCCCGCTGGGCGGGCGTGCAGCGGTCGTACTCCGCGGCTGACGTGGTCAAGCTGCGCGGCAGCGTGGTCGAAGAGCACACGCTGGCCCGTCGCGGCGCCGAGAAGCTGTGGGACCTCCTGCACACCGAGGACTACATCCACGCGCTGGGCGCCCTGACCGGTAACCAGGCCGTGCAGCAGGTCCGCGCCGGCCTCAAGGCCATCTACCTGTCCGGCTGGCAGGTCGCCGCCGACGCCAACCTCTCCGGCCAGACCTACCCGGACCAGAGCCTCTACCCGGCCAACTCGGTGCCCGCCGTCGTCCGCCGCATCAACAACGCGCTGGGCCGCGCCGACCAGATCAACTGGGCCGAGGGCAACAACGACATCGACTGGTACGCCCCGATCGTCGCCGACGCGGAGGCGGGCTTCGGTGGCCCGCTCAACGCGTTCGAGCTGATGAAGGGCATGATCGCCGCCGGTGCCGCGGGTGTGCACTGGGAAGACCAGCTCGCGTCCGAGAAGAAGTGCGGCCACCTCGGCGGCAAGGTGCTCATCCCGACCAAGCAGCACGAGCGCACGCTGAACGCCGCCCGCCTCGCCGCGGACGTGCTGAACGTGCCGTCGCTCATCATCGCCCGCACCGACGCCCAGGCCGCGACCCTGCTGACCAGCGACGTCGACGAGCGCGACCAGAAGTACACCACCGGTGAGCGCACCGCGGAGGGCTTCTACACCGTCACCAACGGCATCGACCCCTGCATCGACCGCGGCCTGGCCTACGCCCAGTACGCCGACCTGCTGTGGATGGAGACCTCCAAGCCGGACCTCGAGGTCGCCCGCCAGTTCGCCGAGGCCATCAAGGCGAAGTACCCGGACCAGATGCTGGCCTACAACTGCTCGCCGTCGTTCAACTGGAAGAAGCACCTGGACGACGCGACGATCGCGAAGTTCCAGCGCGAACTCGGCCACATGGGCTACAAGTTCCAGTTCATCACCCTGGCAGGCTTCCACGCGCTGAACTACTCGATGTTCGACCTGGCGCACGGTTACGCCCGCGAAGGCATGACCGCCTACGTCGACCTGCAGGAGCGCGAGTTCGCTTCGGAGGACCGCGGCTACACGGCCACGAAGCACCAGCGCGAGGTCGGCACCGGCTGGTTCGACAACGTCGCGACCGCGCTGAACCCGGCCAGCTCGACCACCGCGCTCGCCGGCTCCACCGAGGCCGAACAGTTCTGATCCCTCGCAAGTAGGTGCCAGGTGGCGGTCTCCCGACCCCCAGCGGGAGACCGCCACCACCTTCCCTCTCCGAACTCTCGCGAAGCCCAGCGGAGGCACACCATGGTTGAGAAGCTGAACTACCGGATCGACGTCTGCGGACCCACCGGTGACCGGTTCGACGAGATCCTCACCCCGGCCGCACTGGACTTCGTGGCCAAACTCGACAACGCGTTCGCCGGCCGTCGCCGCGAGCTGCTCGACGCCC
Organism: Amycolatopsis sp. NPDC033938; assembly: GCF_055575975.1. NCBI lineage: Bacteria > Bacillati > Actinomycetota > Actinomycetes > Pseudonocardiales > Pseudonocardiaceae > Amycolatopsis > Amycolatopsis sp. NPDC033938. The sequence goes on from NZ_JBVIRO010000002.1 coordinate 404,182, forward strand.
GACGCACCCGCCGCGAGGAGCTGCAGTCCGGTGAGAAGCCGCTGGGCTTCCTTCCCGGGACGCGCTCGATCCGCGAAGACGAAAGCTGGTCGGTCGCCCCGGCCGCGCCCGGTCTCGAAGACCGCCGCGTCGAGATCACCGGCCCGACCGACCGCAAGATGACGGTCAACGCGCTCAACTCCGGCGCGAAGGTCTGGCTCGCCGACTTCGAGGACGCGACCTCGCCGACCTGGCACAACGTGATCGACGGCCAGCTCAACCTGTTCGACGCGATCCGCCGCAACATCGACTTCACCACCGAGGCGGGCAAGCGCTACACGATCGGCGACGAGCCCGCGACGATCGTCGCCCGCCCCCGCGGCTGGCACCTGGTGGAGAAGCACATCCGCATCGACGGCCGCCCGGTTTCGGCGAGCCTGGTCGACTTCGGCCTGTACTTCTTCCACAACGCGCGCCAGCTGCTGGCCCGCGGCAGCGGCCCCTACTTCTACCTGCCGAAGCTCGAAAACCACCTCGAAGCGCGGCTGTGGAACGACGTCTTCCTGCTGGCGCAACGGGAACTCGGTATCCCGCGCGGCACCGTCCGGGCCACCGTGCTGATCGAGACGATCACCGCCGCGTTCGAGATGGAGGAGATCCTCTACGAACTGCGCGAGCACGTCGCCGGGCTCAACGCCGGCCGCTGGGACTACATCTTCAGCGTCATCAAGAACTTCTCCTCGCACGGCGCGGACTTCGTGCTCCCGGACCGCGCGCAGGTGACGATGACCGTCCCGTTCATGCGGGCCTACACCGAACTGCTGGTGCGCACCTGCCACAAACGCGGCGCGCACGCCATCGGCGGCATGGCCGCGTTCATCCCGAGCAAGGACCCGGAGATCAACGCGACCGCGCTGGAGAAGGTCCGCCAGGACAAGGAACGCGAGGCGAACGACGGCTTCGACGGCTCCTGGGTCGCCCACCCCGGTCTGGTCCCGGTCTGCCGCGAGGTGTTCGACGGCGTGCTCGGCGGCTGGCCCAACCAGCTCGGCAAGCTCCGTGAGGACGTCGTCGTCACCGCCGAGGACCTGCTCGACGTCGCCAGCGCGGGCGGCGAGGTCACCGAGGCCGGTGTCCGCGCCAACATCAACGTCGCGCTGCGTTACATCGACGCCTGGCTGCGCGGCACCGGCGCGGCGGCGATCCACAACCTGATGGAGGACGCCGCCACCGCCGAGATCGCCCGCTGCCAGATCTGGCAGTGGATCCGCAACGGCACGAAGCTCGATGACGGCACCGCGCTCACCCACGAACTCGCCGTGTCCTATTTGGACGAAGAGCTGGCCTCGGTGCGCTCCGAACTGGGCGAGGACAACCGGCTCGGCGACGCCTACGAGATCTTCACCGAGACCGCGCTGGGCGAGAAGCTGCCGAGCTTCCTCACCACCGGCGCGTACGCGCGGTACCTGACCACGCACTGAGGAAAGGCTCCGGCCGCCCCTACCTGACGCGGGGCGGCCGGGTTCCACACCGGTTTGGGACGGTGTGGCCCATCGGGTCCGGTGGCGGAGGCTCCCCGCCGCCGGACCCGCTTCACGCGCGCGCTCCTCCGGTGGCGCCTGTCGGGCGCGCGCTGTCCGCGGAGGCCCCGCTCACCCCCACACCGCGGTGAGCGGGGCCTTCGCGGCTTTTCGGCTTCGGTGCGGGTGGTCGTGAGTGGCGACTCGGGTTCTCTTGAGGGGTAAGGCAACGTGTCGTGATTGTGGGCGGCCTGCTTGCCTGGGGCGGGGCTGGCGCGAAGGCGTGTGCTCAGGTACGGGACTCGCGTGCTTGGGTCCCGCACTCGGGTGTTCCGGCTCTGAGCACGCGAGTGCGGGCCACGTCACCCTGGCATCACCCCGCCGAACGCGCCACGTCCGCCTTATACCTCAATGGGGAAATCCCCTCGGCGTATTCGCTAGAAGGCTTCGTGGCGAAGGTGCCTACGCGCGCTACGCGTCTTTAAGTTTGGTGCTCCACGTAGTTTCGGTGCCGCAGTAGTCTGAATATGTGATAGCACACCTGTTCGAGCACGGGTATTGTTGGGGTCGTGGCCAGCGAAAACAGTCCCCAGGTGGTGCGTTCCGAGTGGTGGCGTGCCGATACTGCGACGCTGCACGCCCGCAAACAGGAAATCGAAGTGTTGAAACGTCAGTTGGAGGCGGAGCAGTACGCGATCCTCGCGGAAATCAATTCCCGCGGTATCCGCGGCTGCTCCGGCCATTCCACGCTGGCGGCGATGATCTTCGAAGACTTCCAGGTGACAGACCAGGAAGCCGGAGCCCGGGCCGATCGGGTTCTGGCGTTGCATCCCGGGCCGTCTATCGGCGGAGATCCTGAGCCACCACTGGCGCCGTTGACCGCCGAAGCCGCCGCGGAGGGTGCGATCGGCGGCAGCCAGATCGACGCGATCATCCGCACCCTCGCCCGCATCCCCTCCACGGTGTCGGAGGAGGCGGTGCGGGGTGGGGAGAAGATCCTGGTCGACTTGGCCCGGTGTGCTGGTCCTCGGCAGATCGCCCGCGCCGGACGACGACTCTTGGACAAGCTGGATCCCGACGGCAAAGAGCCCCGGAGTGAGGACCCCAAGGACACCCGGCCGGAGTTACGGTTCGTCAAGCACCGCGACGGAACACTCGGCCTCAAAGCCAGACTCGACCTGGAAACCTATGCGCGGTTGAAGTCCGACCTCGACCCAATGGCCAAACCCCACAAAGCCATCGACGGAGTCCGGGACTCCCGCACCCAGGACGAACGCTACGGGGATGCCTTCACTGACTATGTGCGGCTCAAAACGACGAGCCGGAACCTGCCTGGGCAGGCCGGGGAAGCCACCCACATCCTCGTCACCATGTCCTACGACGACCTGATCCGGGACATCGGTGAAGCACATCTGGATCTGGTCGGGCCGATCAGCGCCACCGACGCCCGCATCCTCGCCTGTGATGCCCGTGTCCGACCCGGCGTCCTGGGCACCGCGGGCGAACCACTCGACATCGGCCGATCGAAACGCACCGTGTCGCTGGCCCAGAAATACGCACTCACCCTCCGCGACGGCGGCTGCGCCTTCCCCGGCTGCGACATGCCCGTACCCCGCTGCACCGCACACCACATCGTCTTCTGGCGACACCACGGCGAAACGAAGATCGACAATCTCGTGCTGCTGTGCACTCGGCATCACCGCTTGATCCACCACAGCGAATGGAAAGTCCAGATCGCCCAAGACGGTCTGCCGGAGTTCACCCCACCCGCTTATCTCGACCCCACCGGGACTCCGAGGCGCAACACCATGCACCTCAGGACATAGACCGACCGACAGGGACAGACCATGCGTGGTGCCTCTGCGGGTCGTGACCGGCACCGTGAAGCGGCCGACCCAGCCGACGGGTCCCTTCGCCGCATCTGTCGCACTGGTCCGGGACACGCGAGCCCGGCGGGCCCACCGGCAACGATTCGCGTACCGACCCGAATCGCCGCTCACGACCACCCGACATACCGGTCACGGACCGCGAATAGGTAGGGGTACCTAGTGATACCCCCGTTGTTTCCCTGGCACGGCGCGCGGATGCTCTGCCCCGGGTGAATTTTCCGCCCGTTTCCCCGAGGAGCCACCATGAAGAAGCAGTTGAGAAGAGTCTTGGCCGCAGCCTTCGCCGTCCTCGCCGTCGTCCTCGCCGCACCGGCGGTGTCCGCCTCGACGGCGGTCTCGGTGCAGCCGGACTGCGTCCGGCCCTGCCACTTCTGATCTTCGCCACCTAGAGCAGACACGGGGGTCGTGCCCCTCGCGACCCGCGACGCTCGTGGAGGGGGCTCCGGGAACCCCGACGCCCGGCTCTCCCTCCACCCTCAACGCATTTAGAGGACTAGACGCGACCCCGCCGCATTTAGTCCTCTAAATGCGCTCCTCTAAAAGCGCCCCTATATCCGCGCGGGAGGGCCTCACGGTTCGAAGGCGTTGCCCGTCGCGATCTTCGGGCGGCCGAGCTCCACCGGTTCCCCGACGCGAGCCCGCCGGTAGACGGCGACGGTCGCCTCCGCGATCCGGCCCCAGTCGAAGTCCGCGGCCAGCCGTGACTGCGCGGTCAGCGCCCGCCGCGCCGCGGCGACCTCGTCGTCCAGCACCGCCTCGACCGCGTCCCCGAGGGCGTCGACGTCGCCGGGGCTGAACGCCAGTCCGGTCTCGCCGTCGACGACGACCTCGCCGAGCCCGCCCGCGGTGGACGCCACGAGCGGCGCCTTCGCGGCGGCGGCTTCCAGTGCGACGATCCCGAACGGTTCGTACCGGCTGGGCAGCACGACGGCGTCGGCCGCGGCCAGTACGGCACGCAGTTCGCGGTCGGACAGGTGCCCGACGAAGTCCACCGCGCGGCGGACACGCAGCTTCCGCGACTGGTCGACGAGTTCCTCCAGATGCCTGCCCTTGCCCGCGACGACCAGCCGCGTACCCGGTTTGGCCCGGCGGATCCGGGGGAGCGCGGCGAGCAGATCCTGCACGCCCTTCTCCCATTCCAGCCGTCCGAAGTAGAGCAGCAGCGGCGCGCCCGACGGGCTGTAGACCTCGCGCGCGTGCGCGACCTCTTCCGCGGGCACCTGCCAGCTGCGTTCCTCGATGCCGTTGTGGATCACGGTGACCGCGTCGGCGTCCACCTCGAACAGATGCGCCACCTCGCGGCGCATCGCCTGCGAACAGGTGATCAGCGCGTCCGAGCGGTTCGCGAGCCACCATTCGACCGAGTGAACCTGCTGGTTCAGCGGATGCGAGAGCCAGCCGGAGTGCCGTCCGGCCTCGGTGGCGTGGATCGTGCCGACCAGCGGGACCCGCGCGGCCTCGGCGATCGCGATCGCGGGGTGGGTGACCAGCCAGTCATGCGCGTGCACGACGTCCGGCTGCCAGGTGCGCAGCAGGTCGTTCGCGGCGCGGATCATCGCGTGCCCCATGCCCAGCGTCCACGCGACGAGGTCACGTTCGAAGGTCACGTGCAGCGGATCCTCGGCGACCCGGATGATCCGGACACCGTCGACCACGCGATCGGTCCGAGGATGGGTCTCGGCGTCGGTACCCGCCGTGTGACGGCACAGGACGACCACGTCGTGGCCCTGCCGGGAGAGATGCCTGGCCAGGGCATGGACGTGCCGTGCGAGTCCTCCGACGACCACGGGTGGGTACTCCCACGACAACATCAGCACGCGCATGGGTGGAGGTTACTCGCGAGTCGGTCTTCACCGGGACGGGGCGATCACCCACGCCGGTGAAGGCGAGGGCTGGGCCTTCACCGCGGACATTACCGACGTGCCCAAGGTCACAGGTGGCGCGCGGTCATCGAGGGGCGGGTCACCCGGGCTGAGCCTCCACCGGCCCGCCGGAGTCGCGGACGCGGACCGGCACCCCGAGCAGCTGGGACGGCAGCCGCCCGTGGTCGTGGCCGGGGGTCATCCACACGTCGATCGTGGGTGACCCCGCGGCCTCGCCCTGTCCGATCCCTACCACCCCGGGGACGTCGTCGAGCCACCGCGACGCCGCGATGAGCGCGGCGTCGACGGTGTCGCTATCGGACTGGCCGGCCACTACGGGTGCACCCTGATCCCGAGCGAAGCCTCGACCAGGGTGATCCGGTTGAGCACGGTGACCACCGGCGAACCCGCGAACAGCAGTCCGACGGCGTTCTCGCTCAGGTCCGCCACGATGCTGCCCGAGTCACCGCCCGCCGACATGTCGGTGGTCAGCAGTTGCTGCCCGAACCGGGCCACCCGGCCGCCGCCGTAGTTGATGTCCACGGTGGCGTTGATGTTCGTGATCCGCCCGGTCGTCCAGTTCGTCGTCCGGCCGGTCTTCTGCACGATCGTGCCGACGGCGGGCGCGACGTTGGTGCCCTTGAGGTCGCCGACCCAGAAGATCCGCCGGTCGAGGTCGTGGAACTGGGCCTCCGCGATGGCGGCGTCGACGAAGTTCAGCGGGACCGGCTGTCCGGATTGGATGAACTTGATCGGCACGAACCGGCTCAGCCTGGCGATGACGTCGGTGGGGACGACCCCGCCGTCGAACGGGCCGGGCTGCAGGATCGGGTCGCCGATGGCGGCGGCGTTGGAATTCGCCAGTACGTGGTTGTTGCTCAGGATGTAGTACCTGGCCGGTTTGCCGGGCAGCGCCGTCGCGTCGTAGACGGCGGTGCCGTACGTACCGGCGGTGATCTTGAAGTGACCGACGCTCAGCCCGCCGAACGCCGGACGGAACCGCTTGGCCAGCGTGAACGGGCCGACCTGCTCGCGGGCCAGTTCATCGGGCCTGGTCAGGGTCGGCGCCTGCGGCTCGTCCATCATCGTGGCGCTGCCGTTCACCTTCGGCGCGGTGATACTCCGGCCGGCCTGCAGCACCCCGACCTCCTGGACGTCGGTGGACACCCCGGCCAGCGTCGCGGGGACGAGGTCGTCCTCGCGGAGCATTTCGTGCGGCATCTTCGTGTCGACCAGAACGGTGATCGCCTTCTCACCGGTGTCCCGCCCGCCCGACCATTTGGTGCCGAGCGCGACACCCACGACGTTCTGCCTGGCGAGCAGTGCGTCCTCCTCGGCCGCCTGCACGCTCGCGAGCGAGAGGAATTCATCCGGGATCATATTGTTTTCGATCATGTCGACCACACTTTTCCGCGATTTCGGACGGCTGGCAGGGAGTCCCGGCAAGCGAGTCTTCTCCTGCGCCCGCAGGGGCGCCATAGCGCAATCGGGTAGACCGATTCACTGTCGTACTCGGAATTTCCCTTGCAGTACAAGGGTTTGTGATCTATCGCCCGGACATCGCGGCAGCGGGTGAAGTATCGCAGGGACCTTGGTCCCTTCTTTCGCGGAAAAGGAAACGGGCGGTTCACCGGATTGTTCCGGTGAACCGCCCGCTGCCGGGAAAATCGAGATTCAGGCGCCGACCGTCGCCTCGATCGCCTTGGTGATCTCGTCGTCTTCGGGTTCGGTGCGCGGGCGGAACCGGCCGACCACTTCACCGGACGGCGCGACGAGGAACTTCTCGAAGTTCCACTGCACGTCGCCCGCGGCGCCTTCCGCGTCGGCCGCCTTGGTCAGTTCGGCGTAGAGCGGGTGACGGCCTTCCCCGTTGACGTCCAGCTTTTCGAACAGCGGGAACGAAACCCCGTATGTCGTCGAGCAGAAGGTCTGGATCTCCTCGGCGGTACCCGGCTCCTGCCCGGCGAACTGGTTGCAGGGGAAGCCGACGACGGAGAAACCCTTGTCCGCGTAGCGTTCCTGCAGCTTCTCCAGGCCGGTGTACTGCGGCGTCAGTCCGCACTTCGAGGCGACGTTCACCACCAGGAGGGTCAGCTCGCCGAGCGCGCCGAGCGTGGTGTCCTCACCCGCGAGCGTCTTCAGCGGAATGTCGTGGATGCCCATGGTTCCCCTTTCGTCATTTCCTCAGCAGGTCCCGCGCGTCGACGTGGCCGAACGGCCCGTCGTCACGCCGGTACGCCGCCGCGGTCTGCATGGCTCGCTCGTGTGAGCCCTCGTGGACCAATCCGGCGAGTGTGTCGAACCGGTCGGTGTGCACCTTCGCCCGCCGTCGCGCGTAGTCGGCGGCGGAATCCTTGGTGACCATGAACGCCCAGTCGCTCGAAAGCGCCAGCATCGCCTCGGCGACGGCCTGGTCGCGGACGGTGTCGCGGGTCGTGGTGTCCATCCCCGTGACCAGGTCGAGCATCCGGTGCTGGAGCGCGGTGTTGTCCCGCACCATGTCCGCGACCTGCTCGCCGTCCCAGACCCGCCAGTCCTTGCCCGAACCCCACGACGACGCCGGGAGGTCGACCTTCCCGCCGAGATGGCCGGCTTCGAGCGCGCCCTTGAGCGTCGTGACGCGGACACCGGCCTCGGGCAGCGCGCGCAGGACGCCTTCGAGCCACGCGGGCCCCTCGTGCCACCAGTGCCCGAACAGTTCCGTGTCGTAAGCGGCGACGACGAGCGACTCGCGGCCGTGTTCGGCCTTCAGTGAGCGCAACCGGGCGACGACGGTGTCGACGAAGTCCTGGACGTGTCCGCCGAGCGTGCCCGCCGCCATCGCCGGGTCGTACGGCGCCTTGTCCGGCGGCTCGACGGTCTTGCCGGTCACCCGGGACGGTTTGAGGCCGACCTCGTGCGCCCACGTGTGGAAGTCGCGGTAGGCGGCGTGGCCTGGGTAGCCGGCTTTCGGTGACCAAACACGATAGGTGACTTCGAGATCGCGGCCGAAGCAGACGACGTCGGAGTCGCCGACGGTGCGCGCCGCCGAGGTGTCGCCGTGCAGGGACGGGCCGTCGACCAGGAAGCGCTGGACACCGGCCGCGGCGTACCCGGTTTCCATCCCGGGCGCGTAACCGCATTCAGGTGCCCAAATGCCTTCGGGACGCTGTCCGATCCGCAGTGCGGTGTCGGCAAGGCCGCCGCGCAGCATGAAGTCGCGGACCGCCGGATCGAGCAGCGGCTGGAACGGATGCGCCAGCGGCCCGCCGAGCAGCTCGATCGTCCCCGAGTCCACAAAGGACCGAAGAATGGGGGAGAAGCCGTGGCGCCAGCGGGTTTCGAGCTCTTCCGACGCCTTGACCGCGGTCCGGTACTCGCTCGCGGCCAGTTCGCGCAGCAAGGGGTCTCCGCGCCAGAGCGTGGACGCGTGCCAGGCGCGCAGCTGCCAATGCCCGAGCCAGTCGTGGAAGGCGTCGATGCAGTAGGGGTCGTCGAGCTGTGCGGCGAGGATCGGTGTCATGCCGAGGGTGAGGACGTCTTCGCGGCCCTCGTCGGCGAAGCGGCGCAGGAGGTCGACCATCGGCAGGTAGGAATGCGCCCAGGCCTGGTAAAGCCATTCTTCGCCGACCGGCCAGGACCCGTGGTGCGGCAGCCATGGCAGATGGCTGTGCACGACGAGGCAGAACGTACCCTCGTACTCGCTCATGCGCGCACCGCCACGGCGACGAGGTCGAGGCTGGCGTCGAGATCTTCGCCGTGGATGGCGAAATCCGCCGCCTGGATACCTTCGACGTCGGCGAGCAGTTCCGGCGGCCAGGTCGCCTGGCCGGGCAGCTGTCCCATGACGACGTCGAGCTGGGCGTCGATGATCGAGCCGCCGTACTTGTCGTCGAGTTTCCGCACGCCTTCGCCGTGGTGGAGGCCGTGCAGCGTCTCGACCGCGAAACCGGCGTCACGGAGCAGTTCGTCCAATTCGGACGGTGCGAGTTCCCTGGTGTGGAACGGGTTGAGCGGGGTGTCACTGTCCGGGGTGAAGGTCAGCCGGTTGGGCGTGGTGACGATCAGCCGTCCGCCCGGCGCCAGCACGCGGCGGCATTCGGCGAGGAAGGCGCCCTGGTCCCAGAGGTGCTCGATCACCTGGAAGTTGGCGACGACGTCGACCGAGGCGTCCCGCAGCGGCAGGAACACCAGATTCGCCCTGGCCACTCCGATGCCGGGGTAGCGCCGGGCGACGTGCTCGGTGGTGGGGACGTCGTAGTCGAGCGCGAGCACCCGCTGGGCGACGGTGGCGATGAGGCCGGCGCCGTAGCCCTCGCCGCAGCCCGCCTCCAGGACGGTCTTGCCGGCGCACAGGGGCAGGAGCTGCTGATACGCCGCCTCGTGACGGCGGTACCAGTAATTCTCCGCGGCGATGCCGGGCACGGTGCGTTCACCCGTGAGGTGCAGCGCTTCGGCCCTGGTGGCTGGGGTGGTCACGTCGCGACCCTACCGGTGAGTCACTTCAGCGCCCGCCGCGCTTGTCACGTTTCGCGGCCCTATCCAGTCCAGGGGGTATGCAACGGACCATCACCCGCGTACTGCTCGTCGTCTTCGGCCTGATCGAACTGCCGGTCGGACTCTGGCCGCTGGTCAGCCCCGGCGGCTTCTACCAGGACTTCCCCGGCTTCCGCACCGGCTGGGTCGCGATGGACGGCCCCTTCAACGAGCACCTGCTCCGCGACTTCGGCGGCCTCAACCTGGCCCTCGCCGCCATCCTGATCGGCGCCGCCGTGATCGGGACGACCGCCGTGGCCAGGCTCGCGGCGCTCGCCACCTTCTGCTTCGGACTACCGCACTTCCTCTACCACCTGGGCCACGTCTCGCATTTCGAGCCGGTGGACCAGGTGCTCATCATCGTGACGACCGCGCTGGGCGCGGTGCTGCCGCTGGTACTGGCGCTGCTCCCGGGGAAGCGGGCTACACCGGTGACACCGTGATGCCGATGGCGCCAGGGCCGAGGTGGGCGCCGAGGATCATGCTCGCCTCGACCAGGGTGCTGTCGACGATATGCGGCACCCGTGCGCGCAGCCGTCCGCCGATCTCGAGGTCGCGTTCGTCCGGGCCGAACCGGGTGATCGCGATCTCGACCTCCTGATCACCCGCGCATTCCACCGCGAGGTCGACGAGCTTGTTGAGCGCCCGTCGCTGACCTGGCACCCGTGTCAGCGGCGCGACCTCGCCGTTCTTCAGCGTCAGCAGGGGTTTGATCGAGAACGCGGAGCCGAGGAACGCCTGCGCGGCGCCGATGCGGCCACCGCGTCGCAGGAATTCCAGCGTGTCGACGTAGAGGATCTCCCGGCTGCCGCGGAACCGGCGTTCGGCCGCGTCGATGACCCGCGTGGCCTGCCCGCCGGCCGCGGCGACCTTGGCGGCCGAGGTCGCCGCGAAACCGAGGCTCATCCCGGTGGTCCCGCTGTCGAGGACGTGGACCGGGACACTCACCTGCTTGGCGGCCTCGCGGGCGGCGTTCACCGTTTCCGACATCCGCCCCGAGATGTGGACGCTGACGATCGCCGAGGCGCCTTTGCTCGCGGCGTCCTGGAACGCCCAGAAGAACGCGGCGACCTCGGGCGGCGCCGTCCTCACCGGTGTACCGGCGCGCAGTTCGCGGATGATGTCTTCGCGGTCGCAGCGGTTCTCTTCTTCGAACTGGTCTCCGACCTGCAATTGGACCTGGACGACCCCGATACCCCAGCGTTCGGCGACCGAGGTGGGAAGGCAGGCGGTCGAGTCCGTGATCACGGCGACGGGGCCGGGAAAGGAACGCATGGTGCGGCAGATTAACCCGTCGCTCTACGGGGAGTACTCCCGAGTACGTCCGTTCGGGTTAGTCGCGCGGTTACACTCACTTCCGGGTGAAAAACCTGGACGATGGTCTCAATAAAACGTGCATCCAGGTGAATGAGGTCACCTCGGCGGGCCGCGGCACTGAAATGGCCCTAATCTACCGGCCAGTAGAGCTGTTGCCCCGTGGCCGACGCCGGCCACTAACGGGAGGTCGAAGTAGACCCATGACGAACATCGTTGTCCTGGTCAAGCAGGTACCGGACACCTACTCGGAGCGGAAGCTCTCCGGTGCCGACAACACTCTTGACCGCGAATCCGCCGACGCCGTGCTCGACGAGATCAACGAGAAGGCCGTCGAAGAAGCCCTGAAGATCAAGGAAGCCGGCGAAGGAGAGGTCACCGTCGTCTCGGTGGGCCCCGACCGCGCGACCGACGCGATCCGCAAGGCGCTGTCCATGGGTGCCGACAAGGCCATCCACGTCTCCGACGAGGCTCTCCACGGCTCCGACGCGATCGCCACCGCCAAGGTGCTGGCCGCCGCGATCGGCAAGGTCGAAGGCTACGACCTGGTCATCACCGGTAACGAGGCCTCCGACGGCCGCGGTGGCGCCGTGCCGGCGATCATCGCCGAGCTGCTCGGCCTGCCGCAGCTGACCCACGTGAACGAGCTGACCGTCGAGGGCACCTCGATCAAGGCCGACCGCTACACCGAGGACGGCGTCACGCACCTCGAGGCGAGCCTGCCCGCGGTGGTGAGCGTCGGCGAGAAGATCAACGAGCCGCGCTACCCCTCCTTCAAGGGGATCATGGCCGCGAAGAAGAAGCCGGTCGAGACGCTGACCGTCGCGGACCTCGGCCTGGACGCCGGCGAGGTCGGCCTCGGCAACGCCTGGTCGTCCGTGCTCGAAGCCTCCCCGAAGCCGCCGCGCACCGCCGGTGAGCGCGTCGAGGACGAGGGTGACGGCGGCAGCAAGGTGGCCGCCTACCTGGTCGCGCAGAAGCTCATCTGAGACAGGTTTCGAGGAGGAATAGGGAAATGGCTGAAGTACTCGTCCTCGTCGACCACGTCGACGGTGAAGTCAAGAAGGTCACGCTCGAGCTGCTGACCGCCGCTCGTGAACTGGGTGAGCCGTCCGCGGTCGTCGTCGGCCCGACCGGCACCGCCGCCAAGGCGAAGGAAGCCCTCGCCGCGCACGGCGCCGCCAAGGTGTACGTCGCCGAGGGCGACAACGCCACCGGCTTCCTGGTCACCCCGAAGGTCGACGTCCTCACCGCGCTCGCGGAGCGGACCTCCCCGGCCGCCGTGCTCGTCGCGGCCAGCGCCGAGGGCAAGGAGGTGTCCGCCCGTGTCGCGGTCCGCCTCGGCTCCGGTCTGCTGTACGACGCCGTCGGCGTGAACAGCGACGGCAGTGTGGACCAGTCCATCTTCGGTGGCGCGTTCTCCGTGAAGGCCAAGGCCACCAAGGGTGTCCCGGTCATCTCGGTCCGCCCGGGCGCGGTCGAGGCGACCCAGGCCGACGGTGCCGCCGCCGAGGAGACCGTCGAGGTCCCCGCCGGCGACCCGGCGAAGTCCGCCAAGATCACCGGCGTCGAGCCGATCGTCGGTGGCGACCGGCCGGAGCTGACCGAGGCCTCGGTCGTCGTCTCCGGTGGCCGCGGTGTCGGCTCGGCCGACAAGTTCGACGTCGTCGAGTCGCTGGCCGACTCGCTCGGCGCGGCCGTCGGTGCTTCCCGCGCCGCCGTCGACTCGGGCTACTACCCGGCGCAGTTCCAGGTCGGTCAGACCGGTAAGACGGTCTCGCCGCAGCTGTACATCGCGCTGGGCATCTCCGGTGCGATCCAGCACCGGGCGGGTATGCAGACGTCGAAGACCATCATCGCGGTCAACAAGGACGCCGAAGCGCCGATCTTCGAGATCGCCGACTTCGGTGTGGTGGGCGACCTGTTCAACGTCGCGCCGCAGCTGACCGAAGAGGTCCAGAAGCGCAAGGGCTGAGTCCTTCGTTCGAAGCGGGGCCGCCCGGGATTTCTTTCCCGGGCGGCCCCTTTTCTGTTACCCGGAAGTGATCTTCCATCCTGAGAGAAGCCTGAGAACCCGCAATTAACTGAACGTGCACTAATCGGCCATCGGGCGCATTGTCGTTGGTACCCCCCGAGGGGTAGACCTGGGTTATGACGACGTCACAGCTCCTCGTCAGTACTGACCAGGCAGGTGTCGAACTCCCGGCAGACGCGCCGCGGTACTCACTCCTCGTCGCCAACGGAAACGAAGAAGTCGTTGCCGCGCAACGCCTTCGCCATCAGGTGTTCGCCGAGGAAATGGGAGCGAAGCTCAATTCGCCCACGCCGGGCCTCGACGTCGACTACTTCGACGAGTTCTGCGATCACCTCGTGGTGCGGGACGACAACACCGGCGAGATCGTGGGCACGTACCGGATGCTGCCGCCCGATCGGGCCGCGCTGGCGGGAAAGCTGTACTCCGACAGCGAATTCGATCTGACCGCGCTCGATTCACTGCGTCCTTCGCTGGTCGAGACGGGGCGCTCGTGCGTGCATCCCGACCACCGCAGCGGCGCCGTGGTGAGCCTCGTCTGGGCGGGGATCGGGCGGTACATGCTGCTGGCCGGGCACCGGTACCTCGCCGGCTGCGCGTCCGTGCCGCTGACCGACGGCGGGAGCTACGCGGCCGGCGTCTGGGATGTGTTGCGCGCCAAGCACTACGCGGACGAGTCGGTGCGGGTGACGCCGCTGAACCCGTGGCGTCTCGAGGACGTCGAGCGGCCGACGCGGGCGATTCTGCCGCCGCTCATCAAGGGGTACACGCGGCTGGGTGCGAAAATCTACGGCCCGCCCGCGCTCGACGCGGATTTCGGCGTCGCGGACTTCTTCGTCCTGCTGGATCTGCACAACGTCGACGAGCGGTACCTCAAGTTCTTCCTGGGAGTGCAGGGATGAGTCACGCCTGGATGCCGAAGTCGCCGTGCGGCGACGGATGCCTCAGCGAAGGGGCGCCGACGGTCTCGTTCCCGCGGCGCGTCCTGCGGTTCACCGCCGCGATCGGTGTCATCGGCGCGGCCTTCCTGACCGCACCGCTGGTGCTCGTGCTGCGCGGCATGCCCCGGGAACGTTTGGTGCGCCTGCTGTTCGCGGGGATCCTTCGCTCGTTCGGGGTGAAGCTGCGCGTGCTCGGTGCCGAGCGTTTCCGCGCCGTGCCCGGCCGTGGCGCGCTCGTGGTGAACAACCACATCTCGTGGCTGGACATCATCGCGGTCAACGCCATCCAGCCGATGCGGGCGCTGGCGAAGAAGGAGGTCGGCGCCTGGCCGGTGCTCGGCCTGCTGGTCCGCCGCGGCGGCAGCATCTTCCTCGACCGCGAAAACCTGCGCAGCCTGCCCGCCACGATGGCCGAACTGGCCGACGCGATGCGCGGCGGCTCACTCGTCAGCGTGACACCGGAGGGCACCACCTGGTGCGGTCTCGGTTCGGGCCGGTTCCGCCCGGCGACGTTCCAGGCCGCGATCGACGGCGGTGTCCCGGTGCGGCCACTGGCTTTGCGCTTCCGGCTCGCCGACGGACGGGAGACGACCCAACCGGCGTTCATCGGACCGGAGTCGCTGATCGCCTCCCTGCGGCGGGTCGCGGCCTTGCGCGGCCTGGTGCTGGAGGTGCACGTGTGCCCGGAGATCGCGCCGGGCCGTGCCGCGGACCGGCGGGAACTGGCCGCGCTGGCGGAATCCGCGGTGCAGGCGGCGCTCGGACGGGTGCAGATCCCGGCGCAGCTGCGGCGTCGCCCGGCCCTTGCTCCGGTCGTGAAAGTGCCCTCTCAGTGACCAGCGCGCTAGGAAAGGTCCTTTCCTCGCAAAATTTGCAAGGAAAGGACCTTTCATGGCGCGTGGGGGTTGACAAAGCTCAGCGTCACCGAACGGTCAGCGTGATCTTCCCGCCCGCGTGCCCCGTCGCGCTCTCCCGGTGCGCCTCCGCGGCGTCCGCGAGCGCGTAACTCGACCCCAGCTTGATCTTCAGCTCACGCGACACGAGGTCTTCGAGCACCGCGGCGCTTTCCTCGCCACCCGCCGAGAACTTCAGCCCCTGCGCGTACGCCGCCGGGTCGGCGATGGTGATCAGCCGGTCGGGCGATCCGAGCAGCTCGACGGAGTCACCCAAGACACCGAAGCCCGCCGCGTCGAACACCGCGTCGACGCCGTCCGGCGCGGCCGAGCGAACCCGCGAAACCCAGCCCTCGCCGTACTGGACGGGGATCGCCCCGAGCGCCTGCACCTCGTCCAGCGACGAAGCCCCGGCGAGGCCGATGACCGTGGCGCCCAGCGCGACGGCGGCCTGGGTCGCGAACCGGCCGACCTGTCCGCTCGCCCCGTGGATCACGATCGTCTCGCCCGGCTTGACCTCGAGTTCGCCCAGCACCCGCAACGCCGTCTCCCCGGCGATGGGCAGCGCGGCGGCTTCGGCGAACGAGAGCCCGGCGGGTTTGCGGATGACCTTGGTTGCCAGCGCGTACTCCGCGTACGTCCCGGTGTCGGACCAGCCGAAGACCTCGTCGCCGACGGCGAATCCGGCGCCCTCGCCCACCGCGTCCACCACGCCCGCCAGTTCGAGGCCGAGGATGTGCGGGAACTCGACCGGGCGGACCTCCGCCATGCCACCGGACCGGATCTTCCAGTCGATCGGGTTGACGCCCGCCGCCTTGACCGCGACCCGCACCTGACCCGGGCCGGGCTCCGGCGCCGGGACCTCGGCGGACCGCAGGACGTCCGTGTCGCCGTACTCGGTGATGGTGATCGCTCGCATGTTCACTCCTTGTCGGATTTCTTCGCTGACGATCAGTCAACCGGTGTGCGCGTCCCGCCCGAACCGCTCGGACGAGCAGTGTTCACTAGCCGGGAGAGCAGCGTCCCCGCGCCGGGACGCGCCTACTGTGGAGTCATGGATCCGCTGTCCGTGCTGTGCCAGGTCGAGTACATGCTCGCCGCCCCGCGTCCCGAACTGCTGCCGCGCTTCTCCGAGACCGCCGCGGCCGTCCTGCCGCATCGCGCCGCCGCGATGGAGACCGGTGACTGCTCCCGCCTGCCGATCAAGGTCCACGGCGATCCGGAGATCACCGGCGCGGTCACGAGTGCCGAGCTGCGCGGGCTCGCCGCGTTCGGTGTCCCCGGCCAGGCGGTCGTGGCCGACGGGACGCTCGGCGGGAAGCGGCGGAAACTCGTCGTCCTGACCTCGGCCCCGGTGATCGGCAAGGGCGCGATGATCGCGCTCGTCCCGGACGGGGACGACCCGGAGGGCGGCGCGCTCGAATTCGTCGCCAAGCTGTGGGACATCGTCAGCGTGAACGCCGCACAGCGCGCCACCGACCCCGAGCCCGCCGTGCTGGAGAGCAACATCGCGGCGGCGACCGCGCGGGCACGGGCGATCACCGACCTGGGGCAGACCCACGCGACCACCCTCGCGTCCCTGCTTTCGGTGCTGCGGTCCCGGCGGCTCGGCGACGACGCCGCCCGGCGGACCGCGACCGAGCTCGCCGCGGCCGCGCTGATCGAACTGCGCGCGGTCGCCGACCGCGATCAGGAGCTTTCGGCGGAACCGGCGTCGGCGGCGTTCGACACCCTCGCCGCGCAGCTGGATCCCTTGGTACGCCACAGCGACGTGACCGTCGACCTCGCCGGGCCCGGTGACGAACGGCCGCTGCCGCAGGACATCGCGCACACCGCGCGCACGGTCACCCGCGGTCTCGTGCTCACCGCGCTGGAGCGGGGCAGCACCAAGGTCCGGGCGTCCTGGCAGCTCGACGGAGAGGCGCTCCGGGTCACCGTGCGCGACGACGGCGAGGACGTCGCCCACGCCGCGCCCGCCACCGGCCTCACCGAGCGGATCACGCCGCTCGGCGGCCGCTGGGAGGTCGACGCCGTACCCGGCTGGGGCGCCACGATCACCGCCGTCCTGCCGCTGGGTGTCCAGGAGACGCCGGAACTGCGCCCGCTGGACCGGCTGAACCCGCGTGAACTCGAAGTCCTCGCCGGGATCGCGCGCGGGAAACGGAACCGGCAGATCGCCGAGGAACTGAGCCTGACCGAGCACACGGTGAAATTCCACGTGCGGAAGATCCTCGGAAAGCTCGAAGTCACGTCGCGGGGCGAAGCCGCGATGCTGGCGCGGGAGCTGCGCCTGGAGTCCGTCAGCGCTTGACCTCCACCGGACTGGAGGTAGCAGGCTGGCGGCATGACGATCACTGGGGACAAGGCGAAGCCGAAGGGTGTGCTCTGGACGCCGGAGCACCGGGTGACCACGATCGGGCTGCTGCTCATGGTCACGCTCATCGCGTTCGAGAGCATGGGTGTCGCCACCGCGATGCCGACGATGGTCGCCGATCTCGACGGCCTCGCCTTGTACGCCTGGCCCTTCACCACGTTCCTGGTCGCCAGTGTGGTCGCGACCGTCCTTTCCGGACGCCTCGGCGACCGCAAGGGCCCGGCGCCCGCGCTGCTCGCCGGTACCGGCCTGTTCGCCGTCGGGCTGCTGGTGGCCGGGCTCGCGCACGACATGCCGGTGCTCCTGCTGGGCCGCGCCTTGCAGGGGTTCGGTTCCGGGCTTCTGCTGGTTTCGGTGTCCCTGCTGATCGCGCTCACCTTCAGCGACCGCGAACGACCGGTGATCTACGCCGCCAACGCCGCCGCGTGGGTGCTGCCCGCGGTGATCGGACCTTCGATCGCGGGAGTGGTGACGGTGAGCGTCGGCTGGCGCTGGGTGTTCCTCGGGTTGATCCCGCTGACCGGGATCGGCCTCGCGCTGCTGGCCGTGGTCACCCGCCGGCTGCCCCGGCACGTGCCTGGAACGTCCGCGAACCACGCCGGCGTGGTGCCCGCGGTGGTCGCCGCGCTCGGCGTCGCCGCGCTCACCTGGGCGGCACAGCATCCGTCGCTGCCGGCGCTGGCCTACGGGGCAGCCGGACTCCTCGCGCTGGCGTACGCGCTCCGCAAACTCCTCCCCGCGGGCACGCTGACGTCGCGACCGGGGTTGCCGACAGTGATCGCCTCTCGCGGGCTGATCGCGGGCGCGTATGCGGGGATGGAGGCTTACCTGCCGCTCACGATGAGCGAAGTCCACGGTTACAGCCCCGCGCTGGCCGGCCTGCCGCTGACGGTGACCGCGCTCGGCTGGTCGGCGGGGTCGATGCTGCAGGGCCGGTTCCTCGACTGGTCCCGGGAAGCGTCCCTGCGGACCGGATTCGCGCTGGTGGCGGTCGGTCTGGCGATTTTCGTCTTCGTCCCGCTGCCCTCGTTCCCCGGCTGGATGGCGTTCGTGGCGTCGGCGGTCGGCGGCGCCGGGATGGGGATCGGGATGCCCGCGATCTCGGTCCTGCTCCTGCGCTACTCGCCCGAGGCCGAACGCGGGTTCAACACCTCGGCGCTGCAGCTCGGGGACTGGGTCGGCTCGGCGCTGACCATTGGTTTGGGCGGTGTCCTGCTCGCCTCGATCGCCTCGGCGAAGGAGCCGACAGTGGCGATCTCGGTGCTCGCGGTGCTGCTGACCGGGCTCGCGTTGCTCGGCGTGCGGCTGACCGGCCGGTGGCCGGAGAGGATGACCCAGGCCACCGCCGGATGAGGGTGGGCTTGGTCACGGCCCGGAGCGGTCTACCCTGGTGGGTGCGATGACCTATCTCGACCACGCGGCGACCACCCCGATGTTGCCCGAAGCCGTAGCGGCGATGTCCGAGGCGCTGTCCACTGTTGGCAACGCCTCCGCGCTGCATTCCTCGGGACGCCGGGCCCGTCGCCGGGTCGAAGAGGCCCGCGAGGTGATCGCGGAGGCGCTGGGCGCCCGGCCGTCCGAGGTGATCTTCACCGGTGGCGGCACGGAGAGCGACAACCTCGCGGTCAAGGGCATCTTCTGGGCCCGCCACGGCGAAGACCCGAAACGCCTTCGGGTGCTGTGCAGTGCCGTCGAGCATCACGCCGTCCTCGATTCCGTCGAGTGGCTGGAGCAGCACGCGGGCGCCGAGGTGGTCTGGGTCGAGGCCGACCAGGCAGGCCGGGTGACCCCGGAATCGCTGCGCGCCGCCATCGGCGACAGCCCCGAGACGGTCGCGCTGGCCACCGTGATGTGGGCCAACAACGAGGTCGGCACGGTCAACCCGATCGCCGCACTCGCCGCCGTCTGCGCCGAGCACGAGATCCCGCTGCACACCGACGCCGTCCAGGCCGTCGGCGCGGTACCGGTCGACTTCGCCGCGAGCGGCGCCGCCGCGTTGACCCTGACGGCGCACAAGCTCGGCGGCCCGTACGGTGTCGGCGCGCTGCTGCTCGGCCGTGACACCGCGTGCGTCCCCGTTCTGCACGGTGGTGGGCAGGAACGCAGTGTGCGTTCCGGCACCCTCGACGTGCCCGCGGTGATCGCGTTCGCGACGGCGGTCAAGGCCACGGTCGAAGGCCGTGAGGAGTACGCCAAGCGCGTCGGCGAGCTGCGGGACGAGCTGATCGAGGCCGTCCGGCGCGAGGTGCCGGACGCGGTGCTCAACGGCGGTGAGGGCGAGTGCCTCCCGACGCACGCCCACTTCACGTTCCCCGGTTGTGCCGGGGACAGCCTGTTGATGCTTTTGGACGCCAAAGGCATCGAATGTTCCACTGGATCGGCGTGCACGGCGGGTGTCGCGCAGCCGAGTCACGTACTGCTGGCCATGGGTGCCGATCCGGCGGCCGCGCGCGGGTCGCTGCGGTTCTCCCTCGGGCATACCTCGACGGCGGAAGACGTTGAAGCGGTTTCGAGGGAGATCGCGGGCGTCGTCGACCGGGCGAGGCAGGCGGGACTAGCCGGAATGCGCAAGCAGACGCAGAAGCAAGAGGTGTGAGGAAGATGCGCGTACTGGCCGCGATGAGCGGGGGAGTGGACTCGGCGGTGGCCGCCGCGCGCGCCGTGGACGCCGGGCACGAGGTCGTCGGCGTGCACCTGGCGCTGTCGGCGAAGCCCGGCACGCTGCGCACCGGTTCCCGTGGCTGCTGCACGATCGAGGATTCGGGTGACGCGCGCCGCGCGGCGGACATCCTCGGCATCCCCTTCTACATCTGGGACTTCGCCGAGCGGTTCACCGAAGAGGTCATCGAGACCTTCGTCGGCGAGTACGCCGCCGGCCGGACGCCGAACCCGTGCGTCACCTGCAACGAGAAGATCAAGTTCGAGGCGTTGCTGGACAAGGCGATGGCGCTCGGGTTCGACGCCGTCGCCACCGGGCACTACGCCCGGCTGTCCCTTGTGGACGGTGTGCCGGAGCTGCGGCGCAGCGTCGACTCCGGCAAGGACCAGTCCTACGTGCTGGCTTCGCTCACCCCGGTGCAGCTGCGGCATTCGCTGTTCCCGCTGGGCGACTCGTGGAAGACCGACGTCCGTGCCGAGGCCGAGAGCCGCGGCCTGTCGGTGGCGAACAAGCCGGACAGCCACGACATCTGCTTCATCCCGGACGGCGACACCAAGAGCTTCCTGGAGAAGCGGCTCGGCCAGCGTCCCGGCCAGCTCGTCGACGCCGAGACCGGTGCCGTGCTCGGTGAGCACACCGGCGTGCACGGGTTCACCGTCGGCCAGCGCAAGGGACTCGGCATCGAGGCGCCCGCGCCGGACGGGCGGCCGCGTTACGTGCTTTCGCTGGAGCCGGTTTCGGGCACGGTGAAGGTCGGTTCGGCGCGGGATCTCGGCGTGAACGTGATCGAGGCGGACCGCCCGATCTGGCCGAGCGAGCGCCCGCTGGACGGGCCCACCGAATGTGTCGTCCAGGTGCGCGCGCACGGCGGGATCGTCGAGGCCGTCGCCGAGGTTTCGGGCGACTCGGTCACTGTGCAGCTCCGTGAGCCGCTGCGCGGGGTCGCGCCCGGTCAGGTCGTCGTGCTGTACCGTCCGGACGCCGCCGAAGGCGATCTGGTGCTGGGAAGCGCGAAGATCTCGGGCACCCGCTAGAGCTTGAGTTTGAAACCGGTGTGGCTCGCCACGAAACCGAGCCGCTCGTAGAACCGGTGCGCGTCCTCGCGTTTCACGTCCGACGTCAGCTGGACGAGCGCGCAACCCCGCCGCCGGGATTCGTCGATCGCCCACGTCATCAGCGCACCGCCGAGCCCGGAGCCGCGATGGCTCGCCCGGACCCGCACCGCCTCGATCTGCCCGCGTAGCGCGCCTTTCCTCGCCAGGCCGGGAATGATCGACAGCTGGAGCGTGCCGACGGCCTCCCCGTCGTCGTCGGCGACGATCAGCAGCTGGGCGGGATCGGCGTCGATCTCCTCGAAGGCCTTGAGATACGGCGTGAGATCGTCGGTCGAATCGCGGGTCGCGCCGATCTGGTCGTCGGCGAGCATCTCGACGATCGCCGCGACATCGCCGCGGCGCGCTGGACGGATGATCATGCGGCGTAGTGTCGCACGCCCTCGGTCTCGGTCGTGGTGAGTTTCCCTTGCGCCACCAGCAGATCCAGATGCGAACCGGTCTCGAGGACGGCGAGCATCTGGTTGAACGGGTCCATCTCGCCGAGCTTGCGCAGTTTGCGCGTCCAGCCAAGCCGCAACGCGACCTCGTACGCGGTCGTGACGTCCGCGGTGATCTCGGCGCCCATGACTTCGAGCCGGTCGCGGTGGTGTTCCAGCAGTTCGTCCACGCGGGCGTGGACGCTGTCGGTCACCCTGCCGTGCGCGGGGAGCATGCGCCGGTCCGGCATCTCGCGGACCAGGCGCAGGGAGTCGAGGTAGTCGCTCAGCGGCAGATCGACCGGCACCGGCTGGAAGCCGATGGACGGCGTGATGTGCGGCAGCACGTGGTCGCCGGAGAACACCAGCCCGGCCTCGTCGTCGACGAAGACGACGTGCCCGGCCGTGTGGCCCGGCGTGTGCACGATGTCGAACTCGCGGCCGGGCACGATCGTGCGCCTGCCGGGGGCGAGCCATTCGTCGGGCTGCTCCCACAGATGCGCCTCGGTGTGCCGGACGCCGCCGAACGCCTTGGCGAGTTCCTCGACCACGGGGCCCGCACCACACCGTTCGAGCAGGCCGACCTGTGCCTCCATCGGGAAGCGGTCCGGATCGCCGGAGCGCGCCAGTGAAGCCTCTTCCAGCTTCCCGAGCCCGACCTTGCCGCCGAATTCGCGGCGCAGCTCCACGGCCAGCGTGTAGTGATCGCGATGGACGTGGGTGATCAGGAACTCGTCGATGTCACCGAGGTCCGCGCCGAGCGCCTTCAACCCCCGCGAGAGCCGCTCGCGGGCCGACTCCAGCGCCCAGCCCGAGTCGACGAGGACCAGGCGGGTGCCGTCGGTGACGACGTAGACGTTGACCGCGCGCAACGCGTCGTGCGGCAAAGGCAGCGGGATCCGGTGAACCCCCGGCGCGACCGTGTAGACGCCTGGCTCGGCCCAGTCCCGTTCGCCGTCTTCTGGCAACGGCTCCATGGTGACCTCCGTCCCGGACGCACCCCAGCGTGCCGCCCAGTCCTTTCACCTTGAGCCGCCGGAAGCCGAGTGTCCACTTATGCGGGTGAGACCCGTGTCACTCGCCCGACGCTCAGCCCTCGTCCTGCTTCAGCGCCGTGTCGATGGTCAGCGCCGAAGCGACCACCATCGAAGCCAGCGGATCCCGCAGCGGCCGGTGGATCTCGACGACGTAGTTGTCGGCGGTGGTGAACGCGG
Source organism: Amycolatopsis sp. NPDC033938 (assembly GCF_055575975.1). Taxonomy (NCBI): domain Bacteria; kingdom Bacillati; phylum Actinomycetota; class Actinomycetes; order Pseudonocardiales; family Pseudonocardiaceae; genus Amycolatopsis; species Amycolatopsis sp. NPDC033938. Next base: position 426,905 of record NZ_JBVIRO010000002.1, read on the forward strand.
CTTTCACGAAACCACCCCAGGTCTTCGTGATCCGCGCGATCTCGACGTCGGCGTGGTCCTTGATCGCGAAGTTCCACGCCCGCCAGTTCTCCGCGAAGATCCCGCCGACCTTCTCGCCGTTGACCAGGAAACCCAGCCGGATCTTGCCGAAGACGTTCTCCTGCACGATCTCCCCGATCGGCGAGTCGTCGGCCCTCGTCACCAGGAAGCGGGATTTGAACACCTTCGCCGGTCGCGTCACCTTCAGCACGGTGCTGTGGTTCGCGTCGCGGATTTCGAAGCGGTGGGTCAGGAACTGGTCGTAGTTCGTGAGCAGCCGGATGGCCTTCTTCAACGTGCTCTGCCCGACCTGCACGACACCGCCGAGCCGGTTGCCGTTCTGGTCGAAGACCCCGAACTCGTTGGACATCTCGATGAGTTTGGCGCGCTGGTTGACCACGAGCACGGGTTCGGAGAACAGTGTCCCGCCGCCGGTGACGGCGCCGCCCCGGCCTTGGGTCCCCTTCGCCACTTGCGCGCGGATCCTGTTCGGGTCGTGCGCGCCTTCGATGTCCAGTTCGATCATCTCGGCGTCGTGGGACGGCCGCGTGTCGGCCGTCCAGGCCTGCCCGTCCCACCACCGGTGGAACCGGGGGTTCTGCTGGTCGGGATACCAGCCGGCGGGCTGTGGAGAGCTCGTCATGGCAGGTCAGCGTAATGCGCTCGGGGCCCCCGCGGGCCCGTCGACGGCAATTGCGGCGAATGTCCGTGTCCTCCCCGGCCCCGCCGCCCCGCCGAGTCCGACCAAGGGGAGAATCCGGATGTGAACGAACGACCTTGGCCTGTAGGCGCGGCCACCGCGATCGGTTCCCTGCCCGGTACCGATCCGGTCGAGGCCGCTTCGATCGTGTTCGGCGAACTACCCGAATTCCCGTGTCTGCCCGAACTTCCCGCCCGCGGTGTCGGTGCCGACGTCATCGGCCGCACGGCGGCGCTGCTGGTCGACCTCGCCGTGGAGGTGGTGCCGAGCGGCTACCGGGTCGCCGGCCGCCCCGGCCACGACCACCGCCGTGCCGTCGATCTGATGAACTGGGACCTCGACGCCGTCCAGGAGGCCAGGGAGAAGGCGGGTGCCGCGCCGCCGGTCTTCAAGACGCAGGTCGCCGGGCCGTGGACGCTCGCCGCGAACGTCGAGCTCCCGCGAGGGCACCGGATCCTCACCGACCGGGGCGCGTTGCGCGACTTCACCGCTTCCTTGCTGGACGGACTGGCCGAGCACGTCGCCGAACTCAAGTCGCGTCTCGGCGCGCCGGTGGTGGTCCAGTTCGACGAACCGTCGCTGCCCGAGGTGCTCGGCGGCGATCTGCCGACGGTGTCCGGCTACGGCACCGTTCCCGCGGTCCCGGCGCCGGAGGCCCGGAACCTGCTCTCGACGGTGATTTCCGGGGCGGAGCGCATCACCGGCCAGCCGGTCGCGGTGCACTGCTGTGCCGAGAAGCCACCCATCTCGTTGCTGCGCGCGGCGGGCGCGAAGGCGATCGCTTTCGACTTCTCCCTGTTGAAGGGCGCTTCGCCCGCACAGCTCGACGAAATCGGTGAAGCGCTCGACGACGGCACGACGCTGATGCTCGGGCTCGTCCCCACGACCGATCCCGGCGTTCCGGTGACGTTGCGCGATCTGGTCACCCCCGTGTTCAAACTCGTCGACAGGCTCGGCTTCCCCCGCGACATCCTCGCCGAACGGGTCGTGCCGACTCCGGCGTGCGGCCTGGCGGGAGCGACCCCCGAGTGGATGCGCCGCGCGCTCACGCTCAGCCGTGAGGCGGGCAAGGCTTTCGTGGAACCGCCTGAAGGCTGGTGAGCAGGGCGGTAACCTGCCCTCCATGCGTTTGTTCCGCCGGTCCCGCAAAGCCGAGGACGTTCCCGACCCCCGCACCGCGTGGCCGGCGCAGCCGGTCCCCGAGGACGCGGCGGCCGCGGCGGCGAAGTTCTGGGAGGCGTGGTTCGAGCTCTTGCCGGAGGTCAGCGCGGCGCTGGGCGATCGCGAACCGCACCGCGTGGAGCACGACCTCTGCACCATCGTCGAGGCACTGCATCCGAGGCTGCACTTCTCCCTCGATCGTGGGCACCGTGCGATCTACTCGCTGGTGCTCACCGGTCAGGAGGATCCCGAACTGCGCCCGTACACCGACGCGTGGAAGGCCGCCGCGCCGCCGGAGGACGCGATCTGGGAGTACCACGACTCCGTGCCGCCGGTCCCTGATCCGAGTGAGGTCACCGTCAACCTCGGCGAGACCCGGATCGCGCTCGCCGACGTCCGGGTGACCGCGAAGGTGGACGAATCAGCCGGACGGGTGGACGTGACCGTGTTCCATCCGCTGATCGGGGAACTCCGGCCGGAGACGCGGACGACCATGACCTTCCTGCCACTGGACGCCACGCTGGGTGAGCGCGTCGCGGCCGAACGGCTGGGCCGCGTCGAGCTGGTGACCGAGGCGCGAGACGGCCAACTGACCCTTCTGGAGCTCCGCGAACTGGTCGGCCGACTCGGCTCGGGGACGCCGGGAAATGTCGGTAGCCCCGACTAGGCTCCCTACCGTGAGCAGCGAACTTACCCCCTCAGACCTCGAGACGGCCGACGTCGCGCAGGACGTCACCGACGTCCCGGCGGAGGTCCGCGAACGACACGGCGCACTGGCCGAGGAGATCCGCGGGCACCAGTTCCGGTACTACGTGCTGGACTCACCCATCGTGTCCGACGGTCAGTTCGACGAGCTGCTCAACGAACTCCAGGCCATCGAGGACGAGTATCCGGGACTGGTGACGCCGGAGTCGCCGACGCAGAACGTCGGCGGCACGTTCTCGACCGAGTTCGTCGCGCACGACCACCTCGAACGCATGCTCAGCCTGGACAACGTGTTCGACACCGAGGAGTTCGAGACCTGGGTCGAGCGCGTCCAGAAGGAGATCGGCGCGACGAAGTACCTCGCCGAGCTCAAGATCGACGGGCTCGCGATCAACCTGCTGTACGAGAACGGCCGCCTCACCCGCGCGCTGACCAGGGGTGACGGTCGCACCGGCGAGGACGTCACGCTCAACGTCCGCACGCTGGAGCAGGTTCCGGAGCGATTGACCGGCACCGGCGAATTCCCGGTTCCGGCGCTGGTCGAGGTCCGCGGCGAGGTGTACTTCCGCGTCGAGGACTTCTTGGCGCTCAACGCGAAGATGGTCGAGGCGGGCAAGGACCCGTACGCGAACCCGCGCAACACCGCGGCCGGATCGTTGCGGCAGAAGGATCCCAAGATCACGAAGTCCCGGAACCTTCGGCTGATCTGCCACGGGCTCGGGAAACGCGAAGGCTTCGAACCGAAGCGCCAGTCCGAGGCGTACGACGCGCTGGCCGCGTGGGGCCTGCCGGTCTCGCCGCACAGCAAGGTGCTGAGTTCGGGCGAGGAACTGCTGGAGCACATCAAGTACTGGGGCGAACACCGCCACGACGCCGAGCACGAGATCGACGGTGTCGTCATCAAGGTCGACGAGGTCGCGCTGCAGCGCCGTCTCGGGACGACCTCGCGCGCGCCGCGCTGGGCGATCGCCTACAAGTACCCGCCGGAAGAGGCGATCACCACCCTGCTGGACATCCAGGTCAACGTCGGCCGCACCGGCCGGGTCACGCCGTTCGCGGTGATGGAGCCGGTGAAGGTCGCCGGGTCCACGGTGGCGATGGCGACGCTGCACAACCAGGAGGAGGTCAAACGCAAGGGCGTGCTGATCGGGGACAAGGTCGTCATCCGCAAGGCGGGCGACGTCATCCCCGAGGTGCTCGGCCCGGTGGCCGACGCGCGCACCGGCGAAGAGCGCGAGTTCGTCATGCCGTTGCGCTGCCCCAACTGTGACACCGAACTGGCGTATCAGAAGGAGGGCGACATCGACATCCGTTGCCCGAACGCCCAGTTCTGCCCGGCGCAGCGACGGGAGCGGCTGTTCCACCTCGCGAGCCGGAACGTCTTCGACATCGAGGTGCTCGGCTACGAGGCCGCGGTGGCCCTGCTGGACGCCGGTGTGGTGCACGACGAAGGTGACATCTTCGATCTGGACGAGGAAAAACTGCTCCAGGTGGAGCTGTTCCGCACCAAGGCGGGGGAGCTGTCGGCCAACGGCCGCAAACTGCTGGAGAACCTCGAAACCGTCAAGGACCGTCCACTGTGGAAGGTCATCGTCGGGCTCTCGATCCGGCACGTCGGCCCGACGGCGGCGCAAGCGCTCGCGCGGGAATTCGGCTCGCTGGAACGGATCGAGAACGCCTCCGAGGAGGAACTCGCCAGTGTCGACGGGGTCGGCCCGACGATCGTGCGAGCCGCGAAGGAATGGTTCGAGGTCGAGTGGCACCGCGAGATCATCGGGAAGTGGCGCGCGGCGGGCGTGCGGATGGAGGAGGAGCGCGACGAGTCCATCCCGCGCAACCTCGAAGGGCTGTCGATCGTCGTCACCGGTTCGCTGAACGACTACTCCCGTGACGAGGCCAAGGAGTTCATCATGGCCCGCGGCGGGAAGGCGGCCGGTTCGGTGTCGAAGAAGACGGCGTTCGTCGTCGTCGGCGACTCGCCGGGGACGAAGTACGACAAGGCCGTCCAGCTGAAGGTGCCGGTGCTCGACGAGAACGGTTTCCGGGTGCTGCTGGAAAGCGGCCCCGAAGCCGCAGCCGAACTCGCGCTGCCCGCCGGCGAAGAGGGCGGCGATGAGTGAACTGGAGATCCGCCCCGCCCGTGACGGCGAACTGAAGGCGGTCGGTGAACTCACACTGGCCGCGTACGCCGCGGACCAAAGCCTCGTGGAGGGCGAGGGTTACGCGGCCGAACTCGCCGACGCCGCCCGGCGCGCCGAACTCGCCGAACTGCTGGTCGCGGTCGACGGCGACGGCACGCTGGTCGGCACGGTCACCATCGCCTGGCCGGGCACGCCGTTCGCCGAGCTGTCCCGCGAAGGCGAACTGGAATTCCGCATGCTCGGCGTGCTCCCGTCGGCCACCGGACGCGGTATCGGTGAGGCGCTGACCAGGGCGGTCATCGAGCGGGCGCGGGAGGTGGGCGCGGCCAGGGTGGTGCTGTGCAGCATGCTCGCGATGGAGCGGGCGCACCGGCTCTACGAGCGGCTCGGTTTCGTGCGGATGCCCGAGCGGGACTGGGAGCCGCACCCCGGTGTCACGTTGATCGCCTACCGCCTGGAGGTTTGAGCCGTGGATTCCTCGCCGCGGAAGACAGTGCCGGTGATCACCACCGCCGACATCCTGGCGTTGGAAGGGGTCGGCTGGGAAGCGGATCTGGACGAGATGCGCGATGACTTCCCGGATCGCAAGTGGTGCGATACCCCCTGACCAACGCTGCCTGATCGACAGCTCGGTGTTGATCCCGCCATCGCGGCGGTGGCGGTACGGCACAAGGCCGTCCTGATCCACAAAGACGCCGACTATGTGCGTATCGCCGAGGTCGTGCCCGAACTCCGCGCCGAGGCGATCTTCGACTCGTGAGCCGCCCTGCCTGACGCGCCATGAAAGGTCCTTTCCTTGCAAATTTTGCAAGGAAAGGACCTTTCATGGCGCGTGTGAGGGTCCCGGTAGCGCGGAGGTCAGCTGTCCAGCACGACGGCGACGATCCCCGCGAAGTGCGCCAAGCGCGCCACCTCGGCGGCACGGAAGTTCGGCCCGCCCGGCCGGGCGACCAGCAGCGCCTTCCCGGGCTTCCCCAGCGGCGTGGCCGCCAGTTCGGTGCCCAGTTCCTTCCACGTCTCCGGGATCCACGCCTCCTCGGCGTCGAGGATGGTGGCGCGTTCCAGCGGAAGCCATGGCAGGTCGGTGATCGGCGTCTCGGGGGCGGCGCTGGACGACGCCAGCCGGATCGCGCCCGACTCGGCGTGTTCGACGACGACGGCCCAGCCCGCCCGGATGATCCGCGGCACGCCTTCGGCGAGGATCTCCAGCCCCGAAGCGGGCTTCGCGGCGATCTCCTCGACCAGTTCGAGTTCGCGATGGGTGTCCAGGACCCCGGCGTACGGACGGACGGCGTCGACCTCGACACCGTCGACGCTTTCGGCGGCGGTGATCAGCGCGTCCGGAAGCCTGCCGGAGGGGATTTCGACGACGAGGTCGTCGACGGCGATACCGCCGCCGCGTTCGACCACGTCCACGCTCAGGATGTCGGCGCCGACGGTGCCGAGCGCGGTGGCGACCGCACCGAGGGTCCCCGGGGTGTCCGGTAATTGGACCCGGATCAGGAACGACACACGCGCCCCTCTCGCCTCAGGCGTTCCAGCCTCGCCGTGGAACGCGCTACGCCGGGCGCCGATTGTGACAGACCGGACGATGTAATGGGGCCTGCCATCCGGTCTGCGGGATAACGAACCAGGCACTCCTTACCCGAAGTGCCCTACCCCGAGCAGGAGGCGGGCCGCGGCATAACCCAGTCGAGTACGCCGACGCCGCCACCATAGACTTGCAGCTTCCGACAGAACCCGCACAGCACACCCCGGGAGTCACCCGCGTGCCCAACATTTCCCGCGACGAGGTCGCACACCTCGCCAAGCTTGCCAGGCTTGCCGTCACCGAAGAGGAGCTGGACGTCTTCGCAGGCCAGCTCGACCAGATCCTGGACTCGGTGGCCAAGGTGAGCGAGGTCGCAGGCGAGGATGTCCCGCCCACGTCGCACGCCGTGCCGCTGACCAACGTCTTCCGTGACGACGTCGTCCGAGGAGGGCTGACCCAGCAGCAGGCATTGGCCGGTGCGCCGGCCGCCGAAGAGGGTCGTTTCCGGGTGCCGCGGATTCTGGGAGAAGAACAGTGACCGAACTCATCAAACTGACCGCCGCCGAGCTGGCGGACAAGATCCAGTCCCGCGAGGTCTCGGCCGTCGAGGTCGCCAAGGCCCACCTGGACCGGATCGCCGAGGTCGACGACCACATCCACGCGTTCCTGCACGTCGACACCGAGGGCGCGCTCGACGCGGCCCGCGCGGTGGACGTCGACGTCGCCGAGGGCAAGGCGCCGAAGTCGCCGCTCGCCGGTGTCCCGCTGGCGCTCAAGGACGTGCTGACCACCAAGGGCATCCCCACCACCGCGGGCTCCAAGACGCTGGAGAACTGGATCCCGCCGTACGACGCCACCGTGACGCGCAAGCTGCGCGAAGCCGGTGTCGTGGTGCTCGGCAAGACCAACATGGACGAGTTCGCGATGGGCTCCTCCACGGAGAACTCCGCGTTCGGCCCGACGCACAACCCGTGGGACCACGCCCGTATCCCGGGCGGTTCCGGCGGTGGCTCGTCGGCGTCCATCGCGGCCTTCGAAGCCGCGATCGCGATCGGCACCGACACCGGTGGCTCGATCCGCCAGCCCGGCGCGGTCACCGGCACCGTCGGCGTGAAGCCGACGTACGGCGGCGTCTCCCGCTACGGCCTCATCGCCTTCTCGTCGTCGCTGGACCAGGCCGGTCCCTGCGCGCGGACGGTGCTCGACGCCGCCCTGCTGCACGAGGTCATCGCCGGATACGACCCGATGGACTCGACCTCGATCGACGCGCCGGTCCCGCCGGTGGTCGCCGCGGCCCGCCAGGGCTTGACCGGTGACCTCAAGGGCGTGCGCGTCGGCGTGGTGAAGGAATTCGCCGGTGACGGCTACCAGCCCGGCGTGCTGCGGTCCTTCGAGGCCGCGGTCGAGCAGCTGCGCTCGCTCGGTGCCGAGGTCGTCGAGGTCTCGTGCCCGAACTTCACCTACGCGCTGCCCGCGTACTACCTGATCGCGCCGAGCGAGTGCTCGTCGAACCTCGCGCGGTTCGACGCCATGCGCTACGGCCTGCGCGTGTCCGACGACGGCGCGCACAGCGCCGAAGAGGTCATGTCGCTCACCCGCGAGAAGGGCTTCGGCCCCGAGGTGAAGCGCCGCATCATGCTCGGCACGTACGCGCTGTCGTCGGGCTACTACGACGCCTACTACGGCTCGGCGCAGAAGGTCCGCACGCTCATCACGCGGGACTTCGAAGCCGCGTACGAAAAGGTGGACGTGCTGGTCTCGCCGACCACGCCGACCACCGCGTTCAAGATCGGCGAGCGGGTCGACGACCCGATGGCGATGTACCTGGCGGACCTGTGCACCATCCCGTCGAACCTCGCGGGCAACGCCGCGATGAGCGTCCCGAGTGGACTGTCGCACGAGGACGGCCTGCCGGTCGGCCTGCAGATCATGGCCCCGGCGATGGCCGACGACAGGCTGTACCGCGTCGGCGCCGCCTACGAGGTCGCGCGTGACGCCGCCAACGGCGGCTCGCTGGTGCACGAGGTTCCGGAGCTGGGAGGAAAGAAGTGACCGCCGTGGTTGAGTTGATGGACTACGCCGACGTCATCGAGCGGTTCGACCCGGTGCTGGGCCTCGAGGTGCACGTCGAGCTGAACACCAACACCAAGATGTTCTGCGGCTGCGCCAACGAGTTCGGCGGCGAGCCCAACACCAAGGTGTGCCCGACCTGTCTCGGCCTGCCCGGTGCGCTGCCCGCGTTGAACGGCAAGGCCGTCGAGAGCGCGATCCGGATCGGGCTCGCGCTCAACTGCGAGATCGCGCAGTGGTGCCGGTTCGCCCGGAAGAACTACTTCTACCCGGACATGCCGAAGAACTTCCAGACCTCGCAGTACGACGAGCCGATCGCCTTCAACGGCTACCTCGACGTCACGCTGGACGACGGCGAGGTCGTGCGCGTGGAGATCGAGCGCGCGCACATGGAGGAGGACACCGGCAAGTCGCTGCACGTCGGCGGTGCCACCGGCCGGATCCACGGCGCCGAGCACTCGCTGCTCGACTACAACCGCGCCGGCGTGCCGCTGATCGAGATCGTCACCAAGACGATCGAGCACACCGGGGGGCGTGCTCCCGAGGTCGCACGGGCGTACGTGAGCGCGCTGCGGGATCTGCTGCAGGCACTCGACGTCTCCGACGTCCGCATGGACCAGGGTTCCCTGCGCTGTGACGCGAACGTTTCGCTGATGGCCAAGGACGCGACAGAGTTCGGTACGCGGACCGAGACCAAGAACGTCAACTCGCTGCGCAGCGTCGAGCGCGCCGTGCGGTACGAGATGACCCGCCAGGCGGCGATCCTCGCCGAGGGCGGCTCGATCAAGCAGGAGACGCGGCACTTCCAGGAGGCCGACGGCACCACGTCGCCCGGCCGCACCAAGGAGACCGCCGAGGACTACCGGTACTTCCCGGAGCCCGATCTGGTGCCGATCGCGCCCTCGGCCGAATGGGTCGAGGAACTGCGCAAGACGCTGCCGGAGATGCCGTCGGAGCGCCGCAAGCGCATCCAGCGCGAGTGGAACCTGACCGACGAGGCACTGCGCGACCTGCTCAACGTCGGCGCGGTCGACCTGGTCGCCGCGACCGTCGAGGCGGGCGCGACGCCGGACGAGGCCCGCAGCTGGTGGGTCAACACGCTGGCGCAGGAGGCCAACTCCCGCGAGATCGAACTGGCGGAGCTGGCGATCACCCCGGCGCAGCTGGCCGAGGTCATCGCGCTGGTCAACTCCGGTGAGCTGACCAACAAGCTGGCCAAGGAGGTCGTGCAGGGCGTGCTCGCCGGCGAGGGTTCGCCGTCCGAGGTCGTCGAGAAGCGCGGCCTGAAGGTCGTCTCCGACGACTCCGCGCTCATCGCGGCGGTCGACGAGGCGCTGGCCGCGCAGCCGGACATCGCCGAGAAGATCCGCGGCGGCAAGGTGGCCGCGGCCGGGGCGATCGTCGGCGCGGTCATGAAGGCCACCAAGGGCCAGGCCGACGCCAAGCGCGTGCGCGAACTGATCGTCGAGCGAGTCGGTGCCTGAGCTCGCACTGAAAAAGGTCACCTGGCGTGAGTGGCTCGGCCTCGCGGCCGGGCTGCTCGCGCTGGTGGCCTTGTTCCTGCCGTGGACGACGCTGACCGCGGCGCGCCCGGAGATCGAGGACGCGCTGACGACGTTGCCTGCCGACGACGTCACGCGTGACGCGTGGCACGCGGGTTTCCTCGCCTGGGCGCCGCTCTTCCTGCTTTTCCTGCCCGGACTCGCCGTCGTGCTGTTCGGCCGCGTCGACGCCGTCCGCCGCGCGGGCCTGCCGCATCTTTGGCTGATGGCCGCCATCGGCGCGCTGCTGCTGATGCTGCTCGGCTGGGTCACCCTCGACTGGCAGTTCAACGCAGACCAGCGTGGGATCTTCTCCGCGGCGGGGATCGAGATCGGGACCGGCCTCGGCCGCTACCTCGGCCTGCTCGCCGCCGTCGTCTCGGCGGTGGCCGCCTTCTTCGACGTCCGGGTCCTGCGCGCCGAGACCCGCACCCGCCGCTGACGCGGGTGGATCAGTCCTTGCCGCCCCCGCCGCCACCGATCGACGGCGAGATGAGGACCACGCGGTCGTCGCTCGACACCGGCGTGCCGCCGTCCTTGTTGACGGTTCCCGCCACGGCCAGCTGCGGGTTGATCATGCTCATCGAGGACAGGCGGCCGAAGGTCTTCGGCGGTTTCCCGGTCTTGCCGTCCAAGGTGACACTGGGTTTGCCGGTCACCGCGCCGTCCGGGGTGACCGGCAGGTTCTGCATGTTCCCCGCGACCGACGTCGTCACGTACAGGTAGCCGATGGCGCCGACGAAATCCGCACAGCCCGCGACACCGGGCTTGTCCGGCCAGCTCCACGCCGGGGTGGTCAGCGGCTGACCCGCGCGAAGCCGGTAGACGACGTCCTTGTCCGCCAGCCTGTCGGTCAGCCACAGCCGGGAACCGGCCTGGTCACGGCAGAGCCCGCCGGGGGAGTGCACGCCGGTCGAGAAGACGGCCGAACCCGCTGTCGGGTTGCCCGGCGCCGGTTTGCCGGAGGTGTCGATGCGCAGCACCTTCCCGGCCAGCGACGCCGGATCGGCCGCGAGCCTGGCGTTGCCCGCGTCACCGGTGGCGACCAGGAGCGCGCCCTTGGCGTCGGTGCCGATCGCGCCGCGGTTGCCGGTGGCGCCCTTGGGAATGCCGGTCAGCACCGGTTTCGGCGCCTGCCCCTTCGCCAACCGCACGACCCGGTTGTCGGTCGGGGTGGTGATGTAGGCGAAGACGAGCTGGTCTTCCGCGAAACCGGGTGACAGGGCGAGCGAGGTGAGGCCACCGTCGCCGGAACCGTCCACCGGGACGGTCGCCCAGGCGGCCGGGTCCTTACCGGCGGCGGCGAGCAGGATGCGGCCGCTCTTGCGTTCGCCCGCGAGCGCGCTGGGCGCGCTGCCGTCGCCGGGGATCGCGGCGACGGCGGCCACGGTGTCCAGGCAGGTCGCGAGCACGACCTTGTCGAAGTCCTTGCAGCCCTGCGGCGGCGGAACCGGGGTGGGCGTCTGATTCGGTCCGCTGCCGCGGCCGGGACCGGAGTCGCCGGCTTCACCACCGGGCCCGGCCTGCGGCGGGGACTCGGGGGACGGCGGATTCACCGGGGTGAAGGTCTGCCTGGCCGCCGTGTCGTCGAATTTGGCGCAGCCGGAGAGCACGAGTGCGCCGCAGGCCAGCAGAGCCAGCGGCGAAGTCCAGTTCCGCCGGTACCGGGTACGCACCGGACCAGCCTAGGTGGGCATGCGTGAGCCAGGGGTAAGCGGTAGTGGATACCGTGGTGATCATGACCGTTACCGTGCTGGTGCCCGACGAAGAGGGTGTGACCGCGCTTTCGGAGATCGAAGGCGTGCGTCCGGTGGTGTACCGACAGGGAGAACCGGTTCCCGCCGAAGCCGCCGAGGCCGAGGTCCTCGTGACCGGTGGACAGCCGACCGAGGCGATGTGGCGCGATCTGCCGAACGTCAAACTCGTGCAGCTGCTGGTGGCGGGGGCCGAGGACTGGATCGGCAACGTGCCGGACGGCGTCCTGCTTTCGACCTGCCGCGGCGCGCACGGCGGAAGCTCGGCCGAATGGGTCGTCGCGGTCCTGCTGGCGATGTACCGCGGTCTCCACGATTTCGCCGACGGCCAGCGACGGAAGCGGTGGGAACGCCGGACGACCGACACGTTGCAGGGCAAACGGACGCTCATCGTCGGTGCCGGTGACCTCGGCAGGCAGCTGCGTCGACGGCTGGAGACGTTCGACGTGCGCTGCACGATGGTCGGCGCGACCTCCCGCGAGGGGGTGCACGCCGTCGGTGAACTTCCCCAGCTGCTGCCCGAACACGACGCCACGGTGCTGATGGTGCCGCTCACGCAGCACACCCGCGGTCTGGTCGACGCGGAGTTCCTGGCCGCGATGCCGGACGGGGCGATCCTCGTCAACGTCTCGCGAGGGCCGGTCGTGCGCACCGACGCGCTCGTCGCCGAACTGGCTTCGGGCCGTCTCCGCGCCGCCCTCGACGTCACCGATCCCGAGCCGTTGCCCGACGGGCACCCGCTCTGGGACGTGCCGGGGCTGCTGCTGACCCCGCACGTCGGGGGCGCGGTGAGCGGGGTGCGGCAGCGCGCCTACGCGGTGGTGGCCCGCGAACTGAGCCACTATCTGAGCGGGGAGCTGCCGAAGAATCTGGTCCACGGCGAATACTGATCGGCGTGGCGAAACTTCATGTCGGTTGCGCGATGTGGGCGCACAAGGCGTGGGCCGGGCGGTTCGTCCCGCGGTCGACGGCGGCGGGGGAGCGCCTCCGGGCCTACGCCGGATGGTGCGACGCGGTCGAGGGCAACACCACCTTCTACGCGACCCCCTCCCGGGACACCGTCGCGACGTGGGCGCGGCAGATCGATCCCGGCTTCCGGTTCCTGGTCAAGCTGCCCAAGGTCGTCACGCACGAGCGACGGCTCACCGGTGTCGAGACCGAGATGCGGACGTTCCTGGACGCGATCGAGCCCCTCGGCGACCGGGCGATCCTGTGGACGCAGTTGCCCGCCTCATTCGGCCCGTCGGACGTCGACACCCTCGGCCGTTTCCTGCGCCGTCTCCCCGCCGGCCTCCGGCGTGCCGTGGAGGTGCGCCATCCCGGCTTCTACACCGACGCCCAGTCGACCTCGGTGCTGGAGAGGATCCTCACCGGCCTGAGCACCGAGTGGGTGCCGTTCGACACCACGGTCTTCTTCCAGCGCCCGCCGACCAGCGAGATCGAGCGGGAGACCTGGACCAAGAAACCCCGGCTGCCGCGGCGGACGCGGGCGCTGACCGACCGGCCGATCGTCCGCTACCTCGGCCGCGACTCGACCGAGGAGACCGTGCGGGGGTGGGAACCCTGGACCGAGGTGGTCGCCGACTGGCTGCGCGCGGGCCGCTCGCCGACGGTCTTCGTGCACACCCCCGACAACGACGACGCGCCGGCGCTCGCCCGCCGGTTCCACGACGACGTCCGCGCCCTGGTACCCGGTCTCGACCCGTTGCCCGTGCCCGAACCGGTCGAGCCCGCGACCCTGTTTTGATCCGGCCCTGTTTTGATCCGGCGCAGTGAATCGTGGCGGGTCAGTCGCCTGAGGCGCCCGTTTCCCCTACTCTTCGCGCGTGAGCGATGACTACCAGACCAGCATGATCTCGGACGTGGCCGACCCCGACGGCGGCCCGAACCCGGTGGAGACCAGGGGCGGGATCGATCTCGGTCTGCTCGTCCTGCGGGTCGTGCTCGGCGTGACCATGGGCGCGCACGGGCTCCAGCACCTCTTCGGTGCCTTCGGCGGGCCCGGGGTCGGTGGCTTCGCGAGGGTGCTCGGCAACCTCGGCTACACCAGCCAGACCACGCTGCTTTCGTGGATCACCGGCATCAGCGAGGTGCTCGGCGGAGCGCTCGTCCTGGTCGGCCTGTTCACCCCGATCGGTGCCGCCGCGCTGCTCGGGGTCTGCGCGAACATCGTGTACGTGAAGTTCAGCGGCGGGTTCTTCCAGAAGGAGGGGCAGGGCTTCGAGTTCGAACTCCTGCTGGGCGCCGCCTCGCTGACCGTCCTGCTCGCCGGGGCCGGGCGGATCGCGCTGGACGTCAACACCCCGTGGCGGAAGCGGCCGCTCTCGTTCGGCCTGATCGGCCTCCTGTTCGCGGCCGCGGCTTCGGTCGTGGTGATCGTCCTGTGCCGCTGACCGGCTGCGCTTAGTAGACTGAACGCGCGAGTTCCGCCCACCGCGCGTGCTATGAAAGGTCCTTTCCTTGCAAAATTTGCAAGGAAAGGACCTTTCATAGCAGCCGGAGGTACCGAGGAACGGCCTACTTGTTCGGGTCGCGCACGGCGCCGGTGTCGGCGGAAGTCGCCATCCGCGCGTAGGCCCGCAGCGCGGCGGTGATCGGCCGGTCCCGCGAGACCGGCTGCCACGGCCGCTCGCTCGCCTCCATCTTCGCCCGCCGCTCGGCCAGCACGTCCGCGTCGACGAGCAGTTCGAGACGGCGCTCGTGGACGTCGAGCAGGATGCGGTCGCCGTTCTGGACGAGGCCGATCGTCCCGCCCGCGGCGGCTTCGGGGGAGATGTGCCCGACGGAGATGCCCGACGAGCCACCGGAGAACCGGCCGTCGGTGATCAACGCGCACTTCTTGCCGAGGCCGGAGCCCTTGAGGAACGCCGTCGGGTGCAGCATCTCCTGCATCCCCGGGCCGCCCGCCGGACCCTCGTACCGGATCACCAGCACCTCACCGGGCTGGATCTCCTTCTTGAGGATGGCCGAAACCGCCTCCTCCTGGCTTTCCAGCACCCGCGCCGGGCCCTCGAAATGCCAGAGTTCTTCGTCGATGCCCGCGGATTTGATGACCGCGCCGTTCTCGGCGAGGTTTCCGCGCAGGATCGCGAGCCCGCCGTCCTTGGTGTAGGCGTGCTCGACGTCGTGGATGCAGCCGTTCTCGGCGTCGGTGTCCAAAGAGGACCAGCGGTTCTCGGTGGAGAACGCCTCCGTGGTCCGGACGCCGCCGGGCGCCGCTTGGAACAGCTCGATCGCCCGCTCCGACGGCTCCTTCGCGCGGATGTCCCAAGTGGACAGCCAGGATTCGAGGTCCGGCGAGTGCACGGAGTGGACGTCGGTGTTCAGCAGCCCGCCGCGGTACAGCTCACCGAGGATGGCCGGGATGCCGCCGGCGCGGTGGACGTCCTCCATGTGGTAGTCCGAGTTCGGCGCGACCTTCGACAGGCACGGCACCCGGCGGCCGATGGCGTCGATGTCGTCGATGGTGAAGTCGACCTCGCCCTCCTGTGCGGCGGCGAGGATGTGCAGCACCGTGTTGGTCGAGCCGCCCATCGCCATGTCGAGGGCCATCGCGTTCTCGAACGCCTTCTTCGACGCGATCGAGCGCGGGAGCGCGGATTCGTCGTCCTGTTCGTACCAGCGCTTGCAGAGTTCGACGACCGTGCGCCCCGCGTCCTCGAACAGGGCCCGGCGGGCGGCGTGCGTGGCGAGGGTGGACCCGTTGCCCGGCAGCGACAGCCCGAGCGCCTCGGTCAGGCAGTTCATCGAGTTCGCGGTGAACATCCCCGAACACGAACCGCAGGTCGGGCAGGCGGAACGTTCCACAATGGACAGACCGTCCTCGTCGACCTCGCTGCTGGCCGACGCGGCGATCGCGGTGATCAGGTCGGTGGGCGCCTGCGCGACCCCGCCGACGACCACGGCCTTGCCCGCCTCCATCGGCCCGCCGGAGACGAACACCACCGGGATGTTCAGCCGCATGGCCGCGTTCAGCATGCCCGGGGTGATCTTGTCGCAGTTGGAGATGCAGACCAGCGCGTCGGCCTGGTGCGCGTTCACCATGTACTCGACCGAGTCCGCGATGATCTCGCGCGAGGGCAGCGAGTACAGCATTCCGCTGTGCCCCATGGCGATGCCGTCGTCGACGGCGATCGTGTGGAACTCGCGGGCGACACCGCCCGCCTCCTTCACCGCGCCGGCCACGATCTCGCCGAGATCCTTGAGATGCACGTGCCCCGGCACGAACTGGGTGTAGGAGTTCGCGATGGCGACGATCGGCTTGCCGAAGTCGCTGTCGGTCATCCCGGTGGCGCGCCACAGCGAGCGCGCGCCCGCCGCGTTGCGGCCGTGGGTGGTGGTCCGGGAACGGAGTGGGGGCACGGCTGACTCCAAGGTTCGGGGTGGGACCAGGGCCTGGCCGGACGGGCCGGCGGCCAAACTGGTCCTACCAATCTTACTCCCCGGAACCCTCGGTCTTTTCCGGAGCCGTCTCCTTTGCCGCCTCGATGTCGTCGGTGAGCCCGGACGGATCGGCCATATGGCCCGCGCTGACCAGCGAGATCACCGGAAGATGACGGGTGCGCACGGCGGGCAGGGCGACCTTGGTCTCGTCCTTCAGCACCGCCTGCACCTTCGCCTTGTCGGTGATGGCGAGGCCCTTGAGTGAGGACCACGGCAAATCCCGCCGACCGAACATCGTGCGGACCTCCAGGCCGTTCGCCGTCGCGGTCGTGCGGGTCCGGATCACGAACACCGCCAGCGCGATCGGGAAGAGGTAGAGCCACTGGAGGTACGGCACGTCGCCGAACGCGACAGGCGTCACACAAACGACGAGAAAAGCGATCGCCAGCAACGCCGTGTTCGGGATTTTGAAGACGGCCTTACGGGCCTCGTTCGCCTGTTCCTGCTGCTTTTCTTCTGCCACGTCAAAGATGGTGCACCGCGGCCTTGCAGGCCCCGAACGCGGGTCGTGCGACGGGGCGGCGGTGTCCAGCATGCGGAATCGCCGTCCCGCAGAGTTGACACTCTTGACGGGGACCGGCTAGCTTCACTCTCGTGACAACGCAGACCGGCCTCGTACTTCCCAAGCGCGTCGACGCTTAGGGAAGTCTCCGCTGCGTCGACGCGCGACCCTCGTGCGACCACTCCGGTCGGCGGGGGTTTTTTGTTGCCTGGAACAATTTCAATCGCCGAACCAGCCAATGAATACCCGAACGAGTGACTAGACAAGACGAGGCATACAAGCGATGACTAGTGCCACCTCGCGAGCTGATGCGAACTCCGGTACCGCTGGAGCCCGACCCAAGCCGGCGCCGCCCGCCGGGACCCCGGTGCGGGTCACGGGCGCGCAGTCGCTCGTCCGTTCGCTCGAGGCGGTGGGCGCGGAAGTCGTGTTCGGTATTCCCGGCGGCACCATTCTCCCGGCGTACGACCCGTTGCTCGACTCGACGAAGGTCCGCCACGTCCTGGTCCGCCACGAACAGGGCGCCGGCCACGCCGCCACCGGATACGCGCAGGCGACCGGCAAGGTCGGGGTGTGCATGGCCACGTCGGGTCCCGGCGCGACCAACCTGGTCACCCCGCTGGCCGACGCGAACATGGACTCCGTGCCGGTGGTCGCCATCACCGGGCAGCAGTCCCGCGCGCTGATCGGCACGGACGCCTTCCAGGAAGCCGACATCTGCGGCATCACGATGCCGATCACCAAGCACAACTTCCTGGTCACCGACCCCATCGACATCCCGCGCACCATCGCGGAGGCCTTCCACCTCGCCTCGACCGGCCGCCCCGGCCCGGTCCTGGTGGACATCCCCAAGGACGTCCTGCAGGAGATGACCTCCTTCTCGTGGCCGACGGAGATGCGGCTGCCGGGTTACCGACCCACGCTGCGCCCGCACGGCAAGCAGGTCCGCGAGGCCGCCCGTCTGATCAGCAAGTCGCGCCGCCCCGTCCTCTACGTCGGCGGTGGCGTGATCAAGGCCGACGCCTCGCGTCAGCTGATGGAACTGGCCGAGCTGACCGGGATCCCGGTCGTCACCACGCTGATGGCCCGCGGCGCCTTCCCCGACTCGCACCCGCAGCACCTCGGCATGCCGGGGATGCACGGTTCGGTCGCCGCCGTCGCCGCGATGCAGCGCGCGGATCTGCTGATCGCCCTCGGCGCCCGCTTCGACGACCGTGTCACCGGGCAGCTGTCCTCGTTCGCCCCGGACGCCGCCATCGTCCACGCCGACATCGACCCGGCGGAGATCTCCAAGAACCGCAAGGCGGACGTGCCGATCGTCGGTGACTGCGCGGAGATCATCACCGAGCTGATCGAGGCCGTCCGCGCCGAGACCGACAAGTCCGCGAAGCCGGACCTGAAGGACTGGTGGACCCAGGTCGGTTCCTGGCGCGACGATTACCCGGCCGGTTACGAATGGCCCGAGGACGGAACCCTTTCCCCGCAGTACGTCATCCAGCGCATCGGCGAACTCGTCGGCCCGGACGCGGTCTACACCGCGGGCGTCGGCCAGCACCAGATGTGGGCCGCGCAGTTCGTGAAGTACGAGAACCCGCGCACCTGGATCAACTCCGGCGGGCTCGGCACGATGGGCTTCGCCGTCCCCGCCGCGATGGGCGCCAAATTCGGTGTCCCGGACAAGCAGGTCTGGGCCATCGACGGCGACGGCTGCTTCCAGATGACGAACCAGGAACTGGCCACCTGCGCCATCGAAGGCGCGCCGATCAAGGTCGCCGTCATCAACAACGGCAACCTGGGCATGGTCCGCCAGTGGCAGAACCTCTTCTACTCGGAGCGGTACTCCAACACCGACCTCGGTACCCACAAGCACCGCATCCCCGACTTCACCCTGCTCGCGGAGGCGCTCGGCTGCGCCGGGCTCCGCTGCGAGACCAAGGAGGACGTCGACGCCACCATCCGGCGCGCCATGGAGATCAACGACCGCCCCGTCGTGATCGATTTCGTGGTGGGGAAGGATGCCCAGGTGTGGCCCATGGTGGCCGCGGGCACCGGTAACGACGAAATCATGGCCGTGCGCGGAATCCGCCCGCTCTTCGACGACGACGAGGTCGCAGCCGAAGCGGAGATCAACGCGGCGGCAGAAGGAGAAGCCCGATGAGCGTGCACACCCTGAGCGTTCTGGTGGAGAACAAACCCGGTGTCCTCGCGCGGGTTTCCGGACTGTTCTCCCGGCGCGGTTTCAACATCGAATCCCTCGCCGTCGGGCCCACGGAGAACCCCGAGGTGTCCCGGATGACGATTGTGGTCGCCGTTGAGGAGCTACCGCTCGAACAGGTGACCAAACAGCTCAACAAGCTGGTCAACGTCATCAAGATCGTGGAATTGGAAAAGTCCACAGCCGTGCAGCGCGAACTGCTGCTCGTCAAGGTCCGGGCCGACAACACCGTGCGCAGCCAGGTCCTCGAGACGGTGCAGCTCTTCCGCGCGAAAGTGGTGGATGTGTCCCCGGAGGCGCTCACCGTCGAAGCCACCGGCACCTCGGACAAGATCGGCGCCCTGCTGCGGATGCTGGAGCCCTATGGCATCCGCGAACTGGTCCAATCCGGAATGGTCGCGGTCGGCCGGGGCGCCCGGTCCATCACCGCCACCTCCGCCCGTTAAAAGTCTTGAATTCAGTAAGTCAGGAAAGGAAGTAGTACCCCTCATGGCAGTGGAAATCTTTTACGACGACGACGCGGACCTTTCGATCATCCAGGGTCGCAAGGTCGCCGTGATCGGCTACGGCAGCCAGGGCCACGCGCACTCGCTCAGCCTGCGCGACTCCGGCGTCGACGTCCGCATCGGCCTGCCCGAGGGCTCGAAGTCGCGGGCCAAGGCCGAGGAGCAGGGGCTCCGCGTGCTCACCCCGGCCGAGGCCAGCGCCGAAGCCGACCTGATCATGATCCTCGCGCCGGACACCAAGCAGCGCGCCATCTACGAGAAGGACATCGAGCCGCACCTCAAGGACGGCGACGCGCTGTTCTTCGGCCACGGCTTCAACATCCGCTACGACCTGATCAAGCCGCCGTCGAACGTGGACGTCGCCATGGTCGCCCCGAAGGGCCCGGGCCACCTGGTCCGCCGCCAGTTCGTCGACGGCAAGGGCGTCCCGGCGCTCATCGCGGTCGAGCAGGACGCCTCCGGCAACGCCCAGGCGCTCGCGCTGTCCTACGCCGCCGCCATCGGTGGCGCCCGCGCGGGTGTCATCAAGACGACCTTCACCGAGGAGACCGAGACCGACCTCTTCGGCGAGCAGGCCGTTCTCTGCGGTGGCGCCTCCGCGCTGGTGCAGACCGGTTTCGAGGTGCTCACCGAGGCGGGCTACGCCCCGGAGATCGCCTACTTCGAGGTGCTGCACGAGCTGAAGCTGATCGTCGACCTCATGTACGAGGGCGGCATCGCGCGCCAGCGTTACTCGATCTCCGACACCGCCGAGTACGGCGACCTGACCCGCGGCCCGCGCGTCATCTCGCCGGCGGTCAAGGAGGAGATGAAGAAGATCCTCGGTGAGATCCAGGACGGCACCTTCGCCCGCGAATGGGTCGCCGAAGACGAGGCCGGACGGCCGAACTTCACCAAGCTCGAGGAGCAGGGCAATCAGCACCCGATCGAGGAGACCGGCAAGAAGCTGCGCGACCTGATGTCGTGGGTGGACCGGCCGATCACCGAGACCGCCTAGTTGTCACCGCGAAGGGGCCCTTCATCGCGAAGGGCCCCTTCGTTTTGCGCAGCGGAAAGCGATACTGTGGGCACCATGAGTAAGCAGCCGGTGGACGACAAGGCCCACATCCGGCACGAACTGGACATGAGCGACGCCAAGTGGATCCGGGCGGAGCCGGAAGGCGCCGACCTCGACGACTGCGTCGAGTACGCCTTCGTGCCGCACACCGACGGCGTCACCTACACCGCGATGCGCCAGTCCTCGAATCCGGACGGCACCGTCCTGGTGTTCACCCCGGCGGAATGGGACGCCTTCGTGAAGGGTGTCCGGGACGGCGAATTCAACCTCCCCGGCTAGCTTTCGGCTCAAACGAGGGCGAACAGTTCCTTCAGGCGTCCGGTGGCGGCCGCGATGGCGAGATGGTCGGCGTAGTCACGCGATTCGACGATCAGCCCGTCGCGTACGCGCAGCACGAAGATGTTGGAGACACGGAACTCCGGGCTGTCTCCAGCCGTGCCCTGATAGTCGAACTCGCCGATCACCACCTCGGGATCGAGGGTTTCGTGGATCACCAGATCGCGTACCTGGAAGCGGACCTTGCCCTGCTCGCCGAACTTGAAATGCTCGTGCAGATCCGCCCTGCTCCTGAGTGTCTTCGCGCCGGGCAGGAACGGGTGTGTCACATGGGTTTCCTCGGCGTAGAGCTCGGACAATTCACCCCAGGCGCCGTCCGCGACGCCATAGACGAGCTGCTCGAAGACCCCGCGCGGGCTCTTCGGATCCGCTGACGACTCGGGCCGGGGCGGGACCGGCGTGATCTCTCGATCCGCCGTTTCGTAGCTCTTGGCGAGTTCTTCGAGGCCGTCGCGTGCCACGGTCAGGCGCAGGTAGTCGTGGTAGTCGCGGGAGTGGGCGATGAGGCCGTCGCGCACGCGGAGGACCTGGACATTGGCGATGTCGAAGGACTTCCCGGTGTCGAGCGCCTCGCCGACGTTGCGGTACTCGGCGATGATCACCTCCGGGTCGGTCGTCCCGTGGATCAGGACATCGGTCCGCTCCATGCGGACGTTGAACCCTTCGGAGAAGATCTTCCGCAGCGTCTCACGACCTTCGAACCGGGACGGTACTGGCGGGCGCTGTGGATTCTCGACGACGGCGTCTTCCGTGTAGAGCTCGAACAGTTCGTCCCACCGTCGGGCGGTGACGAGTCCGGAAAGCTCGTCGAAGACGTCGCGGGGTGTGGTCATGGGTCCTCCCAGTCAGACAAACGGAGTCTGTAGTCCGTCTCCGACGATACGGACTACAGACTCCGCTTGTCCACCGGTTCTACTCGGCGACGGCGAGCACGACCTTCCCGGTGGTGCTCCCGGCGGCCACGAGTTCTTGCGCCTTCGCCGCCTCTTCCAGCGGGAACACGGTGTCGATGGTCGGCTTGAGCCGCCCGCTTTCGACCAGTTCCGTCAGCGCCAGCAGGCCGGTGCGGTCCGGCTCGGCGAGGGTGAACGCGGTGATGACGCCCGCGGCCGCGGCCAGTTCGGGCAGCCGCTCGTCGTTGGTGCGGGTCAGCTGGATCAGCCTGCCGCCGCGGCGGAGGGTCTTGAGCGACCGCGGTCCGTACTCCATGCCGATCGTGTCGAGGACGACATCGACGTCACGGACCTCCTCGGCGAAGTCCGCGGTGCGATAGTCGACGAGTTCGTCCGCGCCGAGGCCGCGCAGGAAATCATGCTTGGCCGCGCTGGCCGTGCCGATCACGTACGCGCCGCGCGCCTTGGCGATCTGGACCGCGAGATGTCCAACCCCGCCGGCCGCCGCGTGGATCAGAACGCGTTGCCCTGGCTGGATGTCCGCCGTGTCGACGAGACTCTGCCAGACGGTGAGCCCGGCGAGCGGGACCGCCGCCGCGTGCACGTGATCCAAAGTGGACGGTTTCCGCGCGAAGTGACGGCTCGGCGCGGCGACGTACTCGGCGTAGGCCCCCGCCTGGAACGGGAATGACGGCATGCCGAAGACCTCGTCACCGGGGGAGAACAGGGACGCGCCCGCGCCGACCTCCTTGACCACGCCGGAAACGTCCCAGCCGAGGATGAACGGCGGGTCGCCCATCGGGCCGATCCCGCCGGTCTCGCGGGTTTTCCAGTCGACGGGGTTGACGCCCGCGGCATGCACCCGGACCAGGATCTGAGTCGGGCCGGGGACGGGTCTCTCGACGTCGACGAGTTCGAGGACTTCGGGGCCGCCGAGGCGGTTCTGGCTGATCGCTCGCATGGGTTCATTGTTCGGCGGGCGTCGTACTTCGGCGAGGCTCGGGAGGGCCACCTGTCGTCAGGATCGGGACAGGGGTGGTGGGTGCCGGGATGCTATGAAAGGTCCTTTCCTTGCAAATTTTGCAAGGAAAGGACCTTTCATAGCGCGCGCTCAGGCGGACCGAAGAAGTGACAGGATCTCCGTCTGCCCGAAGTGCTCAGCCCACCCCAAGGCCGACGACGAGTACAACGAATCCTCAAGGGAAGGATCCGCGCCCGCCGTCAGCAAAGCCCGGACCGCGGCCACGTGTCCGCCCTGCACGGCCAGATGCAGTGCCGTGACGCCCTCGCCGTGGGAAAGACCGCCGAACGTGCCCCGGTGGTTCACCGCAGCCCCGAGCTCCGCCAAAGTCCCGATCACTTCGGCTTTCCCCTGGGCGGCGGCCCAAGCCAGCGCGGTCCCCCGATAGACGTCGGCGTCCACGTCGGCACCCCGCGCCACCAGCGTTCGTACCGCGTCGGACCGGTCGTTCCGCGCGGCCCAAGAAAGCGCCTCGTCGACGATCTCGGCCGGATCGTCGCTCGGTAGCCATTCCGGGAAACCGCTGTGCGGCCGGTAGAACTCGCGATGCGCGCCCGCCGCCGGGGAGAGTGTGCCGTCCGGCGCGATCAGGGTGCCGAGCAGGTCGGCCCGGCCGAGCCCCGCCGCCACCCGCAGGTTGCCGGGGGACACCCCGCGCGCCGCCAGCACTTCGGCGGCCTCGTGGTGGCCCCAGAACAACGCGACGACCAAGGGGGTCCCGCCGTCGCCGCGGGCCGGTACATCGACCGGGGCGCCCGCGTCGAGCAGCATCGTCACCAGCGGCGGCGAGCCGACGTAGCCGGCCTGGTGCAACGCCGTCCAGCCGTGCACGTTCGCCGACGCCGGATCGGCACCGTGCTCCAGCAGGATCCGGCACAGCCGCTCGTCGCGGGTCGCGGTGGC
Source organism: Amycolatopsis sp. NPDC033938 (assembly GCF_055575975.1). NCBI lineage: Bacteria > Bacillati > Actinomycetota > Actinomycetes > Pseudonocardiales > Pseudonocardiaceae > Amycolatopsis > Amycolatopsis sp. NPDC033938. Next base: position 450,423 of record NZ_JBVIRO010000002.1, read on the forward strand.
CATGCCGAGCAGGTCGTTCCCGTTCTTCCCGTGCGCGTGGACGAGGGTGGGGAGGTCACCGATCAGCCGCGCGAGCCCGTCGAGATCCCGCGCGTCGATCAGTTCGTGCGCCTTGTCGAAGGCGAGTTCAGCCGGTGACGTCACGCTTCCGCACGCTACCGCCCACCCCCGACAGAATCCGCCATTCGGCCAGCGGGATCCGGTCGTCCTCGGTCAGTACCTGCAGGCAGACGTGGTCCGCGCCCGCGTCCAGATGCGCCCGCACGCGGTCGTGGATCGCGTCCTCTCCAACGGCGACCAACGCGTCGACCAGCCGATCCGATCCGTAATCCTGTTCGGTGAACCCGAACCGGCGCAGGTTCGCCCGATGGTGGGCCGCCAGCTCCAGGTACGTCGACACGTGCCGCCGGGCGATCTCCCGGTCCGTGCCCAGCACCACGGCCTGCTCGACGGCGAGGAAGGCGGAGGGCCCCATGACCTCCCTGGCCATCGCGGTGTGTTCGACCGGGACGAAGTACGAATGTGCCCCATCAGCGCGTTCCGCCGCCAGCGAAAGCATCTTCGGCCCCAGCGCGGCCAGCAGCCGACGACGCGGGGAGTCCGGTGTGGACAGTGCGACCTCGTCCATCCCGTCGAGATACCCGCGCATCGCCTCCAGCGGTTTCGCGCCCGGCAAATGTCCGCCGAGCCCCAGGATGAACCGGCCCGGATAGGCCTCGCTCAGCGTTCTCTGCGCGGCAGCGGCGGCGAGCGGTTCCCGGTGGCCGAACCGCGCGATCCCGGTGGCGATGGTCAGCCGAGATGTCGCGGCCAGCAGCAGACCCGCTTGCGTGAACGCCTCCCGGCCCAGGTATTCCCCGAACCACAACGTGTCGAATCCCAGTTCTTCGACCTCGGAGGCCGCGTCGCGGACTTCGTCGATTTTCTTGCCGTCGAAGGAAAAGGTCCAGATTCCGACACTCATCGGGTCACCGCCGTCAAAGCCGGGGCGAGCCGTTCGAGCTGTGTCACCAGTGCTCCGAGTTCGTAGCCGACCGGGTTGACGAGCACGGTGTCCGCGCCGGCGTCGACGAGTTCCTTGATCCGCCGAGCGATCCGTTCCTCGTCACCCCAGGCGACCAGCCCGTCCACGAGCCGGTCGCTGACGCCGTCGATGTCCGCGTCGGTGTAGCCCAGCCGCTTCCAGCCCTTGAAGTAGTGCGGGACGTCGTACTGCTTCATCAGCGCGATGTCGTTCGCGACGCTCGCCCGCGCCTGCTCCCGATCGCCGAGCAGTACCGAATGGGTCGGAATGAGCAGCTTGTCCGGTCCGAGGATCTCGCGGGAGTACGGCGTGTGCTCGAAGGGCTGGGCGAACGGATGCGCGCCGTCCGCCGCGTCCCGGGCCAGTTCCAGCATCTTGGGGCCGACGGCGGCGAGGACACGCGCGAACGGTACCGGCGAAGGGAATTCGGCCGCGGCCTCGGCCATCTTCGCGAGGTACTCGCGGGTCTGTTCGAGCGGCCGGTAAACCGAACCGGTCTTCGCCGCCTGGTGGGCGTGGCCGATGCCGACCCCGAGCACGAACCGGCCGGGGAAGGCGTGCGCGAGCGTCCGGCCGCCTGCCTGGGTGGTGTACGCGGGCCGTGACCAGATGTTGGCGATGCCGGTGCCGACCACCACTCGTTCGGTCGAGGAGAGCGTGATCGCGCTGTGCGCGAACAGTTCCCGGTTCCCCGGTCCTTCACCGGCCCACACGGTGCGGTAGCCCAGCTCTTCCAGCCGTCGCGTCGCGCGCCGCTCCTCGTCGGGCGGTGGCTGGACCATGCCCAGCGGCAACCAGACACCGACCGGTCCGAGCCGGTCCCGTGTCTCTTCGATCAGGTTCATTCTTGTCTCTCCAGCTAAGGTGAGGCAGCCTCCGGTTACCTGGAGAACTATACGGAGGCTGCCTCCGATTTGTCGAGGCTAGGCTCGGGAGTGCGATGGACACCGTGAAGAGACCGCTGCGCGCGGACGCCCGGCGTAACTACGAGCGCCTCCTCGAAGAGGCGAGGCGCGCCTTCGCCGCGAACGGGGTCGAGGCGTCGCTGGAAGAGATCGCCCGTCAGGCCGGTGTCGGCATCGGGACGCTCTACCGTCACTTCCCGACGCGGGAGGCCTTGGTCGAGACCGTGCTGCGCGAGGGGTTCGACGCGCAGGCGGCGGCGGCCCGCGAACTCCTCGGCTCGCCGGAGCCGCTGGGCGCGCTGAAGGCCTGGCTCGCCGGGATGGGTGAACAGTCGGCGCGGTATCGCGGGCTACCCGAACTGATGGTCGACGTCCTCAACGACGAAACCTCTCCGCTGTACGCCTCGTGCCACGCGATGCGTGATGGCGTATCCCACCTGGTGGAAAGGGCGAAGGCTTCAGGGGAGCTCCGGGCGGACGTCACAGCACACGAATTACTGGTGTTGTTGCACGCGCTTTCCTGGGCCAGTGAACATCTTTCGGGTGACAAGGGCCTCGACCGGCTCCTCGATCTCGTTTTCGCCGGATTACGGGCGAGTTAACAATCCCTTGTCACCAGGTCTAAACTGCGGCGCAACCGGGCACAACGGCGTGGCCGTAGTTCTGAGGCACTGGACCAGATAGTGGGAGCCGTATCGTGACCAAGCCGAACAAGCCCGTCGTCCTCATCGCGGAGAAGCTCGCTCCTTCCGTGCTGAGCGTGTTCTCCGACGAGGTCGAGGTCCAGCATGTGGACGGTACGGACCGCCCCGCGCTGCTCGAAGCCGTGAAGACCGCGGACGCGCTGCTCGTGCGGTCCGCCACCAAGGTCGACGCCGAGGTCCTCGCCGCGACCACCTCGCTCAAGGTGGTCGCCCGCGCCGGCGTCGGGCTGGACAACGTCGAGGTCCCCGCCGCCACCGAACGCGGTGTGCTGGTGGTCAACGCGCCGACGTCGAACATCGTCTCCGCCGCCGAGCACGCCGTCGCGCTGCTGCTCGCGGTCGCCCGCCGGGTCCCGGCGGCGGACCAGAGCCTCCAGGGTGGCGCGTGGAAGCGCAGCGCCTACTCCGGTGTCGAGATCCAGGGCAAGACCATCGGCGTGGTCGGCCTCGGCAAGATCGGCCAGCTGTTCGCGCAGCGCCTCGCCGCCTTCGACACCAAGCTCATCGCGTACGACCCCTACGTCTCGGCGGCTCGCGCCGCGCAGCTCGGCATCGAGCTGGTCACGCTGGACGAGCTGCTGGAGCGCGCCGACGCGATCTCCATCCACCTGCCGAAGACCCCGGAGACCAAGGGCCTGATCGGCGCCGAGGCGCTCAAGAAGGTCAAGCAGGGCGTCATCATCGTCAACGCCGCGCGCGGTGGCCTCATCGACGAGGAGGCGCTGGCGGACGCGGTGCGCTCCGGCCACGTCGGCGGCGCCGGTGTCGACGTGTTCGTCACCGAGCCGACCACCGAGAGCCCGCTGTTCGGGCTGCCGAACGTCGTCGTCACGCCGCACCTCGGCGCGTCGACCGCCGAGGCGCAGGACCGCGCGGGCACCGACGTCGCGAAGTCCGTGCTGCTCGCGCTGCGCGGCGACTTCGTGCCGGACGCGGTGAACGTCGCGGGCGGCGGCACGGTCGGCGAGCTCGTGCGGCCGTACCTCTCGCTCACCCAGAAGCTCGGCACCGTGCTGACCGCGCTCAACCCGAAGGCGCCGTCCTCGGTCACCGTCGTGGTCAAGGGCGAGCTGTCCAGCGAGGACGTCAGCGTGCTCCCGCTCGCCGCCGAGCGCGGCGTGTTCTCCGGCGTCGTCGAGGACCAGGTCACCTTCGTGAACGCGCCGCGGGTGGCGGAGGAACTGGGTGTCGAGGTCGAACTGGTCACCGAGACCGAAAGCCCCAAGTTCCGCAGCCTGGTCACCGTCCGCGCGGTCTACGCCGACGGCGCGACCCTGTCGGTGTCCGGTTCGGTCACCGGGAAGGACGACGTCGAGAAGCTGGTCGAGGTCAACGGCCGCCACTTCGACCTGCGCGCCGAGGGCAACGTGCTGCTGCTCGAGTACCCGGACCGTCCGGGCATCATGGGCCGCGTCGGCACGCTGCTCGGCGAGGCGGGCATCAACATCGAGGCCGCGCAGATCAGCCAGACCACCGACGGCGCGGACGCGGTGATGCTGCTGCGCGTCGACCGTTCCGTGGACTCGCACCTGCTGGAGCCGATCGGCGCCACCGTGGGCGCGCACACCATCCGCGCGGTCAACTTCGGCTGACCCTCGAGTCCCTGATTGCGCGTGAAGGCCCCCTTCCCTCGGCTCAGCCGAGGGAAGGGGGCCTTCACGCGCATTCCCGCGATTAGTCGACTAACTGCGGTCGTTGTGTGTGCGGGGTTCGCGAAATGCAGAGCAAGATTCAATAACGGTGAAAAATGCCTACTGAAGTCGGGCTGGTCCCCGGATAGGTTCTTGCGGCGAGGCCGAACCATCGCGTCGTGAAGGGCACGGCGCGGCGCCGGGGCTCACCGTCGGGGGTGTGTTCGAGCGGCAGGCAGGTTCGAAGTCAAGGCCTCGAGTGAGGGCACGTACTCATGAACAGATCCCGCGTACCCCGGTGGGCCATCCGCTCATCGGCCGCGGTCTTCGCCGCACTGCTCGCGACGTCCGTGACCGGGGCGACGGCAGCCGCACAGGATGTCCCGCTCGCGGACGGCGTCACGCCGGCGAAGATCGACCGTAATGGCTTCCAGGGGAAGGTCGAACCGAAGCTCAAGGCCGCGCAGGGGCAGATCACCGCCTTTGTCGAGCTGGCCAAGCAGCCGGCCGTCGACGCCTTCAACGCCGAGCAGAACAAGGGCGCAGGCAAGGAGAAGGCCAAGCAGGCCGCGAAGGCCGCCAAGGCCGACGCCGCCGCCACGGTGAACTCGGTCGTCGGTCAGCTCAAGGCCGCCGACGCCGGGACCCAGCTGGTCACCCAGACCTCGAACGCGGTCGCGGGCGCGGTCGTCACGGCCGACGCGGCGAAGATCCGCGAGCTGGCGAAGCGGCCGGACGTCATCTCGGTCAAGAAGGTGGTGCCGAAGACCCGCACCAACTCCAGCGCGGTCCAGCTGACCAACACGCTCGCGTCGTGGCAGCAGACCGGCCGCTACGGCGACGGCATCCGCGTCGGCGTGATCGACGACGGCATCGACTACACCCACGCCGACTTCGGCGGCCCGGGCACGGTCGAGGCGTACAAGGCGATCAACCGCGACCAGGCCACCCCGGCCTTCCCGACCGGCAAGGTCGTCGGCGGTGTCGACCTGGTCGGTGACACCTACGACTCGGGCAGCGCCGACCCGGCCCACAAGACCCCGAAGCCCGACCCCAACCCGCTCGCCTGCGGCCACCACGGCACGCACGTCGCGGGCACGGTCGCCGGATTCGGTGTGGACGAAGCGGGCAAGACCTTCACGGGCGACTACAAGAAGCTCACCAAGAAGAAGATCGAAGCGATGCAGATCGGCCCGGGCACCGCGCCCAAGGCCCTGCTGTACGCGATCAAGGTCTTCGGCTGCGAGGGCTCGACCAACGTCACCTCGCAGGCGCTCGACTGGTCGCTCGACCCGGACGGCGACGGCGACTTCACCGACCACCTCGACGTGGTCAACCTGTCGCTCGGCGGCGACTTCGCCACCCCGGACGACCCGGACTCGCTGTTCGTGCGCAAGATCGCCGCGAACAACGTCGTCCCGGTGTTCTCCGCGGGCAACGGCGGCGACCTCAACGACGTCGGCGGCGCGCCGGGCAACACGCCCGAGGCGCTGACCGTCGCCAGCAGCCGTGACGCGTCCGTCCTGCGCGACGCCGTCGAAGCCGTCGCTCCCGACGGTGTCAAGGGTGCGAAGACCGGGCAGTTCAGCCAGAACTACGCGGCCTACGAAACGCTCGACGTCACCGCGCCGGTGGTCGCCATCTCGGCCGACAACGCCGCGGGCTGCAAGCCGTACTCCGACGCCGACAAGGCGAAGGCCGCGGGCAAGATCGTGTTCCTCGAATGGGACGACAACGACGCGACCCGCGCGTGCGGTTCGGGCGCCCGCTCGAACAACGCGCAGGCCGCCGGTGCCAAGGGCGCGCTCTTCTCGTCCACGCTGGAGCACTTCTCGGCCGGGATCGCGGGCAACGCGGCCCTGCCGACGTTCCAGTTCACCGGCAGCGCGACCGCCTCGGTCCGTCCGGCGCTGGCCGCCGGCACGCTGCAGATCCGCATGACCGGCAAGGGCCGCGTGTCCGTGCCGACCACCGATCAGTCCATTGTGGACACCCCGAGCTCGTTCACCTCGCGTGGCGGGCGTGGTCCGGCGGTCAAGCCGGACGTCTCGGCGCCCGGTGACTCGATCTCGTCGGCGCTGGCGGGCAGCGGTGCCGGACGCCTGGTCATCTCCGGGACGTCGATGGCGGCTCCGCACACCTCGGGTATCACCGCCCTGATCCGTCAGGCTCACCCCGACTGGTCGGTCGAGGAGGTCAAGGCCTCGGTCATCAACACCGCCGGTCACGACATCCACGACGCCTCCGGCCGCACCTACGGACCGCAGCGCGTCGGCAGCGGCCGGATCGACGCGAAGGCCGCGCTGGACAACCAGGTCCTGGCCTACGTCGTCGACAACCCCGGCTTCGTCACGGTCAACTTCGGTGTCGTCGAAGCGGGCGGTCCGGTCACCCTGACCAAGACGGTCAAGGTGGTCAACAAGGGCATCAAGCCGGTCGAGTATTCGGTGGGCTACGAAGCCGTGAACTCGCTCCCCGGTGTCGAGTACACAGTGGACAAGCCGACCGTGAAGCTGAGCCCGCGCGGTGTCGCGCTGGTGAAGGTGACCCTGAAGATCGCCGACCCCAAGGCGCTGCGCAAGGTCATGGACCCGACCATGGCGGCGACGCAGGTCGGCCTCGCCCGGCAGTTCGTGGCGGACGCCTCCGGCCGGATCGCGTTCACCCCGAAGAGCGGCACTACCGTTCCGCTGCGCCTCTCGGTGTACTCCGCGCCGAAGCCCGTCTCGTCGATCAACACCCCGGGCAACGTCAACTTCGGCGCCGGCCAGAACCAGGCCGTGCTGAACCTGACCGGCAAGGGCGTGGACCAGGGCACCGGCCCGCAGCGGTACCGCTCGCTGATCAGCGTGCTCGAACTGCAGGCGGAATCCCCGCAGCTGCCCGAGTGCGACGGCGACATCACCACCGACTGCACGCTGAACCAGACCGCCAAGGGCGGCGACCTGCGCTACGTCGGCGCGGCGTCCACGGCTCCGCTGGCCAAGGCGCAGGGGCAGCCGGAGAACGCGTTGCTGGCCTTCGGTCTCACCACCTGGAGCGATCTGGCCAACATGGGCAGCAACACCTCGCCGTTCGTGGACATCGACACCACGGGCGACGGGCAGCCGGACTTCGAAACCTACGTGACCAAGGTGACGTCCACCGACGTCCTCGTGGCGGTCACCGTGGCGCTGAAGCCGGGCTTCCCGCAGGTGGACATCCAGCCGGTCAACGGTCAGCTCGGCGACGTCGACACCAACGTGTACGACACCAACGCCGTCGTGCTGCCGGTGAGCATCGCGGCACTGGGCATCGACCCGAACGCCGCGTCGCACAAGATCAGCTACACGGTCGGGACCTCCGGGTTCTACGCGGCGCCGGGTGCGGGCTCGTCGACGATCGACTACGTCGGCACGCCGCTTTCGTTCGACGCCTTGGCTCCCTCGTACACGGTCCAGGGCGGCGGCGACTCCGCGCTGGGCTACGTCGCGAAGCCGGGCACGGCGCTGGTGGTCAACCGCAACGCGGCCGCGCAGGACACCGTCCTGGGCCTGCTGGCGATCGAGCACCACAACGCCTCGGGCAACCGGGCGAACGTGGTGAAGATCCAGGCGAACGCCGGTGGCGGCAACGCGGGTGTCGACCGGCCGGGCAACGGCGGCAGGCACACCGGACGTCAGCCGATCGGGGTCGGCTGATCCACGGTGCGGTAATCCGCGTTCGATGAGGTGAGGGACGCCCTGGCGGCAGGCTTTTCGCCAGGGCGTCCCTTCTTGTTTTCACCCTTTCGGCTGTCTCGCTCTGTGGGAGGTTCCGGCATAAGGGTGGTGCGGCTACGGCTACCGGGCTACAGCCGGTAACCTTCCGCTGCTGGCGTTTTCTTGCGGATGGGCCATCCGGACTGCCGGTGGCCTGGTCTACGGAGGTGTGTGGATGCGGCTCGCGGTGATCCCAGGAGACGGGATCGGGCCCGAAGTGGTCTCCGAGGCGCTCAAGGTGCTCGGTGAGGTCGTACCGGCGGCGGAGATCACGAACTACGACCTCGGCGCCGCCCGGTGGCACTCCACCGGCGAGCTGCTCCCGGAGTCCGTACTCGGTGAACTCCGGCAGCACGACGCGATCCTGCTGGGCGCGGTGGGCGACCCGACGGTGCCGAGCGGCATTCTGGAGCGTGGGCTGCTGCTGCGGCTCCGGTTCGAGCTCGACCACCATGTGAACCTCCGCCCCGCGCGGTTGTACCCGGGTGTGCGCGGCCCGCTCGCCGACTCGGGCGAGATCGACATGGTCGTCGTGCGTGAAGGCACCGAAGGCCCGTACGCGGGCAACGGTGGCTTGCTGCGCAAGGACACCGAGCACGAGATCGCGACGGAGGTCAGCGTCAACACGGCGTTCGGCGTCCGGCGCGTGGTGACCGACGCGTTCAACCGGGCTGAGGCCCGGCCTCGTAAGCACCTGACGCTCCTGCACAAGACGAACGTGCTGGAGTACGCGGGTTCGCTGTGGTCGCGGATCGTCGAAGAGGTCTCGTTGGAGCACCCGGAGGTGACTGTCGCCTACTCCCATGTGGACGCCGCCACCATCCACCTGGTGACCGACCCGTCCCGCTTCGACGTCGTGGTGACGGACAACCTGTTCGGCGACATCATCACCGACCTCGCGGCGGCGGTGACCGGTGGCATCGGGCTCGCGGCGAGCGGGAACCTCGACATCACGCGGCGGAACCCGAGCATGTTCGAGCCGGTGCACGGCAGTGCCCCGGACATCGCGGGCCAGGGTCTCGCCGACCCGACCGCCGCGGTGCTTTCGGTCGCGTTGCTGCTGGACCACTTGGGACAGAAGGAAGCGGCGCGGCGGATCGAGGCCTCGGTCGCCTTCGACCTCGCGACCCGTGACCAGGCGTCGCCCGGTGCGACGCACGCGATCGGGGACCGGCTGGCCGCCCTCGTTTCGTCGAACGTGCGCACGGTCACGCAGTAACGACCGCTCGACTTCGGTCTGAAGGTCTGAAGGGGCTGAAGGGGCCCTTCACCGCATGCGACGCGGTGAAGGGCCCCTTCGTCGCATGTGATGAGGGGAAAGCGTCCTTCAGCTCCCGCCCGGCGCTCCCAGCACGTGGGAATACCAGCCCGGCTTGTGGACGCCCGGCGGGGCGTGTGCCATGATGCGTTCGTGACCTCCTGCACCATCATTATCGCCGAGCGCGCCGGATAACCGCTCCACAAGAGCCCCCGGCGCGCAACCTCTCGCACCCATGCGGGAGGTTTTTTTGTTGTCAAAAACACAGCGTTGCCTGAACCAGCTTCGCCACCACCACGAGGAGTTCCCCGTGACTCGCACGGAGCCCGCCGACACCCCGCTCGGCGACGCATTCCACCTCTACGACACGACGTTGCGCGACGGCGCGCAGCGCGAGGGGATCTCCTACTCCGTCACGGACAAACTGGCGGTGGCGAGGCTGCTCGACGATCTCGGGGTCGGGTTCATCGAAGGAGGATGGCCGGGCGCGTTGCCCAAGGACACGGAATTCTTCGCCCGCGCCGCTTCCGGCGAACTGAAACTCCGCCACGCCGCGCTCGTGGCCTTCGGCGCGACCCGGAAGGCGGGCGCCAAAGCGGAGCAGGACACGCAGGTTCGCGCCCTGCTCGACTCCCAGGCGCCGGTGATCACGCTGGTGGCCAAATCGGACCTTCGCCACATCGAGCGCGCGCTGCGGGTCGACGTCGACGAAGCCTGCGAGATGGTGCGGGACACCGTCGCGTTCCTCGTCGGCGAAGGACGCCGCGTCTTCCTTGACGCGGAACACTTTTTCGACGGCTACGCGTTCTCCCCGGACACCGCGTTGAAGGTGCTCGACGCGGGGATGAACGCCGGCGCCGATGTCGCCGTGCTGTGCGACACCAACGGCGGCCAGTTGCCGCTCGGCCTCGCGGAAACCGTCCGCGAGGTCAAGGAAAGGACCGGATTCCGGCTCGGAATCCATTGCCAGGACGACACTTCCTGCGCGGTGGCGAACTCCGTCGCCGCCGTGCAGGCCGGCGTGACGCACGTCCAGTGCACCGCCAATGGTTACGGTGAACGGGCGGGTAACGCCGATCTGTTCGCCGTGACGGGAAATCTGGTGACCAAGCTCGGAATGGAGGTGCTCCCGACCGGAGGCGCCGCCGAGCTCACCCGGGTCTCCCATGCGCTTGCCGAAATCGCGAACCTCGCCCCCTACACCCACCAGGCTTACGTAGGGGCGTCGGCCTTCGCCCACAAGGCGGGACTGCACGCGAGCGCGATCAAGGTGGATCCGTTGCTGTACAACCACATCGATCCAGCTTCTGTCGGCAATGACATGCGGGTACTGGTCACCGAGATGGCCGGCAGGGCCAGCCTGGAGCTCAAGGGACGTGAGCTCGGGGTCGACCTTGCCGGCCAGCCCGAAGCGCTGACGAGCGCCGTACGCAAGGTGAAGCAACTCGAATCCGAGGGTTGGTCCTTCGAAGCCGCGGACGCTTCACTGGAACTGTTGCTGCGGCGGGAGGTCGACGGCCCGCAGAACGACGTCCTCGACGAACCGCCGTTCGAACTCGAGTCCTACCGGGTCGTACTGGACCACCGTTCCGACGGCGAGGTCGTCTCCGAGGCCACGGTCAAGGTGCACGTCGCCGGGCAGCGCGTGATCGCCACGGCCGAAGGCAACGGCCCCGTGCACGCGCTCGACGCCGCCCTGCGTGAGGCGCTCAGCCCGCATCTGTCCTGGTTGGACAGTGTCGAGCTGGCCGACTACAAGGTGCGGATCCTGCCAGGCCATCCCGGCACGGACGCCGTCACGCGTGTGCTCGTCGAGACCAGCGACGGTGAACGGGAATGGACCACGGTCGGCGTGCACGGCAACATCGTCGAAGCGAGCTGGCTCGCGCTGTGCGACGCGCTCGTGCACAAGTCCCTCAGTGAGGCACCCGCGCACAGGTCGTAGAGTGGGGGAGTGCGCCTAGCCCGAATTGCTCATCCCGGTGGTGTCGCGTTCGCTTCGATCGAAGGGGACGGCGACGACGCCCAGGTACTGGAAATCGCCGAGCACCCCTTCGGCAACCCCAACTTCACCGGCAAGCGCTGGCCGCTCGCCGATGTCCGGCTGCTCGCGCCGATCCTCCCGTCGAAGGTGATCGCGGTCGGCCGCAACTACGCCAAACACGCCGCCGAGTTCGGCAACGAGGTCCCGGCGGACCCGATGCTGTTCATCAAGCCGTCGACCACGGTGATCGGCCCGAACGCCCCCATCCGTCGTCCCGACGGCATCGGCCGCGTCGATTTCGAGGGTGAACTGGCGATCGTCATCGGCCAGCCGGTGAAGAACGTGCCCGCCGCCCGCGCGGCGAGTGTGATCCTCGGCTACACCGTGGCGAACGACGTCAGCGCGCGTGACCTGCAGAAGGCCGACGGCCAGTGGGGCCGGGCGAAGGGTTTCGACACCTTCTGCCCGCTCGGCCCGTGGATCGAGACCTCGATCGACGCGGCCGACCTCGCGCTCAGGTCCGAGGTGGACGGTGTCCTCAAACAGGACGGCCGGACGTCGGACCTGGTGCACAAGATCCCCGAACTGGTCGAATTCGTGTCCGGGGTGATGACCCTGCTGCCCGGCGACGTCATCCTGACCGGGACTCCCGAGGGCGTCGGCCCGATCGAGGACGGGCAGTCGGTGTCGATCACCATCGAGGGCATCGGCACCCTGACGAATCCGGTCCAGGCCGTCTGACGCGTGTTATGAACGGGACTTTCATTGCAAAATTTGCAATGAAAGTCCCGTTCATAACATCCGGAGGTTAGCTCCCGGCCGGCTCCATCGTCCGCCGCGCGAAGGCCGGGGCGTGCTCGGGCCGGAGACCGAGGCCCAGCAGCCGCGCGGGGAAATAGGACAGCGCGGGGAAGCGGCTGAAGAGCTTCACCATCACGGCGGGCGGGCCGTCGCGCCTGCCCGCCATGACCGGCTGCATGATGTTCTTGTGCAACAGCCGTTGCAGCCCCTGCACCAGCATCGTCGGCGCGAGACGGCGCTTGCGGACCTTCGCCAGGTCCGCCGCGGACGGCCTGCCCCGCCGCAGCGGTTCGGCGAGCAGGGTGGCGGCCGCGACCGCGTCCTGTACCGCGAGGTTGATGCCGACCCCGCCGATCGGCGACATCGCGTGCGCCGCGTCACCGATGCACAGCAGCCCGTCGAGGTGCCATTTCCGCAGCAGGTTCAGCTTGACGTCGAGGAACTTGATGTCGTCGGTCGTCTTCAGCTCGTCCACGCGATCGGCGAACTCTGGGCAGACGTCGGCCACGTTGTCCCGGAACCATTCGATGCCCTTGGTCCGCAGGTCCTCGCCCTTGGGGCCCAGGTAGGCGACCTGGAAGTAGCCCTTCCTCGGCAGCGGCACCGCGAACCGGCGGTTCCGCATCTTCGGGGTCAGCATGCCTTCCCCTTCGCCCTCCCGCCGCGAGATCCGGAACCACCACACGTCGAACGGGGTGCCGTACTCCTTCGGCATCAGCCCGGCCTCCCGCCGGGCCAGTGACCAGCGGCCGTCGGCGGCGATCACCAGGTCGGCGCGCAGTTCGCCGGTCTTTCCTTCGGCGTCGCGGTAGCGGACCCCGGCCACCCTGCCCTGTTCCAGGATCAGCCCGGTCATCTCGGTGCTCTGCCGCAGGGTGAACGTGGCCTCCTTCGCGCCGGCGTCGGCGAGCAGGTTCAGGAAGTCCCACTGCGGGACCATCGCGATGTAGGGGTGCGCCACCTTCAGCCGGGTCAGGTCGGCCAGCCGCATCATCGTGCCGTCTTCAGCGGGGAAGCCGGCGTAGGTGAGCTCACTGTGCGGCAGGCTGAGGAACTTCTCGCCGAGCCCCAGCTCGTCCAGCAAGGTCAACGTCGACGGGTGCACGGTGTCGCCGCGGAAGTCCCTCAGGAAGTCCTTGTGCTTCTCCAGCACCGTGACCTCGACGCCCGCCCTGGCCAGCAGCAACCCGGCGACCATACCGGCGGGGCCACCGCCGACGACCACGCAGTTCGTGCGTTCGTTCATCCGTCCCACCCCTTCGAATCCCTTATTCATCACCTGTTGAATAAGCTCAGCATGCACCTGTCCGGCCGGTGCGTCAAGCGCCATTCGGACGGAGCCGCCGATCGGGGCATGGTGCGGCGGTGCCCCGTGAGCGGCCGGATTAACTGTCCAAAGAGGACTTGAGTCGGGTGGGATCGGTCCCGGAAGGACAGTCGAAAAGGAACGCGGCCGGAGGTGCCCTTGTGGACGGTCCGGGTTTCAAGTCCTGTAAGGCTTTCGTGTCCGTTACAGGGCGTGCGCGAACTCGCGGGACGGGAATGTGCCGAACAGTGATCTTTCACTCGGTCGTCGTCGTTCGGCGTTGTCCGGTAACTAAAACACGACATCTCACCAACTGGGAGTAGAGTGCCCGCGCCGGAACAGAGCAGCCTTAATCACCTCATCGGCAGAGTCGCGATCGCGCTGGGTGCCCTAGCCTCACTTGGTGGATTTCGCTCTCGTGCCCCGGACCCCGTCACGAACCACGCCTGCCGTTCCGGACGGAGCCCCTTGGGAGCCCCCGGAGTTGCGGTTGGTGTGTCTCGACATCGACGACACTTTGATCGACTGCACGGCGGCGATCCGGCTCAGCTTGCGCGCGCTCACCGGCCAGAACGACCTGTGGCCACTGTGGGATCTCATCACCGAAGAGCATGTCGCGCTGGTGGTCGCGGGCGAAATCGATTACGCGACCATGCATCACAAGCGTACTGAATGCTTCCTCGCGGAGATCGGCATTCTGGCCGACGAAGACCAGGTCACCGGCTTTGAAAGACGCCGACGTGAAATTCTCACGCGTTCATGGCAATTGTTCGATGATGTCCTTCCCTGTCTGGAATGGTTACGCGCCGCCGGTGTCCTTGTCGCGGCCGTCACCAACGCGTCGGGGGTACACCAGCGCAAGAAGATCGCCGATCTCGGCCTCGCCCGGTTCTTCGACCACGTCGCCATCGCCGGTGAACTCGGCGTAGCCAAACCGGATCCGGTGATGTTCCACTCGGTCTGCCTCAGCCTCGGCTGTGACCCGGCACAAGCGGTCCACGTCGGGGACAAGCTCGACACCGACGCCATCGGCGCCCGCGACGCCGGACTGGGGGCCGTCTGGCTCGACCGGGACGGTATCGCCGAGCGCGCCCCGGCGGGGGTGCACACCATCTCCGGCCTCGACGAGCTCCCTGAGCTGCTCGTTTCCGAGTTCGCGAAGCTCGGTGTCCCGGCCCAGCGCGCTACGGAGACCCCCGCTTTCACGGTGCGGAACAGTGTGCTCTAGTATTCTTTCTCGTGCGGCACCGAGCCGGTCAAGGCCGGAACGGTACCTCACTGGGGTATGGTGTAATTGGCAGCACGACTGGTTCTGGTCCAGTTAGTCTAGGTTCGAGTCCTGGTACCCCAGCTGGAGAACTCTCCGGAGTGAAACACAGAGTGACCCCCCCTGCGAAGGCGGGAAACCCGGTCTGGTAAGTTTCTCCGCAGCAACACGGCAAGTCAACAACTGAAAATCTCCTCTCGCAGGAGGAAAATTCCTAGCCCCCGTCGTCTAGCGGCCTAGGACGCCGGCCTCTCACGCCGGTAGCGTGGGTTCGAATCCCATCGGGGGTACGTACAGCTACCACACAAGAAGCGCCGATCATTCTGATCGGCGCTTCTTGCTGTTTCGGTAGCCGACATGGCGTCTGTGATCCTTTCTCCTG
Source organism: Amycolatopsis sp. NPDC033938 (assembly GCF_055575975.1). Classification (NCBI taxonomy): domain Bacteria; kingdom Bacillati; phylum Actinomycetota; class Actinomycetes; order Pseudonocardiales; family Pseudonocardiaceae; genus Amycolatopsis; species Amycolatopsis sp. NPDC033938. Next base: position 465,425 of record NZ_JBVIRO010000002.1, read on the forward strand.
CTTCCGCTATCGCGGGTACTTGATCTCGGTCTTCCGCACGTGCCCGAGCTGCGGTGTCGTCCACAGTGGCCAGGTCGGCTTCCAGAATGGACGTACGGTCAGGGCCGAAGAACCGTCCGACGGCAGCGAGGAGTTCGTCTTCGCGGATTCGGACTGCGGTTCGGCAGATCGGCGTGTGGGTCGGCGACGCCGCGGTTGGGTCAGCTCTGGATTGACGTCATTGCTGCTGCCAGTCGGAGGAGGGCTTTGCGGTCGCGGCGTGTCATGTGCGGGTCCTGCAGGAGCTCGTCGCAGACCGTCGTTGCCTCCGGGTGGCGTAGGTCCATCAAGCGGTAGACGGCCTCTCCTCGCGTGTCGCTGCTCAGTCCGGGGTCGCGTGCGAAACGCAGGAGATGTTCTGTCCCTGTGGGGTCGTTGTGGTGCGCGGCGGCCCAGGCCGCGATGACCCGCGTCGTAGCGTCGGCGCGGCTGTCGGCGCTCCAGGCGGTCAGGAGGTCCAGGCACGGTTGACGGCGCGCGTGGGCGAGATGCCAGAGGATGCTGAGGCGGAGGTAGTCGGTTTGCCGTGTATCGCGCGCGATGTCTTCAAGCTGGTCCAAATCGCGATCGTCGCCGGCGTCGATGATCGCCTTCGCCGCCGCGACCTGGCCTTTGTTGCTGACCAGCTGTGGTGAGCGGATCAGTCTCCACAGGGTGGCCAGGCCATCGGTGCGCCTGTGGGCGAAGGCGAGCAGTCCTTCGGCGGACGCCACCCGGGAATCTTCGATCGCGAAGGCGGAGATTGCTTCGGCGAGCGCCACGGACTCGGGGTCCACCTCGTTCACCTTCTCGAGGTCGATCGCGGCGGCGAACCGGGCTGCACGCCCGATCTTGGTGTGTTGTGTGAGTTTGTCGACCGCCTGTAGCTCGACATCGACGGGGAGATAGGTGCCGAGCCGCTTCAGCGCGGCGAGAAGCCAGCAGCCACTGGGATTCTTGGTCGCGGTCAGCTTGAGGAGTTCCGGCTCGGCGTTGTCACGGAGGCGGTCGATCAGGAAACCGAGGTAGGACATGGTCTTGTTGGCGGGGATTGTCCACATCTTCCGGCCTCCGGATCGGTAGCGCTGGCCGGTGAGGATGCGCTCGAGTTCCTCGTGACCACGTTCTGGTGGTCTGCTGATGTGGCAAGCGGCCAGGAATTCCTCATAGGTGATGTGCTCGAATTCCAGTTCGGTGCCCTGCTGCCGGAATACCCCGCTGCGGCGGAGGCAGGCCGTGAGGCTTTCTTTCCACAGCGTGTCCGGTACCCCGCTGGGTTGTTCGGTGCGCTTCAACCCGAGCAGGACATTCATGACCGACGGTGTGGGAGTGTCGCGGCTTGTCCGCCGTGTCGCGGCGACCTCGGCCAGGAACACGCGGAGTTCGGCGGGTGCCATCGTGCCCAGGGCGGCGATGCGTTTTGCGCCCTCGGGGCTGATCCGGGCCAATGCCCTGGAGTTGTCCTGCGTGCCCGCGTGATGTTCCGGCCGCGTCTGGCCAGTGGACGTGGGCGCCATGAGCTGCGTGATGAAGTCGTCGTAGATCTCTCCGCGGGTGCTGCCCAGTGGCCGGTCGGGATCGTCCTTGTGGAGCCGGCAGACGATGGTGGCGATCATGGGCAGCTTGACCAGCTCGGTGATCTCCGCTTCGTCGATCGCGTCGAGGAGCGAGTCGACATGACGTTCGTCGAGCCAGGCCGCGGCCAGCTTCCGGAGGTCGTCGGTTTTCAGCCTCTGCAGCTGGAAGTAGACCGCCTTCGCAGCGTCCAGGTGCTTCAGCTCCGGTTCGGACAACTGCCGTGTGGTGATGAGGAGCCGGTGAGTTTTCTGGTGGTCAGCGGCCCACTGGAGCGTGACCTGCAGGGCCTCCTCGCGTGTGGCCGAGTTGGTGATCTCGTCGAGGCCGTCGAGCAGAACCAGCCAACGGGTCCTGGATTTCGGGGTGGCGGCGTGGAACAGGTCGTCGAGCGATGCCGTGCCTATCGCCGTGGCCGGAATGAGGACCGGGAGCTCGGTGGTCTGGTCGCCGTCGTCCCATTGGCGGCAGACCGTGCGCTGATGCCGTTGGAGAAGCAGTGTTTTACCGCCGCCCGCGTCACCGAGCACAACCGTGACGGGCCCGGAGGTGAAGACGGCGTCCGCGGGCCGCGGCGAACGGTCGGTGGACTGACCGGTGCGCCAGGTCACCACCGATTGGGCGGCATAAGGTTCCGATGTCCCGGGACGTGCGCGCACCCTGGCCAGATGCCCGTCCACCTGGGCGGCCGCCCTCACACGAAGCTCCGTTTCCTCGGCCTCGACGGCGATCACGAGTTCGCCATGCCTGGCGCGCCACCAAGCCGCGTCGCTGCGCGACTTCACCGCGGCAGGCGGTTCTCCTTTGGCGTCGCGCGGCGCTTTGTCCACGCACGCGTTGACGATGAGCATGACATTGTCCAAGTCCGGAGCGTCGACGAACTGCCCGTTCATCAGCTCGCCGATACTGCTGCTTGAGATCCTGGTGGCCTCGTAGAGGCTCTTGTAGCTGGGCTTGCCAGCGGCGAGGTAAAGCATCTTGAGTTCGTGGCCGAACTCTTGCTGTGGTGTCCTCATCAGTCACTCCCCGTAGCCGACTTAGGCGTTGAAGAGGTCCAGGATCAAATCCCGGACCCATCCCAGCGCGGTCCGCACCACTCCCGAGACGATCCCGCCGATAACGGCGTGGACAAGGCTACGAGGTTTGCGGTCTTTGCTGCCGGTCATGAGTGCTCCTGTCGTCGGTGTCCCTGTCGACGAACCAGGTTGCCGGTCAGCGCGCCCAAATCGGGGTTCTCCGGTCGAATCCGGACGCGAAGACCCATAGACGCCGGTGAGGGTGGTGTCAGGACGAGCCGCTCCGGACGGCAGCGGACGGCCCGACACCACGAACGGACGCCCCATGGCGCGGTCCTGGAATGCCGCCCGTGTGCCAGGCCGCGCGAGAAGTCCGCTAGGTCAGTCGCTGTGACGTTTCGTTGGAGCCCGAGGGCGTGGGGATTCCGGTTCGCCGAGCGCCTGGTACGACAACGACGACAAGTGCAAAAGACTGGCGGAAGCGGATGACGACCACTACTACAGCGATCAGCGCTGGTTCCGTGTGCTTCGCGTCATTTCCTGTCACGCCCAGCCCCCGTGAGCGTGTTACAGCCGGTGGGGCCGCCTCTTCAGAGGCGTTCGATGCGGTCGGCCTGCGGGCCCCGGTCGCTCTGACGCACCGTGTACCGGACCCGGTCACCCTTCTGCAGCGGCTCCGACCCCATGATCACGGACGCGTGGGCGAAGAGATCGTCGCCGCCTGCGTCCGGGGTGATGAAGCCGAAGCCGCGGTCGTCGTCGTAGCGCGCGACGACGCCCTCGCCGCCTCGTACGGGCACGTCCCTCGCCACCGGCCCCGCGGCCGCGGCAGGTGCCGACCGCTGCGGCGCCGTCTGGGGCTCGGCGCCCCGGACCAGGTGCACGTCGCGGGCCTGCGGGCCCTTGTCGCCACTGGCCACCTCGTAGGCGACGCGGTCGCCCTCCGCGAGCCACGTCAGCCCCTCGGCCAGGGCCCGGGCGTGAACGAAGACGTCCCCGGCGCCGGAGTCGGGGTTGATGAAGCCGAAGCCCTTGTCCTCGTCGTACCAGGCCACCGTGCCGTCGGCACCGTCCGCGATACCGGCCGCAGCGGGCGAGCCGGCCCCTGCTCCCAGCGGGATCACGTGCTCGGCCTGCGGGCCGCGCTCGCCTTCGACGACCAGGAAGGCCACCCGCTGCCCCTCGGTGACCACGCCGCCGGTCACGATGGCGGAGCTGTGCACGAAGATGTCGGCGCCGCCGCCGTCCGGCGACGCGAAGCCGTACCCCTTGCCCGGCTCGTACCAGTTGACGGTGCCGAGCAGGCCCACGGCGCTGCTGGTGGCCGCATCGGCGGTGACACGAACGCGCAGCGCCTGGGGCCCGCGGTCGTTCTCGCCGACCTCGAACACGACGGCCTGACCCTCGCGGAGCACTCTCGCGCCGCCGTCCCCGACGATCTCGGAGGCGTGCACGAACACGTCCGGCGAGCCGTCCTCGGGCGCGAGGAAGCCGAAACCCCGTTCGGCGTCGAACCAGCGGACGGTCCCTTGCGGCATAAAAGGCTCCAGGTCGAGAGGGCGGGCACTGGCCCCTAGTCTCCCTGACAGACCTCCGGTCCGTCGGGCCGGGCCCACAGGCGGGCGGTGCGGAGCCAGGGGCGGGCCGTTGGTTCACCTGGCGACACGCCGAGTGACAGCCCTGTCGCGACAAGTCTGCGTTTCGGCGGAAATCCTCGCGTCGCCGACCCTTCCCGCGCCTGGCTCGACCGGCGGTCCGAGGTGATCGCACTCTCGTCCACTGTGGTCAGGTGACGGAAATCGTTGCGACGTAAGAGGAATATCGGCGTACCGCGGGTGCGGTACGCCGATGACCGCCGGAGGCTGACGCCGCGGAGGGTCCGGACGGGGAGGCTGGTCGACGACCGTCCTCCTTCCCGAAAGGCTTTTCACCGTGAGTTCTCTCGCACGTTGGTGCTTCCGGAGGCGGGGTGTCGTCCTCGCCGGCTGGGTGGGCGGCCTCGTCGTACTGGCCTTGCTGGTGTTCGGCGCCGGTACGGCGTTCACCGACTCCGCGGACCTGCCGGACAGCGAGTCGGCCACCGCGTACCACCTGCTCGGTGAAGCCGGCGGGCAAGCATCGGCGAACGTCGTGCGCGGCACGATCGTGTGGCACGCCGGCGACGTCGGGTCCGGCCCCGCGCGTGAGCGGGTCACCGCGGTGCTCGGCGACATCTCGGCGATGCCCGGGGTGAGGCAGGTCGTCAGCCCGTACACCGCGGCGGGCGCGGCCCAGCTCAACCCGGGCGCCGGCACCGCGTACGCGAGTGTCGTCCTCGACAAGGGTGCCGCCACCGAACCCGTCGTGCAGGCCGCCGAACGGCTGCGGGCGCCAGGGCTCGCCGTCGAGGTCGGCGGGCAGGCGTTCACCGAGAAGCCCGGCGGGTCGAACGGCACCGAGGCCATCGGCATCCTCGCCGCCCTGGTTCTGCTTCTGCTGTTGTTCCGGTCACTGTGGGCGGCGGTCCTGCCGATCGTCACCGGTTTGGTCGGCGTGGGGGCGTCGCTGCTGGTCGTGATGCTGGCCTCCCACGTGGTCGACCTGGCGGCGACCAGCCTCACCATGGGCGCGCTCATCGGTCTCGGCGTGGGCATCGACTACGCGCTGTTCATCGTGAACCGGCACCGCAAGGCGCTGCGAGCCGGGGCGAGCGTGCCGGACGCGCTGGCGCAGGCCGCGGACACGTCCGGACGGGCGGTGGTGTTCGCCGGGGTGACGGTGATGATCGCGCTGCTCGGCATGTTCGTGGTCGGACTCGGCCTGCTCACCGGGATGGCGCAGGCCGCCGCGGTCACGGTCCTGTTCACGGTCGCGGCCGCCCTCACCCTCCTGCCCGCCTTGCTGGGCTTGCTGGGTTACCGGGTGCTGTCCCGGAAGGACCGCGCCGCCATCGCCGGTGGCCGGTTCCCGCTGCTTTCGCGGGAAGACCGCAAGGTCACGACGGCGGGCCGCTGGGCGGACCTGGTGCAGCGCTTCCCGGTGGCCGCCGGTGGGGCCGCTCTCGTCGTGACGGTCCTGCTGGCCTCGCCCGTGCTGGGCATGCGGGTGGGCAACGCGGACGCGAGCAGCGACCCGGCGGGCACGCCCACCCGCGCCTACCACGACTTGATGGCCGGCGCTTTCGGTGACGGCTTCGACGCCTCCCTGCTGCTGGTCGCGAACACGCCCGACGTCGCATCGGCCCAGGCGTTCGCCACCCTGGTGCACCGGCTGGACTCGCTGCCCGGTGTCGCGCACGTGGCCGACGCCCCAGGCCGTGGATCCGTCGCCTCGGCGACCGTGATCCCGACGACGACCGCCCAGGCGGAGGCGACCGCGGACCTCGTCACGACCTTGCGCGAGGACGTCATCCCGGTCGCGGAGGCGGGCACCGGGCTGAAGGTCTACGTGGGTGGCCAGACCGCGAGCAGTATCGACGTCGCCGACGCGCTGATGAGCAAGCTGCCGCTCTACCTCGGCCTCATCGCCCTGCTCGGCTTCCTGCTGCTGGCCGTGGCGTTCCGCAGTGTCCTGGTGCCACTGGTCGGCGCGCTGAGCAACATCGCCACGATCGCGGTCGGGCTCGGCGCGGTCACCGCGATCTTCCAGCACGGCTGGGGACTGGCGCTGCTGGGGGTCGGCTCCGGGGCGCCGGTGATGTACCTGGTGCCGGTGCTGGTGGTCGGCGTGATGTTCGGGTTGTCGATGGACTACCAGGTGTTCCTGGTCAGCCGCATGCACGAGGAGTGGACTCACACCGGCGACAGCAGGCGGACGGTCCGGGCGGGGGTGGCCGAAACGGGCAAGGTGATCTCGGTCGCGGCGACGATCATGTTGTGCGTGTTCGCGTCGTTCGGGTTCAGCGGGGAGCGGATCGTGGCGATGATCGGCATCGGGCTGGCGATCGCGGTCCTGGTCGACGCGTTCGTGGTGCGGCTGACGCTGATCCCCGCCGTGATGACGCTGCTCGGCCGGGCGAACTGGTCGTACCCGCGGTGGGCGGAGCGGATCACGCCGCGGTTGTCGGTCGAACGCCCCGAGCAGGTTCGGGACCCGCACGAGATGATGGCCGGATGACGATCCGCGTCCTGCTCGCCGACGATCAGGCCCTGCTCAGGGCGACTTTCCGCCTCCTCGTCGATGCCACCGAGGACATGGAGGTGGTCGCGGAGGCCGCCGACGGGCAGGACGCGGTGACGAAGGCGCGCGAAGCGCGGGCCGACGTCGTCGTGATGGACATCCGCATGCCCGGGGTGGACGGTATCGAGGCCACCCGGCGGATCACCGCGGACGAGGACCTCGCCGGGGTGAAGATCCTGGTCCTCACCACGTTCGAGACCGACGAGTTCGTGGTGGCCGCGCTGCGGGCCGGGGCCAGCGGCTTCCTCGGCAAGGGCGTCGAGCCGGAGGTACTGCTCCAGGCGATCCGCACGGTGGCGGCGGGGGAGTCGCTGCTGTCGCCGTCCGCCACGACCGCGCTGATCGGCCGGTTCCTTGCCCAGCCCGAAGCGCGGTCGGTCGAAGCGCGGACGGAGCTGGGTGAGCTGACCGCGCGCGAACGGGAGATCACCGCGCTGGTCGGGGCCGGATTGTCCAATGTGGAGATCGCAGCCAGGCTGTTCATCAGCGCCGCGACGGCGAAGACACATGTCAACCGCGCGATGATGAAGACCGGTGCCCGGGACCGCGCCCAGCTGGTCGTGTTCGCCTACGAGACCGGGCTTGTCGCCCCGCGGGCGTCGCGGTGACCTTCTTCGGCGCGGGAACGGAGGACGTGTCGCCGCGACGGCTGTTCGTCGTGCTGCCCGCCGTGATCGTGCTGCTGGTCGGGGTGTTCCAGCTGGCCGACCGGGACAGCGCGGCCTGGGTAACCCCGCACGGCTGGCAGATCGCGGTCATCGCCACGGCGAGCGCCGCCCTCCTCTGGCGCCACCGGTACCCGGTGCCGGTCGCGTGGGTGACCGCGGTGCTCGGTGGCGTGCTGCCGGTGATTCCGCCGCACACCGTCGCGGTCGACACGGCGTGCATCGTCGCGTTCTACACGGTGGCCAGGCGGACCGACCGCCGGACGGCGTGGACCATGGCCGTGGTCGCGACGGTGCTGCTCACCGTCAGCTCCGTGGCCTGGCTGCCGGATCATCTCGGCAACATCCGCGCGGTGCTGCCCGCCAACTACATCGCGATCGCCGTGGCCGTCGGCGACTCGGTGCGCGCCAACCGCGCGCTCCTGCGCCAGGCCGAGGAGCGGGTCCGCGAAGCGGAACGAAGCCGGGAGGAGGAAGCCCGCCGCCGGGTGCGCGACGAGCGGGTCCGCATCGCCCGTGATCTGCACGACGTCGTCGCGCACCACATCACCCTGGTCAACGCCCAGGCCGGGGTCGCCCACCACCTGCTGGACCGGCGGCCGGACAAGGCCCGGCAGGCATTGGCCGGCATCAAGGACGCCAGCCGCGCGGCACTCGACGAGCTGCGCGCCACGGTCGGCCTGCTGCGCCAGGACGACGACCCACCCGAATCCCTCCGGCCCACACCGGGATTCGCCGACGTGGAGGCGTTGGTGGAGTCCTTCCGCTCCGCCGGGTTCGACGTCCGCCTGACCTCTCACGGGACCGCCCGGCCCCTCGCCGGTGCCGCCGACCTCGCGGCGTACCGGATCACGCAGGAAGCGCTGACGAACGCGGGCAAGCACGGCACCGAGCGGCGCGCGCACGTGGACCTCACCTACATCGGCGACGCTCTCCGGCTGACGGTGACCAACTCCGCGTCGCCGGGCCACCGCGGATCCGGCACCGGGCACGGGCTCATCGGCATGCGCGAACGCGCCGTCAGCGCCGGTGGCTCGTGCACGGCGGAGCTGCGCGCCGACGGACAGTACGAGGTACGAGCCGAGCTGCCGCTGCGCGCCTAGGACACGGCCCGGGTACCGCGAACGCGGTACGGCCCGGATACCGCTCGGTGGCGACGTTTTCCTGGCCGGAGCCGACCAGCATGGACCTGTGATCGACAGCCGAAACGACGCGCACCCGTCCACGAAGCGCCGGTCCGCGGCGAACACGCTGATCCGCTGGGCGGCGGCGGTGGTGGTCGTGGCGGCGGTGGTGGTTTTCGTCCGCACCGCCGGCACCGCCGATCTCGGCGCGGTCCTCGGGGACGCCGAGCCGGTCTGGGTGTTCGCCGCGGTGGCGGTCTTCCTCGTTCCCTTGCTGGGCAGCGTGCTGGCCTTGCGGGCCGTCGCGCCGGTGCGCCTGCCGTGGGGGCTGACGACGGTGGCGCAGCTGGCGGGCGCGTTCGGCAACCTCGTCGCGCCGGGGAATCTCGGCGGGATGGCGACCAACGTCCGGTTCCTGCACCGGCGCGGGGTGACGACGACGGGGGCGGCGGGCGCGGTCGGGGCCGCACAGGCCGCCGCGGTGGTCGTGACGGTGGCGCTGGCGCTGCCGGAACTGATCTCCTCGGGACGGCTCGAGGCCGCGGCGTCGGCGATTTCCGGTCCGGTGCTGCCGATCGTCTCGCTCGTGCTGCTCGCGGCCGCGGCGACGCTCTGGAGCACGGCGGCCGGCCGCCGGTGGGCGAGCCGGACGCGTTCGGTCGCCGCCGCCACGCTCGTGGCGTTCCGGCTCGCACTGGCCGCACCGGGCCGGGCGGGGCTCGCCGTCGCCGGGAACCTGATGGTGACCTTGGGGTCCACCGCGGCACTGGCCGCGGCCGTCCAGGCGTTCGGTGCCACGGTGTCGTTCGGTGATCTCCTCCTGGTCGTGGCGGGCAGCGCACTCGCCGGCATCGTGCCCCTGCCCGGCGGGGCGGGCGGGGCCGAGATGATACTGGCGACCCAGCTGACCGCGGTGGGTCTCCAGCCCCCGGTGGCCCTCGCGACGGCCGTGCTCCACCGCGTGGTCACGTTCTGGTCCCGGGTCCCGGTCGGCTGGTTCGCCTTCACGTGGCTGCGGCGAGCCGGCCATCTCTGAGCCATGGACGCGCCGGGTCCCGCGTCAGATCTTGGGGAGAAGCCGTCCGGCGGCCTTGAGGGCGTCGTCCAGTTCGGACGAAAGCGTGCGCGCCTTCTGCGCGAAGGCTGACGGCTTCAGCTCCGGCACGGCCCGGCGCCCTTGTTGCCAGGCCTTGAATTGCCGTTCCTCCTCGGCGAGCTTGAGGTCGATGGCGCATTTCGCGTTGCCGTTGAGCAATCCGAGCGAGCTGATCCAGGTCGCGGTGTCGTAGCGGGCCGCGGCAACGTGGTCGACGATTCGTGTGCTGGCTTCGAGACAGCTCGTCACCGCGTTCTTGTATTTCGGGTTTTCGATCAGCTTCGGCAGGTATTCGCCCGCGGCGGCGACCGTCTTGCCGAACATGTCGAAGGTCGACCATTGATGTTGCAGGACGGCGTCGATCCGCAAGACGACCTCGGTGGGCGACAAGGCGGCGGTGACGGCTGTGCCCGGCTCCAGAGGGGCGCCGTTCAGGGGCCGGTACGTCCTCGTCGCGCGGAAGACCTGCACGGCGGCCGGGACGTCGCCGTAGGGCTGGACCTCGACGTTTCGCTGTGCCTGGAGCAGCCAGACGTCCTTGGTGCCATTGCTGATGGAGACGGAGGTCCCGGGACCGTTCGTGCACAGGACGAGCAGGGACAGGTCACGCGCGGGGCCGCCGGTCATCGACAGCGGAACGCGTTTCCCGGTCGTGGCGTCCGGACAGGCGGGATCCGCCTGTGGAGGCGTCGCCCCGTCATCGCAACCGATCGTGGAGAAGGCGAGTGCCAGCGCGGTCAGAACACCGGTCGTCCGCGAGAGTCGTTTCCGCATCACTGCTCCCTTTCGTGGGAGATCTCGTGAACAGGTCGTGGCACGACCAGAAACCGTTACGCTGCCTCGGATACGAAACGGCTGCTTTTGACGGTGATGGTCATTGTGGCAACGCGAAAGCGCCGATCACGATGATCGGCGCTTTCTGACGGCCCCTCGCCTTGTTCGGTGGTGCGGCCGGGTCAGCCGGTGCAGCCGGGTACCGCCGGGGCGCTGCCGACGCAGTTGCCGGGAGTGTTGGCGGTGATCGGCGCGTTGTTCGTGGTCATGGTCCCGTTGCTCCGGAAGACCCCGCCCGCGGTCATGAGCGCGTGGTTCACGGTCACGGCGGTCTGGGTGATGGTCGTGGCCGTCGAGTCGACCGCGGCGATCCCGCCGCCTTGCGCGCCGGTGTTACCGCTGATGAGCATCGGGCTGCCGGTGACACCCGTGGTGGTCAAGGTGCCGCGCAGACCGTTGTAGATGCCGCCGCCCTGGAGCAGCGCGGTGTTTCCGAGGACGTCACTTCTGGTGAACGACGCGGCGGGCGGGGTGCCGGACGGGGTGTCGACGTTGGCGAGGCCACCGCCCGCGAGAGTGGCGTAGTTGCCGCTCAGGCTGCTGCTGGTGAGCGTCACGGCGCCACGGTTGAGGATGCCGCCTCCGGCGCCGACCACGTTGCCGTTGGCGAAGGTGACCGAGGTGGTGAGGGTGAGGTTGCCTGCCGCGCCGACTTCGGCGATCCGGAAGGGGAGTACCGCGCTCCGCGTGACGGTCGCCGGGCCGAGCAGTTCGATCGGCGTGGTGATGACCGGCAGGCCGTTGTCGGGTCCGCCGTGCGCGGACGTCAGTGCGTAGGTGCAGCCGCCGGCCAGCGTCAGGGTGTCTTTGTCGACGGTGGAATTGGCGAGGTTGATGGCGTCGACGAGGGCGTTTTCCGAGCAGGCCACCGGAATGGTGGTCGCCTGGGCCATCGGCGCCAACGCGATCATTCCGCCGGTCAGGATGGCGGCGCCGGTGACGGTCCGCAGAAGGCTACGGCTTCTTCGCATCATTTCTTCTTTCCTGGAGAAATAGCGGAAATCGTTATCGCGAAAGAACGGAAAGTCATCCGATGCAGCCGGGGACCGGCGAGGGACTGCCGGTGCAGTTGGTCGCGGTGTTGGCTGTCACCGTGGAGGTGTTCAAGCTCGCCGAACCCGCCGCGTAATAGATCCCGCCGGGATTCACCGTCGCCGCGTTGGAGGTGACCACGCTGCTGGTGAGGGTGAGCGTCCCGTTCACACTCGCGATACCGCCACCCTGACCGGCGGTGTTGCCGTCGACCGTGCTGCTGGTGAAGGTCGCCGCCGACGAGGTTCCGGTGCTGGACAAGGCTCCGCCTCGGCCGTCGGCGGTGTTGCCGGACAACGCGCTTCCGGTGAGGGTCACCGCGCCGAAGCTGAGAATGCCGCCGCCGTCGTCGCTGCCGGCGGTGGCCGCGTGGCCGTTGCCGAAGGTGACCGCCTTGAGCGTGATTCCGCCGGTGGACGCCACCTGGCCGATGCGGAACGCGGCCGCGGACGAGGCGCGGGTGATGGTGTTGGCGTTGCCGTCGAGGGTGATGGGCGTGGTGATGATCGGAAGTCCGGCCGGGCCGTGCACGCCGTCGTCGCCATGGGCGGCGGTGAGGGTGTAGGTGCAGCCCGGGGTCAAGGTGACGGTGCCACCGCCTGCCGCGTTGGCCGCGTCGAGCGCGGTGATCAACGCCGCTTCGGTGCAGGCGACGGATTCGGCACGGGCCTGCGCCGGAAGAGGCAGGAGAACGGCCGATCCGGCCGCGAGGACCATGGTGACGGCAAGGGTGGAAACAGTGCGATTGTGTCGCATTTCGACTTTCCTGGATCCGAGACCGATGGTGGAGGAGCAAGAAGCTCGAACGTCCCGCTGGAAAGCGGTCATCGGTGGTCGATGAAACGACCGATTCCGACCCTACTCCTGTCGGGCGGAAATAGATACCGAGCCACTATTCGCCGGTGCGGAATTCGTAGTGGCACTATCGATCGACTGGGCTGAATGAGTTCAGGATCGAAACTCCGTCGCCGGACAAGCACCACAACCTCATTTGGTTCACCGAGGCCTGCCTGTCCAACGCGCTGCGCATGGAGGCCTACGCGAAGGACGCCGACCGCGACGGGGATGAGGAACTGGCCGGATTCTTCCGCCGCGCGCAGGAGGAGAGCCGTAAGGGTGCCGAGCAGGGCAAGAAGCTTTTGGCGAGCCGGTTGTCCCAGTAGCGGACGCGGCGGAGATGCCCGGCACGGGAGTCCGTGTCGGGCATCGGTCGTACTGGAGCAAATCGAGGCAGCGGGGAGCCGCCGGACGGACCGTCCGGCGGCTCCCCGCTGTGCGTGCGGACCGCGCCGCTACTGTTCCTTGCGCTCGCGTGCCTCGGCCAGGTCGGCCTCGGTCCTCGCGCGATCGGCCTGATTCTCCTTTTCGGCGACCTTTTCCTGTGCGGACGCCTTCGCCTGTTGTGCCTTGCCTTCGCGCTCCAGCGAGTCGTTCCCCGTGAAGGTGCCCGCGGTCTCCTTGACCTTGCCCTTGATGTCCTCGACGGCGCCCTTGACGCCTTCGGCGGACGCGTCGCTTCGGTCGGTCATCTGCGCCTCCTTGGGAGTGTCGTGGGGCCGCGTGTTTCCGGACCCTGCCGGCCGAGTACCCGGAATCGGGGCGAGTATGCGGTGTCCACGTTTGGACGGCGTGATGTGGGCTACCCCGGGGTATGGGTAAAGCCGGATGAGTGCCGCCGATGGTGGACTGCGGCTGGTACCGGAGAGCCGCCCGGAGTCGACGGTGCTCACGGTGACCGGCACGCTGGACCGGGACAACTGCTCTCTTCTGCGTGACGGGCTGTTGAAGGTCGCCACCGCGTCCCCGGATCTCGTGATCGCCGACATCGACGGGCTGACCATCCGCGACCGTTCGCTGGTGACCGTGTTCGCGGTGATCGCACGCCGGATCCGCGACTGGCCCGCGATCCCGTTCGCGATCGTCTCGTCCTCGCCGGAGCACCGAGGGCTGCTGGCGGCCACGGCTGTCGACGCCATCGTGGCCGTGCACACCGATGTCGTGACGGCCGAACGGGTACGCGATCGTCCGCCGCGGCGGCAGGCGGTGCAGGACCTCGTCGCCGCGGACGGCGCCTCCGCGCTCGCCCGGCGCTTCGTCGACCGGATCTGCGAGGAATGGCGGCTGGCCGAGTACGCCGAGGACGTGGCGCTCATCGCGACCGAACTCGTGGAGAACACGATCCGGCACACCGCGTCGCGGCCGAAACTGAAGCTGGAGCTACGCCGCGGGTCGCTGTCCGTTTCCGTCGCCGACGACGACCCGCACGAGGCCGTGCTGCTGGAACGGCGGAGCGCGGGCGTGCGGGGGATGGGACTGAGACTGGTCGCCGAAACGGCACGCGTTTGGGGCTGCAGCCGGTCCTGGTGGGGTGGGAAGGTCGTCTGGGCCGTGTTGAACGTGCGTGGCCCGCCATGGCGCTGAACCGTGGCATGGCGCACAGCGGACCATGAACGTTTACGCCGTCCTGATCAGGGAACACCCCTGGGACGGAGGTGAACGATGGCTCGAACGAACGGCCCTGCCTGGCGCGAGCCGACCCTTGCCACGCTCACCGACCGGCGCTTCTCCGACGACGGCTGGATCTTCGAACGGAAGCTCGACGGCGTCCGGGCGATCGCCGTCCGGAACGGGGGCACCCCGACGCTTTACTCACGCAACCACAAGGTGATGGACGCGGCCTTCCCCGAGATCGTGGAGGCGCTGGCGGACCAGGGCGGGCCCCGGTTCGTCGCCGACGGCGAGATCGTCGCTTTCGATGGCGCCGCCACCAGTTTCGCGGCTCTTCAGCCCCGTATCCACCTCACCAGCCCGGAGCGTGCTCGCGCGACCGGCGTCAAGGTTCATTACTACCTGTTCGACCTGCTCCAGCACGACGAGACCGACGTGGCGGCGATGCCGCTGCGCGAGCGGAAGTCGTTGTTGCGGAAGGTGTTCGAGTTCCGGGACCCGCTACGGCTCTCGGCGCACCGGAACCGCGACGGCGAGGAATTCTTCGCGCAGGCTTGCCGAGAGGGCTGGGAAGGGCTGATCGCGAAACGCGCCGACTCGCCTTACCGATCCGGTCGCACACCCGACTGGCTCAAGTTCAAGTGCGCGCGCGGACAGGAGTTCGTCATCGGCGGCTATACCGATCCACAAGGCCGCCGTGACCGCTTCGGCGCGCTGCTGCTGGGCTACTACGACGACGTGGGCTTGCGCTACGCCGGAAAGGTCGGCACGGGTTTCGACGAGGACCTGCTGACGTTCCTGCACGGGCGGCTCAGCGAACTCGGGACGGCGGAGCCGCCGTTCGCGGACCCGGTTCGCGAGCGCGGAGTGCATTGGGTGCGCCCGGAACTGGTGGGGCAGATCGGCTTCTCCGAGTGGACGAGGGACGGCCGCCTCCGGCATCCGCGGTTCCTCGGCCTGCGCACCGACAAGAAACCGGCCGACGTGGTACGGGAGGGGCCATGATCGCTCATGGGGAAAAGATGTTCTATCCCGCCGACGGGCTGACCAAGGCGGACGTCGCCGGGCATTATCGAACGGTCGCCGACGTGATGCTCCCGCATCTGCGGGGCAGGCCGCTGACCCTGCGCCGGTTTCCGGACGGTATCGACGGCGAAGGGTGGTTCCAGAAGCACCCTGGCAAGCATTTCCCGGACTGGATCCGCGTCGCGAGCGTACCTCGCCAGGACGGTGGCACCGACGAATACGTGCTCTGTGAGGATGTCGACACGCTGCTGTACCTGGTCGACCAGGGCACGGTGGAGTTCCATGTCTGGCTGTCCACAGTGGACGAACCCAGCCGGCCTGACCGGCTCGTCCTCGACCTCGACCCACCGGACGGCACCCCGGTGGCAGCCCTGCGCGAGACCGCTCGCCGGATCCGTGACCGTTTCATCGAGTCGGGGCTGACGGCGTTCGTCCAGACCACGGGTGGCCGCGGCTTCCATGTGGTCGCGCCGCTCGACGCCGGATCCGACACCGGCACCGTGCTGACCCTGTCGCGCCGGATCGCCGACAGCGTCGCCGAAGCCGACCCCGAACGACTCACCACCGCCCAGCGCAAGGACAAAAGAGGCGAACGGATCTTCCTCGACGCCAACCGGAACGGCTACGCGCAGACGTTCGTCGCGCCGTATTCACTCCGGGCGAGGCCGGGCGCGGCGGTGGCCACCCCGATCGAGTGGCGAGAACTCGGCAAGGCGTCGCCGGACGGCTGGGACCCGGCGAAACTCCGTCGGCGACTGTCCCGTAAGGACGATCCGTGGCGGGATATCGGCGACCATCCCGGCTCGGCGGAGGACGCGCTCGCGGAACTCGGCCCGTGACGGGTGAATCGCCCGCCCTGATTTGACCGATTCCAGACAAGCTCTTATCGTCCTTGGTGATGTCGGACTTCGAGGCACAGCTGCGGGCCGTCTCGTTGCGCGTGACCCGGCCGAGGCTGGCCGTGCTCGCCGCGCTGCGTGATCATCCGCATGTCGACACCGAAACGGTGATCGCACTGGTGCGGGCCGAACTTCCCACGGTCTCGCACCAGGCGGTGTACGACGTCCTGCGAGCGCTCACCGAGACCGGCTTGGTCCGGCGTATCCAGCCGGCCGGCGCGCTCGCCCGCTATGAGACCCGGGTGGGGGACAACCACCACCACGTCGTGTGCCGTTCCTGCGGCGCGATCGAGGACGTCGATTGCGCCGTCGGCCACGCCCCCTGTCTGACCGCCTCGGACGGCCACGGTTTCGTGGTCGACGAGGCGGAGGTCGTCTACTGGGGCCTGTGCCCCGGCTGCGCGGCCGAACCCATCCAGCGATGATTCGCCTGCTCGGAAGGAAGTAAATGAGCGACACCCCGGACAAGGGCTGCCCGGTGGCCCACGACTCCGTGACCGCGCACGGAAGCGAGAGCGAGAACCCGGCGATCGACTCGCCGACGCCGAAGTCGGGCGGCCGTCCGCGCACCAACAAGGACTGGTGGCCCAACCAGCTCGACCTCTCGGTGCTGCACGTCCATTCCTCGAAGGCCAACCCGCTCGGCGAGAACTTCAGCTATGCCAAGGAGTTCGCCAAGCTCGACGTCGAGGCCCTCAAACGCGACATCACCGAGGTGCTCACCACCTCGCAGGACTGGTGGCCCGCCGACTTCGGCCACTACGGCGGCCTGATGATCCGGATGAGCTGGCACGCCGCGGGTACCTATCGCATCCACGACGGCCGTGGCGGGGCCGGTGACGGCGCTCAGCGGTTCGCCCCGCTCAACAGCTGGCCCGACAACGCCAACCTCGACAAGGCGCGACGGCTGCTGTGGCCGGTCAAGGAGAAGTACGGCCAGCAGATCTCGTGGGCCGACCTGCTCGTGCTCGCGGGCAACGTCGCCTTGGAGTCGATGGGCTTCAAGACGTTCGGCTTCGGTTTCGGCCGCGAGGACACCTGGGAGCCCGAGGAGATCTTCTGGGGTCCGGAAGACACCTGGCTGGGTGACGAGCGTTATGCCGGCGACGCGGAGATGGTGCCCGACGTCGGCGCCACCGAGATGGGCCTCATCTACGTCAACCCCGAGGGACCCCGCGGTAACGCGGACCCGGCGGCCGCCGCGCACTTCATCCGGGAGACCTTCGCCCGGATGGCGATGAACGACGAGGAGACCGTCGCGCTCATCGCGGGCGGCCACACCTTCGGCAAGACCCACGGCGCCGCCATCGCCGACGACCACGTCGGCCCGGAGCCCGAAGCCGCCCCGATCGAGGCGCAGGGCCTCGGCTGGCTGAGCACCCACGGCAGCGGCAAGGGCGCCGACACGATCACCAGTGGTCTCGAGGTGACGTGGACCGACAAGCCGACGCAGTGGAGCAACCGCTTCTTCGAGATCCTCTTCGGCTACGAGTGGGAGCTCACCACGAGCCCCGGTGGCGCCAAGCAGTACGTCGCCAAGGACGCCGAGGCGATCATCCCCGACGCGCACGACCCGGCCAAGAAGCACAAGCCGACCATGCTCACGACGGACTTGGCGCTGCGCGTCGACCCGACGTACGAGAAGATCTCGCGCCGCTTCCTGGAGAACCCGGACGAGTTCGCACTGGCGTTCGCCAAGGCCTGGTACAAGCTGCTGCACCGCGACATGGGCCCGGTCAGCCGTTTCCTGGGACCGTGGGTCCCCGAACCGCAGCTGTGGCAGGACCCGGTGCCGGAGGTCGACCACGAACTCGTGGGTGACGCCGACATCGCCGCGCTCAAGGCGAAGGTGCTCGAATCCGGTCTCACGGTCGCCCAGCTGGTCACCACCGCGTGGGCGGCCGCGGCGAGCTTCCGCTCCACCGACAAGCGCGGTGGCGCCAACGGTGCCCGGATCCGTCTCGCGCCCCAGCGCGACTGGGAGGTCAACGAGCCCGAGCAGCTCGCGAGTGTCCTGGAGACCCTGGAGGGCATCCAGCGCGAGTTCAACGAGGCCGGCGGCGCGAAGATCTCGCTGGCCGACCTGATCGTGCTGGCGGGTTCGGCCGCCGTCGAGAAGGCGGCGCGCGACGCGGGCACCGAGGTGACCGTGCCGTTCCACCCGGGCCGCACCGACGCCACCCAGGAGGACACCGACGTCGAGTCGTTCGCGCTGCTCGAACCGCGTGCCGACGGGTTCCGCAACTACCTGCGTTCCGGTGAGAAGCTCCAGCCGGAGGTCCTGCTCGTCGAGCGTGCCTACATGCTGGACCTGACGGCGCCCGAGATGACCGTCCTCGTCGGCGGTCTGCGCTCGCTCGGGATCAACTTCGGTGGCCGCAGGCACGGTGTCCTCACCGACCGGCCCGGTGTGCTCACCAACGACTTCTTCACCAACCTGCTCTCGCCGGGGACCCGGTGGAAGGTGTCGGAGTCCGAGGAGAACGTGTACGAGATCCGCGACGTCGCCTCGGACGAGGTGAAGTGGACCGCCACCGCGGTTGACCTCGTCTTCGGCTCCAACTCGCAGTTGCGCGCGCTCTCCGAGGTCTACGCGGGCCAGAGCGCCCGCGAGAAGTTCGCCGCCGACTTCGCCGCGGCTTGGACCAAGGTCATGGAACTCGACCGGTTCGACCTCGACTGAG
Source organism: Amycolatopsis sp. NPDC033938 (assembly GCF_055575975.1). Taxonomy (NCBI): domain Bacteria; kingdom Bacillati; phylum Actinomycetota; class Actinomycetes; order Pseudonocardiales; family Pseudonocardiaceae; genus Amycolatopsis; species Amycolatopsis sp. NPDC033938. The sequence continues at coordinate 484,000 of NZ_JBVIRO010000002.1, forward strand.
TCGGAACGTCGACGGGCCCGGCCGTTCCTTCGGCCGGGCCCGTTCGCGATTTCAGCGGCCGTCGAGTTCCGTATGCCGGGCCGCGAGGGTGCTCGCGAGCTCGGCGAGTTTGACGTTGAGCTCCTGCGAGGTGCGGCGCAGCAGGTCGAAGGCCTCGTCGGCGGTCAGCCCGCGCCGGTGCATCAGTATCCCCTTGGCCTGGCCGATGACGTCGCGGGATTCGATGGCACGCCGCAGATGGCGCGCCTCCAGATCCGCCCGGCTCACGGCGTTGGTGCCTGCCAGCGCGAGTGAACCGTGCGTGGCGAGCAGCAGCGCGGTGTCCTGGGCGACCGGGCCGAGGGCGTCCGGGCGGCGGCTGTAGATGTTCAACGCGCCGGGAAGCCGGGGAGGCGTCGCCTCGGGCAGCAGCACGGTCGACAGGATCGCGGTGAAACCGTGCCGCACGGCGGCCTGGGAGAAGTCCGGCCACCTCGTCTCGTGCGCCAGGTCGTCGCTACGGACGTGGCCGGGGCTTTCGCTGGCGGCGGCGTCGACGCAGGGGCCCGTTCCGGCGCGGTACTGCACCGCGTCGAGCTCCACGGCCACCTTCTCGGTCGCGACCGGCGTGTGGAAGGTCCCGTCCGGTGCCCGGAGGGTGACCGACACCAGATCCGCGCCAGGGACCACCCGGTACGCGGCGTCGATGACCTGTTGAAGGACCTGTGCCGGCGTCGAGGCGGTGAGCAGCAGGCGGGTGAGTTCGACGAACTGCTCGGACAGCGGGCCTGACACGACCTGGCCGGAGCCGTCGGTGGAAGCGAACGCGGTCTTGTCGAGCTGCCACAGTCGTTCGTCTGTCATCGGTTACCGTCCAATTCAGGGGTCGACCCGACGGCGAAGGAGACAGAACACGTTGCCTTCGGGGTCGGCGAGCACATGCCACGATTCCGAGCCGGTCTGGCCGATGTCGGCCTTACGCGCCCCCGCGGCGAGCAACCGTTCCAGTTCCGCGTCCTGATCGCGGTCGGTGGGGCTCACGTCGATGTGCAGGGGCAGTTTGCCGGGCTTCGGGTCTTCGCTGAGGCTGAGGACCAAGGTGGGTTGCGGGCCGCCGAATCCGGTGTCCGGTGGGCCGATCTCGATGTCGGCGCCCTCTTTGCCGAGTTCGACGTAGCCGAGTACCTCGCACCAGAACTCCGCCATGCGGACCGGATCGGCGCAATCGAGGACCAGTTCGGTGATGCGGCAGGCCATGGGGCGAGATTAGCAGCGGGTGTTCACCGCGCGGGCCTGACGGTTGCGGACGGGCCACGGGGCTTTTACCGTCGTGGAATGGCATTCGACACCGAGGCCGCGCAGCCCGCACCACTCGCCGTGACCGCGACGGAACATCCGCACGATGCCATCACCATCGAGGTCGCCGGCGACGTCGATGCCGCGACCAGCCCTCGTCTTCGCACCCAGATCCGTGACCTGCTGGAAAACCGGCCCAGCGCGGTGGTGATCGACATGACCGCCGTGGGTTTCTGCGACTCCTCGGGCCTGTCGGTGCTGGTCCAGACGAACCGCTACTGCACGGAGTCGGGTATCGCGCTGAGTATCAGGCCGTCGAAGGTCGTACGACGGGCCATCGAACTCACCGGCCTGTTGGCGACCTTGACGATGGCCGAGTAAGGGATTCAGCGGCCCAAGGCGTTCTGCAGTTCCTTCTTGGTCATGCTGGAGCGGCCCTTGATGTTGCGCTTCTTGGCCTCGTTGTAAAGCTGGTCCTTCGTCGGGCCGCCAGGGCCTTGGCGGTTGCCGGAGCGCTTGCCGCCACGTTTCTGCGGTGAGGTGTCCCGCGTCGAACTCTTGCTCGCGGTGCGGGATTCCCCGGACTGCGCACGGTTCTTGTTGACCGTCCGCGCGGCGATCTCCTCGGCCCGGTCAGTGCTCGCCCCACGCTTCTTCTGCGAGGACTTGATGTGCTTGTACTGCCGTTCTCGCTTGTCGCTCCAGCTCTGTTCCGGCATCACTCCTCCTTCGTCTTGACCTGCGGATACCCCCTCGGCTGACCGGCAAACCGTGACGTCACCCGCCCAGGGTGCCGCCGTGCGGGTGTTTGCCGGGCTCTTCCTCCGGGTATTACGAGGAAGACGAAGACGATGGGAGTGGATCCATGCCGGCGTTGAGCACCGGGGTGCGCCTGGGGCCCGCGCGTGTCCACATGGGACGAAGGGACCGATGAACATGCCGTCCCTGATGGAGGAACTCGTCGAACCCATTCTGCGAGAGGAACCGCCGCTGCCCGCGCCTCGCGGCCCGGCGAGCCGTCGGACGCGGCGAAGTGACGACTACTCACATTGCCGCCCCCTGTTCGACGAACTGGCGGCCTTGCCCGCCGATGACCCGCGGCGGGGGGAACTTCGCGAACGGCTCATCCTCGAACTACTGCCGATCGCCGAACACATCGCCGTGCGGTTCAGCGGCCGCGGCCAGCCGAGGGAAGATCTCGTGCAGGTGGCTCGGGTCGGGCTGCTGAAGGCCGTGGACCGGTTCGATCCCGCGCAGGGCGGGGAGTTCCTGGCCTACGCGGTGCCGACGGTGATGGGTGAAGTACGGCGCTTCTTCCGCGACACCGGCTGGGCGGTGCACGTCCCGCGCGGGATGCAGGAACTGCGCACCCGGCTGTCGCGGGGAACCACGGAACTCACCCAGATTCTCGGCCGGGCGCCGACACCCACCGAACTCGCCGGGCACCTCGACCTCGACGTCGATACCGTCCGCGAAGGCCTGCTCGCCGCGAACAGCTACCAGACGTCGTCGCTGGACCGGCCCGTCAACGACGGCGAAGGTTCGGTTCCGCTGTCCGACGTGGTGGGGGAGCTGGATTCGCGCTTCGAACTCATCGAGGATCGCCACACCGTGGTCCCGCTGCTGAACCGGCTGCCGGAACGGGAGCGGGCGATCGTCACGATGCGCTTCTTCGACGGTCTGACCCAGTCGCAGATCGCCGAGCGGATCGGCATTTCCCAGATGCACGTCTCCCGGTTGCTCACGAAGACCCTGCACGAGCTGCGCCGTCGGCTCGACGGCTCCGAGGCTTGAGCCTCGCTTATCCACGCCCGCCCGCGAACAGGTCATCCGGCCACCTCTACACCGGGCATGCGCGCCTGTCGAGAACGGTTTGGAGGTCGGCCAGACCGGACGCCGTGCGCAGCGACGGCGGTGTGAGCTGACCGAGGCCGTGGTCGTCTTCGCGCAAGGCCTTGACGAACCTCGAGATCCGCGCGGGCGGCGGGACGACGGTCTTCCCGCCGAGGTAGCGGAGGATGATCAGGTCCTCGCCGGAGTGGGTCTCGATCGCCGCGGCCCAGCCGCGGATTTCGTCCCACAGCAGGGCGACGTCGCGGTCGGGGTGGCCGGGGAGCCGCTCGTCGAGCGCGACGTAGGCCGAGACGGGGCTGTCGTGGTCGACGGTGCAGGATTCGAGGCCGACACCGAGTGCGCCGGTGACTTCGGCGAGGTATCCCCACACGGCGTCGAGGGCGGGGTGGGGGTTGCGGACCGGCATGGTGAGCGTGGCGGTCAACGAGCTGCCCTTTCCTTCCTCGGCCGTCCGGTCCGGGGCGCGGCGGCCCCGGACCGGACGGCATGCTCAGGCCTGGATCTCCTTGCGGTCGGTGTCGGCGCCGGTGATCTCGATGCGCCGGGGCTTGGCCTTCTCGGCGATCGGGATGCGCAGGGTCAGCACACCTGCCTGGTAGTCGGCCGCGATGCGCTCGGTGTCGAGGGCGTCGCCGAGGAACAGCTGACGGGAGAACACACCCAGCGGGCGTTCGGAAACCTGCATCTGCACGTCTTTGCCGGGGGTCGGCCGCCGTTCCGCCTTGACCGTCAGGACGTTGCGTTCGATGTCCAGCTCGATCGCGTCGGCGGTGACGCCGGGAAGGTCGAAGCAGACGACGAACTCTTCCCCGTCGCGGTAGGCGTCCATCGGCATCGTGGCCGGCTTGGACCACGTTCCCGGGGTAGCGGCGCCGAACATCTGCTGGGTCAGGCGGTCCAGCTCACGGAACGGGTCGGTGCGCATCAACATCGGGTTCCACCTCCTGGAGTCACTGTCTCTGGTGTCAACACGCACTACTGTTCTAACATGTCATCGAAACGATGACAACCATCGAGTCGTCGATTGGATGACAACTATGGACGCAGACCCGGCACGGATGGTGCGCACCGTGCACGACGTCGTCGCCGACGCCCGATCCGGCCCCACGGAACCGGACCGGCTGCTGGCGGCCTTGACCACGTTGCGCGCGGTGCGCGAAGAACTGGCCGCGTGGGAGCCGGAGCTGATCGCGGCCGCCAGGGCGAGCGGGACCAGCTGGACCGCGATCGCGCCCGCGCTCGGAGTCGCCAGCCGTCAGGCGGCGGAGCGCCGTTTCCTGCGGTTGCGGCCGTCGGCGACCGGGGAGAACACGGGCGAGGCCCGGGTCGACGCCGAACGTGAGCGGCGGGCGGGCGATCGCGCGGTGGCGGAGTGGGCCCGGCGTAACTCGGCCATCCTGCGGCAACTGGCCGGGCAGGCGGGCGCGCTGGACGGGTTGAACGGCCGGGCCAGGGAGAGCGCCGACAGGCTCAGCACGGCACTCGGCGAGAACGACGTGACCGGTCTCCTGGCGCCGCTGGCCGATCTGCGCGCCCATCTTCCCCGCGAGCACACCGGCTTCGCCGAACGGCTCGGGGAAATCGGCGCGCATACCGATCAGGTCCGGCGGAACGCCGTCGACAGCCGGCGGGATCGCCAGTCCTCGCCGTGAGTCCCCGGTGTCAGTGTCGTGTCAGCCCGGTGTCAGTCCGGTCGGCGAATGTGGTCACAACGAACCGCCGCACAGGAATTCCTTGAGCGGCAAAGGGATCACACGACAAGGGGACACCGTCATGACCGTTTTCACCACGCCGGAACCGATCACCGCCACCCTGACCACCGCCGGGGCGCGGGTCCGCGTCGCCGCGAGCGAGCGATCGGACACGGTGGTGCACGTCGAGCCCGTCGACGGCACGAACAAGTCGAACGTGAAGGTCGCCGAGGGCACCAAGGTCGCCTTCTCCGACGGCGAACTTTCGATCAAGACGACCAAATCGGGCGACAAGAACGGTTCCGTCGCCATCACGATCGAGGTGCCAGCCGGTTCCAGGCTGATCCTGAACTCGGCGACCACCGACGTACACGCCGAGGGCCTGCTCGGCGACTGCGAGCTGAACACCTCGTCCGGCCGGATCCGGCTCGACCGCGTCTCCGCGCTGCGGGCGCACCTCGCCACCGGAGAGGTCGAGATCGGGCACATCGCCGGAACCGCCGACATCGAAGGCGGCTCGGCCGGGGTGCGGATCGGCGAGGTCGGCGGCGTCGTCAAGTACGAAGGCTCGACCGGAAAGGTCTGGATCGGCCACGCCTTCTCCGACGTCGAACTCGGCGGCTCCGGCGGCGGCTTCGACATCGATCACGCCGAGGGCGACGTCCTCGCCACCACAGGCGATTGCCCGATCCGGATCGGCAGGCTGACCCGCGGGCAGGCGAACCTGACGAACGCCGGAGGCGGCATCGAGGTCGGCGTCAGCGAAGGCAGCTCCGCCTTGGTGGACGCGAAGAGCACGAAGGGGACCGTGCGCAGCACCCTGCCCGTCCAGGACCACGGCCGGTTCGACGAGCAGGTGAAGATCCACGCCCGTACGCGGCTCGACGACATCGTGATCCACCCGGTCGCCGTTTCTTAAGGGCGGCTGGCGATCCCTACGCGCGTGAAGGCCCCCTTCCCTCGGCTCAGCCGAGGGAAGGGGGCCTTCACGCGCGTCCGGGCGGGACGGGTGTGACCCCGCGTCCATGAAGGAATTGGGACACTCAACGTCCCAATTCCTTCATGGACGTCGGCCTGCGCCCTGACGAAGAGGTGCGATGCCGGTAGGGGAGGGGCCTTCACGAACTTCCGTGGGACTTACTGGCAGGCTTCGCAGTCGGGGTCGTCGATGCGGCAAGCGGCGCCGTCGGTGAGCGGGAAGTCGAAGTCGTCGAGTGCGGGGACGGCCAGAGCGGTTTCTTCCGGCGTGGCGGTGGCGGACATGTCACTCCCTTGGGTAAGAACGGGTCTCATCTCTCTGTAGCGCTGAAGATCGCCGGTCATTCCGTGACGCGCGCCACAGCTCAGCTGACGGCCTGGAACAGCGCTTCCGCCTCGTCCACCGCTCGGGCGAGCACGCCGGGGTCAGGCCGCAGGCCTGCGACGATCGCGTCGATCTCGCGCAAACCCGCCCTTCGCAGCAGCCGTTTCTCGTTGGTGACCCATTCGCCGCGAGCCGCCAGTACCGCGTGCGCCGTTTCCATGGCGGCGGTGGCCAGCGCTCCCGCGACCTCCGTGGCCTGCCCTCGCGGGACGAAGGCGCCCCGGGCGTAGCGCAGTGTCAGTTCCGCTCGGCCCCGCCACATCGCCGGAGCCGTCGCGCGTAACGCGTCCGGGTAGCCGGGTCGCGGCAGGTCACCGCGCAGCACCCGGTTGACGGCGAGTTCGGCGACCACCAGGTAACTCGGGATACCCGCGAGGTGGAACATCAACGGCTCCCAGTGGAACCGGCCCTGCCGGGCTTCGGCGAGCTGGTGTTCGACGACGTCGAGGTCACGGTAGTGGACGTCGGCGTGCCTGCCGTCGATCGTCAGCCAGGCGCCGCCGTTGAACACCCCGCCACCCCAGGCGCCGATTTCGGAGACCTCGCCGTCCCAGCCGACGGCGCGCAGCTCCGCCGGGTCGAAGTCACCGCGGTAGTAGACGGCGAAATCCCAGTCGCTGCCGGGATCATGCGTGTTCTGTGCCCGTGAGCCGCCGAGGGTGACGGCGTGTACGGAGGGCAGCGCGGCCAGTCTGTCGGCCACGTGGGCAAGGAAGGTGTCGTCGCTCATCGCGAAAAGACCTTAGTGACGGCCACGGGGCGAACGCGACCAGTTTTGAGCGCGCGAGACCCTGTCCGCCGCCGTACGCTCGAAAACACGTCTGAGACGGGAGCCGAGGATGACCACGATCCCCCAGCGATTCCGCGCGCCACTGGCGTTCCTGCCGTTCCTGGCCGCGGTCGCGGTGGCCGCGCTCGTCGGCGGGCTGGCCGCGGCCGACGCGCGTACTGTCTACAGTGGACTTGACCTGCCGTCGTTCGCGCCGCCCGCTTGGCTGTTCGGTCCGGTGTGGACGGTCCTGTACGTCGGTATCGCGGTGTCCGGCTGGCTGTACTGGAAATCCGGCGGTGAGCGCCGGGGCCTGGTCTGGTACGTGGTGCAACTGGTCCTGAACGCCGTGTGGACCCCGCTGTTCTTCGCCGCCGGTGCGTACGGCCTCGCGGTGGCCGACATCGTCCTGCTCGACGTCGCCATCGTCGTCACCGCGCTCCACTTCCGCCGGTCTTCCCGGGTTTCGGCCGTGCTGCTGCTGCCTTATCTCGCTTGGACGTGCTACGCGACCGCGCTCAACGTCGCGATCGTCATCCTCAACTGACCCCGATCGGCAACGTGGCGGCCACCCCCCTGGCGTGCCTGCCGTCGAGCCGGTCCAGGGTGAGCCCGGCCCGGCGGGCGGCGAGTTCCAGGTCCCGCACCGCGTGGTCCACCGCGCGGTCCCCCGCGGCGGCGACCCGGATCGTCGCGCTGATCCGGGGTTCGGTCTCGGCGGCACCCCGGCGCGCGGTTACGGCGAGGGTCACCGCGGCACCCGGGGCGGCGGCGAGCAGGCGGCGCGACAGTTGTGCCGCGAGCACGGGTGACAACGAGGCCCAGCCCTCGATCCGGAACGTCGCCTGGCAGATCGGGCCGCTGTACCAGAACCGCCATTCCTCCCGGATCCGCGCCCGGCCCGCCGTGACGTGTGCCAGCGACGCGAGCGCGCCGAGGACCTCGTTCTCGGCGAGCGCCCGCACCGGCAGCCCGTCGCGACGGAGCTGCCGCCGCACGCGCCGGACCGTGTTCCCGAGTGCCTGCCGCACATCGGCGTCACGGTGGACGTCGACCGTGCGCAGCGCCTGCAGCGCGACCCAGCCGCGCGGTGGTCGCGAGCGGTCCGCGCCGGCGTGCTGGATGACCTGCGCGGCGGCGTCCAAAGCCTGTTCGCCGGGCGGCAGCAAGGTTTCCGGCGACGGCAGCTGCCGATCGCGAGCGGCGGATTTCGGTTGCAGCACCGCGGTGATCCCGTCGGCGCGGCTGACCATGAACACCGTCTCGCCGCCGATCTCGCCGGTGGTCCCTGCCGCTTCGGGCGACAACAGGCGCAGCAACGCCCGGCCGGCCTCGCCCGCGTTCCGGAGATCCCGGTCGCGGTCGCGCGTCAGGTATCCCGACGCCGAACCGAGCCATTCGTAGAGCCAGCGTCCGCGAATCCGCACCGCCGTCAGCGCCACGGTCACCACCGCCGCGGTGATCACCGCCGCCGCCAGCGGCCATGGCCGCCCCGCCACCAGGACGAGCGCGACGAGGACGAGTTGCCAGCAGACGATCTGCGGTACGCCGATACCGCCGAAGTGGCCGGGACGCCGTACCGGGGCGGGCGCGGGTGGATTCGGGTGCGGAGCCGGGGGTGGCGCGCCGTGCGCCGGAGCGGGAGCGGCCTGCCAGGGCGGCCGTTGCCCGGTCTGGCGAGCGGCCGTCAGCGCGGCGAGCGCGGCCTCACGCGCCGCGGCCCGTGCGTCGGGCGCGGCGTAGGCGAGCGGGTCCGGCAGGGTGACGGGCCGCGGTGCGGCCGGTGCCGGCCGGGGAAGCGGCGGGGGCGGCGCGGTGAACCGCCCGCCCGTCCTGGCCGCGCCGGGATCGGACATCGTCGAGCCTCCTCAAACAGTGTCCGCCTGAGCGTGCCGGGCGAACATGAGGTTTCGATGACACGCGCCGCCAAGGCCGGGACGGGCGGTTTCATCGAAATTTCATGGTCGGTCTCTAGCTTGATCGCGTGAACACCGAGGAGCAGGGCACGAAGCGGTTCAGCGTGGTGGCGCGGACCCGGGCGGCCGTGGCGCTGGTGGTCGCGGGCTGCCTGGCGCTGGTCGGCCTGGCCGTGACGGGACAGGCGTCGACCACGGACGGGCTGGAGTTCGTCCAGGTCGGTCACTGGGTCTACAACGACGCCGCCCAGTCGGCGTTCCACGTCGACGGCTCGACCAACCGCGTCGACGCGCGCGCGAGCGTGCCCGGCGCCGAACGCGACAGCCAGGTCGTGCAGGGGGACGATTCGGGTTACGTCGTCGAGCGGAACCGCATCACGGAGTTCGACAAGGCGACCTTGAGCGTGGAGGAGTCCACTCCGCCGCCCGCGCCGGAGACGCCGTTCGTGCTGGAGATCGCGGGCGGCCCGTACCTGGTCTACCGCAACGCCGGCCAGATCGTGCGGCTCGGCGACCCGACCGCGACGGTGCCCGCAGGGGGGCCACTGTCCCGGCCGGTCGCGACCGCCGACGGCACGGTGTGGGTGCACCGCGTCGACAACGGCTCCCTCTGCGAACTGCCGAAGGGCGCCGCCGTGCTGACCTGCACCGCGCATCTCCCGCAAGGACACACCGGCGGGCTCACACTGGTCGGTGACCGGCCCGTCGTGCTCGACACCACCGGCGACAGCCTCCACCGCGTCGGCCCGGGAGGGCTCGGGGAGGGCCTTCCCCTCGGCATCAAGCTTTCGCCCTCGGCGCAGGTGGCCAACAGCGCGGTCGGTGACCGGCTGGCCATCGCCGACCCGGAGCGCAACCAGCTCCACCTGATCGACATCAGCGGCCTCGACCAGGACCGCCCGTCCGCCAAACCGATTTCGGTCGAGCTGACCAAGGGCAGCCGGTTCAACGGCCCGCTCTCGTCGTCGAACGTCGTGGCCATGGTCGACGAAACCCGCGGCGAGGTGCTGACCTACGACGGCGGCGGCACGCTCAAGGCCACCACGAAGGTGCCCGGCCAGGGCACGCCACCGCGGTTGGCCAAGGGTGAGGACAACCGGATCTACGTCGACAGCTCCGACGGCTCGCACGTGCTGGTCGTCAACGGCGAGGACGGCAGGGTGCTCGACGTCGACGTCGACAAGGCCGCCAACAGCCAGACCGCGGGCGAGCCGACGGCCGATCCGGAGCCGCAGCCCGGCAACGAAGCACCGCCTCAGCAGCCGCAACAACCCCAGCAGCCCCAGCAGCCGCCGCCGAACACGAAGAAGGTGCTCCCGCCACCGGTGGCCAAGGCGACCCCGCCAGGAGCCCCGCGGAACGTGGGCGCGACCGCCGGGGACGGTTCGATCAAGGTCTCGTGGAGCCCGGCCGCCGACAACGGCGCGCGGGTCACCGGCTACCGGCTCACCTGGCCCGGCGGCTCCATGCGGGTCGGTGGATCGGCGCGTGCCGCCACCGTTTCCGGGCTGGCGAACGGAACCGCGTACGTGATCACCGTGGTCGCGGAGAATTCGGCCGGGATCGGAGCGGGTGCCAGCGCCAGGGCCACCCCGGTGCCGGCGGGCAAACCGGCAGGCGCCCCGGTGGTCACCGCGAACGCCGGTGCCGACGGGAAGGTTTCGGTGAGCTGGACCAAACCCGACCTCCGTGGCGGCACGCTGGTGCACTACCTGGTGAGCGCCACGGGCAAGGGAGAGCGCACGCTTTCGACCACGTCCACGGAATTCACCGGGATCACCGGGACGGCCACCGTCACGGTCCGCGCGGTCACGAAGTTCGGTTCGGGACCCACGCTCACCGGAGCCGCCGGCAGCAAGAAGGTCACCGTGGCGGTGGCCACGGGACCGCCGACGATCACCATCACCGGTGTACGGAGCAAGGACGGCTCGCTGCTCGTTTCCGTGAAAGCCGACGGCAAGGGCGGGTCCGCGACCTGTCAGGCGGAATTCTTGGGCACGAAGTCCGAGGCGACGGCCTGCTCCGGAGCCGCGACCCTGACCATCCAGAACGTCAACTGGATCGGCTCCATCCCGGTCTCGGCCACCATCAAGACCTCCGCGGGCACCGCGTCTGACAACTGGCAGGGAGTGCCGACGATGAACGGCGGCGCGCTGTTCTGGTTCGGCCCGCTAGCGTTGGTCGGCTTGCGCCGACGGAAGGACAAGGAAGTTCTGTGACACTCACACCCAGGGTCGCCTACGAGCAGATCGCCGAGAACGTGCAATCGGTGGTGCGCGGCAAGCCCGAAGTCGTCCGCCTCACCGTCGCGGCGCTCTTCGCCGAGGGGCATCTGCTGATGGAGGACGTGCCCGGTGTCGGGAAGACGACGATCGCGCGCTGCCTCGCCGCCAGCATCGGCGGCCGCTGGAACCGCATCCAGTTCACCCCCGACCTGCTGCCCGGCGACATCACCGGCGTGATGGTCTATCACCAGAACAACGAGCGGTTCCAGTTCCACCCCGGCGGGATCTTCGCCAACGTCGTGCTGGCCGACGAGATCAACCGCGGTACCCCGAAAACGCAGGCCGCGCTGCTGGAGGTGATGGCCGAGCGCCGGGTGACCGTCGATTCGGTCGGCCAGGCCGTGCCGCGGCCGTTCCTCGTGGTGGCCACGCAGAACCCGATCGAGCTCGAAGGCACCTACCGGCTGCCCGAAGCGCAGCTGGACCGCTTCCTCATGCGGATTTCCGTCGGCTACCCGGATCTCGAGTCCGAGATGCGGGTGGTGATGGGGGACTGCGCCGGGGTGACCCCGGACGAACTGAAGCCGGTGCTGAGCATCGGCGACGTCCAGCGGGTGATCGACGAGGTCCGGAAGTCCCATCTGGCACCGGAGATCGTCAACTACGCGGTCCGCCTCGCCGCGGCGAGCCGGTCGCATCCGGACGTCCGTTACGGCGCGAGCCCGCGCGGCAGTATCGCGCTGATCCGGGCGGCACAGGCACTCGGCGCCACCTACGGCCGCGATTTCGTCACCCCGGACGACGTCAAGGACGTCGCGCATCCGGTACTCGACCATCGTCTCGTGCTGACGCCCGACGCGGAACTCAACCAGCGGCGGACCGCCGAGATCGTCGACGAAATCCTGGGTGCGACAGCGGCTCCCATGGCCGCGATGGGGCGGTAGGCGTGCGGCTCACCCGCCGCGGCGTCATCGTGCTCGCCTTCGCCGCCGGGTTCTACGCCGTCGGCGAGCTGGCCGGGTACACCTTCTTCCGTGCCTTCGCGGGGATCGCGGCGGGCGCGGTGCTGATCGCCTTGGCCACCACCAGGTTCCGGCCGAAGGTGGAGATCGGCCGGACCGTCCAGCCGGACCGCGTCGAACGCGGGAAGCCCGCGCTGGCTTCGCTCGTCGTGCGCAACACGGGTCCGCGACGGCATGGCGGATTCGCCGCGGGGGACGGGATCGGTGCCGAAACGCATCGGCTGCGTGTCCGCCCGCTCGCCCCCGGTACGGAAGCGACGTACCACTACGAGCTGCCGACGACGGTTCGCGGAAAGCTGCGGGTCGGCCCGCTCGTGGTGCACCGGCCGGATCTGTTCGACCTCGCGCGCGGTGATCAGACCGTCGGCGGAACCGCGTGGTTGTGGGTCCACCCGCGACGGCACGCCGTGCGCCCGGCGCAGGCAGGCCATCCGCGGCATCACCACGAAGGCCCGATCACCGACCCACCGCTGCGTGGATCGGCCGATCTGCGCGCGGTACGCGAGTACGTGGTCGGCGACGAGGTCCGGCATCTGCACTGGAAGGCGAGCGCCCGGACCGGACGGCTCATGGTGCGCGAATACGCCGATCCGGCTCAGCCGCGATTCACCGCCGTGCTCGACACGCGGCGTTCGGCGATGAGCCCGGCCGTTTTCGAGGAGGCCGTGGAGGTGGCCGCATCGCTGTTCTACGCGTCGGCGTCCGCCGGGCAGCACTGCAGGTTCATCACCGCGACGGGCGCCGACACCCTGACCGACAGCGGGGTGCGCGCGGCGAGGACGTTGCTGGACGAACTCGCGCTCGTCACCCAGGACGCCGCCGACAACGCGCCGCTGCTGCCCTCGGCGCTGGCCGCGGCTCAACGCCCCGGTGGGGTGCTGGTCGTGATCACCGGCCCGGACGCCGACCTCGGCCACGCCGCGCGCTGGCAGCCCGACACGGTGGTCCGGCTCGGTGACCTCAGGCCGTCGGCCGGTTCCAGCGGTCTGATCATCGCGGTCGACGCCGCCGGTGCCGCAGCACAGTGGAACTCGACCAAGGGGAATTCCTTGGCGGGGACGGCATGAGCGCGGGATTCGACCGGCTCGCGGTCGCCGGGCTCCTCGGCGCGACCGCGGTCGCCGGGCTGCTGTTCGCGCCGGTGTTCGGCATCAAGTCGTTGCTCGTGCCGGTACTCGTGGTCGCCGTCGTCGGCTACGGCTGCGTCGAACTGACCGCGAAGCTCCCGAAACTGGCCCCCTACCGGCCTTTGCTCGTGGCGCTGCTCGGCATTCTCGGCTTGATCGAGACGGTGCTGACCTCGACCACGTTCGCCTTCCTGCCCACGGCGGCTTCGTTGCGGGGGGTGGCGCGCGGATTCACCGAGGGCTGGCAGCTCACCCTGCAGTCCACCTGGCCGGCGCGGCCGGTTCCGGAACAACTGCTGTTCGTCCCGCTGACGGTGCTGCTCGCCGTCGTACTCGGCGTGGAATTGGTGCTGCGCCTGAAGAAACCGCTGGTGGCGTTGGTGCCGAGCCTGGCGGTCGCCGGGCTCGCGCAGGCGTATCAGGCGTTGACCGGCGTCGTCGCGGTGGCGGCGGCACTGGGCTACGCGGTACCCGCCGGGCTTCTGCTGTGGACGAGCCGTCGCACCTCGGCGGTGCACAAGGCACCCGGCGGACCGCGGTTCTCGTGGCGGATGACGGGATCGGCGGTCTGGCCCGCACTGTCCACTGTGGTCGCCCTCGTCGTGGGGGCCGTCGCGCTCGCCGGACTCGATCCGGCCGGCCGCGATCCGCTGACGCTCAAGGACACCCAGGCCGCGCCGCCACCGCGGAGCAGGCTCGGCAATCCGCTCGACGAAATCGCCCAGCGGCTCACCCGGCCGGACGAGGAAGTGTTCCGCTACCGCAGCGACCTCCCTGTCGATCAGTGGCGGTTGGTCGTGCTGAACGGGTTCGACGGCGCGAACTGGCTGGCCGATTCCCGGTTCCGGCGGCTCGGCGCCGGCCTCGACGGCGCGCCGGACGGTGCGGTGGGCACCGCCGAACTGCGGGTGCGCGGGCTGCCGGGACCCTGGCTGCCGAGCCACGCGGATCTCACCGGTGTCGACGGCCTGACGCCGTTGGTGAACCAGGACGCGGGCACGTTGCTGATGGACTCGCCGTCGGCGGGTCCGGCGCGGAACTACCGGCTCAACTGGTCCTCGCCCGAGGTCGACCTCGGCGCGGGGGAGGTCGACGCGCGGGCTCCGGGTGGTCTCGACGGACTCGGTGCGGTGCCGCCGGAGGTCGAGCAGGTGGCCAAGGACGCCGTGCGTGGGCTGCGCCCGACGTTCCAGTCCGCGTTGCAGCTGGAGCGTTTCCTCAGCAAGAACTATCAGGTCGCGGTGGGCAAGGAGGAGCTGCCGACCGGGCACGGCTGGCCGCAGTTGCGGAATTTCCTGCTGGAGAGCAAACGGGGGACGAGCGAACAGTTCGCCGCCGCGTACGTGGTCTTGGCACGGATGAGCGGTATCCCGGCGCGGCTGGTCGTCGGGTTCCGCGGTTCGGCGGAGACCGACGGCGGGATGAACGTCGTCCGCAACCGCGATGTCCTGGCGTGGCCCGAAGTCGCGGTCGACGGCGCCGGCTGGGTGGCGCTCGACCCGACCGCCGGCGCGGGCAGGGCGGGGCAGGAGCAGGCCGGTCCCGGCAAGGCGGTCGCCAAAGCGAGGGCACAGCTGCCCGCCGAGCAGGAACTGCGGCCGCCGCAGCTGCCGCCGGGCACCCCGCCGGACGCGCCCGAAGACCAGAGCGCCGACGCCGGCGCGGCCTGGTGGTGGGTGGCGCTCGCCGCCGCGATCGTCCTTTTAGGACTCGGCTGGCTCGCCGGCGTCCCGATGGCCAAGGCCGTCCGCGCTCGCCGACGTCGCCGCCGGACCGGCGAGGAGGGCGTGCTCGGCGCCTGGGACGAGATCCGCGACCGGTTGCGCGCACACGGCGTGCCGTTCCGGATCGGGATGACCCCGCGCGATCTCGCGGAATCGGCGGGTTCGCTCGCCGGCGAAGGGATCCGCGAGCCGGTCGCCAGGCTGGCCAAGGTGCTGGACGTGACGCTGTGGTCCGGGGTCCCGGTCGGCGACGGCGCCGTCCGGCGGGCCTGGCAGGAGGTCGGCGAGGTGCGCAAGGGGCTGGCCACCAGACCGTTCGCGGCTCGGGTGCTGGCGGCACTCGAGCCGCGGACCCTGGTGCCGGTCAAAGGCAAGGGAACGCGCGAGTAAGTCCGTGAAGGCCTCCTTCCCTACTTTGAGGGTAGGGAAGGAGGCCTTCACGGACTTACCGACGTGTCAGGGATTGCAGCGGGCGCCGCGGATCGGGACCGGGTCGGTGGTGTAGACGTGACGGCCGTCGGTCGCCCTGAGCTGGAAGCAGTACCGGCGCGCCGGGTCGACCGGAACGTCCATGCCGCGCTGGCGGTGCGCGACGAGCTGTTTCGTCTCGAGCCGCTCGCCCGCCATGATCACGACGAAGTCCAGTTCCCCTTCCGCCGTCCAGGTCAGCTGGACGTGATCGCTCTGATCCTGCGGCGGGGCGAGCGCCAGCTTGACGTCCGGCGCCGGTGCGGAAGCCGGTGACGGCGGCGGGATCGCGGCCGCCAGCGGGACGGCCTGTCCGCCGATCTCCGCCGGGCCGAGGACCAAGGGCACCACGGCCAGTCCGGCGAGCAGCACTCCGGCGCCTGCCATCGCGACGGGCCGCCAGGGGATTTGGCGTTCCCGCTTGAGTGGGCCGCTGAACTCGCGGATCAGGGTCCGGCCACCCGCCGGTGGGGCCTGCACCACCCGCACGGGCTGGAGTTGAGGGGCCGGTGCGGCGGCGACCGGCCGGGAAACCTCGGCGAAGTCGTCGAATTCGACGTCGGCTTCCTCTTCTTCGCCTGGCAGGTCAGCGGATTCTCCGGTGACGACCTCGCCACCCGGCTGACGCAGCTTCGTGAACAGCCGGGCCAGCGACGCCACGTCCTGCGGCCGGTCGGCCGGTTCCTTGGCCAGCAACCGGAGGATGGTGCCGGAAAGTTCCCTCGGGACGCTCGGGTCCTGGATCGGTGCCACCGGTTCCCGCAGTACCTGAAGGATCCGTTCGCCTGGCTGCTGCCCGGTGTGCCGGGGGAACGGCGGCGCGCCGGTCAAGGCGGTGTAGAGCACCGCACCGAGTCCATAAAGGTCGGAGGCGGCGGAAAGCGTGTCGTCGCGCAGGGTTTCCGGCGCGGTGTACTCGACCGCGTGCATCGGGTCGCGCGGGAACCGCCGCCGCAGCGCCACCGAGAAATCGGCGAGCACGAACTCGCCGGAAGCGCGGTACAGCACGTTGTGCGGGCTGATCCCGCCGTGCAGGACGTCCGCTCCGTGCGCCGCGGCGAGCGCCGACGCGATCGCGGCGCCGAGGGCCAGCACGTCGGAAACCCCCAGCCGGGTACCGGAATCCAGCAGTCCGGCGAGTGAACCCGGGCACAGTTCGCGGCGGACACCGCTGCGGCCGTCGGGATAGGCCATGACGTCGTCGATCTGCAGGATCGACCGCGTCGACCGCACGGCGGCCAGCGCCTTGCGTTCGCGTTCGAGCCACGCCGAGGTCTCGCGGTCGAAGGAACCGGGGAACATCTTGATCGCGAAGTCGTTGCCCGTAGCGGGATCCCGCCCCGCGTAGACGGTCGCGACGGGGCCCTGCGCGAGCAGCCGCGGTCCGCCGACTCCTGTCTCGATGCTCATGGCTCCATTGTCGCGCAAGAAGGCCGCTTTCGGCGTACTTTCCCGGCGGCAGGTTCCTGCCGAAGCGGCCCGCCGGAGCGGTCGCTGGCAGACCCTTTTCCCATGCAGACTGCCGGCCTGGTCAGGGTCACCATCACCACTCCGCACCGGCGCGTCGACATGGCGCTGCCGGAACACGCGTCCGTCGCCGAAATCCTTCCGGGCCTGCTCGCGCGAGCGGGCGAAGGGATGGCGGACGACGGCGTCGCCGTCGGCGGCTGGCAGTTGCGCCGCGCCGACGGTACCGCTTTCGATCCGGACCGGACGCTGGGCGCGCACCGGGTCCGGGACGGGGAGATCCTCCATCTGACACCGCGCCGTGCCGAGTGGCCGGAGCCCGAGTACGACGATCTCGTGGACGCGATCGCCACCGGTTCCGGCCGCACCGGCAAGGCCTGGGGGCCGCGGCATACGCGGCAGGCCGGGCTGGCTGCCGGTGCGCTCGCGGTGCTCTTCGGTCTGGTCGCGGTGCTGCGCGCCGGTCCGCCCTGGACGACCCCGGCGGCGTGGGCGCTCGCCGTTTCCGCGCTGTTGCTGGCCGCGGGTGTACTGCTCGCGCGAGCGCTCCGCGACGCGGGCGCCGGTGCGGTACTCGCCGCCGTCGCGCTTCCGTTCGCCTTCACCGGTGGCGGTCTGCTGCTCGCGGGCGATGACCCCCTCGGCGCGCTGTCCGCCGGTCACCTGCTGCTGGCGAGCGCGGCGCTGCTGCTCGCGGCCGTCGTCGGCCACCTCGGGGTGACCGCCGCGCCGGAACTGTTCGCGGGCGCGGCGACGGTGGGCCTGCTCGGCGTGCTCGGCGGCTGGCTGGCCACGTTCGACGATCTGGCGGGCTATCGTTCGGCGGCCGTGATCGGCGGCGGCGTGCTCGTGCTCTCGACCACGTTCGCGCCGCTGGCCCTGCGGCTCGGCCGGGTGCCGATGCCGGTGCTGCCGCGCTCGACCGCCGACCTCGTCCGAGACGATCCCCAGCCACCGCTCGATCTGGTGCACGCCGCCGTGGCGAGGGCGGACGCGCTGCTCACCGGGATGCTGGGCGGTGCGGCCATCGTCGTCATGTACTGCCAGCTGCAGTTGATCCGCAGCGACAGCGAGGCCGCGGTCGCCCTCGTGGCCCTGCTCGCGGCCGGATTCCTGGTACGGGCGAGGTTGTATCCGATCCTGCGGCAACGGCTGCTGGTGCTGGTGACCGGGGTCTTCGGCGCCGGATGCCTGCTGGCCGGGCCGCTCATGGCGGACCGCTCGCTGCTGCTCGTCCTGGCGGGACCGCTGTCGCTGGCGGTGGCCGCCATCGTGGTCGCGTCCGGTGTCCTGCTGAGCACGCGCGCCGCGAACCCGTATCTCGGCCGGATCGCCGAGTACTTCGAAATCCTGGTGACGATCGCCATCGTGCCGGTGGCGTGTTCGGTGCTCGGCCTGTACGGCTACGTGCGCGGACTGGGGGGCTGAAACCATGGCGTCCAAAAGGGACCAACTGCAGGCGTACCAGTTCATGGTGCAGCGCGCGATTTCCGCGCTCGTCACCAGGGAGACCGATCCGGAGCAGCCGCCGTTCCGCCGTCCGTCCGGCGCCGCTTTCGCCAGTGTCGCGCTGGCGATCGTGGCGCTGGCGTGCGTCGGGGTGTACGGGATGATCGTGCCGGGCGGGAACAACGCCTGGCGCAAGGATTCCGCGGTGATCGTGGAAAAGGAGACCGGGACCCGCTACGTCTACCTCGGCGAGCGGCTGCATCCCGTCGCGAACTACGCGTCCGCGCTGCTTCTGCTCGGCGATCACGGCACCACGGAACGGGTTTCACGCGATTCACTCGCCGGAGTCCCGCGGGGGCCCCGGATCGGCATCGCCGACGCGCCGGACGCCTTGCCCGGACCCGAAAAACTGCTCACCGGCCCGTGGTCGCTGTGCTCCGCGCCCGCGAGCGATCTGGCAGGCAGCCGGATCGAGGAGTCGGTCCTGCTGGCGGGCGCCTCGCCGTCCGGCGGTGCGGAGCTGGGAGACCAGGCGTTGCTGGTGGAATCGACGTCGACCGGCGACCGGTTCGTCGTATGGCGCGGGCATCGGCACCGGATCAACGACTACGGCGCCGTCGGCACCGGTCTCGCGCTCACCGCCGAACCGTGGGCGCGCGTCGGCCGGGCGTGGCTCGACGTGCTCCCGGAAGGCGCGCCCATCGGCCCGCTTCCCGTCGCCGCGGCGGGTGAGGCGTCCACGGCGGTGCCGGGCCGGACCGACATCCGGAACGGGATGCTGCTGATGGTGCAGACCTCCGGCGATGGACGGCAGTACTACCTCGCCGAACGAGACGCCCTGCGGCCCATCACCGAACTGCAGTACGACGTCCAGCGCGCGAGCGCCCAGATGATGGCCGCCTATCCCGGCACCGAACCGAAAACCGTGCCGCTGCCGCCCTCGCTCGCGACCATGTCGCGGCAACTGGACCCGATCCAGGCCGATGCGGGCGCGGCGCCGCCCGCCCGGCCCGCGATCGCGCGCCTGCGCGACCAGGACGCCACCGTGTGCGCCACTTTCGGCGACAACGCCGCCGCGCCTTCGCTGACCGTCGATCCCGCACTGCCGCCCGCGGATCCGATGTCCACCACCGCCCGCCGGACCGCGTCCGGGACCCCGCTGGCGGACCGCGTCCACGTGCCACCGGGCAGCGCGATCGTCGTCGAGGCGATGCCTTCGTCTTCGGCACCCGCCGGGACGCTCACCGTGGTGACCGACATGGGGCGCCGCTATCCGCTGGCTTCGCCGGACGTACTGAAGATGCTCGGGTACCCCTCGGCGCGTCCCGTCCGGCTTCCTGCCGGGTTGGTGGCGCGGTTGCCTGAGGGACCGAGCCTGGACCCCGCCGCCGCGCGGCGCCAGACCCTGGGTGGCTGAGGACCTGGGCAGCGTCCGAAAGCCGTGAAGGCCTCCTTCCCTACCTTGAGAGCAGGGTCCCGGCAAAGTCGAGGTAGAGCTTGATCAACGGAAGATCAGGGACACTCAACGTCCCTGATCTTCCGTTGATCAAGGGCGAGCCGAGGTAGGGCAGGCCTGATTCTGGATGCCGCGGGGCTACAGGTGCGGTTTCGGAGGAATGGCGTGAGTGGCGATTCGGGTGAGGGCCACTGGTGTCTTGGGTACCTGCCATCGGGCGACACGCGTGATCCGACGGAGGGCACGCGTGAGTGAACGGAGAACACGCGTGTCGAAACCTGCCGCTCCCGCGTGTCATCCATCCAGTCACACGTGTCCTCCGTCTGATCACACGCGCCATCCATCCAGCCACGCGAAACCACCGACTCGGCCCGAGTCGTGAGTGGCGATTCGGGCTAGAACACGAAACGCCACTCACGACCCCCTCGCGAAACCGTGCAAGATGCCCAAATCGGGCATTTTTGTCTCGGAAAGTGTCCCTTATGGACAGTCCGGACCCGGGTGAGGCCCCTTGCGTTGGCCCGCTCCCGCTGTGTCCACCACGACGCGTTCGTCTTGTCCCGCTCTAGAGGTGCAGCCAACCAGCACTTATGCGACTTTGCCGGAACCCTACCTTGAGAGTAGGGAAGGAGGCCTTCACGGCGTTGGGGCTCAGCGGGAGTTCGGTCGCCAGAGGTCTTCGTCGAGCATCTGCACCGAGCCCGACTCCGACTCAGCGGACTGGCGACCCCTCGCGAGGGTGAACCCGGCATCCGGATTGCCGTTGGCGGCCCGGCCGCGCAACTTCGCCGGAACGCCGTCGCTCTTCCCGGACGACGCCCTGCGGGTCGATCCGTTGCGTCCCGTCGGCTGTTCGCGCGAGCCGGGTCGCAGCGTGCCCGCCGTGGCCTGCCCGCCACCGCCGTGGGGCGACATCATCGGCGGGACCCCCGTCCCGGCGGCCTTCGCTCCCGCCTGGGTCGCCGCACCAGGCTGGATTTCCGATGCCAGGCTGGGCGCCCGCTTCCCCGCGACCGGCTTCGCACCCGTCGGCATACCGCCGAAGCCCCCTGCCGCGCCGATGCCTCCGAGGAGGCCCGACGGCATCGGTGGAACACCGGAACCGCCAGGCAACCCGCCGAGCGAGGGGAGTGAGCCGGCTGTGGAGGGAAGAGGAGCGAGCCCGGCCAGCGATATCCCGGAGGACGGGTCTTGCCCGTTCACCCCGTTCAGGCCCTCGAGAGCCGGGAGTTCGGAGCCCGTTCCACCGCCCAGGGAACCCGCCGTCTCGGCGAGGCTCTGCAATTCGGTGAGCGCGGTCATCCCGGCCTCGGCGGCGGCGAGGAAATCGGTCGGGGAGTTCCCCTCCGTCGACCCGGTTTCCTGCGATGTCACCAGGTCGGCGGGGGACTCAATGCCCGCGGCCGCGCAAACGGTGAGCATCGAGGTGTCGAAGTGCCCGCCCAGTTCGGTCATTTTCATACCTGACGCCTGCTGGAGAGCGAAGGCCGCCGGTGCGCCGAACGGGGTGAGCATGGCGACGCGGTAGTCCGCGTAGAAACCTGCCACCGCCGCCGCGGTCGTCGTGACGTGGGAAGCGAGCGTCGTCAGCGTCTCCGCGGGTTTGGCCAGATCGATCCGGTCACCCCAGAACTTCAGCTCGGCGAGGGTCCGCTGAGCCTGCTCTTCGTGCAGCCGCCCGGCTTCATCTGTCCAATAAGGAGTGAGTTCGCGGACACGGGTGCTGAGCTCCGCCGTGGTCGTGTCGATCCAGCGGCGCACGTCAGTCCACATGTTCGCCGCCTCGAGCAGAGACCGGGCCTTGCCTGCCTCGGCGCGAGCCATCTCGAAATGCATCTCGATGGGAAGAAGCTGATAGGGAATCATCGTCGGCTCCTAGACACTCGCCTGCGAGCCGTCGGCTCCAGGTGCCTCAGTGGGTTCGTTCGTGGACTTCGGGGCCTGGCTTATGGAGCTCGATGCCTGTTGCAGCAGGCTCAACCCCTGTTGTGCGATCTTGAAGGACGACGAGGCCAGTGTCAGCGCGCTCGCCGCGTCGGCGGCCGTGTAGCCACCGGCGATGGCCTTGACCTTC
Source organism: Amycolatopsis sp. NPDC033938 (assembly GCF_055575975.1). NCBI lineage: Bacteria > Bacillati > Actinomycetota > Actinomycetes > Pseudonocardiales > Pseudonocardiaceae > Amycolatopsis > Amycolatopsis sp. NPDC033938. The sequence goes on from NZ_JBVIRO010000002.1 coordinate 505,880, forward strand.
GTCGAATCCGTCGCGAGATCCGTGGTGATCTTCGTCAGGAAGGCTGTCATCTCGGCGGTCGCGGCCATGTCCAGCAGGGACATCGCGATCCCCTCGAACAATCCGGTCGCGTTCAGGCCGTTCCCCAGCCTGCCGAGCGAACCGGGCATGTCCGGTGCTTTGAGCTGTCCCGAGTAGGCGGCCATCGCTTCGGTATCACCGTCGACGTAATCGGGCATGAGCCCCCTCCTTTACTGTCCGGTGCGGTATTTCGGTTCGTCGTGCCCGGTCGGGCCGACCTGCCACAGTTCCTCGTCAAGCAACTGGACGGTGTTCTCGCCGTCCCAGCGCCGTTCGGCGGCGGGTGGCGGCGTGACGGCGTTGGCCCGCCCTGTCCGGCCCCTCAGCGACACACCCGGCGTGCTGTCGGGTTTCCGTGATCGGACGGCGTTGACCTGTTCGGCGGCTCCCGGCCGGATCCCGCTCGACGAATTCGCGCCACCTGCGTGCGGCGAGTGCATCGCGGGCATCATCCCCGGACTCGCCATCCCGCCCGGCGCCGCGCGTGACGCGCCTGCGGCCCCTGCCGTCGTTCCGACGCCGGGAAGTGGTGCTCCCGGCATCGAAGCACCAAGGCCTGCCGTGCCGGACATCGGCACCGAGCCTGGCGCCGACGGAACGCCGCCGCCCCCGCCACCGATTCCGGCCGCGCCCGCGTCGAGACCCGCCAGACTGGGAAGTCCCGAAGAATCACTCGGCAGGCCAACGGAACCCAGGGGATCGGGCAAGGGGGCCAGCGGGGACAACTTGCCTGGTTCGAGACGGCCGAGTTCACCGCCGATATCCGTGCCGCCGACCTGTTGCAGTAGCCCGCTCGCCGCCTCCAATGCCTGGGAACCGCTGTCCAGCAGTGAGGACGCGGCGTTCATGAGGGACTGCGGGGTTTCCTTGTTCTCAGGGGTTTCCGGCGTGGCGGGGGTTTCGGGTTCGACCGGAGTCGCGGGTTCGGCGGGAGTCCCTGCGCCCGCCCCGGTTCCGTTCGTGCCGGTTCCCGTAGGGCCGATGCCGTCGCCGGTCGAGGACGGGGTGTCCGTGGGCATGGCCCGCGGGCCGGTCCACGCCGCGCCGTGCGCGTTGGTAAGCACCAGGGCTTTCATGGTGAAGTATTCGCCGTCGAGCGCGGTGAGCTGGGCGACCATCCTCTCGCGGTAGAGCGGTTCGTTCTGGCCTTTCAGCTTGGGGTCGGCGTCGTATTTCTGATGGAAATCATCGTGGAGCAGCTTCACGTTGTTGTACGTGGTCCGGATGTTCCCTGCCAGCACGCGCAAGGAGCCGGCCACACCCGAGCGAACGATTCCGCTGCCGTAACCGACGAACGATACTTCCTGTCCGTTGGCGACGCCCTTGATCGGCCGTGAGCCGCTGATGACCTCCGTGGTCGCCTGGGTCCATGTACGCAACGATTCGAGGTCCTTTTCGGCCCGTCCGACGAAGAGATCACCCGCGTCGTCAGGCCATTCATCGCGGAGAGCCTGTAGTTCACCCCGGAATCGGGCGATCTTGTCGTCGATCCATTCGCGCCCCTTGTCCCACATCGTGGCCGCGTCTTCGAGCCTGGTGCTGTGCGGGAGTTCCGCTTCGATCTTCCGGAACAGGTCGTCGACCGACAAGCCTTCGTACGCCATGTGAACACTCCCTACTTCGAACCGTCCATCGGCGGCAGCAACTCACGCGCGATTTCGGGAAGTCCGGTCGTCTGCCTGACGGCGATTCCATCGAGGATCTTCTTCTTGGCGTCTTCGCTGGCCTCGCAGTATTCTTTGCCGCGTTCGCGGACGAAATAAGCGTAGGCGGTGAGCCCGTACTTGACATCCGTGATGAACTTCTGGAGCTCCTTGGTCATCACGGTGTCCATGTTGACCAGGTCGTCGCAGTAGTCCAGGCCATTGGCGCACGGCGGGTCCACGGCACGCCGTAGCGCGGAATCGACGGGTTCGGCCGCGATCGCCTGAACCCGTTGTGAGAACACCTCCATCGCCGCCGTATCGGCATCGGTCAGATCGCCGAGTCCCATTTTCCACTCCCGAATTCGAGGCTTTGTCGAAAAGGCAATCACTTCCCCTGCCGCGGCGGGCCGCCGCGACAGGAACCGGCAGGTCCTACGCCGTCGGTGGCAGCCAGCCAAGCTGGACCAGGCCCTTGGTGCCGCGCCGGTCGATCAGCCAGCCCCGGCCAGGCGGCAGCACCTGCGCCCGCATCCCGCCGAGCAACGGGCCTTCGTCCCGGTCCCCGGACATCATCAGACCGGGTGCCCCGACTTCCCTGACCCGGCCGAAGAACGGTTCGAAGATCCCCCGGCCGGCACCACCCGTCCGGCGGGCGAGCACCAGGTGCAGTCCGACGTCCGAGCCGTGCGCGACCAGATTCAGCAGAGGGAGCAGCGGATGTTCCTTGTGCGTGGCCACCATGTCGTAGTCGTCGACGAGCACGAAGATCTCCGGGCCCTGCCACCAGTCGCGCGCCCGCAGTTGCTCCGGCGTGATGTCGGGGCCGGGCAGCCGTTGTTCGAAGATCCCCGCCAGTTCGGTCATGAGACCGCGGCTGTGCGTGTCGCTGGTGCCGTAGGCGAGCAGGTGTTCGTCCCCGACTTCGCCGAGCAGACCCCGCCGGTGGTCGATGAGCACGATCTTCGCCTGCTCCGGAGTGTAGGCGCCGGTGATCCGTCGGGCGAGCAAGCGCAGGAACGCGGTCTTGCCGGACTCCGTGTCGGCCAGCAGGAGGAAATGCGGGTCCGCGGCGAAGTCGAGCCGGAACGGCGAGAGGTCCTTTTCATGGATCCCGACGGTGAGCCCGGCGTTCGCGCCGGTGAGTTCGTCGGTCTCGGGGAGTTCCTCGTACCCCAAGACAGGGGGCAGGAGGCGGACCGAGGGCGCGGGTTCACCCGGCCAGGCCTCGCGGATCGCCTCGACCAAGGCCGCCAGGCCATCGGCGAGGTCGTCCGGATCGGCCTTACCGTCGATCCGGGGCAGGGCGATCAGCATCTGGTGCCCCTGCGTCGCGAGCCCACGGCCCGGCGCGCCGGAGGGCACGCTCATCGCGGCGCGGCGGTCGATGGCCGAGTCGATCGGGTCGCCGATCTTCAGTTCGAGCCTGCTGGCGAACAGGTCCCGCACGTTCATCCGCAGATCGAACGAGCGGGTGCACGTGGCCACCACGTGCACGCCGAAGGACAGGCCGCGCGCGGTGACGTCGTTCACGATGTCCTCCAGTTCCGGGAAGTCGTTGCGCAGCGTCAGCCAGCCGTCGACGATCAGGAACACGTCGCCGTGCGGGTCTTCGGGGAACTTGCCCTCGGCCCGGAGCCGCCGATAGGTGACGATGCCGTCGATCCGCTGTTCGGCGAACATCCGTTCCCGCTCGGACAGCAGGGCGGCCACCTCGGCGACCGTGCGGCGGACCGCGCCGGTGTCGAGCCGTCCGGACACGCCGGAGACGTGAGGCAGGCCGCTGATCGAAGCGAGCGTGCCGCCACCGAAGTCCAGGCAGTAGAACTGCACCTCACGCGGGGTGTGGGTGAGGGCGAGGCTGGTGATCAGGGTGCGCAGGGCGGTACTCTTGCCGGTCTGCGGCGAACCGAGCACCATCAAGTGGCCCGCTGCCCCGGAAAGGTCGAGGACCAGCGGATCGCGCCGCTGCTCGAACGGCCGGTCGACGATGCCGAGTGTCGGCCGGAGCGCGCCCGCCTGCTCGGGTGAGCCCGCGGTCAGCCCGCGCCGGGGGTGGACGAGCAGACCGGGCAGCAGCCCGTCGAGGGTCGGCGATTCGTCCAGCGGCGGCAGCCAAACCTGGTGCGCGGGAGTGCCCTGGCCTTCCAGCCGGTCGACCAGGATGTCGAGGAGCGTCTCGCCGACGGCCGTGTCATCTTCCTCCGGGGTGGCTTCCACCTCTTCGTCGAAGCCGACCTCTGGAGCGACATACGACGTCGTGTACTCGTGCAGTTCCAGCTGTTCCCGTCCGGTCGACGGCATCGGAACCCCGGTGTCGCGCTGGTAGACGCCGGACACGTAGGCGGCGCGGAACCGATCCATCGGCTCGGTGCCGACCTTGAGGAAGCCGTGCCCCGGTGCTCGGGGCAGATGGAACGCGTCGGCGACGCCGAGTACCGCACGACTGTCCATTTCGGAGAAGGTCCGCAAGCCGACGCGATAGGACAGATGGGCCTCAAGGCCGCGCAGCCTGCCCTCGTCGAGCCGTTGCGAGGCGAGCAGCAGGTGTACCCCCAGCGAACGGCCCACGCGGCCGATCTGGACGAACATGTCGATGAAATCGGGCTTGGCGGACAGCAGTTCCGAGAATTCGTCGCAGATCACCAGCAGGGTCGGCACTTCGGGCAGCGGAGCTCCGGCGGCCCGCGCCTTCTCGTAGTCGCGCAACGAGGCGAAACTCCCCGCCGCGCGCAACAATTCCTGGCGGCGGATGAGCTCACCGTTGATCGCGTCGGTCATCCTGTCGACCAGATGCAGTTCGTCGGCCAGGTTGGTGATCACCGCGCTGGTGTGCGGGAGCGCGTCCAGCCGGGCGAAGGTGGCTCCACCCTTGAAGTCGACCAGTGCGAAGTTCAGCGAGTTCGGCGGGTGCGTGACCGCCAGCGCCAGCACCAGCGTCCGCAACAGCTCGGATTTACCGGAACCGGTGGCGCCGATAAGGAGCCCGTGCGGCCCCATCCCTTCCTGGGCCGACTCCTTCAGGTCGATTTCGATCGGGGTGCCGTCCTCCTGGATACCGAGTTTCACCCGCAGCCGGTCCCGGTTCGGCCGGGGCAGCCAGGTGTCGGCCGGGTCGAAGTCGTAGGGGTCCCCGAGTTGCAGCAGTTCGGCAAGGCCCAGTTCCGAGGTCAGTGGGGCTTCGCCCCGTAGGCCCGCCGTCAGGCGAAGGGGAGCCAGTTGCCTGGCCAGGCCTTCCGTCGCTACTTCGCCGAGCGTATCCGCCTGCCCGAGCGGGGCTTCGCCGTCGATGGTTTCGCTGACCAGCGCGCCGTCGGTGTCCACCGCCAGCACCACCGAGGTCCGGTCCAGTGCGCGCGGCGGCATCGTGGTGAGGTCGACCACTGTCACCCCTTCGACGCCACCGCCGGTCATCAGGTGGTCTGAGCCCGCGACCGATCCGCCGTCCAGCACGACGACCACGTGCGGACCGGGAACGCGAACGTCCACCTCCGGGTCGAAGCGTGGACGTTTGACAAGTTCCTCCTCCAGCATCGCTTCCAGACCCTGGATGCCGGCCGCGACCAGGCGCAGCGGGCCGAGCGCGTCGGTACGTTCCGGATGCAGCGCGTGCGGCAGCCATTTGACCCAGTCCCAGTCGGCGCGCCGGTCTTCGCCGACGCAGACCGCGACGCGCAGGTCGTCGGGCGAGTGCAAGGTGACCAGCTGCGCCAGCAGCGCACGCAGGACGCCGAGTGACGCTGTGCGGTCGCCGCGAAGGAAGATCCGGCTGAAGCCGTTGACCGCGATCGCGATCGGCAACCTGCCCACCGTGGTGTAGGTGGTGATGAACCGGCGCAACGCCAGCGCCGACAACGGTTCCAGCTCTTCGAGCGGTTTGGTGTCGGGCGCGATCAGGGCGAGCGTCGGAGCCTGCGGGCCTCGACCGATCCGGGCGACGCCGAAGTCCTGGTCGTTCTTGCGCCGCTCCCACAGCCGATAACTCGAAGCCAACGACCACAACGTGGCGGGATCCGGATGCAGGTACTCCATCGCCTCGCGCTGCCGTCGCACCGAACGCCGCAGCCGCAACCGATGCTGAGACAGATGGCGCAGGTACTTTCGCCGCGCGTAGGCCATTTCCCGTTTGCTCGGACCACCGCCTTGCAGGAGTCCGGTGACGACCATGCCGAGCATGCCGACGCCCATCAGACCGTAGATGACGAACCGGAGCTGCCCGGTCATGCTGCCGGAGTACATCAGCAGCATCGCCGCCATCATCGCCACCATCGGCAGCACCATGAAGATCTGCGTCCACTGCCGCGCGGGCGGCGGCGGGATCTCCGGCGGTGGCTGCAGGATCAGCTCGCCGGCAGGCATTTCCGGAGCGGGCCGACGGCTCGGCCGTTTCACCATGATTGTCGCCACGTCACCGATAGTCCGCGAAGACCGGCCCCGTCCGGTGGTGATGGCAGGAACTTGCCGCGGACCGGAATACGGCGGTAAGGCGACCTAGCCTCTGGGAAGAGTGCGAGAGCACGGAAAGGAGAACCGAGCATGTCGTATTGGGATTTGATCGACGACAACACCGCCGCGTTGCGCGCCCAGTCGTCGCGTTTCTCGGAATTCGGCCAGACCATGGCCGACGGCTCCAAGCGGGTCGCGAACGCGGTCGACGAGGGAGCGGCCGCGTGCAGCGGGACATTCGTACCCGCCATGTGTGACGTCGATTCGTCGCGGCGCGGGGAGACCGGTGTCCACGTCGGGCAGACGACCGACACTTCGGACGGGATGATGACCGCGGCGGGCATCATCGTCGACCACGACTCGGAAGCGTCGCGGTTGGCTCAGGGATCGGCGACCTACGGCCTCGCGGCCAGGATGTAATCCGGAAAGGAGACTGGTAACAGTGCAGAATTCCCAAACCGTCACCGCGCACCGGGAAACCGGTGAAATGATGGTGGACGCTCTCACCAGCGACGCGAACCACCAGATCGACAACGTCAGCCAGCAGCGGAACGAATTCGGCTTCCTGTACGACTCGGAGGTTCGTTCGGGGTACGGTCACGAGCTGATGCAGCAGGTGCAGGGTGACATGGCGAAGGCCAGCGAAACCTTCCACACCCAGATCGGGCAGGCGCGCGGTACGCGTGACGCGTTCGAAACCGTGCTCGACGCCCCTCGTCAAGCGGCGCAGTTGCTCAGGGGTCTCTGAACAAGCGTCCACTGAGGACTGAAGGTCCCGGCGAGCTCGGCTCGCCGGGACCTTTCGCGTGACCGGCCGGACGGTCAGTGCTCGGAGAGCAGGAACATCTGCTCCGGCGGTTCCACCGTGGCCGGTTCGGCGGGCAGCGGTGCGGCCCGGCCGGGCCGCCAGCGACGCCGCCTTCCGCGCACCACGAGGGCCACTCCCAGCGCGGCGACCAGGATTCCGGCGATCGCGGCGGCGGTCAGCCATTTCGCGGCCGTCCCGGTTTCCCTGAGCCGGTCGGCCCGGTCGAGGGCCGCCTGGTCGACCGGGCCCGGAACATACACCGGCAGGGCGGCGGGTTTCGCCGGGTCGAGTCCGTCGGTCACCGCGCGGTAGGGGTCGGCCAGTCCCGCGCCGTACGCGTCGCTCGCCCGGCCGCCCCGTGCCGGGTTCGCCGTCGCCTTCAGCCGCTGGACGACTTGCGCGGCGGACAATTCCGGCCACGCGGACCGCACCAGCGCGGCCGTCGCGGAGACGAACGGCGCGGCGAAACTGGTTCCGTCGACGTAGGCGTGGCCCGCCACGCGGGTCGTCGCGAGCACCTTCGCACCCGGTGCCATGATCCCGACGTACGGGCCGATCTGCGAAGCGGGCATCCGGGCACCGTCGATGTCCACCGCGCCCACCCCGAGCACGCCGGGGTAGCCTGCCGGAAAGGACGGAAGTCCGGAGTTGGCGTCCCGCTGGGAGTTGCCCGCGGCGGCGACCACCACCGCGTCCTTCCCGACGGCGTACGCGACCGCGTCGCGGATGACCGCGAAGTCGCTCAGCCCTGCCAGGGAAAGGTTGATCACCTTGGCGTTCTGGTCGGCCGCGTACCGGATTCCGTTGGCCACCACCTGAGGGTCGATCCGCAGTGAATCGCCCTGGTCGCTCAGATCCCGGTCGGTGATCCGGACCGGGAGGATCTCCGCGTCCGGGGCGATCCCGTGGAAACCGATGCCCGGAACCGGATCGGCGGCGATGAGACCGGCCACCCCGGTGCCGTGCGAGACACAGTCGAACGACCCCGGCAGTCCACCCGGCAGGTAGAAATCCCTGCCCTGGCGTACTTTCCCCGGTCTGCTGAGCTGAGGGTGGTCGGCGTCGACCCCGGAGTCCACCACCGCCACCACGATCCCGGCGCCACGGCTCCACGGCCACACCCGTTCCGGGGAGAGCTGGCGCTGCGCCCAGGGTTCCGCCTGGACCTCCGCATGCGCCGGCTCCGGATCACGGCAGGCCCCCGCGGGCGGGGCCGCGTACGCCGGTGCCGAGACGGTGCCGCAGTGGAGAGCGGCCAGCGCCGTCACGGCGGCGAGCATCCGATGTCTTTTCACCCTGGCGATCATCGGACGACGACCGGCGTCCCGGTGCCGGCTGGCCGCAACCTGCCACGGCGCTGTCACCGCGTTCTGACGGCCGCAGACTTGCCTGGAGACAGGTGGGAGGCACCGTGGAGACGTCCGTCAACAGGTACGACGATTACCGGCGAATGGCCGAGGAACTCCGTGCCGCTCAAGACCGGATCGCGGGACTACGGGTCACCGCCGAATCCGACGACGGGTTGATCAGCGCGACCGTCGGTGGCTACGGCGAACTGGTGGAGCTGCGCCTGGATCCACGCGTCTACCGCGTCCCCGACTCCGCCGAACTGTCGCGGTCCATAACGGACACGATCCACCGCGCCCATGAACGCGCCCAGGCGCAGTGTGCCGCGCTCGTCGCGGGCCACCTGCCGGACAAGCCCGACTCCGGTGTGGCCGATCTGCGGTTCGGGCCCGCTTTGCACGTACTCGACCGGCAGATCGCGGGGGAGCACCGATGACCTGGCTGAGCCTGAACGGTGACGACGTCGCGGACATGGACCCGGACGCGACGAACACCTTCATGGGGAACCTGCGTGGCGCTTCCGCGGATCTCCGTGACGCCTGGACCCGCGACAACAATCGGATCGTCGCCGCCACGCGGGTCGGGGGAGGGCTGCTGGGCAAGACGTTCCATGAACTGCTGACGGACGAGAAGACGGGGGAATTCGCGCCGGAGAAGGCCAGGTCGGCCGTGGGCACGGTTCCCGGCTTCTATGCCAATGTCGCGGAAATCGGCGGATTGCTGGTGCCGGTCTATCTCGCCCATGACGCAGAGGCCGCCAGGGCCATCTGGGCGTCGGTCAACCGCTGATCGGCGCTCGCGGTCATGGAGGACAAAGCCCCGCCGTCGGGTGATTTCTGGAACCTGATCCTGTCGGAAGGCGGCGGGACCGTAGACGACTACTACCCCCCGGACAGCGCGGTCCACGCGCAGGAGAGGGCCGTGGGGTTCAAGGACGCCGGACGGCATGTGCAGCAGGCCGTGACGAGCACGAACGACATCGTGACCCGCCTGCACAGCACCGCGTGGCGGGACAGGGGCGGCGCGAGCATGCGCGACCTCGTCCAGAACAACAACAACGGCGAGAACGGCATCCACCAGATCGCCGTCGGTCTGGACTCCATCGGCGGTGCGTACGAGTCGTACGCGAACCTCCTGGTCGACGTCAAGGACAAGATCCACGACACCTATGACCGCAACCACCTGATCTACATCGCGCTGGGCTGCAATCTTCCAGGGGTGCGGGGCTACTACCGGCGGAAGCTGGCGGAAGGGGTGGCCAAGGACATCAAGGACATGATCAGCGAAACCGCGGCGAACATGCGGAACCCCAAGGAGGCGGATCCGACACCGCACGACGGATTCTGGGGTGGTCTTTGGGATTCGGCCGTGGTGCAGTTCCAGGCGTTCATCGGGCTCGCCGGATTCGGCGAGGGCGGCTGGTCGCTCTACAACATCGAGAAGTCCTGGGGAAACCTGGGCATGCTGGTCGGCGGAGCGGTGTTGTACGGCCTGGACCCGGAGCTGGGAGAGTTCCTGGACGACAAGCTGTTCAAGGGCGTGCTCGGTGACACGCTCGTCGAATTCGGCAAGAACTTCGTCGACCACGGTGCCTGGGGAAAAGACTGGTGGCATGTCGCCGGCTACACCACCGGCAACGTCATCGGCCTGATCGGCACCCGCGGCGCCGGGGCGGGTATCGCCCGCGGTGCGCGCGCACTGGGGAAAGGCGCGAAAGCGGCCGACCTCACCGGATTCCCGAAGGGTCTCCACAAGGTCGGGGAAATCCTCGGCAAGGCGAATCTCACGGGTGCGGCCAAGTACGGCTTGGGCAAGGCCGCTCACGTCGTCGACGGCCTCCGCCCTCTCCACCGGGGCGAAGAGGGCGCGCCCAAGGTGCCCCACGGCAACGACGCCACGCCTGCGACACGGCCGGTCGAACCGGGGCCATCGGGTGCCGGCCCCGAACCACCGAAGCAGGGACCACCGCGCGACGGAGAGCCATCGCTCCCCACCCCGCGCGAAAAGGAGTCGCTCCGGCAGGGCATCGAAAAGAACTTCGTCGACGCGCACAAGCGTACTGGCGGCGAATTCGTTCCTTCTCCCCACGATCTCGTGCGGCCGCCCGAAGTCACGCCCACTCCGTCGCACGGTGGAACGCCTGCCGAACACGGCGCCGCCCCGAATCGGCACGGTGGACCCGATCCTGCACAGCAAGCGGATCGCCAGCCGTCCGCGGCCGAGCCGAAGGCGCCGTCGGAGTCCCACCGTGGCGCCGACGCTTCCCCGTCCCGTGACGGCCTCGAAGGCCAGGCCGGGCACGCGCAGCCAAGCGCGGACGCGCCACCGCACGGACTCCGGGATCAGCTCGGCCCCGGGCAAACCGGCCTGTTCGACAAGGCGTGGCAGGAGTCCGCTCAGTCCGGCTACCCGCCGAGGGTGCGGGAGGAATTCGCTTTCTGGCGGGCGACGGGGCACGTTTCGCCCAACCTCGGCCACGGCATCCGCATGGAGATCATCGACTCGATCCGCAAGGCGGACGTCGATCCCCCGCCGTCGAAGCTGTCTCGGGACTCCGTCACGAAGGAAGATGTCCGCGACGGCGCCATCGGGCGTGACGCCGCGGACATGGCCCGGAACGACCTGAAGAACCTCGGACGCGAGGGACCGGCGCCCGCGAAGGTCCTTGATGGACTCCGCGACCGCGGAACCGGACAGCCAGGAGAGACCCGCGCCGGTAAGCACGGGGAAGACGGGCCGGTCGATCGCCGGAATCCGGCCGCCGAAGAGGCAGGCCGCGGCTCGAAAGACGGTACCGCCGGTGACCGGGATGGGACGAGAGGCGAGCGGCACGGAGAGGACGGCGGTCCAGCCGATCGCGTCAAGGACGACGAACTGGCTCTCCGAGAACGGCGTGAGCGGTTCGAAACGCCGATCGACCAGTTCGCGAAGAAGCACATGCCGGAGGAGTACGCCAAACGTCACGGGGAAGACGGCCCCGGCGACGTCGTGGGGCCGGGTGGTGGCAAACCGATAGAACCACCACCGCGACCGACTGGCGGCACTGGTGGGTCGGCGGCCGCGCCGCGTCCGTCGACGGTCGGCCTCCTCGATGACGCCGCCCCTGCGGCCGCGCACGAAGGCGCGCCCGCACGGGGCGCCGCCGAGCACGCGGGATCGGGCACCGTGAAGCCCAAGCCGTTGCCTCAGGGGCCTGTCGCCGGGCTTCACGAAGCCGAACCCATGAGTGTCAGGGAGCGCGCCGCGAAGCAGGAAGACGCGGTGGACCTTGCTCGGCCGGAAGAACTGAAATTCTGGCGAGAGGAGCGGCTACCGGAAGGGGATTCGGCCCGTCTTCCCGCTGAGCCACCGGTTTCGCCGCCTCCACGCCCGCCGGGGCGGATCGCCCCGGAGCCGGATGCCCCGTCGCGGCAGCACGCTCGCGGGGCCGACGGTCCGGCCGCGGGTCCGCTGTCGCGCGCCACCGACGAGACGGTGACTCCGCGCGAGGCCGTCCGGACGCGCCCTCCCGCGGCGTTTCCCTCGGTGCGGCAACCCGACGTCGTACCCCGCCCTCCCGACGGATTCCCGGCGGTGCGGCCCGCGGAGTTCCCCGAGCCGAAGCATCTGGACCACCGGCTCACCCGTCCACTGGACCCCGCGCCGCTTCCCGGACTGCCCACCGTTCCCGCGACTTACCTGCCGCCTGGCGACTTTCCCCGCCCCGCACCGGGGAGGCCGCCTGCTCCCGATCTTCCCCTCCACCGGCCGCCGCGGCCCGAAAAGCCGACGCCGATCGAGCTTCCCGCGCGTCCGGAGCGTGAGCCCGTCGCACCGGGTGTTCCGCGGCCGTCGGTTCCCGGGTGGCCCGACGGGTTCCCGCTCCGGATCGACCGGCCGGGTCCACTCGCGCCGGAAATCCCCGCCTGGCCCGGCCTGGACGACGGCGGCGTCGACCCGGAAGCCGATCCCCTCGCCGAAGTCCCGCCCGAGGTACTGGAACAGCTGACCGACGCGGAGCGTGAGGCGCTGCGGAACCTGGCCGCCGGACTCGGCTGGAACGCCGCGCAGGTGCTGCACCGCGTTCTCGACGAGATCATCGACCGGCTCATCCTGCATCCCCGGCCCGGTGAGCCGCGCCGGATGATCTCCCGTGACGCCGATCTGGCCGAAAAGCTGAAGTTCCTGGAGGAGTACGAAGAGCGCGAATGGCTCGGCGAGCGGCTGGGCGAGCTGACCGGCACGCGGCCCGAGAAACCGAGGACGGCCCGGCCGGAACGTGGCGGTGGGGGGATCCTCCCGCGGCAGACCATGCCGATTTCGCTGGGCCCGTGGGGATTCGCCGACGCCGAGGAGCGGACTCGGCGAGAGATCGAAGCTCTCCTGCGGTTCGCGGCGTATCTGGCCGATCCGGTGAAGAACCCGCTCAGCGACGGCGAACGGGCGGCGCTCCGCGAGATCCAGCGGATACACGGGGAAGATCCCGCGCTGGACGCCTTGTACGAGCTCATCCTGGAGAATCCCGACTGGCTCGCCGGCGCGGAGATCGAGGGCGAACCGAGGCCCCTGCTGGACGAACGGGGCGAGCCGACCGGAATGGTGGAAGTAGCCGGCAGACTGGCCGGGCTCACCGGCTTGCGGATCCTGATCATCCCGGCGCGCGACCTTCGCGAGGGGCACGCGGCCCGCCACGAAGCGGTGGACCGGGCCAGGGTCTGGCTCGACGAAGCACCGGATGGCGTGCGGAACAGCGTCGTGCTCGACGGCAGGCCCCCGGCGGGCAAGGATCCCGAAACGACGTCGCTGTCCCAAGAGCTGATGGACCTCGGTTTCGACGCGGTGTTCCAGCATCGCGAGTTCCATGGGAGGGAAGCGGAGGCGGCTCCGTACTCGGTGCTGGACTCCCTGCCGCATACGACGAATTCCTTCCCGGAGAAGGCGACGGCGATCGCCGGTCGCCCGATGCGTTCTCCGGGACTGGCCAAGGCACTGAGCGAGGAAGCGGCGGCGAGGGCGAGGCAGTTCGTCGAGCGGCACTCACCTGAGCGAGCGCTCGCGGGCGATCTACGCGGGCTCGACACCGGCCAACTCGCCGACGCACTGCTCGTGGGCGCCGAGATCGTCCACGTCGTGCGCCCGGACCTGGACGCACACGGCAGGCCGACCGGTTTCCCGTGGGTCGTCGTCCGGCTCGCCGACGGCAGCCTCGCACGGGTCACGGTGGCCGACGCCGCTCATCAGGATCTGCCGCGGCGGGCACGGGAAGATCTCGCGAACCGGCCCTTCGGCAAACGCGATTTCCTGGTGATCAACGGTGCGGCGGCCTGGAATGACCAGCCTGGCCTGACGGAGATCGCCCGGCAGCTGACGGAAGGGCCGGGACGACGGTTCGCCGGCGTGCTGTATCGCCAGAACTGGGAAGGGCCGCGAACGCCGGGGAAGGACTCGCCGTTCACCCTCCTGACGCCGAACCCCCGGCTCAAGGGCAAGCTGCTCGCCGCTGCTGCCCGCGAGCCGATGGCGCCGGAACCGGAGAACGAGCCCCCGGCGCCGAAAGAGAGCACGGAAGCCGAATGGCTGGCCGAGTTCCGCGCACTGGCCGACGGTATGGCCGGGCTGTACGAGCGACTCGCCGGCGAGGCGGGGCCGTCGGTCGCCCCTGACGATGTCTTCGCGGTGTTCAGGGAGAACAACCCGGAATTGTTCGCCTATCTCAAGGAAGCCGGTACGGCGGCCGGTGTCGACGCGGGCAGGCTGGCCGATCTGCTGGGTGAGGGCATCGAGCGGCCGGCGTGGTCCGCGGCGGCACGGGAGAACCATCTGGACAACGTGGCGCTCGGGATCGGGCGTGGCTGGGATCTGACCGGCCCGGAACGCGAATACCTGGCGGCGATGGACGCCTACGCGCCCGAACTCCCGGTCTTCCGCCGCGAATTCGGCGCTCTCCTCGACCGGGTCCGGCAGACCATGCCCGAGAACCTCGAACCGCTGCTCAGGGATCTCGGCGACGAGGCGTACTCCATCGACGAGAAGATGCTCGTCGCGGAAAAGTACTTCACCGTCTTCCTCGATGCCGGAGACAAGCCCGGTTCGCATCCCCCGGACGAACTGCCGAGGCAGCTCGAAGAGGCCGCCCCGAAGGTGTCGGCACTGCTGGAACAGGAAGCGGCGCTGGGCACGCTTTCGCACGAGGTGGTCCAGCGGCGGATGGCGTCGTGGGCGGGTTTCGTCGTGCAGGCAGCCGAGCTGCGGGACGCGATCACCACCGCGGAACGCACCCAGGATGTGCGGCCGGTGCTGGACTCTTTGCGCGTCCTCGGTGATTCCCTGCGCACCTACGCCAGGGAGCACGCGGATTCTCCTGTGCCGGCCTGGGCGGAGGTCGCCGCGTTCGATCTCCTCGATCCGCACCGCATGCGCTTCCTGCGGCCATCGGTGACCGGGAACGGCCGGTTCGACGTGGTGACACGAGCGATCACACGCCACTGGCTCGAAGTGATGTTCGGTCCGGAAGGAGTGGATTTCGCGCACGGCCTCACCGAAACGGCGGTGCCTTGGACCGGCCGGTCGATCGCGAGCCATCCGAGGCGAGACGAGATCCTGGCGGAGATCGGTGAGGACAAGCTCTTCGGCCAGCTGAAGCGGCGTGCGGTGGCACTGCCCGAACTGGGACTGAGCCTGATCCGGCCGGAGGTCGGCCTTGGCGAGCTCGTGACCACTCTGGTGCACGAGTGTGTGGTCCACGGAATGCAGGAGCCGAAGCCGGTCAACCTGTACCGGGGCCTCGCCGGGGAGTGGTTCGAGACCCTGATCCACGCTTCGCACGAATTCCAGGGGCGCAGCGGCGAACTCCTGGTGGTCGAGGCGTTGCGAGCCGGGGCCGAGGGTTCGGTCGTGCCAAGGGAACTGCGCGTCGACGTCGTTCCGCGTTCGCTGCGGGTGCCGTCGGCCGAATGGGACGCCTTCTGGATGAGCCGGGTCATCGGCATCGAGTCCGGTCGTCTCGGCGAAGCGGCCCGGACCGCGTTGTTCGGGCAGCAGCGGGAGATCGGTTTCGGCCACGAAAGCGACGCCGTCCGGATCCGGCGGGCCGTCACCGATCCGCTCCACCCGCGGATCGAGACCCCTGCCGTCCAGGAGTTCAAGGCCGATCCGGTCGCGTTCGCGGCCAAGTACCCGCCACCCGCACCGGCGATCCAGCCCGGAATGCCGTCACCTCCGCCACGGCCGTCCGTCGGTCCGGGGGACCTGATGTGGCCGGATCCGATGATCGGCGGGCACCACGCTTTCGACTTCGGTGCCCCGTGGCAACCGGGAAAGCGGCCACGGCATCCCCAGCGGCAAGCACCGCACCCCCGGCACGGGGGAGCGCCCCTCCCGCCGGGGCTACCCGCCGAGCTGACGGGTTTTTGGCTGGCGTTGCGGCCGGTGGACCGCCGTGCGCTCGCGGATCTCGCCGCGGAGGTGGGACCGAGGGCCGGGCTTCCCGTGCTGAAGAACTTCAGCACGTTGCTGGCACGAAAGAACGGTTTCCCCGAGAAGGCGGGGGAGGCACTGGCCCACTGGCTGGCGCAGGTCGCTCCTCCGGCGGGTCTCCCGCCGGAGTGGGCTCCGGTCTGGCACGCGCTTCCGGCCACCGTGCAACACGCCTTCTCGGAGTTGATCGCGGCCGTCGGCGCGGCCGCGGCCACGGGCGAACTGATCGAGCGGGTCGCCGGCTTGACCACCCACCAGGGCGGGATCCTCGAACAAATCGTGGACCTGCGAGGACATCCGGAGCGGATCGGCGTCCTCGCCCGGCAGCTGACCGCGGCGATCGGCTCGTTGCCGCCGGCCGAACCGGCCGTACTTCCGGCCGGCCGGCCTGCTCCCGCGCCCGTCGCTGCCGGCCCGGTGCCGATCGAGGCGGGCAAGCCGGTGCAGGGGAAGACCTCTCCCGAGAAGGTCCAGCAGGCGTTGTGGCACGCGTTCCCCGAAGCGGTGAAAGCCGTCGGGATGACGATCGTCAGCTCGGACCCTCGGTCGATCATGGTCGCCGATCCGCGGGGACGCACGATCGGCGTCGTCCTCGACCTCGCCGATCTCGAGGACGCGGCGGGCCAGTGGTCGGTACCGAACCGCCACCCGGAGCACAGCCCGATGCTGGGCACCATCAGGATCGCCGCGTCGACCCGGATGCCGCTCGACGTCGCCCTCCGCGTGGCCGTGCACGGACTCATCGCCGGGTACACGAACCTGACGGACGAACCCACCGCCGACGCGAGCGCGAGATTCCTGAGCCCGGACGGGAATCTGGACGCCCTGCCGCGGCCGACCGCCGCCGACCGTGGTTATCTGGCCCAGCTCCTCATCCTCGGACGTGCCTTCGACGGCGTGAAGTGGAACCTCCCGCGGCGATACCGCCTCCGGACGGAGATCCGGGATGTGATCGGCAAACTCGGCCTCGATCCGAACCAGGCTTACCAGGGGCACCGCCTCGCCGCGTTGGGGAGCGAACCCGTCACCGCGCTGATCAAGCGTCACCTCCCGCCCAAGGTCACGGACGGCTACCTCGCGACGCGGACCCATGTCGCCACGGGCCTCATCACCGGTTTCCTGCCGTCCGGTAGCGCGGCGGTGGTCTTCGCGGCCTCGGGCTCACCGGCCAGCGGCGTCGCGTGGGGCGTTTTCGGCCTGGTCAACGCCGTCTATGGCGGCTTCCTCGCCCGTCAGTGGGAGATCAACAAGGACGCGCAGGTCGCGGAGGTACGGAAATACGACGCCAAGGCCCGCGAGATCGACGCCGTCGCGGCGCCCGCCGAGCGGGTGCGTGCACTGCTGGAAGTCCTGGGCTGGGCCCCGGAAGAAGGCCCCGAAGCCCCGGCGGGCAAACAGGCGATGGGTCCCCGGCCCGACCTCGCCCAGCCCCTGCGCAAACACTGGGCACGGTTCAGCGTCCCGCCGTTGACGGCCCTCGGCGCGGGCACCGCGGCCGCCGTGCCCTTCGAAATCTGGGCGGGCACGGGAATCGGGCTGCCCTCTTGGCTCAGCCTCACCGTGTACGCGGTCGGCGCCGCGGTCTTCCTGCCCCTCGCCGAGCGCGCCCGCACCCGCGTCCAGAAAGGGGTGGAACTCAAGGAGATCGACAAGCGGGCCAGGGGACTGGACAAGGCCGAGGCGGACGTCTACGCGGCCATGGGGCAGCGGCTCGGCCTGGAGCGGCCGCCCGAGCCGGACGAAGTCCCCGACCCGCACGACGTCGGCCGGTCCGTGCCCGAACTGGGCATCATGGCCAATCTGCCGGACTTCTCCCAGTACGTCAGCGAGATCCTGCGGCGAGGGCTGCGGCCCACCGCGTCGGGCACGATCGACAACACCGCGCTGCTGTCCCAGCATCTGACGCTGTTCCAGGCGCTCGGCGCCTATGGAGCCGGGAAGAGCCTGCTCATGCTGCCGATCGCGATCTGGCAGCTGAACAAACTGGACCAGCTCGAGCTCGGGTACACAGTGGACAGAAAGTTCTTCGACGAGCGGGACATCCGGCGGCTGATGAGGCCGGACGTGTTCGCGGAGCGCATGGCGTTGCTCGAGCAGGTCGAAAAGATGATCGCCCCGCGGCGACCCGGCCTGCTGCGGCGGTTCCGCGAGGCGCTTCCCTTCCTCGGGCAGCCGCGGCCGGAACCGGTGCGCTCGGTCGTCCCGGGCGCACCGGCGATCGAGACCCGGCCGACGTTCGCACCGCGCGCCGAGTTCATGAAGACCTATACGAGGGTTTCGATCGTCAGCACCGGGGTGACCGTCGGTTTCGTGGAGGCGTTCGGGGTCACCCAATCGCTGGCGCTGGCCGCGCTGACGGCGGGTCTGTACGGCCCGGTGATCGGCTGGCGCAAATGGTGGCACCGGAAACAAGAACTGGCACTGAGCGACAAGGACATCGCCGAGACCAACAAGGGGAAGGCGGCCGAACGCGTCGCGGCGCAGATGGCCGCGTCGGCTTTCGTGGACTCCCAGGTGATCCTGTCCGCCGCGACAGTGATGGCCGAGCTGGAGCGGCCCGGCCGGTCGGTCGCGCGACCGGCCGGACCGGTGGGGACCGCCGCCCCGGAGTTCACCGCGATCAGAATCGACGCGCACAAGTATCCGTACGGGAACTGGGCGAGCGCATACCAAGCCGTCCTCCAGGACCTGCAGAATTCCCTCGGCGCGGAGGCGACGCGACTGGACTTGAACCAAACGCAATGGGATTGGGGCGCCTACTGGACGCTCGGTGACCGGCGGCTGGCGATCGTGAAACTCGTCGTCCTCGCCAAACGAGCGGCCACGTACCTCGCCGACTATCACCGGACCGGGAACGGCCTGCCGGTCTGGGAAGCCAACGCCGACCTGAGCAACGCCGTCGACTGGTATCTCTGGCTGTCCTCGCCCGAGTGGCCGAAGGAACTGGATCCGGCGCCGGACGCTCCTCGTCGTCCTGGCGACGATCCGGAGGTAAAGCAGGCCGAAGAAGCGGCCATCAGGCATCTGCGGTACCGCGCTCCGCAGGTCCGGCGGAGCGCGATCGGGGGCCCCGGAGGCTGGCAGGGCTCGTCCGCGCGAGCAGGCGGCCCGGCTCGCCGCCTTCCGGCGATCCACGACATCGCGCGGTACATCCGGGAGCACCACCCCGAACTGCCCCTCACGAACCCGAACTACCACGCGCCCGGCGCGTACCTGGACGGCTACCGGACCAACTGCACGCGCGCCGTCGTCTACTACGTGCGAAGGCTGCGCGGCGAGGACGTGACAGCCCCACCGCTGCGTCCGGCGGATTCCGCCGCGCTGGGCACACTGGAGTACGTCTCGGATCGGCTCGGCGGGACTTGGGAGCACGGTCATGGCACGAGTTACGACAGTGTCATCGCCGCGATGCTGCGCCGTCCTTCCGGCGCGATGGCCGCGCTGGCGATGGAATATCGCCTGGCGGACGGACGGCTGAAACGGCACGTCGCGCTGGTGACCAACGACGCGGGCAGGATCGTCTTCCTCGACCCGCAGGACGGCTGGTTGCTGAGCCTGCCGAAAGAGCCGGTCGCGCTGGCTCTGTTGCCCTTCACCGATGTGGAGCTGCCTCCCGCCGGTGCGCCGGCGGGCGCCCGGCGACCGAGCGGAGATCTCCATCTGCCGGAGCCTCAGGCTGCCGTGGTCCCGCCGGAGAGGAACGGATATCACGGCAAGGACGACGAAGTGCGGCTCGGCTCGGCAGAGGTGGAAGCCGTCCAGGCGCGAGAGCCTGGCCATGCCGCCTACCGGGACAACGGGAATCCGGCGGGTTCCGCGCCGCACGAGGTTTCAGCGTTGTTCCGGACCACGCGGCGCAACCTACTGCCCGCGATGCACGCGAAGACCGTGATCGGCCGTTGGACCGCCGCCGTTTCCTACCTGCTCTCGAAGTATCCCCGGCTTCCCGGCACCAACCCGCACTACTACTCGCCGGACGCCCTCGACGAGGGCTACCTCACCAACTGCACCCGCGCCGTCGTCTACTACGTACGGCGCCTGCGCGGCGAGGAGGTGACGGCGCCGCCGGTGCCGCTGGACCGGTTGCCGGAGATGTCGAGCCTGGAATACATCTCGGATCGGCTCGGCGGGACCTGGGACCACGGTCACGGCACGAGTTACGACAGCGTCATCGCCGCGATGACGGATCGGCCGGTAGGGGCGCTGGCCGTCATCCACGTGACCTCGACCGAGCGCGGCGGTTCGGTCCGGGACCATGTCGCGCTGGTGAGCCGGGACGAGAACGGCGTCGTGTTCCTGGAGCCGCACAACGGCTGGCTGATGCGCTTGCCGAAGCGGGTGACCGGAATCGGCCTGCTGACCTTCACCGACGCGGAGCTGCCCCCGCGCGGAGACTCCGCGATCTTCACGGCGGCGACCGCCGAGGTGGCGCGGCGTGGCGCGGAGGAGATCCTGCGCGAGAGCGTGCTGGCGTCTCCTCCCGGTCCGATCGACCTGACCGACGCGCAGTGGGCGGCCGTCCGGGCCGCGCGCGAGAATGCCGACGGCATCCCGGACGGTCTCCCCGCCGCCGAGTTCCGGCGCCAGGACCAGGAACGGGTGAACGAGCTCGCCGATTGGCTGGCGGAAGCCGCCGGTGGCACCCCGGGTCACGGTGACGGTGAGGCAGCCGCCGCGTTCGTCGTGTTCGACAAGGTCTCTTGGGTTTATCAGGCCTTGAACGTCATGCGGGAACGGCTGGACACCGATTCCCTGGAGATCGTGGGCCTCGAAGACCGCTTTTTCCGGCCGCGGCACGACGGCTACCGCGATCTCCGGCTGGTCTTGCGGCTGCCGAGCGGGCATCTCGCGGAACTCCAGTTGCGGCTCAAGGCGATCGAGGAGGTCGCGGAAACCGCGCGTGTGCTCGACGAAACCGTCGGCTCGCTCATCGGCCGGGCCGAAGAACGGACGCGGCCGTTGTCTCGTGACGAGGAAGCCCTGGAGGTGGTGCTCCTGCGGCGCCGGTCCGAATTGTTCGACGAGGCGACGAAACGTGGCCTGCCCTCGCCTCCGCCGCCGGGACCGGAAACGTTCGGGGACGCGGCCGAGGCCGCGATGGCGGCGGCCGAACCGCTCGGCTGTGTGGAGTTCGGCGATGGCCGCCAGAGCTCCAACGCCACCTACCACCTGACCTACGCCGACCATCCGCGGACGATCTACAAACCGGCTTCGGGAGAGACCCGCGCGCTGGGATCGCACCTTCCCGAAGCGGGACAGGGATTCCGTGAGAACGCCATGTACCGGCTCGCGCGGGCCGTCGGCTCGGACGCCGTCCCACCGACCGCCTATATCGACGGCCCGCTGGGACCCGGTTCCAGCCAGGTGTGGCGAGGAGACGCCGGTCCCGCGCTGGAGGTGTCCGCCTATCCGCGTGAGCAGCAACAGCTGATCGCCTTCCTGGACTACGTCGCGGCCAGCTTGGACAGAAGCCCGAGCGACTGCCTGACCGGTCCGGACGGGGAAGCGATCGTGATCGACAACGGCCAGTCCTTTCCGGACTACGCCGATCCGCTGGTGGGGATCCGGTCCGGTTTCGTGGCCGCCTGGTTCGATGAGTCGTTCGACGACCAGGTGCTCGCGGCGATCCGGGCGATCGACCCGGCTTGGCTGGTCCGGATGCTCCGCGCGACCGGAATCGGTGACGAGGCGGCCGAGGGCGCGCGGGACCGGCTGGAAGAGATCCAGCGGCTGGGCCGGATCGCCGGGCAGGCCTGGCCGGCCCGCATCTGGGATCACGAGTGGAAACTGGTGAGGGAGTTCAAGTGAGGGATACGGCGGGAGGACTGATCGTGCGGGCTTCCGAAGCGATCGCCAAGGTCGAACAGTGGCTGAGGGCGGGGAATCCGGTCGACCTGACCGCCGGGGAGCACGCGGTGCGGGTCGACCACGAGAATCTGCTGCGAATCCCGGAGGGCTGGTTCGTGCCCTATGACGCGGTTCGCGCGCTGGACGGCGGTGAACGGCTCGCGGCGCTCGTCCCCAAACCCGCGCTGATCGTGCGTGAGGACGGGAGCCTGCGCCATCCGGACCCCGGCCCCGACGGCACCGGGCCGAGTATCGCGGTGGCCGTCGCCGGTCATGACGACTGGCAGGAGATCCTGGAACCGGAGTTCGCGCGGAGCGGGGTGGCGCATCTGGGTGTCCCGGCGAGCGCGATCATGGCCTGGCGCAAGCGAGGCCCAGGCGGCGGGGAGATCCGGGTCAACCCGGATTACCGGCTCGGTCCCGAACGGCTCGGGCATCCGGCCATGGAAACCACTGCGGAGCAGTTGCTCGGTTGCTTGGAGACGGGGCGGTTCGACCGGGCGCGATACCTGGTCGGCCTGCTGTCCGCAGAGCTCTACTACCCCGTCGACCACCGGAGTGAGGAACCACTTCCCGCGCTGTGGCGAGAGAACAGGCGCATGCTGACGGTGTTCAGCTCTCGCAGGCGGCTGCCGCCCGGCACCACGAAATGGGTACGAGCGGACGTGCTGTCCGTCGCCGCGGAGTTCCCAGGAACCGGGCTGGCGATCAATCCGGGCGCCTTCCCGTCGGACGTCGTCACCGCCGGTGAACTCGTGAAGACCCGCGAGCAGTGGCCGAATTTCCGGGCGGTCGTCCGGGCCGTGGAGGTTTCGCCCGAATACTCGGTGGAGGTGACGAAAGCGGCGGACGAGATCCGGGCGGGACTCGGCCTTACCGAACCCGTCCCCGGGCTGCCGGAAGCAGCGGGCAAGGCCAGGGCCGCCGGGTTCGAATTGTCCATAGAGGACTGTGTGCGGTTCGTCCGTGGCCGGGCCTGGGAGCAGCGCAACCGGGTGGCGCCCACCGGTGTCGACTCGCCGGACGATGACGTCTCCGGTCAGCGGTGGCCGTCCGACTTGCGGGCCAACGGCCTTACCGCGGGATACGACGCGGCAGGGCGGATCCGGCCGCATGCGGCGACTTCCGGCAAGTTCTTCCGGCAGGACGCCGACGGCACGGATTTCGCCTGGCACCGCGTCGTCGGCGCCTTCGCCGGGTTCGCGCTCGGGGAGTCTCTGGGTTCGGCCGTGGACACCCTGAGCCTTCCGGAGATCCGCGCGCGGTACGGCGAGGACGGGATCCTCGAACCCACCGGGACGATCGGTCCGCTGACCCGGCAATTGCTGTTCCACACCGAGGGCTTGGTGCGAGGGCTGTCCGCCCCGTTCGGCGGCGCGGCCCCCGGCGGGCTGATGGCGCTGGGCGCGCTGTCCGTGCAGCGCTGGCAGGACGCCCAGCGGGGAGAACGCGACGGCTGGCTCTCCCACGTCCCGGACCTGTGCGTGCCCGGCGAGGCCGCGCCGTCGACCGCCGACGACGTCGCCTTTCTCGTACCGGGATTGGCCGCGGCGCTCTGCGGCGGCGGCCCGGAATCCGATGTGGACACCGCGGCACGGGTGGGCCGCCTGCTGGCGGCAGGCGGCGGCGCCGACGGCCCCACCGCCGAAGCGGCAGGGGTCATCGCCGCGCTGTTCGGCCGGTTGTTCCGCCGCGAGGAACCATCGCCGCCACACACCCTGCTCCAGGAGATCGTCCAGCGCGGACCCGCGCCCGGCCCGGTGACGGCCGTCCTGGCCAATGCTGTGCGTGCGCGAAAGGAACTGGTCCGCACCGATTCCGAAGAGCTGGACAGGGTCGGCAGTGGTGACACCGCCGTCGACGCGTTGGGCCGGGCCATGATCGCGGTGACGCGCCGGTTCTTCGATCCTCAGTGGGCGCTGCAGGCCGCGGTAGATCATTCCGGGAGGAGTGCGATCACGGGTGCGATCGCCGGTGCGGTGGTCGGCGCGCGGACCGGGATTCCCGGCCTGCCGCCCGGATGGCTCGACCGGCTCGCGGCGGCCGACCTGGTGGAATCCGTCGCCGGGGACGCGTTCTGGCACTTCTCGGCGCAGCCCCCGTCGGCGGATCGGCGCTATGCCGTGGAATGGGCCCGGCGGTATCCGCGCACCTAGGCCCGGCTACCCAGTGCCCCCAAGGTGGCATTGGCGGCACTGAGTGGCTTTCACGGCACAGAGCCGTACTTACCACTCACGAGACGGCGAAGTGGCGAAGGATCTCGTCGAGTTCCTCGAACGGGGACCGGCGGCCGGAGTCGAGCCGGAACCAGGCGGCCTCGCGGCCTTCGAGGCCGAGCATCTTCACTTCGGCGTCCGGAGGGGGCTCCTTCGCGCCGTCCGTCTCGTGTCCGATGAGGATGCCGTAGGGCGTGGCGGGCAGCGTCGGTGTGCTCCGCCGTAGGCCGCCTCGCCTGCCGGGGTGTGCGGCGACCAGCATCCGCCGCACGAGGGGGGCGAGTGCGACGGCGAGGGTCTCGATGGCCTCCTGCCGTACCGTTCCGGCGGCCGGTCCGGCGAGCTCGATCTCTTCGAGCAGGCCGCCGTCCACCGCGGACACCCGGAGCCGCCCCGTGATCCCCTGGCCGACGACGACAAGTCCGCTCGGTTCGGGCGCGCGGTCCCGGCAGAACGCGGTGAGCTCGGCCGCCGACCAGGGTTCGGTCGCCGGCTCGGCGACACCCCAGCCGGTCGGCTCGGCACCGGTGAGCACCGACACGACCGCCTGGACGATCTCGCCGAGCCGGAGCGGCCGGTCTGCCGGGTGCGGGGCGGTGATCTGTACCTCCACTTCTCCCGAACCCACCGTGGTGTCGGGAGGCGAAGGTGACGCGCCCGCCTCGCGCACGAACCGGCCACCGTGCCAGGTGAGCGGGATTCCGCTGATGCCCTCGCGATACCGCCCTCGGCCGTCGCGCACCACCCACTCGCTCCCGATCTCCGAGAGCAGCTTTTCGAGCGGATAGGTGATTCCGCTGTCTTCGGCGGTGACCACCTGGAGCGTCCGCCCGGACTCGACGGCCGTCCAAGCGGCGTCGATCAACCGGGGGGAGGCGGCGACCACGGTGCGGAACTGCTCGAAGACCAGCGCTTCCCTCAGCGGTTCGACCATGACAACCCTCCGGTCCCGGCGACCAGCGCCGTGGTGAACGTCCTGGCGGCGGCCTCCGCTTCGGGATCGCCATCGGGAGCATGGACTTCCACCCACCACACCGGATGCGGCACCTCGACCTCGTCGCCGATACCGAGCACCCGCTGTGCTTCGCCTTCGACCCGGACCAGCTGGACATCCTCGACGGTGACCAGGAGCCTCCCGTCGGGATGGAGAAGCCGGATGAGCGGCGGCTCGTCCCGCAAGTCGGCGCGCAGCTCCTCACCGGCCGCCGCCAAGGCCGGAAGGACGGTGTCCGGGCCGGGTTCCTCACCGCATAGGCCGATGATCTCGAAGGTCACGTTCCTCGCCTCAGTTCGTGCTGATCGGGAGCCTCAGTTCGAAGATCGCGCCGCCCTCGTCGGCGTTGTACACCGCTAGCGTGCCGCCGTGCGCCTGCGCGACCCACCGAACGATGGACAGCCCGAGCCCGGAAGACCCGCCGGTGCTGGCGAACCGGTCGAAGGCGTCGTCCGCCATGGTGGTGTCGATGCCAGGACCGTGGTCCGCGACGGTCACGGTGCCGCCGGCCACGGTCAGGTGCACGAACGCCTTCGCGCCCGGTTGGCGGCCGTAGCGCACGGCGTTGTCGAGCAGGTTGCCGATCGCCCGTTGCAGCAGCGCGGGGTCGGCGTTGACCTTCGTGGGTGCGGCGGTGACGGTGACTTCGGCGTTGTCGGTCGCGTTGTCCTCGACCACGCCGACCACCAGCTGGTCGAGCCAGATCGGCTGGATGCTCAGCTGCTCCACGCCCGCGGCGAGCCGGGCGCGGACGAGCAGGTCGTCGATGATGCCGCCCATTCTCGCGGCGAGACGGACGGTTCGCGGCAGGAGTTCGGCCGACTGGGCCGGGTTGGCCATCGCGGTTTCGGCGAGCGCGCGCAGGGCGGCGACCGGGGTGCGGAGGTCGTGCGCGGTTTCGGCGAGCAGGACCTCTTGCTGCTGCAAGGCCGCGGCCGCCGGCCGGATCGAGCGGCCGGACAGCAGGTGTCCCGCGAAACCGAGTACCGCGATCAGCAGCACGGTGCCGCCGATCACCAGCAGCGTGAACCGGGTGTGGGCGTCGTCTTCCGCCGCCGTGGACTGCACCGCCACGACGGCGGCGAACGGCTTGCCGTTCTTGTCCCGCAACGGTTCCGCGCGAACCTTGACCAGTTGTCCGTCGGCCGCCTTTTGGTGTCCCTGCACCAGTTTGCCGCTCCGTACCGCTTCGGTGGCGAGACCGTTCAACAGCTGCGGGTTCATCGGGACGCAGGTCGCGCGCGAAAGGTGCGGCTGGAACGCGGGCGCGCCGCCGGGCAGGATCGCGAACTGCGGGCAGCGATCGTTCAGCACGTCGGTGTTGACCAGGTCGAAGCCCACGGTGCCGTCGTAGGCGACCAGTCTGCTGACCGACGACGTGAGCTGGGTCAGTGTGGCGTCGATCCGTTCCTCGCCCTGATCGCCGTCCTCGTCGATGAGCAGCCACGCGAAGACGACCAGCCCCAGCGTGTTCATCACGGTGAACAACGCGGTCAGCAGCCAGCGCAGCCTGCGCAGCCGATCGGCCGAGGAGTGCGTGTTCATCGGGCACCCAGCCGGTAGCCGAGTCCCCGGACGGCGTGGATCAGTTCGGGCTCCTTCAGTTTGCGGCGCAACCGCTTCACCACCACGTCGACCACATTGGACATCGGATCGGCTTGCGCGTCCCAGCAGTGCTCGATCAGATCCGCCCGCTGCACCGGCAGCCCCGCCCTGGTCAGCAGGTATTCGAGCACCGCGTACTCCTTGTTGGTCAAGGTGAGCAGCACGCCCGCCCGGCGCACCTCACGCCGCGCGCAGTCCATCACCAGGTCTTCGTGCTGCAGCACCGAGGGCCGGTCGAACGCGGAGCGGTGACACAGATTGGTCACCCGCTCGGTCAGTTCGGCCATCACGAACGGCTTCACGAGGTAGTCGTCGCCACCGTGTTCGAACCCCGCCACCCGATCGGCGAGCGCGTCGCGGGCGGTGAGGAACAGCACCGGCGCCCGCCAGCCCAGCTGCCGTCGCATGTGGACGTATTCGATCGCGTCGCCGTCCGGCAGCATCCGGTCGAACACCACGCAGTCGTGGTGCGTTCCGCGCAGCAACCTGTCCGCGGTCGCGATGTCGGCCGCGTCGTCTACGGCGAAGCCGGCCGCGCGCAGCTGCGTGACCAGCGCGAGCCGCAGATTCTCGTCGTCTTCGACGACCATCACCCGTGTCATCAAAACCTCATGTTCGGACGGCGAAAGTAGACGCGTGCAGTTCCACCGGCCCGTCTCGCCGGTCTCGGTGCCCCTGAACGCTAACGCGTCGGGTGCCCGCCGCCGCCCGGAAGGCGGGGAACTGGCATGAACAGGACGTCGTCGGCGGCACCGCGCCGGGGGAAGAGGGAGGTACCTGCGATGACCGTGCAGACCGGCCAGCTCAGCCTGGTCACGGGAACGGGCCAGGGCAACGACCGGGCTGGGCTCGGCGAGTTGCTCGCGGAAGCGACCGGTGAAGTGCTCGTGATGAGCACGGGAACGGACACCGCGTTCCAGCGGATCGCGCTCGCGAACGTGCGCCCCGGCGTTCGGCACAAAGTGCTCTTCCCCGACTCCGCGCGGATGTCCGGCGCGCTCAACCGGCTGTCGCGGGCCGGTGCCGAGGTGCGGACCGACGCCGAGGTCCCGATGGACGCGCTGGTGATCGACCGGACCTCGGTCGTCCTTCCCGCGGAGGGCAGGCAGGCCGGTTCCGCGGTGTTCCGGCTGCCCGGCGTGGTCACCGCGACGGTCGGCCTCTTCGAGCGGATCTGGCAGGCCGCCGCGCCGCTCGTCCCGCTGGAGGACCCGGAGTCCGACAACGCTTCGATACTGACCGGCCGCGAGCAGGAGTTGCTGACCTTGCTCTTGTCCGGCACGACCGACGAATCCGCCGCCGCGCGGCTCGGCATCTCGGTGCGCACGGTGCGGCGGATGGTCGCCGACATCATGAACCGGCTCGGCGCCAGGAGCCGGTTCCAGGCTGGCGCCAAGGCCGTCGACCGCGGCTGGCTCCTGGCCAAGGCGGGCTGATGACCACGTCGACCCCAGGCCGCGTCCTGCTGGTGGCACCCCGGCCCGGCGCGTATCCGACCATCGGCGACGCCTTGTCGGACGCCTCGGACGGCGCCGTCGTCACCATCGCGAGCGGTGAGTACGCCGAGACCGTCGAACTGAACGGTCTGCGGGTGACCCTGGCCGCGGCCGACGGCGCGACCGTCGTCGTCGACGGCAGGGGCGCCGACCGGCCCGTTTTCCGCGCCACCGGTGGATCGCTTGTCCTGAAAGGGATCGAAATCCTGGCTGGCGGCGCGTCCGCGATCGAGACCGAGGCCACCGAATTGACCGTCCAGCGTTGCAGCGTCTCCGGCGGTCGCGGGCCGGCGATGGCGATCCGCGGCACGACGGCGTTCACCGTGACCGGTAGCGTGATTTCGGGCGGGGAGCAGGGGATCCTCGTCGACGGCGCGCCCGGCAGGATCGAGGACACCACCGTCGAAGACGTGCTGGGAGACGGGATCACCCTTGGGCAGGGCGCCGACCCCGTCGTGACCGGGTGCACGGTGACCGGCTGCGGGCTGCGCGGCTTTTACGTCTACCAGTACGCCCGGCCGGTCATCGAAGGCTGCGTGATCTCGCACACCGGTTACGAAGGCATCGCCGTGGCGCACCACGGTGCGCCGGTGCTCAAGCGGTGCATGGTCACCGACACCCGTGGCTCCGGGATCGCGTTCGCTTCCGGCTGCGGTGGCGAGATCTCCGCGTGCCGGGTCGCCAACACCGCGGAACCGGGGATCTCGATCGCCGAGGGAGCGACGCCGACACTCTCCGAGGCCGCGGATCCGGGCGCCGTCGGCGACAACGCGCTGGACGAGATGCTCGCCGAACTCGACGGGATGATCGGCCTTCCCGGGGTGAAGGAAGAGGTCCGCGCACTGGTCGACGAGTTGCAGGTCAACGAATGGCGCCGCCGGGCCGGACTGCCGATCGGCGCCACCGGTCACCACCTGATCTTCGCGGGCGCGCCCGGCACCGGGAAGACGACGGTCGCCCGGATCTACGGGAAACTGCTGAAGGCGTTGGGAGTCCTGCCGCACGGCCAGTTCCGCGAGGTGTCCCGCCGCGATCTCGTAGGGCAGTACATCGGGCACACCGCCGAGAAGACCGCGACCGTGTTCGAAGAGGCCAAAGGCGGCGTCCTGTTCATCGACGAGGCGTACACGCTCACCCGGCTCGCCGGTTCCGGCGGCGACTTCGGCCAGGAGGCGATCGACACCCTGGTGCCGTTGATGGAGGAGCATCGTGACGAGGTGGCGGTGATCGTGGCCGGGTACACCGGTGAGATGGTCGACTTCCTCGCCGCCAACCCGGGTCTCGCCTCCCGGTTCGGCAAGACGATCGAGTTCGAGGACTACAGTCCCGACGAACTGCTCGCCATCTTCGGACGGATGGCGTCGGCGGGGGACTACGAACTCGATCCCGGCGCCGCGCCGGTGCTGACCGAGCACTTCCGGCTCATCTCCGGGGACGTCAACTTCGGCAACGCGCGGGACGCGCGCCGGTTGTTCGAGAAGGTACGCAAGGCGCAATCGCAACGATTGCGGCTGCTGGGCCGGATGCCCGCCGTCGAGGAACTGCGCGGACTGCAAGTGGCCGACGTGATGGCGGCCACCGCACGCTGACGCTCTGCGGGACGTCGATCGCGGACACGGGTTCACCGATAGAGACTGACGCCCTGCCGAACGTTGATCGCGGACACGGGTTCACCACAGGGTCTAAGGTTCGGCGTGTGCGGGTGCTGGTGACCGAGGACGACGAGAATTTGCGGGTGGCGCTGGAATTCGCCCTGCGCGGCGACGGGTTCGCGGTGGACACCGCCGCCGACCTGCCCGGCGCGGACGAGGCGCTGATGGTGAACGCCTACGACTGCGCGGTGTTCGACCGGATGCTGCCGTCGGGTGACGCGCTGGCCTACGTGCGCGGCAGGCGAGGTGGCGGATGGCAGTTGCCCGTGTTGTTCCTCACCGCGCGGGACAGCGTGGCCGACCGCGTCGACGGCCTGCGCGTCGGCGGAGGTGACTACCTCGTGAAGCCGTTCGCCATGCCGGAACTGATCGCGCGGGTGCGCAGCCTGTGCCGCCGCGACATGTCCGGGCAGGCGGTGATCCTGCGGTGCGCCGACGTCGAACTCGACACCGGCAGGCACCAGATCTCACGGGCGGGCGTGCTGCTCACCGTGACCCGCAAGGAGTATCTGGTCATGGAACGGCTGCTGGCCGCGTCGGGGCGGCCGGTCTCGCGCCGGGAACTCATCCGGTACGCGTGGGACGAGATGGCGGACCCGGCGTCGAACGTGCTGGACGTCGTCATCGCGCGGCTGCGACGGAAACTCAAGGATCCGCCGTTGATCCACACCGTACGGGGGTCGGGGTACCGCTTGGCGCCTGTGTGACACGCGGGTAGCCGGTCCACCGGTCGTGATCGGCACGATCAAGGTGTGAGACCAGGCGACGATGCCCGCGGAACCCCCACCCTCGCGCAGATCAGACGTAGGTACAAAGGCGGGCCTCTTTGAAGGACTCAGAGTCCCTCCCTCCCTCGGGCAAGCACCACCAGGCGCAGTGACACCACCAGCCACAGCCGCGGTCCGTGAAGGCCTCCTTCCCTACCCTGAAAGTAGGGAAGGAGAACCCGCATTTGTGTACCTACGCCTGACCGGGACGAGGGTGGTTCCGCGGGCATCGTCGCCCGGTCTCACCTCTTGATCAACGGAGGATTCGGGACACTCAACGTCCCGGATCTTCCGTTGATCAAGCTCGTGCCCGCTCACGACCGGTGGACCGGCGATCGAGCGGGGAAGATTCCGGACGCTCAACGTCCGGAATCTTCCCCACCCGGACCGGCCCAGCAAACCCGCACAAGCCCCACACCAGTGGGTAAGCAAAGGCGAGCCCCTCAACGAGGCCTTCACGGACATCAATCCCTGGAACCGGTGTCACCGCCCTGACCGTGACCGGCCGCGCTCCGCCTTCCGTCCCGGATGTGCCATGCTCGACAGCGCACGAGGCGGCGAAACCGAGAGGTGACGAGGGTGTCCATCTGGGCAGGCGTGATCAATTTCGTCCGGGCGCGGTACGAGGTGCTCGAAGAGCGGGACGGCTGGCTCCGGTTCCGGGCCGACACCGAGGACGGCCGCGGCCAGCAGGTGTCCTTGCACCACTTGCCCGACCACGACGGCGCGGAGTGGGTGGAGATCTCGTCTCCGGTCGGCTGGGCGGACAAGATCGACCTGCGGCGCCTGCTCGAACTGGCGGGCGGTGATTCGGTCGGCGGCGCGGCCGTGGTGGACGGTGTCGCACTGCTCAAGCACACGATTCCGTTGATCGACCTGAACCTGGTCAACGAGTTCGAACATCCGCTGAAGGCCCTCGTCGCCCGTGCCGACGCGTTCGAACACGAGCTGACCAAGGCCGACGAGTTCTGATAGGACGGTCGTCCTTCGCGTGAAGGCCCCCTTCCCTCGGCTGGTCATTCAAAACCAGGGCCGAGGGAAGGGGGCCTTCACGCGGTTCAAGGAGTCACAGGCGCTCCTGCAGCGCGTCCGCGGCGGCGAGCAGGTCCGCGGCCCAGCGCGCCCCCGGTTTACGCCCTATGCGTTCGATGGGCCCGGAAACCGACACCGCGGCGACCACGGTGCCCGTCGAATCCCGGACCGGAGCCGAGACACTCGCCACACCCGGTTCCCGTTCCGCCACGCTCTGGGCCCAGCCGCGGCGGCGGACTTCGAGCAGCGTGCGCTCGCCGTAGACCGCCTCGGAGAGGATCGTCCGCTGCGTATGCGGATCCGACCACGCGGCGAGGACCTTCGCGCCGGAGCCCGCGGTCATCGGCAGCCGTGAGCCGATCGGCACCGTGTCGCGGAGACCGCTCGGCGGCTCCGCGGTCGAGACACAGACGCGCTGGACGCCGTCGCGGCGGTAGAGCTGAACGCTTTCCCCGGTGATGTCGCGCAATTTCGGCAGTACCGAACTCGCCGCGTCGAGCAGCGGGTCGGTCGAACCGCCCGCCAGTTCCGCGAGCGCGGTACCCGGCCGCCACCGCCCGTCGGGCCCGCGGCGCAACAGACGATGCACCTCGAGGCCGACCGCGAGCCGGTGCGCCGTCGCGCGCGGCAAACCGGTCCGCGTGCACAGTTCCGCCAGGCCACAAGGATCTTCGGCCACGGCCTGAAGCACGGCCACGGCCTTGTCGAGTACTCCGATACCGCTATGCTGTCCCACAAGCCGATACTATCTTCCCGAAGTTTGAGATGTCCAGATGGTGGGAAGTACCGATTTCACCGCATGTGAGGAGCCGGAAATGCCCCGGACACTGGCCGAGAAAGTGTGGGAGTCGCACCTGGTGCGGCGCGGCGAGGGGGCCGAGCCCGACCTGCTCTACATCGACCTCCACCTGCTGCACGAGGTCACCAGCCCGCAGGCGTTCGACGGACTCCGCCTGGCAGGCCGGAAACTGCGCCGTCCCGACCTCACCATCGCGACCGAGGACCACAACGTCCCGACGATCGACATCGAGCTGCCGATCGCGGATCCCGTGTCCCGTACCCAGGTCGACACCCTTCGCAACAACTGCAAGGAGTTCGGCGTCCGGCTGCATCCGATGGGCGACGCCGAACAGGGCATCGTGCACGTCATCGGCCCGCAGCTGGGCCTGACCCAGCCGGGGATGACCGTGGTGTGCGGCGACAGTCACACCTCGACGCACGGCGCGTTCGGCGCGATGGCCTTCGGGATCGGGACCTCCGAGGTCGAACACGTGATGGCGACCCAGACCCTGCCGCTCCGTCCATTCAAGACGATGGCGATCACCGTCGACGGGGAGCTGCGTCCCGGCGTCACGGCGAAGGACGTCATCCTCGCGGTGATCGCGAAGATCGGCACCGGCGGCGGGCAGGGCTACGTCCTCGAATACCGGGGCAAGGCCATCGAGAACCTGTCGATGGAAGCCCGGATGACGGTGTGCAACATGTCGATCGAAGCGGGCGCGCGCGCCGGGCTCATCGCGCCGGACGAGACGACGTTCGCCTACCTGAAGGGCCGTCCGCACGCGCCGCAGGGCGCGGACTGGGACGCCGCCGTCGAGAACTGGCGTGAACTCCGCACGGACGACGACGCCGTCTTCGACGCCGAGGTGCACCTGAACGCCGACGAGCTCACGCCTTTCGTGACCTGGGGCACGAACCCGGGCCAGGGGCTCCCGCTGGGCGCCGAAGTGCCCGACCCGGAGAAGATCGGCGACGAGAACGAGCGCGTCGCCGCCGAGAAGGCCCTGTCCTATATGGACCTCAAGCCGGGCACACCGCTGCGCGAGATCGCGGTGGACACCGTCTTCCTCGGCTCCTGCACGAACGGCCGGATCGAGGATCTGAGGGCCGCCGCGGACGTCCTGCGCGGGCACAAGGTCGCCGAGTCGGTCCGGATGCTCGTGGTCCCCGGCTCGATGCGGGTCCGGAAGGCGGCCGAAGCCGAAGGCCTGGACCGGATCTTCACCGACGCGGGCGCGGAATGGCGCCAGGCGGGCTGCTCGATGTGCCTCGGCATGAACCCGGACCAGCTCAAGCCGGGTGAGCGCAGCGCGTCGACCTCGAACCGCAACTTCGAAGGCAGGCAGGGCAAGGGCGGCCGGACGCATCTGGTCTCCCCGCTCGTGGCCGCCGCGACGGCCGTGCGGGGAACCCTGTCCAGCCCCGAAGACCTGCTGCCCGCCACCGCCAGCTGACATCGCTGACATCGCCGACATCGCTGAGGAGTTTCATCACCATGGACGCGTTCACCCACCACACCGGCGTCGGGGTCCCGCTGCGCAGGTCCAACGTGGACACTGACCAGATCATCCCGGCGGTCTACCTCAAGCGCGTGAGCCGCACCGGCTTCGAGGACGGGCTCTTCGCCGCCTGGCGCTCCGACGAGTCGTTCATCCTCAACCAAGAGCCCTTCAAAAGCGGGTCGGTCCTGGTCGCGGGCCCGGACTTCGGCACCGGTTCCTCCCGTGAGCACGCCGTCTGGGCCCTGATGGACTACGGCTTCCGGGTCGTGATCTCTTCCCGGTTCGCGGACATCTTCCGTGGGAACTCGGGCAAACAGGGCCTGGTCGCCGCTCAGGTCGAGCAGGCGGACGTCGAACTGCTCTGGAAGCTGCTCGAAAACGAGCCTGGGACGGAGGTCACGGTGGACCTCGAGTCGAAGACGGTACGAGCCAAGGACTTCACCGCGCCCTTCCAGATCGACGACTACACCCGCTGGCGGCTCCTCGAAGGGCTCGACGACATCGCCCTGACACTCCGCCACGCGGATGAGATCGACACTTTCGAGTCCCAGCGCCCCTCCTGGAAGCCGGTGACCCTCCCGGCGGCCGCTTCCTAAGGCCCGTCGAAGGGGGCGGATTCCCTTGCTGAGCAGGGAATCCGCACCCCGGCCGAGGCTCTCCAAGACAGCCCCGAAACCACACCGAACGGCACCTCAAGAGGCCCTGGAGGGGTCCCTCAAGAGGCGGAACCGCCCCCGAGACAAGGGAAATTTCCGCGCGTCGTTTGGAATTTGTGCTGCATTGGTAATACCGTGTGCGCTAAGTCGGCCGACGGGGCCGTGTACAAGTAGTTCTTCTTGGAGGACTGGAATGGCCAACAAGGCCCAGCTGATCGAGGCGCTGTCGGAGCGCCTGGGCGACAAGAAGGTCGCGTCGGAGGCCGTCGATGGCCTTGTCGACATCATCATCCGGACGGTCAACAAGGGCGAGAAGGTGAACATCACCGGCTTCGGTGTGTTCGAGAAGCGCGCCCGCGCCGCCCGCACCGCGCGGAACCCGCGCACCGGTGAGACCGTTCGCGTCAAGAAGACCAACGTGCCCGCCTTCCGCGCGGGTACGACCTTCAAGGACGTCATCAGCGGTTCGAAGAAGCTGCCGAAGGCCACCGCTGTGAAGCGTGCGACCGCCGGCACCACCACCCGGACCGCCGCCACCCGCGCGACGACGACCCGGACGGCCGCCAGCCGCCCGGCCGCGACGCGTTCCACCACCACGCGGACCCGCGCCGCCGCGACCACGACGCGCGCCGCCGCGAAGCCGGCCGCCAAGGCGACCGCGACCAAGGCAGCGGCCAAGACGACCGCCACCAAGGCGGCGCCGAAGACCGCGGCGAAGGCCACGACGACTCGCGCCACCACGGCCAAGAAGGCGACCGCCACCAAGGCCGCCGCGAAGCCGGCCGCCAAGGCGACGACCGCCAAGGCTCCCGCGAAGAAGGCTCCGGCCAAGCGGACTTCGGCGGCCGCGAAGAAGAAGTAAGCTCCCTCTCCACGAGTGAGCCAACGGCAGGGCCCCGCGCACGGCGCGGGGCCCTGCCGCTGTTTTCATGGTCTTCGCCACGGAATGTCGGGGAACCCCGTTCGGCGGCCGGCTCGCTGTGCCACGCTTCTCGCGGGGGACGGGACGGGGGAACACAGTACTGGCAGGACTGGGGGTGGCCATCATCGAAATCCGGCTTCTCGGCCCGTTCCGGGTGATCGTGGACGGGGTACCGCTTTCGCTCGGCAGTGCCCGTCAACGCGCACTGCTGGCCACCTTGGCCCTGTCGTGCGGCCGTCTGGTTTCCATCGACACGCTCGCGCGCGGCGTCTGGGGACCCGAACCCCCGGAACGGATCCGCGGCAGCCTGCAGACGAATGTGATGCGCTTGCGGCGGTTGCTCGGCGAAGGTGTCGTCGTGACCGAACCGGACGGTTACCGTCTCAGTTCCGCACCAGCCGGGGTCGACGCGCTGCGATTCCTGAGCCTGCTCGACGAGGCCGCCGGAAAAGACCCGGCCGAGGAACGGAAACTGCTGGCGGAGGCGATCGCGCTCTGGGGCGGGACACCGCTGGAAGGCGTCGGTTCCCCCACCCTCGCCGAGGAATGGGGCCCGCTGCTCACCGAGCGGTATCTGTGCGCCGTCGAAAGGCGGATCGACCTGGATACGCCGGTAGCGGCCGACGCCGATCTCGTCGCCGAATTGACCGATCTGGTCGGCAGGCATCCGCTCCGGGAATCGTTATGGGAAAGACTCGTGCGGATTCTCGCCCGCTCGGGCAGACGGGCCGAAGCACTGGCCGGATACGCCCGGCTGCGATCGCTTCTCGTCGAGGAACTCGGTGTCGAACCGGGTGCGGAACTGCGGCGGCTGCACGCCGGACTGCTCGCCGCGGACGTGCGCGCGGAGCCCGCGGCACCGGCGCTCCCGGTACCGCGCCAGCTTCCCTTCGACGTCACGGGTTTCACCGGACGCGAAACCGAACTGGCCCGGTTGGACGGATTCCTCGACCAGGACCGGCCGACACGGATCGTGGTCATCGAAGGGACGGCGGGGGTCGGAAAGACCGCCCTCGCCGTCCATTGGTCGCATCGGCTCCGGGAAAGATTCCCCGACGGGCAACTCTTCGTAGACCTGCGCGGGCATTCCGCCGGTACGCCGGTCACCCCGATGGACGCACTGTCGGAGTTCCTGCAGGCGGTGGGTATGCCCGCCGACGTACTGCCCTCCACAGTGGAGCAACGGTCGGCCGCGCTGCGCGGCAGACTCGCCGAGACCAGGATGCTGCTGCTGCTGGACAACGCGCGTGACGCCGACCAGATCCGGCCGCTGCTGCCCGGCTCGGGCAATCTGGTCGTGGTCACCAGCAGGAACCAGTTGCGGGGCCTGGTCGCCAGGGAAGGGGCGCGGCGGATGCCGTTGCGTTCCTTGGACGAGCACGCGGCCAAGGCCCTGCTCGCCGAAAGCGTCGGCCACGCCCGGCTCGACGCCGAACCCGGCGCGGTGGCGGAACTCACGCAGCTGTGCGGTGGCTTGCCGTTGGCACTGGCGCTGGCCGGAGAGCGCGCGTCCCGGTTTTCGGGAACCTCACTGGCCTGGATCGTCGACGAACTGCGGGATCAGCGCGTCCGGCTCGACACCCTCCGGGATCCGCAGGACGCGGGCACGGATCTGCGAGCGGCGTTTTCGTGGTCCTACAAAGCGTTGCGCCCGGAGGCCGCGCGGCTGTTCAGGCTGCTCGGGCTGTTCCCGGGGGTGTCGATCCGGATCACCACCGCGGCCGTCGCGGCGGGGACCGGTGTCCTCGAAGCACGGGAACTGATCGACCAGCTGGCGTCGGCGCATTTGCTGAACCAGCCCCGTACCGACCGGTTCCGGTTCCACGACCTGTTGCGGGTCTACGCCGCGGAACTCGCCGAAGACGATCTCCCCGGTGAACGCGAAGCCGCGCTGCGGCGGCTGATCGACTGGTACACCGCCGCCGTCGCCTCGGCGAACGAACTCGTCCGGCCGGATCTGCTCACTTCGGACGTCACGCTGGAACCGGTCGACGGGCCGCGGCTCGATTTCGCCGACCGCGCCGAAGCGATGGCTTGGTATGTCGAGGAACGCCAGGCGCTCGCCGCGCTGGTCCGGAGCGCCGCCGACCATGGCTGGGCCACCCGCGCCTGGAAACTCACGTGGCTGCTGCGCGCCTTCTACGCCGAACGGCACGATCAGGAGGACTGGGTCAGCACCGGCAAGCTCGCCGTCGAGGCCACCCGGGCGGCAGGCGATCCGCTGGGCCTGCAGTACGCGGCCAACAACCTCGGGTCCGCCTACCTGCGGGCACTTCGTCCCGACGAGGGGCTGGAGATGTTGGAAGAGGCAAGGAAGGCGTCCGCGGAGACCGGGGGCTCCGAGGTCACCGTCGCGATCCTGTCGAATCTGTCGGGGGCCTACTACCTCCGCTCCCAATTCGAGAAGAGCGAAGAGGTCGCCGCCGAGGCCGCGCGCCTCGCCGCCGCCACCGGGCAGCGCACCTTCGTCCCGCACGCGCTCCTCAACATCAGCGCGAGCCGGATCGGGATGGGCGCCTTCGACGGCGCGGTCGAAGCCGCGCTGGAAGCGAGGCAGGCGTTCGCCGATCTCGGCGACCGGTACCACGCGGCACTCGCCCTCTCCAACTCAGGCGAAGCACTCGCGGGCGCGAAACGGTTCGAAGAAGCGGAGGCGAGTGGTTCCGAAGCGCTGGCCGAACTCCACGGCCTCGGCGCCGAATACGGGACCATCGACACGCTCATCACGCTGACGAAGATCATGCTGAGTACGGGCCGGACCGCGGAGGCCGAGGCATACGGAGCCGAGGCGCTGGCCGTATGCCAGCGCCTCGGTGATCCCCGTGCCGACGAAGTACGGACGTTGCTGTCCGTTCCACCCCCAGGCTGAACGGCGAGTACCGCGTCCGCCCCCCGCTGGACACGGGTGGAGTAAACCAGGGGGCGCTGTCAGTTCGCTGTCACCGCGGGGGACTCAGGGATGCGCGGGCGCGGGCGTGGGCAGAGGCGACGCGAAGTAGTCCGCCGCCACCAGCACCGGCCCGTCTTCTTCGGTCGGCGACCGGAAGGACAGCACCCAGAACGAGCCCTTCTTCGACGGCACCACCCCGCCACGCGCGGCGTGCAGGTCGACGCCGTCGCGGTCGGCCAGCGCGCTCACCACGTCCGGGATCACGCCGCCCTGGCTGGAGATCACCGGTGTCCCGCCGTCGCCCGCGATGGCCAGCAGCCGTGCGACGCCGAGCACCGGGTCCGGCCAGTAGCCCTCTTCCGACAGCAGCGGCTCGTGCCGGATCTCGACCTCGAGGTCTTCGGCGAGCCCGTTCACCGTCTGGACGCACCGCAGCCGCGGCGCCGAGAGCACCCTGGTCGGCCCGTAGTGCCGCAGCAGCGAACGCAGCGCTTCGGCCTGACGCTGGCCCGCGTCCGAAAGCGGCCGCAGGTCGTCGTCGCCGTTCCACTCGTCGCGTTTACCCGCCTTGGCGTGCCGCACCAGTACCACCGTGGTGAGGTCGGGCGGCAGCGCGGAGAACTCGCGCAGCACCCGCACGTCGCCAGGGCGCGTCAGCAGTTTCTCCGCGGCCTCCGCGTCGAGCCAGCGCAGTTCGTCGACTTCCTCGTTCGGGGCGAACTCGCCCGAAGCCACGTGGGCGGAGAAGTAGTCGACGGTCTTCGGCGCACCCGCGACGGTGTACTCGGTCCGGAACAGATACCGGCCCAGCACCGCCTCGAAGCCGGTCTCCTCTTCGATCTCGCGGACCGCGGCCTGCGCGACGGTCTCGCCCGGATCCAGCTTTCCCTTCGGCAGTGACCAATCGTCGTAGCGCGGCCGGTGGACCAGCGCGACCTCGATCCGGTCGCCGTCACGACGCCAGAGGACGGCACCCGCCGCCCGCACGACCGCGCTCATCCGGCGGCTCCGTGTCGTTTCGCCAGTTCGACCTGGTGATCGCGGACGTCGTCGCCGGAGGCGGGGAACGGCGTCCACTCGCCGGTCGAGTTCAGCACCCAGCACCGGGTCGAGGGGTGCAGCGCGGACTCGAAGATGTAGTCCAGCTGCGCCGTCAGCTTCGGATCCTTGACCCGCACCAGCGCCTCGATGCGGCGGTCCAGGTTGCGGTGCATCATGTCCGCGCTGCCGATCCACTGCGTGCCGCCCGCGCGGAAGTTGAAGATGCGCGAGTGTTCCAGGAACCGGCCGAGGATCGAGCGGACATGGATGTTCTCGCTCAGCCCCTCCACTCCCGGTTTCAGCGCGCAGATGCCGCGCACCACGATGTCGACCGGCACTCCGGCCTGCGACGCGTGGTACAGCGCGTCGATCACCTGCTCGTCGACGAGCGAGTTGCACTTGATCCGGATCCCCGCGGTCTGCCCGGCGCGTGCGAGTTCGATCTCCTCGCCGATCGCGCGCACGATGCCGCGGCGGATCCCGTGCGGCGACGTGAGGATGTTGCGGTAGGTGTCCTGCCGGGAGTACCCGGTGAGCACGTTGAACAGATCCGTCAGGTCCGCGCCGATCGTCGGATCGGCGGTCAGGAGGCCGAGGTCCTCGTAGAGTCGTGCCGTCTTCGGGTTGTAGTTGCCGGTGCCGATGTGGCAGTAGCGGCGGATGGTCGAACCCTCCTGACGCACCACCATCGACACCTTGCAGTGCGTCTTCAGCCCGACGAGGCCGTAGACCACGTGCACGCCCGCGCGTTCCAGTGTGCGCGCCCAGGTGATGTTGGCCTGTTCGTCGAACCGCGCCTTGATCTCCACCAGCGCGACGACCTGCTTGCCCGCCTCGGCGGCGTCGATCAGCGCGTCGACGATCGGGGAGTCACCGGAGGTGCGGTACAGCGTCTGCTTGATCGCCAGCACCTTGTCGTCCGCCGCGGCCTGTTCGATGAACCGCTGGACGCTGGTGGAGAACGAGTCGTACGGGTGATGCACGAGGACGTCGCCCTCGCGCAGCGTCGCGAACACCGACTTCGGCGTCTCGCGCTCACCGAACGCCGGATGGGTGGCGGGGACGAAAGGGCGGTCCTTGAGTTCCTTCCGGTCCACTCCGGACAACTGGTGCAGGCAGGTCAGGTCCAGGAGACCGGGGACCTCGACGACGTCGCGTGGGTCCACCTCCAGCTCGCGGAGCAGCAGTTCGAGCATGTGCTCGCTCATGTCCTGGGCGACTTCGAGCCGCACCGGCGGGCCGAACCGGCGCTGCGCCAGTTCGCGCTCCAGCGCCTGGAGGAGGTCCTCGTCCCGGTCTTCTTCGACCTCGAAATCCGCGTTGCGGGTCACCCGGAACGCGTGATGTTCGGTGACCTCCATCCCGGTGAACAGCTCACCGAGGTGGGCGGCGATCAGTTCCTCCAGCGGCAGGAAGGTCGCGGTGCGGTTCTCCCTCGGCTGCTGTTCGATCCGCATGAGCCGCGGCACGTTGCTCGGCACCTTGACGCGGGCGAACCGCTCGGTGCCCGCCTCCGGGTCCCGGACGGTGATCGCGAGGTTGAGCGAAAGGCCCGAAATGTAGGGGAACGGATGCGCGGGATCCACGGCCAGCGGTGTGAGCACCGGGAAGATCTGCTCGCTGAAGTAGTTGGACAGCCGGAGCTGGTCGGCGCCGGTCAGGTCGTTCCAGCCGACGATGTGGATGTCCTCGTCGGCCAGCCGCGGCCGCAGGTGCAGTTCGAAGGCGTTCGTATGCCGCTCGACCAGGTCCTGGTTGCGTTTGGCGATGTAGGCCAGCTGCTCGCGCGGGGTGAGCCCGTCCGCGCTGCGGACCGGGAGGCCCGTCTCGTCGCGGCGCTTCAGGCCGGCGACCCGCACCATGTAGAACTCGTCCAAATTGGACGCGAAGATCGCCAGGAACTTGGCGCGTTCGAGCAGCGGCTGTGATTCGTCCTCGGCCAGCGCGAGCACGCGGGCGTTGAAGTCCTGCCACGACAGCTCACGGTTGAAGTACCGGTCGTCGGGCAGCGTCTCGACGGCGGTCGGCGCCGAGGTCACCGCGGGCGGCGCGGCGGGCAGCGCGCGGAACTCCTGTGCGGGACGGCTCGCCGAACCGCCGCGCGTCGCGCGGATGGCCGCGCGCGGGGTGCTGTTCGTCTTCACCGCGGGACTGGTCTTCCTCGCCCGGACGGGCTTGGTGCCGCTGTGGTCCGGTTCCGGTTTCGCGGCGGAGGTCTTCCGCTTCCTTGCCGAGTTCGGGGTGCCGCCGTCGTTTGTGCTCACGGGCTTCATTGTTCACCACTCGGAGCGATTATGTGCGCCGCGCGCGCGTCGCCGTGGTGAACTCTCGTCACATCGCCACGCAGGGTGTTCCCAACAGCGTTGAAGTGCGCTTTCCGACACCCAGGGTGCGGACGTGAGCGAGATCATCCGCGGTGTCCACGTCGGCGCGGAGCGATTCCGCGGCGATCGTGAGCGGCGTCGCACCGGAAGCGGTGTGCGCCCGCGCGGAACCCTCGCCGAAGCGGGGTTCGAGGGCCCGGCCCGCTCCCGCGAGCAGCAGCGTCGTGCCAGTTCCCTGCCGGTCCGCGACGAAGGCCCGCTCACCGGCGGCCTCGGCGAGCGCGGCGGTGAGGTCTTCGGTCCGCAACGCGGGCAGGTCGGCCTGCAGGGCGCCGACGAGACCGGACGGGGTGTCCCGGCGCAGCAGTTCCGCGCCGTGGCGCAGGGCGGCGTTCAATCCGCCTCGCGAAGGTTCGGCGACGATTTCCACGCCCAGCTCGGCGAGATCCGCCACCGACGCCGGGTCGGCGGAGACCACCAGTACCCGGCGGACCCCGTCCGCCGAGGTCGCCGCGGCCAGCGTGTCGTACGCCAGCGCCAGCACCAGTTCGGCGTGCCGCTCGGGCACGACCGCGCCGCGAAGGCGCGACTTGCCCTGCGCCGGGCGTTTCATCGGCACGATC
Source organism: Amycolatopsis sp. NPDC033938 (assembly GCF_055575975.1). Lineage (NCBI taxonomy): Bacteria > Bacillati > Actinomycetota > Actinomycetes > Pseudonocardiales > Pseudonocardiaceae > Amycolatopsis > Amycolatopsis sp. NPDC033938. The sequence goes on from NZ_JBVIRO010000002.1 coordinate 547,986, forward strand.
AGGTCCACGTCCACATCTGCATTCTTACCCGACCCTCCCTGGACCCCGCTCGTACGCGGGCGGCAGGATCTGGGGTCTGGGACGGCACGTGCGACTTCGAGGAGGACGAATTGGCCCGGCGTGAGAAGGGCGGCTTCTGGGTTGGCGTCGCCGCCGCACTGTTCTATCCGGCGACGGCCATCGCCAGGCGCGTCTACCGCGGTGAGGAGAAGATCCCCCGCGAAGGCGGCGCGCTGCTGCTGCTCAACCACGTGTCCCACATGGACCCGGCGGTGGACGCGGTGTTCGTGCACCGGCAGAAGCGGGTGCCGCGGTTCCTCGGCAAGGAGAGCCTGACCAGGACGCCGGTCTTCGGCAAGATCTTCGTCGGCGCGGGGCAGATCCCGGTCTCGCGCGGTTCGGCCGCCGCCGGTGACAGCCTCAAGGCCGCCCACCAGGCGTTGCGTGACGGCAAGGTCGTCGTGATCTATCCGGAGGGGACGATCAGCAAGGACCCCGACGGCTGGCCGAAGAAGCCGTTCACCGGCGCGGCGCGGCTCGCGCTGGAGACCGACGTGCCGGTGATCCCGATCGCCCGCTGGGGCACGAACCACATCTTCAACGGGTACACGAAGAAGTTCACGCCGTTCCCGCGCAAGACGATCACGCATCTGGTCGGGGAGCCGATGGACCTGTCCGCCTACAAGGACGGGTCCACGCGCAGCGCGTCCAAGCTGCGCGAGGTCACCGAGCTGATGATGACCGAGATCACCACCCTGCTCGCGGAGATCCGCCAGGAGGAACCGCCCGCGAAGAAGCCGGAGGACGACGCCTGATGGCCGAGGTCCAGCGGGTGACCGTACTCGGCGCCGGATCGTGGGGCACGGCGTTCGCCAAGGTGCTCGGCGACGCCGGCCGCGACGTGACCATCTGGGCCCGGCGGCCCGAGGTCGCGGCGGAGATCCGGGACCAGCACCGAAATTCGTCCTATTTGCCCGATATCGAGTTGCCCGCGCGGATCACCGCGACCGCGGAGCCGGCCGAGGCGCTCGACGGCGCGCAGGCCGTGGTCCTCGCGGTGCCGAGCCAGACGCTGCGGACCAATCTGTCGGAGTGGTCCGGTCTGCTGCCCTCCGACGCGATCCTGGTGAGCCTCGCGAAGGGTGTCGAACTCGGCACGCTCAAGCGGATGAGCGAGGTCATCGCCGAGATCGCGCGCGTCGAGGACGGCCGGATCGTGGTCGTATCGGGGCCGAACCTCGCGAAGGAGATCGCGCTCGGGCAGCCGTCGGCCGCGGTGGTCGCGTGCACGGACCACGACAACGCCAAGGCGATCCAGCGGGCGAGCTTCAACCAGTACTTCCGGCCGTACACCAACACCGACGTCGTCGGCTGCGAACTGGGCGGCGCGTGCAAGAACGTTATCGCGCTGAGCTGCGGGATGGCCGCCGGACTGGGGCTCGGCACCAACACGATGGCGACGCTGATCACCCGAGGGCTGGCCGAGATGGCGCGGCTCGGCGCGAAACTCGGCGCCGATCCGCTCACCTTCGCCGGGCTCGCCGGCGTCGGCGACCTGGTGGCGACGTGTTCCTCGCCGCTGTCGCGCAACCGGACCTTCGGCGAGCGGCTGGGCAGGGGAGAGACCCTGCGGCAGGCGCTGGACGCCGCGGGCGGGCAGGTGGCCGAGGGCGTCAAGTCGTGCACGTCGATCCGGGAACTCGCGCTGAGCCACGGCGTCGACATGCCCATCACCGACGCGATGCACCGCGTGTGCCACGAAGGGGTCGACCCGCGGCGTGCGGGAGCCGAACTGCTGGGGCGGTCGCAGAAACACGAGTGGTCCTGACCGCTGGAGCTGCCTTCACGCGCTTGGAACTCAAGGTCGGTGGCTTGGTCTTGCCGAGGGGCAAGGTGTGTGGTTGCGGGCGGGGGTCGTGAGTGGCAATGAGGGTTCTAAACCAAATAGGCCCACACGAGCGCCCGCGCGGGAACGCACATATCGT